>JBHJMN010000014.1:0-122203 GCA_042219835.1 Paenibacillus elgii
AGAAGCAAAAAAGTCGCTGCTACGCTGAGAAGGGATGTCCTTACCATAAGGATGCTGATGCGTAATCGCCCACTTTGAAAAACGAATCAGCGGATTATGGTCCTCCAAAATCAGAAAATAGGCAATCGACAAAAGTAGCTTGTACTGTTCAGGGAAGCACTGTTTCAAGTCCACTGTTATGCCCAGTTTCTCACCTATGGCGTCCAACAAATAGGTTGCACCAGCGTATAAGCGTTTCGTTTCCGTCACAGGAACCGGACCTGGCTTCGCCGGACGATGCGATGCGGTCAATCGCTTCGATGGAATCAATTCTCCGGTTTGCGAATCTAGCTTTCCAATACAGGTGCGGCGACTGCGAGATTGCTTCTTCGCTTTGTCCCAGTAATTTTCGGACTCATAGACGTATGTAATGCCATTATTCTTGTTTTTCAAATAAATGAGCGGCATATGATCTCTCCAATCCGCGTTATAATTATAACGTGGATTGACTGCAATTGGCAAGGTGAACATGACCAAAAAACCGCGACATTACAAGGGTTCTAAGGGAGCCTCGTTATAATATCGCGGGGATTCAGGGTGTACCACTGAATCTTGTCGCAGTCTGGGAGAACAGAAAATGAGCTGCTTTTGCGTCTTAATGCTTTCGGCGAACGAGTTGGCTGGCCTGCAGGCCAACCGCCTGCTTTGTCACGGAGAAGCTGGTACTCGTCTGTTTCTTTGATAATTTGCTCAAATAAACTCTTCGGAAGAGGGGGCAGCTCGAAAGGCGAGAAATAAACTAAGCCCTTGAGGGGCGTCGTATTGGGGGCCTTAAAAATGGTTGAAGAGATGTCGAAGTAATATTGTTAGTTCGGGGGATGAATGATGATCTGGCGATCGCTAATCGCTAATCGCTCAATCTTAATCACATCACTGGCATCAATGATGGATACTTCCCATCCTCTATTGCCGTTGCGAGTCGAAGGGATTTTTTGCATGCGGGTTCCGCGGTCAGGGATAAGGCTGGAAGACCTGTAGACTACCAGCCCAGAAAGCTAAGGCGTTATTTCTTGAGAAGTTCTTCAGGTGTTTCTGGGCGATGTGCAAAAATTGAATTAGTAAAAACGAAGACGGAAGCAAAAACGAGTAATATAGAATTTGCGATTTTTGCTAGTTTATGTTTCATACCTCCACCCCCTTTCAATAGCAGAAAGAATAAAGTATGCCGCTTCAGTAAGAGTTAGTGCCTGAATCAGAAAAATCGTAGAAAGCATAGAGGATTGGATAAAGAAGTTTAAGCTTATGAATAAAACACAAACATATTTCAAAATAGGATAGTATTTAGGAGCAATTCGACTTACGTTGTTCAATCCCTTAGGTGCCTTTAAGCTAAATATGATAATACTAATGACATCGAAGCAAGCTCCTGCGTATAAATAATCAAATCTAACGTGAGCTGATCCGGTAAGTATAAAAATTGTCCACAAACTGCAAATCATTGATGAATTAAAATGATATCCACCACTTAAGTACCTGATGAGCAAAAAGATTATGGTGGATACTACAGCTTGTGTAAGATGATTAGTGATCATACATAAAGAAAGAGTAACGATAATAGCAAACATAGTACTTAGTAATAAACTTGCTGAGTAAAATAAGACTTTTTCAGAAGCTGCTTCCGGATAGTTTTCACGTATCGTTCTAGCGATTCTCGTTGCGGTGCGATCGATCAAATTCATCCTTCACTGGCCTCTCGTAAGTTTCTCTTATAATTTTCTTGTTATGACGATAAGCGACATAAATACCGATTAAAAGTGAGATGGCAATGATTATGGAAAGATAGTAAGTAAGAGAATAACTATAAAAAGAATTCAATTCTATTTGTACTAACACAATGCTAATAATTAAGAGAGCTGAGACTATAAAATTATAGCCTTTTAATGCATTTCGTGAAGTTAAATACTTAGTTTTAAATACAAACCCTATCTTTCTTCTTTGTATTAAATATGTAATAAAGATAATAACAATGGAGGTTGATAGTTGTACCATTCCTAAGGAAAGTGCGGATTGCTGTATTTCAATTTCATTAAAGAACTTTAAATAGGTACCTGTTAGTATAATAGATAGTTCTAGAATAATCCCGGAAATATATCCTATTAGACTTAATAATAATGAATAGAAAAATGGAATCCTATAAATTATCATAATTAAAATAACTTCTACTGAAATGGTTGATAATATGGATAAATTGCCCATTTGAATTACGTCTCGGAAGTAAAATGAAACAATCGACATGAGCAAGGCTGTTCCGTAGATCTTGTGTAAATAATAATAAAATTGGAAGCGGAATATGCTTAATGAGAGTACTATCAATGTAGTAAGTTCAATGGATGATAAAAATATTTTTATTGCAAGGTTCATCGAAAGCACCCTTTATTATTTAGAGTTGGAAATAATAGATTTTAGTATATGGTAAAATAGTCATGGTTTCAAAGCAAAGTACTATATATTATTTGAACAATGATGAAAAAAATATATAGATTTCTCTACATAATAAGTATTGATTTAAGTGTATTACACTTTGAATTTTGGTACAAGCGAACCGTGTCGAAAAATGATGAAAAATATCATTTTTTAAAAAGATAAATTTTTACCTGCTTTTCAACAAGAGCCATAATAGCAAAGAAGCCTTGACTTTGGTAGTGTAAGAGGTAGACGACAGCACGCAACCAAAGCAGGCTTTTTTTGCTCTAAAGCTACAGTCTACAAGAGTCCGTGCTGAACTTCAAGCGAATTTGTGACATGTTTTGGCATAGGAACGGCTCGGTCCGAAGCGGGATGGAGCGATGATCTGGAGACAAAGAGAGGATACGCTAATGACGGTTGACGTATATAGCGGAGCATGGTGGGACGAATTCAGCGCCTACTTTTCGAATGAGGACTTGTGGGACAACGGCAGCCGAAGCTTGCTGCTGAAGTATTTTGCGAAATTCGCGGTCCGGGATGGAGGGCGGCGCGTGCTTGACGTCGGCTGCGGGCCAGGGATCGGTACGAAGCGCTTGAACGGGATGGGCTTTCTCGCGAAAGGCATCGACATTTCTCCAGCCATGGTCGAGAGCGCCGAGGCAAGGCGGGTCGAGGCGTATTTATCGGATTGCGACCCGATTCCAGAGGAAGACGGGACTTTCGACTATGTTTTCTGCTGCACGGTGGTGGAGTGGGTGCGGAATCCGTACGGGATGATCCGTGAAATGGCCCGGGTGATCAAGCCGGGAGGCGGAATAGTCATCGCTTGTCTGGGTCCCGGCAATTTGCCTCATGAAGAAGCGTTGAAGCGTCTGCGGGGCGAGCCGACCAATTACAATATGCTGATGCCGGTCGAACTGCATCGGATGCTCTTGGACTGCGGGCTGAAGATCCGATCCATGACCGGCGCGCGAAGCCATCATATCTCCCAAGAGACGTATGCCAAGCTTGACTGGATCACCAAATCGTACTGCAGCAATCTTTGGATGGTTGGAGCGGATAAGGAGGGAAGCTTGCTATGAACGTGGATCATTTCGGGCAGTTCATTCGCTTCAAGCGAGAAGCCGTCCCAATGCTGCAAAAAGAGCTTTCCGAGGGCATTTGTACCCGCGTATGATTTCACGGATTGAACATGAGGACTACTTTCCACACATCACGAGCGTCGAAAAGCTGCTGGACCGGCTTGAGGTGCCGATTCTCGATTGGTTGGAATGGATGAGTCTGAAGGACCCCGACCAGAAAGCGCTAGGGCTGCTGTTTCGTACCCAGGTGCGAATTTATTGAGAGGGAGGTTACACATTTGAGGGGGTGACAAACTTCGTAACGTGGATTAATTTGAAGTATGGCAGCAATAAAGAAGGACAGCCTTCAAGGCGAGCGGCTAAAAAACTATGAACACTCTCAGCAAATGCATTCTAAACAGGAGCCGGAAGCATAGAATAATACTAACAGCGATTCACTCCGCTCCTACTGGCATAATCAGATGCAACAATAGCCCGCGGCAGTCGTTCGCGCTCGCGGGCAGTGATAGATACAATGGTGCAGGACGCAACTAGACGTTCTTCTCCACTGAGGAGAAAGCTGCCGGTTTGCTGCTCTTGCTGAAGGAAAATTCCAGGCTTTTTTTGGTGTTGATCGCCACTTTGCGCAGAAGATGTTCGTGGTATTTCCGTTGGCGGATTGCTGAGATGGTGACGTGCGGGTCTTCGCCGTCTTCATCAAAATAAAGCCGGCCGCGCCGTTCGTCATATTTGCGGATGTGATTGAAATTGACGTAAAGATCGGTGTCCATCTTCTTGAAATCGTTCTCTTCCAATCGGTCCAAAAAGCTGCTGAAATCAAGCAGCGACTCAATGCTCCTCGTCATTGTCGCTCCTTTCAGATAATAAGTAATTTCATTCATGCCGATCTCGATGAAGTGGACGCTCGACAGGTCTATATCCTCGTTTCGCTTGGGGGCGAAAGACGAAGAAATATGACTGTTCATCAGATGTCCTGCCTTAATCATCAAATCGGTATAGGGGTAGCCGTATGCAGCCGACAGCTTCTGAAGCGTATCCGGCGACGGGGTTATTTTGTCATTGGTGGAACGGTTTCGCTCAAGCTCAAGATCTCGGATGTAGGCATGGGAAAGACCGCTTTTGCGAGCCGCTTCTCGCAAAGACATCGAGCCTCGAAGCCCCTCAAGAAATTTTCCGAAATCGGGAATAGGTTGTCCCAAACCTGGTCACTCCTCTCTGAAACTATTGTAATGGACAAACGTATGAAAGGAAATAGCAATTTCTAAAAAAGCGTTTATGTGGTGTGTCTGCCTCTTGACTCTATGTAATACGAATACTACATTAGAAGTAGTACACTTTTTTAGCGTTACAAAAGGGGGTGGGATAGTAATGAGAGACAAAGTTATGAATCGTTGGAGCACCTACGAACCTTACTTTATTGAATTTAATGGTTATAAAGTAGCAGATATTGTCATTACCAGCCATGCGCTCAGCCGATGGTCGGAGCGGGTGGAGAACGAGCAGGGCGGAATTGGGCATATTTGCTCCTTTTTGTGGGAAAGACTGAAAAACTGTAAAGTCCAACCTTATTATGCAAGTGAAAAAGACGTTTATCTGATTGACGATGACCTTGTGATGGTCGCCGAGTTTATCGAATTGAAGGATGAAACCGATATCGCAGGCAATCCTCTTCATAAAATGATTGTCGTTACGTTCTTGGGCCGCGTGTCTCAGGATATTCAACTTCGTGATCTGAAAGCTTATTACTCCTGGCTGCGCCACACCCGTCGCATGACCTTAGTGAAACACGGAAGAAAACGCAAATAAGCGGCACTTGCCCATAACCATTTTCATACCAAAGGCTGGCCTCTACAGGTCGGCCTTTTCATGCTTACTTGAGTATACCATAATATACCAAGGATGCGAAGGGTTTTTATGTCGAATGCATAAATTACTTCCACTCATGGGGAAAATTAGGATGAGCAGGAAGGGGATGAAGACCTTATGGCCCGTGATTTGCCTATAGGCAACGGCAATGTGCTTATTAATTTTGACGTCCATTACAATGTTCGGGATGTTTATTTCCCTTATGTGGGTCAGGAGAATCAAGCGCTCGATCATTTATCGCATTTTGGCGTGTGGACGGCGGAAGATTTTTTCTGGATCGACCATCCGGAGCTGAAAAAGCAGTCTGGCTATTTGAACGACACCATGATTACGAACGTCGCCTGCACGCACGAGCGGCTCGGCCTCAAGCTGCAGCTTCGCGACGGCGTGGACGTGCAGGAGAATGTATTCATCCGCAAGGTGGTCGTGGAAAACGACTGGGACATGGAACGCGAGGTGAAGCTGTATTTCCATCTGGATCTGCATATGTATGGCAACGGCGTGGGAGACACGGTATACTACGACCCGGAACTGAGATCACTTGTCTTTTACAAGGGGCACCGGTACTTCTCGTTGTCGTGCCGGGGGCAGGATCAGAAGGAGGCGGGGGTTACTTCGTACGCAACCGGGCAAAAGGAAATGAACCGGCTCGAAGGAACATGGCGGGATGCGGAAGACGGACGGCTCGGCGGCAATCCAATTGCGCAAGGATCGGTTGACGGAACGGTCGAGCTGGCCTTGCGCGTGCCGGCCAAGGGGGCGAAGGAGGCTTGGTTCTGGATTTGCTTCGCCCGGGGTGACCAGGAAATCCGCAAGCTGGAGCGCACGGTCCGGTCGGCCACGCCGCATGCGCTGCTGCAGCGCACGTACAATTACTGGGGACAGTGGCTCGGACAAGACCGGCACGATTTGAAGCTGCTTGAGCCGGACATGGCTTCCTTCTACAAGCGGAGTCTGCTCGTGGTCCGCACGAATACGGACAACCGGGGGGCCATTCTGGCCGCCAACGATTCGGACATTTTGAAGTTTGCGCGCGATACGTACTCCTATATGTGGCCGCGGGACGGCGCGCTGATTGCGCATGCGCTCGACCGAAGCGGCTATCATGCGCTGACGAAACGATTTTTCCAGTTTTGCAAGCGGGGATTGTCGGAGGACGGTTACTTGCTCCACAAGTACAACCCGGACGGCTCCGTCGGTTCGAGCTGGCACCCGTGGGTCAATGCCCGCGGCGAGAAGCAGCTTGCCATCCAGGAGGACGAGACGGCGCTTGTGCTGTTCGCGTTGTGGCACCATCACCGGCAGGCCCGGACGCTGGACGAAGCGCGTGACGACTACGACAACCTCGTCCTGCCTGCGGCCGATTTTATGGCGCGGTATACCGATGCTTCCGGATTGCCGCTGCCCTCGTACGACTTGTGGGAGGAACGCTACGGCGTGCACTTGTTCACGGTCGCGAGCGTCTATGCGGGGCTGCTCGCCGCTGCGGGCTTCGCCGAGCATTTCGGGGATAAGCTGAGGGCGCTGCATTACCGGGATAAGGCAGGCAGCGTAAAGCAGGCGGTTGAGCATTCGCTTTATTCCGAGCAGGAGCAGCGGTTTATTCGTTCGCTCTATTGGAATGACGAGAAGCAGGCGTACGAGCCGGATTTGACGCTGGATGCGAGCATGTACGCAATATTCGACTTCGGGATGTTTACGCCGGACGATCCGCGGGTCGTTTCTACGATGACAGCGATCCGTCAGCAGCTTTGGGTGCAGACAGACGTGGGAGGGCTTGCCCGGTATTCCAACGATTATTATCATCAGGTGACGAAGGATGTCGTCAAGGTGCCGGGCAATCCGTGGTTTATTTGCACGCTCTGGTATGCGGAATACGTGATTGCCGCGGCGAAGGGCGAAGCGGAGCTGAAGGAGGCGGCGGATTTGCTTCGATGGACGATGAACCATGCGCTGCCTACGGGGATTTTGGCCGAGCAGGTGCATCCGTTCAGCGGCGATCCGATGTCCGTTTCGCCGCTGACCTGGTCCCATGCGACGTTCGTCAAGGTGGTGCAGGAATACTTGGCGAAGCTGAAGCTGTTCCGGCACCGGGAACGCGGCCGCGAGGATCAGAGCGACGCGAAGCTGCTCCATGCGACAGGAGAGAAGCGATGAAGGCGGTGCGCCTAACCGGCCTGACGCCTGCGGGCGGAGCGGGGCTGCCGAAGCTGGAGCTGGTTGAGGTCGAGCGTCCCGTGCGGCAGACGAAGACGGACGTGCTCGTCCGCGTGCTCTGCATCGGCCTTGACGGGACGGACCGCGAGATCATGAGCGAAAAGTACGGCGTGCCGCCGGCGGGCGAAACGTCGCTGACGATCGGGCACGAATCGCTCGGCGTCGTGGAAGAGGCGGACCCGGCCACGGGATTTGCGCCGGGAGACGCGGTCTGCGCCTTGGTGCGCAGACCGTGCGCGGACCCGGGATGCGTCAACTGCCGCAACGGGCAGCAGGACTTCTGCGAAACGGGGCAGTATACGGAACGCGGCATCCGCGGCGCGCACGGGTATTTGTCGGACTATTATGTCGAGGATGCGAGATATTTGGTCAAGGTGCCCGCGGGAAGTCTTGCCTATGGGATCTTGGCTGAGCCGCAGAGTATTGTCGAGAAGGTGTGGAACGAGGTGCAGCGCATTCAGCAGCGGCTCGTCTGGCAGCCGAGGACGGCGGTAGTGCTCGGCTCAGGACCGCTTGGGCTGCTTGCTGCGCTAACGTGCCGGTGTCTGGGTCTGGATACCGTGGTATGGTCCAAGTCGCCGGACGATTCGATCGGGGCCGAGCTCGTGCGGGCTTGCGGAGCGATGTACGCGCGGGCGGAAGACGAAGCAGCCGCTCCGGCAGGCTCCGGGAGCGTTCCTGCCGTATCCGCGCTGGGAGCGTTCCTGCAGCGAAACGGCCGGCGTGCGGACCTCATCTTCGAATGCACGGGCTACAGCCCGCTCGCGTTTGACGCGATGGCCGCCTTGGGGCCGAACGGCGTGCTGGCGCTCCTCGGGGTAACCCCGGGCAACCGGAGCATCCGGATTTCGTCCGATCAGATTAACCAGGAGCTGGTGCTGGAGAATAAATGCGTGCTTGGCTCGGTGAACGCGTCGCGCAAGGACTTTGAAACCGGGCTGTACCGGTTGAAGCAGATGGAAGTCCGCTTTCCCGGCCTGCTGGGCAGGCTGATGACCGACCGGCTGACGCTTGAGCAGGTGCCGCAGTTGGATTTCGGCCGGATCGCCGTCAAAGCCGTCGTCGATCTTGTGCCGCGGGAGCAATGGACCGGACTGGTCCGGCACGAAGCGGACGAGGTGGCGTACAGCTTCTCGGTGTAAGGGCGTGATGTTTTGAAATACATGGAAAATATAAGCGGGCAGCGCCTTCGACTGTGAAAGCGGCTGTCCGCTTATTTTAGTTTAGGATCGCTATGCAGGCGGCAAAAATCCCCCCGGCCCGAAACGACTGTATGCACCAAATGATACTTGAGTACCTGCGGTCCGACCTTGTGCTGCACTGCGGACTGGGCGTGGCCTGTGAATAGCACGGTCAACCTGTCTTTGCCGGGGTGAGGGTTAAACGCTGCCTCGTGATAGACGTGAGCTATGTGATGGTACACCTCTATCAGTTCTGATATGATGTAGACAAAATGAAGGGAGAGATGGACGATTGAATTGGAAACAGACCATTCGGGAGAACGGGCATCATCTGTCATGGGTTGTGGCGCTCACGGCTACGCTGGGGAGCCTGTATTTTTCGGAGATTATGCAGTTTACCCCATGCAAGCTGTGCTGGTACCAGCGCATCCTGATGTATCCGCTCGTGATTATACTGGGCATCGCAGCCGTCCGCAAAGAACGACATATGTACCTGTATGTTTTGCCGATGTCCATTTGGGGCGGAGGCATTTCGTTATACCAATACCTCATGCAGAAGACCGACTGGTTCAAGACCGGAGCAGCTGCGTGCGGCCCGGTTCCGTGCGACTTGGACTATATCGATTGGTTCGGGTTCGTCACGATTCCGTTTCTCGCGCTGGTCGCATTCGTACTGATCACGGTTCTGCAAATTTTGATGTGGGTAGCTGAAAAGAAATGAGGCTGTCGAAAGTATGGTAAAAAAGACGCATTGAACATATTCAAGCGCTCGAAGGGACCGTTTCCGATCTCTTGGGCGCTTTTTTGTAGTGCTTGCATATCATTTTTTTATTGTATTGTATATATTTACATAATTGTTCTTGTATATATTATTTTACAATATTATACTATCATTATTATCAATTCTCTACCAAAATTTCATAGGGATATGCTCCGTCTAACGATTTCCTTGCTCCGTCCCTGCTTGGAGGTGATTGTTCGCCAACTCTCATTCCGGTAAGGCATGACTTGCAAGCAACCAGATCGCAGATGTTCTCTCTGGAGGATGCTACGAATTGCTGAAACCAAGTCAAAGGAGCGGATGAATTTTGTTGAAGCACAAAAAGTTAGGCAAACATGTTTCCCTGGGGATGGCCGTTCTCCTTTCGCTAACCTTTAGCTACCCGGCCAGTGCCGACAACACAAGCGTCTCGCGAAAGACCGATCTCAAATCCAGCTCTCCCCGCGTCGCCGCCGAAAAAGTTTCTCCCAAGCTCAGCAAGCAGTTTGCCGATGACGAATACGTCACTTACCTCGTTAAAATGAAAGAACAGGCGGACACGGCCGCCGCTTCCAAAAATGCCCTGCAAAAATTCACTGCCGAAAAGGCTACGCCGGCCGCAATCAAGCTTGCCAGGCGAAGCTCCGTTGTCAGCTCGCTCCGCGAAACGGCTTCCCGCTCGCAGCAATCGTTGGAAAGCTACCTGAAGAAAGAGCTTGAGCAGGGGGGAGTCAAGGACTACAAAAGCTTCTTTATTGTCAACGCCATAGCGGTAACGAGCAGCAAATCCGTTATGGAGAATATCGCCCAGCTCCCGGAAGTCGACAAAGTTTTGCCGAACGAAGAGCGATTCCTGGATAAAGCGGAAATCGACAAAGAAGCCGAGGCCAAAACGGATGCGATCAAACCGGACAACGTGGAATGGAACATTTCCCAGGTCAACGCTCCCGAGGTTTGGGCCAAGGGAATCGACGGCACAGGCATCGTTGTGGCGAACCTGGATTCCGGTGTGGAGTACACGCATCCCGCGCTGCAGCGCAAGTGGCGAGGACTGGATGCTTCCGGGAACGTCGTGAATCCGGAGCTAAGCTGGTACGACCCTCACAGCAAAGCGCCGCTGCCGGCTGACGGAGACGGCCACGGCACCCATACGATGGGAACGATGGTCGGTTCGGAAGTCAACGGTACGAACAAAATCGGCGTAGCTCCCGGCGCCAAATGGATCGCGGTGCGCATTTTCAACCCGAAATCGACTGACGCCATTATTCTTGACGGGGCACAGTGGCTGCTTGCTCCCAAGGATGCGCAGGGAAATCTTCATCCCGAGCTGGCGCCGGATGTCGTGAACAACTCATGGAGCAGCGGCAAAGGACTTAACGAATGGTTTCGGCCTATGGTTCAAGCCTGGCGGGACGCGCAGATTTTCCCCGAATTTTCGGCGGGGAACAAGCGCGAGACGAATCCCGGCGGACCCGGTTCCGTAGCCAACCCGGGCAACTATCCCGAAGCGTTCGCCACCGGGGCGACCGACATCAACAAGAACCTGGCCGATTTATCTCTCCTCGGTCCTTCTCCTTACGGGGAGATTAAACCGGAGGTATCGGCTCCCGGAGTCAACATCCGTTCTTCCGTTCCGGGCGGAAAATATGAGGGAGGCTGGAACGGCACCTCCATGGCCGGTCCGCATACGTCGGCGATTGCCGCGCTTCTGCTGCAAGCCAATCACTCCCTGACGGTGGATCAGCTTGAGCAAATCCTGATGAAAACGGCCACCAAGCGAACGGACAGCCAGTTTCCTGTTTCGCCGAACAACGGATACGGTCACGGCATCGTCAACGCGCTTGATGCGGTCGGGTCCGTTCTGGAGGGAGTCGGTACGGTATCCGGCAAGGTCGTAACGGCCGGGGACGATGACGAAGCCCCGGTATTGGAGCATACGCCGTTAACCCTTGTTTTTAAGGGGCTGGATGCCCGGGTGTCCGCCCGCGCAAAAGATAATGTATCCGTGAACGCCGTTGAATTGTTTGCCAAAGTTGCAGGAACGGATCATTACACGTACATTCCGATGGAGCGCAAGTCGGGCGACAGCAAGGACGGTATCTATGAAGCGACGATCCCTGCGTTTCTGCTCGATACGAAAGGGCTGGAATATTATATCCGCGTGAACGATTATGGCAACAACGGCTTTAACAGCAATGTTTACAAGATTCCGGTATCCAGCGGCGTCAAGCCGGGCTATTTTCAGGATTTTGAGACCGACAATATGGGCTTTACCACGGGAGGCGAAGGGGGCGCTTGGGCTTGGGGTGTTCCGAGCAGCGGTCCGGGACGCGCCTATTCCGGGCAAAAGGTGGTCGCCACCAATCTGACCGGCACGTATCCAGCCAGCGCCAACTCCTATCTGCTTGCCCCGCCGATCGATCTTACGTCAAGTCCGGAGGGGGCGGTGCTTTCCTTTAAGCAGTGGTACGATTTGGAAAACAATATCGACTTCGGCAAAGTGTACATCGCTTCCAAGACCAGCGACGATGCCTTCGTGCCGGTATTAACCTTCACGGGCAGCAGTGAGGGCTGGAAAACGCAATTTGTGGACTTGAAGCCGTACGCAGGCCAAGAGATTTCCCTGATGTTTAACTTGACCAGCGACGCCTCGATGCAGAAGGCGGGATGGTATATCGACGATCTTTCCATCCAACTGCCGGACCGTACTGCCCCTGCAGCTCCCGGAAGCCTGAGCGCTTCGGCGGACCCTGTGGGCCATGTCACGCTGACTTGGACTCCGCCCGCCGACGAAGATCTGAAGCAGTATAAGGTGTACCGTTCCACGCGCTCCGGCGCGGGCTATGAAGCCATCGGCACGGTGACCTCGGCAACGTATACCGATACGAATACGGTGGAGAATACGACCTACTATTATACCGTCACCGCCCAAGATTATAGCGGCAATGAAAGCGTCAAATCGAACGAAGCCGCGCTAACCGTTCGACGTCCTATCGTTCTGTTCAACGACTCTTTCGATTCGAATACCGATAACGGATGGACTCACGGCGGAGCCAAGGATGAATGGGAACGGGGAGCGCCCGCTGGTCCCGGACCGGCTGAAGCCGTATCCAAGCCGAACGTGTGGGGAACCGATCTGGACGGGACCTACGAGAACAATGCGGATGCTTCGCTGGTTTCCCCGACCATCAATCTGACGAATGTGACGAATGCCACGCTGGCGTTCCAGCACTGGTTTGAGATCGAAAGCGGCTACGATTACGGATATGTGGAAATTTCCACAAACGGGGGAGACACTTGGTCCGAGCTGGGCAAATTTTCGCATAGCACGAACGGAAAGCAGTGGAGCCCCGTCTACTACAATCTGGACAAATACACCGGGAAAGAGGCGCAAATCCGCTTCAGGCTGAAGAGCGACAATACCGTATCGAAAGCCGGATGGTACATTGACAATTTCCAAGTTTTCCAAATTTCCACCGCCATCGAAACGCCGAATACGGCTCCCGAGCTGAATCTGCAAAAGCCGAAGCCCGAGTACGGCAATCCGCTCTACAAAATTACCAGAACCGGGAAGAGCGAGTTCAAGCCGGCCGTGCACAGCGACAGCATAGGGACGGAGAGCTTGCCCGCAAGCGCAACCGTCACTGTGCTCGAGACCGGCCGCTCCGTCAAAACGGATGCTTCGACCGGACGCTACAGCTTGAACCATGTGGCCGGCAAATTTACATTGAAGGCGGAAGCTTACGGGTATTATCCGCGGACGCAGTCCGTCACCATTACCGACGGGACCGACGTCAAAGCCAACTTCAATCTGGAAGCTATTCCTCACGGGCAAATTAACGGCGCCGTGACGGATGAGCGTACCGGTCAGCCGATTGCGGGCGCGGTCGTGCTTCTTCTGGAAGACCCCAGAGTCGCTCCTGTGACGACGAACGTCTATGGCGCGTTTAATTTGGATGTGATGGAAGGCACTTATACGATCTCCGTTGCGGCAAAGGATTACTATGGCAAAACCGCCAAAGTAACCGCCACACCGAAAGGCAGCGTGGAGCTTCCGGTCGCTCTGAAGCCTTTCATCGGCTTCCCTGGTGAAATCGCCTATGACGACGGCACGCCCGAGAATGCCAGAGCTTTCAATGCGCCTGACAATGCCTGGGCCGTCCGGATGACGCCGGAGTCCGGTTCCGCGCAAGTGACGGGCGTATCGCTCCGCTTCTGGAACACGGAATGGCCGCAGCCGGGCGGGACGGCGTTCCAATACGCCATTTACGACGCTTCCGGCGCCGGAGGAGCTCCCGGACGTCAGCTTGTCGGTCCGTTCGACGGCACCGCGCTTCGCAACAATCAATGGACGACGCTGGACTTGGCCGAACCCGTTACCGTACAGGGAGACTTCTATGTCGTCTATATCCAGACTGCCGCCAATCCGAATACTCCGGGACTTGGAACCGACGAGAACGGGAAAAATGCACTGCGCAGCTGGCAGCGCGTCAGCGGAGCATGGAGCGCTTCCCCCAAAGAAGAGGGGAACTATATGATCCGCGCCATCGTTCAGTATCCGGTGAACGCTCCCGTCATTACGTCGCCGGCCGATGATTTCTACACGAAACAGCCGACGATAGCCGTCAAGGGAACTTCCCCGGCGAACGGAGCGACCGTCCGGTTATACAACGGGACGGAATTGGCTGGAACCGCCGCCGTGCAGAACGGACAGTTCAGCTTGACCGCGCAGTTGAAGCCGGGACCGAACCTGTTGAGCGCCGAAGCGGTCGTAAGCGGCAAGGCGACAGAGCGTTCGGAGCCCGTCACCGTCACGCTGGACCAAACGCCGCCGGAATTGGTCGTTCTCTCTCCACTGGAGGGAGCAAGAACCAATAGTGAGGCGCTCCATGTGACCGGGACGGTCCGCGATGAATTCCTTGGTACGCTGACGGTAAACGGGCAGCGGGCCGAGATTGGCAGCGACAGGACCTTCGCTCACCGTATTTTGAACAATCCGGGCAAGAACCTTGTTACGGTTACGGCAAAAGACCTTGCCGACAATGAAACGACAGTTACCCGTTCCGTG
Organism: Paenibacillus elgii; assembly: GCA_042219835.1. Lineage (GTDB taxonomy): Bacteria > Bacillota > Bacilli > Paenibacillales > NBRC-103111 > Paenibacillus_G > Paenibacillus_G elgii_A. Next base: position 14,620 of record JBHJMN010000014.1, read on the forward strand.
TACGTCGATCTGTCCCTGCCGAAAATCAATAATCTCTCGCCTGCGGCCGATGTTCGTCTTGCTGCAGGAAAGACGCTTCAAGTATCCTTTGACAGCGAGCCCGGCCTGAACGCCTCGTTCCGCCTCGAATTGCCGCTTCTGCTGAGCGGCATGACGCGAAACGAGATTCCGTTGACGGAAACGAGACCGGGACATTATGAGGGAACTTATCAGACGCCGTCGTCCTTAGTGCTTAACGGCGGAATCGTCATTGTTCGCGTCTGGGATCGGGCGGGCAACCAAGCGGAATTCGAAGCGCCCGGCAAAGTGTATGTAACCGGTACCCAGCCTCCGGCCAATGTGCCGCCTGTTGCGGCAATCTCTGCACCGGATACGGCGAAGAAGAGGCAGCAGATTACGTTTAACGGCTCTTCCTCCCGCGATCCGGATGGGAAAATCGTCCGTTACGAATGGCGGTTCGGCGACGGCGGAATGGCCACCGGCGTCAAAGCGAAGCACCGTTTTACTACGGCTGGAACTTATACGGTGCAGTTGACCGTCACCGACGATAAAGGGGCTCAAAATACGGCGGTGCACAAAATTACGATCAGGTAAGCCGAGACTGCTTCATTTTGGCCTATACGATGCGTACCAGTTGAAAGACCGAATGACCTCTGCGGTTCCTCCGCGGAGGTCTTTTCTGTATGTTTTGCATGAACGGCCTAGCGATATTTACGTTAGTTTGCCACTTGTTACGCTGTTTGGTAAAATATATACGAACAATTATTCGTGTTCGATCTATGATTTTCGACCGCACCAAATGACTCCACGATCAACGAAATGGGGAACAGCGATGAATAACAAGACAAAGGCGGCCTGGATGCTTGCTGCGGCATTGTCTCTCATGCTTGCAGCTTGCGGCAATGAGCGCGCCGCCGAGCCGCTTACGCCAACGGAATCGCCGAAGCCGGCCGAAACACCTAAGCCGACCGATTCACCGAAGCCGGTTGAATCCAAGAAGCCATCCGTCTCGACGGGCGATTCTTCGGTTGTCCCGGCCCCGCCGTCGACCTCCGTCAACTCGGAATCAGCCAAGGACGCGAAAGCGGAGAAAGACACAAAAGAAGCAAAAGAGACGAAAGAAACGAAAGCGGCGAAGGACAAACCGAACACGTCCGAGTCTGCGGACAAACAAAGCCAGCCGTCCGGCGCGACAGAAGCTGTCAACGATAACGGGAAAGCGGGCGCATCCGGACCGAAAAATCCGGCCGCAGCCGTCACGGGCGGCAAAACGAAAGAACCGCCGGCGGCAGGAACCGGAGACCGCAAGGCGCTCTCGTGGTATTACATGAAGAAGCCCAAGGGCCAGGTCCCGAATTTCCCGGCGGAGACGAAAAACTACACGAAAGATATGAAGGCGCTCTGGGTCGGGACCGGAAAAAAAGTATATTTGACCATCGACACCGGCGGTCCGCTCGGAGATATCGATACGTTGGTCAAGTCGCTGAAGGACAACAAGGTGAAGGCGAATTTCTTTATCGCAGGGTATAACGTCAAGAAAAATCCCGATTTCATCCGGACGCTTGTGGCCGACGGGCATCTGATCGCCAACCATACGATGACGCATACGGACATGAATACGCAAACCGATGAGCAGGTGCGCAAAGAAATCAAAGATTACGAGAAGCTTTATAAAGATGTGACCGGGAAGGACATCCAGCCGTATTTTCGTTTTCCGTACGGCCGCTATAATATGCACTTATTGAAAATGGTATCCGACATGGGGTACACGTCCGTCTTCTGGTCTACGGCCATGCGCGACTGGGAGCCCCGCAAGAACGGCGCGGAGGACCCCTACAACGACATTATGAACAATTTGCACGACGGCAACATTATTTTAATGCATCAAGGTTCGCCGGAAAACATTCAGGCGCTGGATAAAATCGTCAAAGCCGTCAAAAAAGCGGGCTACGAGTTTGCGCTGTTAAGCGATATCGAGCCTCCGAAGTAGTTTTTGTCCGGCACGCTCCGTTTTGAGCCGTGACCCGCCTCAGGGCGGGTTTTATTTTTGGCCGGGGTCTGTTAAGATAAAATGATCCGAACGGCAGAATAAGCCGAAGCGGACACCTTTCCTTTTTGCTATACATACCATAATCCTAGAAGTAAACAGACCAACATAAAGGAAGCGAATAACCGTGCAGCAAGCGATAGCCATATTGGATTCAGGAGTCGGCGGATTGACGGTCGTCAAAGAGGTCATGCGCCAACTGCCGCAGGAGAAAATCGTTTATTTCGGAGATACCGCCCGGACGCCTTACGGACCGAGGCCGGCCGAGGAGGTTGCTCGCTTCACGCATCAGATCGTCGATTACTTGCTTCAGTTTCACCCCAAAATGGTGGTCATCGCCTGCAATACGGCAACGGCCGTCGCCTTGGAGGAGATTCGCGCGAGATTGGCCGTTCCCGTGGTGGGCGTCATTCATCCCGGAGCCCGGGCAGCGATTAAAATGACCCGCAACCAGAAGATCGGCGTCATCGGAACGATCGGAACGATCCAAAGCAATGCTTACGAAACGGCGCTGCGTCAAATTTCACCTCACATTGAAGTCGTGAGCCGGGCCTGTCCTTTGTTCGTGCCTTTGGTCGAGAAGGGCGTATTCCGCGGTGAACAAACCAGGCAGGTCGTGGAGCAATCGCTTAGCGAGCTGAAGGAAACCCCGATGGATTGCCTGATTCTCGGGTGCACGCACTACCCGTTCCTTACGGATACGATTGCTTCGGTCATGGGACCGCATGTTGCTTTGATTAATTCGGCGGAGGAGACCGCGCGGGAAATCAGCACCATTCTGTATCACAAAGGAATGCTGGCGACCTCCAATAAGCTGCCGGTTCATCAATTTTTTTGCAGCGGAGATCCCCGGATGTTCAAGACGATCGCACAAGGATGGCTGAACGAGCAAATCAAGGTGACGCCCGTCGTCTGGCAGGTTCCGAATATTATATAGCTCTCCGGCATAAGCATTAGCGAACCCCGGGCCTTGGCGTCCGGGCAGTGAGCTGAGGAGGGCTGTCGGATGACATTTCCTTACGTCGTCAGACGCGGAGATACGCTCCATCGGGTCGCACGACGGTACGGTATGAACGTGACGGCGCTTTATGGAGCGAATCCGCATTTAAAAGAGCACAGCTATTTGTATCCCGGCCAAGTCGTCCACATTCCCGTAAGCACGACGAGCCGCTACGTCATTCAAGCGGGGGACACGCTGTGGGATCTGGCCCAGCGGTTCAATATTTCGTTGGCGGAGCTCCAGTCGGCCAACCCCGATGCGGACCCGCGCCGTCTGCGGATCGGACAAACCATCGTGCTTCCCGTAAGCAAAGGCTTGACGATTGTCGAAACGGATGTGGAGTACGGTTATGCGGAGCTCATGGACAATTTGGACCGGCTGCTGGAAGCGTATCCTTTTCTGGAAATGACGGTCATCGGTCAATCCGTGCTCGGAAAAGATATTCCGGCGGTGCGCATCGGCGCCGGCCCGCGGGAAGTACATTATAACGGGGCGTTTCATGCGAACGAATGGATGACGTCGCTGCTGCTGATGAAATTCATCGAGGATTATGCAGCGGCCTATGCCGGAAGGAAGCCGCTGCGCAACCGGGATATGACCGCGCTGTACGAGCAAACCTCGCTGTGGGTCGTGCCTATGGTCAATCCGGACGGCGTGGAGCTTGTGCAGCAAGGGGTTACGCCGGGCCATCCTTATGATAAGGAGCTGCTCCGGTGGAATTACGATTCGCAGCAGTTCTCCCGCTGGAAATCGAATATACGCGGCGTCGATCTGAACGACCAGTTTCCGGCTCATTGGGAGGCGGAGCGCGACAGGCGGGAAGTACCGGGTCCGAGTCCGCGGGACTACGCGGGGCCTGCGCCGCTGTCCGAGCCGGAAGCGCAGGCGATGGAGGCGTTCACCCGCGGGCATTCGTTTCGCCTGGTGATGGCGTTTCATACGCAGGGCAGGGAAATTTATTGGAACTACCGGGGGCAGGAGCCGCCGGAAGCCGAGGAAGCGGCACGTCGGCTGGCGAAGGCGAGCGGGTACCGGACCGTCAAGCTGACCGGCAGCGATGCCGGGTATAAGGATTGGTTCATTCAGGAGTTCGGCCGCTTGGGATTCACCATCGAAGCGGGAATCGGCATCAACCCTCTTCCGATCGGGCAGTTCCCGCAAATGTACGACGAGGCGATCGGCATCATGCTGGAAGGATTGAAGCTGTAGCTGCGGTCCCGGCGTCGAAAAAAAGAAGTGCTTCCGCGAAGGATTGACCTGGGACGGGAGCACTTCTTTTCCGGTTACTTCAAAAGCTTCAAAAATTCGCGCATGAAGCCCGGCAGATCGGGCCAGGCATGCCCGGTGACGAGCTTTCCGTCCACATGAAGCGTGTCCGGGCCATAGGTGGCGCCGAGGCGTTCGATATCGGGACGGCAAGCCGTATACGCGGTCATGGTGCGGCCTTGGAAATAGCTGTAGTCGGGCAGCGAGACGAACACTTGGGCCGCATGGCATATGGCTCCGACAGGCTTGTCCGCTTCCAGAAAATGAGCGATGATGCGGGGGACGTTGACATCGGAACGGATGTATTCCGGCGCTCTGCCGCCCGGAATGATCAATGCGTCATATTCGGACGGGTCCACCTCCGCAAAGGCAATATGAGACGGAAGCCGGTGACCGAGTTTCTCCGTGTAGGTCTCCCAACCTTCGACGAAATCGTGCACGACGGTGTGAAGCGTCTTCTTCGTCGGCGAGGCAATAACCGCTTCGTACCCTTCCTCCAACAGCCGATAGTACGGGTAATACACCTCCAATACTTCAACCGCGTCTCCTGTCAGCACAAGTACTTTCTTAGACATGGTATCACTCCTTGGCAAAGGTTGGAATGTCACTCTCTCATTATGCTGGATGGAGGAATAGCTGTAAACGGGTTGAAATTGTCGATATTTGTCGAATCATTTCAGGATTGCCGAAAGATGGTGTATACTGGAGAGAGACCAGTCGTACAAAGGAAAGGGGACGATTCGTCATGTGGAAACGATTGTGGTCGCTGCGGCATTGGGGTCATGTATTCCGCCGAATTATCCCGCTGCTGCGCTCGCCTAAAGTTCCGATAGGAGAAAAGCTGCTGTTTTTCGTCCCTGCGCTCGTGTATTGGGTGATGCCCGATGCGCTGCCATTCATTCCGCTGGACGATATCGCCGTGACGATGCTGCTCATGAACTGGTTCACCGACCGGGCGGAGCGCAAATACGGCGCCACCTGATAAATACGAAAAGAGCTGCCCGCAGGCAGCTCTTTTCTTCTCCCAATAGAGTCTGTCGAGGAACGCTATTTGCTCTTCGGAAGCTCCAGCTCATACTCCTCCGCCGGCATGCGGATCCATTGTTTCAAATAGCCTTGCTCGTACAGCGCTTTGATCAGGATGATGAGAATCGGCGACAAAATCAGGCCGGCCGCGCCGAACAGCGATAGCGACACCATCATGAAGGAAAGCATCGTAAAAGCGGAAACCCCGAGCGAATCGCCCGTAATTTTCGGCTCCAGGATTTGCCTGACGGAGATTACGACTGCGAGCAGGACGGAGAGCCAGATAGCCAGCGTCGTTTGGCCGACCACGAACAGGTAAATGATCCACGGAATGAACAGCGTCGAGACGCCGAGCAGCGGCAGTACGTCGAAGAAGGCCGCCAGCAGTGCGACGGAAAACGCATTTTTGATATTCATGACGAGCAGCGCGACGAAGATGACGACAAACGTCACGCTGATCAGCTTGGCCTGCGCCTTGATATAGGTTACAATGCCGTTTAGCACGTTTTCGCGGAGGAAGTGGAACGCTTTTTTGAATGTGTTGGGCGTCTTATTTTCCGCGATCCGCTTCCAGGATTCGATTTCGATGCTTAGAAAATAGGCCAAAATGATCGCAATGACGAAGTTCACCAAGAAAGCCGAAAAGGACGTAAGAACCGTAAACGTGCCGGTCAGGAACGAACGGACGATTTCGGTCGCTTTTTTCGCGATTTCCGTCGAATATTCCTTGGCTTTATTCACGATGTCTTCCGTCGGGAGCGTGCCGAAGCGGTCTTGCAGAGTGTCCGATTGCTTGGCGATTTCCCGTGTCAGTACCGCGGTATATTCGGGCAGCTTGTCTTTCAGGCTGATGATCTGGCTCGTGAAGATGACCCCGGCGCCGGTAATCGCGCCCAGGATGACGAGCACGAATATCATGGTCGAAATCGCGGATGCAATCGCCTTCTTCATGCCTCTGCGGTGCAGGAAGCGCGCGAAAGGCTCAATGATCAGGTAAACGATAAAAGCCAGGAAGATCGGGGTCGCAATGCGGTACAGGTAACTGAAGGCCAACATGAACAGGTACACGGTCATCACAAGCAAAGCGATGTCGAAGACCGTTTTGTAATATTTGCGGTAAAAAGAAATCATAGGTCACCTCGGAATATTAGCGGGTCAGCACCATTTGGCCGCCCATAGCTTCATTTCTTTTAGTACTCGGTGCAAATTCTCGCCCTTGGCGTCAGCGTATATTTGATCGTGAAGGAGACGGTCGGGCAAGCCGTCCGTTCAAGCAGGCCGTTTTCCTCCAAGCGGCGCAAGGTGTCTGTCAGCGAGTTGGGGCTGATGGCCGCCAATCACGTCAAGCGTTTCTCAATCGAACATTCGATGTGAACCGGCTGTTTTGTCTGCTTTCCGTCAGCGACATCTCGCTGTCTCCTCGCTTTCCCTTCGTGCGTGAGTTCATTTACTTGTAATCATATCAGAAATGAACGGCTTCTTACCAGCATTTGTGAACTGGCCGCGGAAAGTTGCTTTCGTTCCCGGGTTTATATACAATAAGGGGAAAATGCTTACTAGTGGGAGATGTAACTGGACATGAAATGCAAGATTTCGCGCAACGCCGCCAAGATGCTTTTGGCCGAGATGGAACAAGAGGAAAACAAAGATTTGAAGCTTCGCGTATATGTAACGCACAAGCACGGCGATCATGCGCACTACGGACTCGGAATGGACACGCCTACGGAAAATGACGTGGTCGTCACCACCGACAGCGGGATCGACGTTATTTTGCAGAAGGACGAGCCGCTGCTGGACGGCGTGCGCGTCGACTACTTCTATGTGCCAGAGGAAGGCTTTGCGGTCACCAATCCGAGCAAAGGCAACCACGGCGACCATTAATCCGCCTCCCGGCTGCCTCAGAAAGGATAACTCCGCATGGCTAACGATATTCGCGTTTGTGACAAATGCAAGCATATGAAAATGAAAACCGCGCTGCCGAAGCTCCAGGAGCTGGCGCCTGATACCGACATCAAGGTCGGCTGCAAGTCCTATTGCGGCCCGTGCTCGCGCTTTGCCTTCATTTATATTAACGGCCGGTACGTGACCGGCGCGACGGAAGACGAAGCGATCGAGAAAGCAAGCAAATATATTAAGAAGAAATGACAGACGAACCTCCTGACGCAGCTTGCGGCCGGGAGGTTTTTCTTATCTTAACAAAATCTTCATCCACCCTTTACATCGTCAAAACAATCGGCAACTATGCTAGGAAAAGTGAGTCCAAGAATCTAGTTTGATTCGCCGGAGGGGTATCGTCATAATGAAACGTTGGTTGAAAAAGAGAAAATGGCTGGTCCTGTCGCTCGCCGCAATGACGCTTATGGGAGCGCAAACCGCAGCAGCAGCCGCGGAAGGCGGCATGGAAGCGATCGGCACGAAGTTCGGCATCTGGTCGGGTGGTAAAGAAGTGAAGACGGACAAGGCCCCCGTCCTGATCGACGGCAGTGCCTATGTCCCGCTGCGCGCGCTCGGAGAAGCGCTGGGCAAGCAGGTGGAATGGAACGAATGGACGCAGTCGATCCGGCTCAAGGAGATGCCGAAGGTCGCAGCCGTACACGAGTGGAAAAATCCGGGGACGCTGGTCGGCAGCCTGAAAGAGGGCGGCTTCTCGGGGCTGATCCATCTGCCGGGCGACCCGGCCGACGTGTTCTATACGCTGGCTGACCGCGGGCCGAACGGGGAGTTCGGCAAGGACAAGCTGCGTACGTTCCCGAACGAGACGTATGTGCCGCGCATTTACAAGATTAAAGCGGCCGACGGAACGATCGAAGTGCTCGAAACGATCAAGCTGCATTTGCCGGCCGGTAAGACGGACAAGTTCAGCAAGACGGCGGAGCTCACCGGTCTGCCAAATGTGGAAGGCAGCGACGAGGTTCCGTACGACGACAGCGGCACGAAGAAGCTCGCTTACGATCCGGACGGGCTGGACCTCGAAGGCATCGCCTATAACCCGGTGGACGACACGTTCTGGCTGTCGGACGAATACCGTCCTTCCGTGCTGCAAGTGAAGCGCGACGGTACGGTTATCGGACGGTACGTGCCGAAGGGAGCGAAGGAGCAGCTGGTTGCGGCAGGCGCGCAAACCGAGATTTATGACATTTTGCCGGCGGTGTATGCGAAGCGGATTCCGAACCGGGGCTTCGAAGGCGTCACAATTTCACCGGACGGCAAATATTTGTACGCTTCGATCCAAAGTCCGATGGCGGTTCCGGACAAAAAGACGGGCGAAGCGTCTCGCAATCTGCGCATCTTGAAGATGGATCTGGCCGCCAAAAAAATCGTCGGCGAATATTTGTACATCGCGGAGAACGCCGATTCGTTTACAAATGTGAAGCAGAAGGACGTCGTCATCAGCGACTTGTCCGCCTTGAGCACCGATGTGCTGCTGGTGGACGAGCGCGATAAAAACAGCGGCAAGGAAGCGCAAATCAAGCGCATTTACCAGGCGGACTTCTCGGCGGCGACCAACCTGCTCGGGACGGAGCACAGCGACTATCTGGAGAAGCTGACGCTGGCGCAAATCAAGGAGAAAGGCATCGTGCCGGTCGGCAAGGAGCTGATTGTGGATGTGGCGAAGCTGGACTATCCGCACGAAAAGCTGGAAGGGCTCGCGGTAGTGGACAAGCATACGATCGCCGTTGTAAACGACAACGATTTCGGCGTGGACGGCTACGACGACCAAGGACAGTTGAAGGTGAACGGCAACCCGACGCAAATGTACATCATTCAGGTCGGCGAAGAATTAAAATAAAATCGTCAGTGTAAGAGCTCGTCCCAGGCGGACGGGCTCTTTTCCGTCACGCCATAATTTTTTGCCGAATGACTGGGCAGGCTCGACCAATTGCTGTATAATGAAATCCAATTTCACTCTATGGTTTATTTACCGATGGTTAATAATTCCAGGAGTTATATACGGAGAGAAGGTCGGCACGATGTTCGCAACTGTAAAGTCTCGATTGCTTCATTTCTTACGCGAGTATCATCCAATCGTGCATGTGCTGCTCGTGGGAACCGCTCTGGCGCGGATCGCTTCGTCCATGAGCATGCCGTTTCTGGCCATTTATTTGTCTCGGGAGTCGGGGCTGCATCCGATCACGATCGGCGCAATCATCGGCATCGGCTCGCTTGCCGGCATGGCGGGCGGCTTCGTCGGCGGAGCTTTGTCGGATCGCCTGGGGCGCAAGTTCATCATGATGATTGCCTTGATCGGCTGGGTGATCGTCTTCGCCGGCTTTGCGCTTTCCAAAGCGCCGCTGCTCTTCATGCTGTTCAATATGCTGAACGGGCTTTGCCGTTCGCTCTACGAACCGGTATCGCAAGCGCTGATGGCCGACGTGACGGTGAAAGAAAAGCGGCTTAACGTCTTCTCGATGCGTTATCTTGCGATCAATGTCGGCGTAGCCGTCGGACCGCTGCTCGGCGCTTACTTCGGTATGTTCGAAGCTTGGCTGCCGTTTCTGATCACGGCCTTCGTTTATTTGATCTATGCCGCTTTACTTTATGCGTTGCTTCAGGCTTTCGGCATTCGTCAGATTGAAGGCGAGCGACGCAGCGGAGTGACGGTTCGCTCGGCATGGCGGGTCATCGCGAGCGATCGCATATTCCGTTATTACATTGCCGGCGGAATCATCGCCGCGATCGGCTATTCGCAGATGCTGTCCACTTTGTCGCAGTATGTGCAGCAAAGCGTGGCCGACGGGGCAACGCTGTTCGCGCTGCTGATGACGATTAATGCGGTGACGGTCGTCCTGCTGCAGGTGCCGCTGTCGAAAACGTTCGAAAGCCGCGGTCCGCTGGCTGCGATAGTGGTAGGTGGTCTCATGTTTGCGCTCGGGGATATCGGCTATGCGGTCTCTACCGGCTGGATCGGGTTTATGATCTCCATGGTGCTGTTCACGATCGGGGAAGCGCTGAATTTTCCGGCAACGAACATGCTGATCGACCGGTTGGCGCCGGATGGAATGCGAGGCACGTATTTCGGCGCGCAGTCGTTTACGAATCTCGGGCATTTTATCGGTCCCTTGGCGGGCGGCGTGCTTTTGTCGGAATGGGGAGGCGGTCCGCTGTTCTCCGTCATGGCTGCCGTTACGTTGGCGGGAATTTATTTTTATTGGAAAGGCCAGCAATTATCTAAAATGTTTCAAAATTCACATGAAAATCCATGAAAATAGTCCATAAGAACTATGTATTCTGCAGGGTTGATCTTTTATCCTAAGAGATGAGATTCAATTATACACAAAAAGACAATTTTCGAGCGTGCTCGATAAAGGCAAACCGGGCGAAAGCCTGTGAGCGCAAAGCTTTAGAGGCTAAGGCGCCGAGGTTGCGTGATGCCAGCCAGTTTACCGATGGCACGGAGACGCGCGATGATAGATGCGGACTCCCGTACCGTTAGCGGAGAGTCTTTTTGTTTGCATATAAAGGAGCGAGAACGGATGGCAGATCAAAGCCAAGGACGGAGCATCATGACGAAGCAAGGCTTCTATACCAAAGTGGGCAACGATTTCGTCGGCGTCTTTTTGTCGAGCGAAGGCCCGAAAATGTTCATCAATCGCGAGGTGTACGAGCTCGCCTCTTCTTGTTGGGACGTGGAAATGGTCAAAGGGCGCAGCCGGCAGGTCATTACATTTTATTGGCGCGGCGAAGTGAAGCTTTCCGTGCGGTGCGAAGCGGACAATGAAGTCTTCATGTCGCTCTTCGATTATTGGAGCTGCCGGGCGCAGGATCTTCGTCACGCCTAGCAACCGCTTGCCGATCCCGATTCTTTCTTCCCAAATAGGCACTCGCCCCGGTCGTGGTGCATACGATGCTTGTAGCACATGACGGCTTCATCAGCCGACGGGGAGGCAGGGACAGGAATGGTAACGGATTTCGAGACATCCGCGGCGTTCGAACACCGGTTCTGGCTGCAGGTGATGGGAGATCATGCCCGGTTTATTAAAGATTCGCTGTCTGCGGACGAATCCGAAGAGGTAACGCGGGCCCGGACAATGATCGCAGCCTTCGACGGTCTGCTTCATCAGGTCCACAAGACGCAAGAGCGCGAGCGGCTAAGCGAGATTACGCAGGAAGCTTACCGCTTGACGCAGCAATTGCGCAGCTTCAAGCTGCATCTGCTGCAGAGGCAGTTGATCGGGAAGATCAGGATTGGGCTGTCGGCTTCGTTTTTGAGCCATATGGTGAATGAGGCGGAGGAATATTTGCGAGTGCTGGGGAGTCTGCTTTCCGGTCAACCAGCCCCCGTGTTCCATGAGCTGCATCATCATCTGGTTTGGCTGCAGGACGCGTACGGGCATGCGAGCTCGATTGCAGGCGATCTTGATATGGCGGAATCGCGCTTGACCGAGATGGCCCGGATGTTCGATCAGCATTTTCGCGAGTTTTATTTGAAAGCGGTCGAGCTGGCCGGCTATTTGCGCGCAAACCTGGAGAAGTTTCCGGCTTTGACGCGTTTCGGCAAAGACGTAGAGCTCGAGATGGCGCTGTTCATGCAGTTTCTGCGGGAGCTGGAGGAGCTTCGGCTTAGCAAGCAGGCGCTCGGGACCTTGTCGCCTTTGATGGCCGATCATATGTCCCGTGAGGAATGCTACTACTTGACAAAGCTTGCGCAAGCATCGGAGTATAAAGCGCCCCTCTGCGACCCGGCCCGTCCCCGCGTCGAGGATTAGAGCGAACGAATCAAAAAAATCCTTACAAGACCCAAGCTGAATCGGCGCTCCGGTCTCGTAAGGATTTTTTTCCCTGAGCTTACCGCTCAGGGCTTGGGTTCGCCGCCTGATCCTTGCGCCATGCGTATAGGCCGCCCGGTGCGAAGTACTGGTACAATTGGCATTCGATGCGTCCGTTAAACAGCTTCCGCTTCTTGTCTGCCGGCCGGCTCACGTAGTGCTCGAACTGCTTGGCCGGGGTCAGAACAAAAGCGGACCAGGTGGGGAGCTGTGCATACAAATGCCCGAAATCACGGACGGCGCGTTCCGCTTCGCTCCTGTCGCCAAGCCGTTCGCCGTAAGGCGGGTTCGTAATAATGCAGCCGTAATCCCCTTGGGGCTGTGCTTTGGCCACCGGCAGCGTCTGCAAGCTGAGCTCCTTGGCCAGTCCGGCTGCTTTGGCCGACGCTTGGGCAACCTCGATCGCGCTGCGGTCGATGTCTGAGCCGGCGATTTGCAGCGGCACGTCGTCGCGCACGAGATCGTAGGCCTCTTCGCGCGCTTCCTGCCACAAGGATTTGGGGACGAGCGGCCACGCCTCGGCATTGAAGCTGCGTCTCAGGCCCGGCGCCAGATTCCAGCCGATCATGGCCGCTTCGACCGGGATCGTTCCAGAGCCGCAGAACGGATCGTATAGCGGACGCTCCGGCTGCCAGCGGCTGAGCAGGATCATGGCTGCCGCCATCGTTTCCTTCAGCGGTGCTTCGGTGACCAGTTTACGGTAGCCGCGCTTGTGCAGCCCGGGCCCTGTCGTATCCAGCGTAATCGTCGCGATATCGTTCAACAGCGCGACTTCAATGACGAAGCGGCCCCCCGTCTCGCGAAACCATTCGGTCCCATAACGCAGCTTCATGCTCTCGACGACGGCTTTCTTCACGATGCCCTGACAGGCGGGAACGCTGGACAACTGCGATTTATGCGAGCGTCCTTCGACCGGAAACTCGCCATCCTCGGGAATCCATTCCGGCCAAGGCAGCGCTTTGACCCCTTCGAACAGCTCGTCGAAGGTGCGTGCCGGGAATTGTCCCATTTTGACCAGCACACGGTCAGCGGTCCGCAGCCACAGGTTCGCCCGGGCGATCGCCAGCGCGTCTCCGACGAACGTGACGCGGCCGTTCTCAACCGTCACCTGATCGTATCCCAGGTCGCGGACTTCCCGGGCGACAACGGCCTCCAGGCCCATGGGGGCGGTAGCAATCAATTCAATGGTGTTCGATGTCAACGCTTGCTCACTCCTTGGAAAAGCCATACAATAAACTAGTATAGGCGATTGGCCCCGATTATACAACGGCGGCGGGAGCGAATGTAAGCAATGATACAGCCGTACGCCCTACGAGGACAAACGGAGGAGGAAGCACGGATATGACGGAGATGCCATTAACGGCGGAAGCGTATTTGGAAGGTTTGTTCAAGCCCGACGCGCAGCTTGAGCGGGTGAAGGAGGGCATCCGGGAGAACGGAATGCCGGAAATTTCGATCGCACCGGGGTACGGCCGGCTGCTGACGATGCTCACGCGGCTCGTTCACGCGGAACAGGTGCTGGAGATCGGGGCACTTGGCGGCTACAGCGGCATTTGCTTGGCGCGCGGCTTGTCCGCCGGCGGCAAGCTGGTATCGCTGGAGCTGAAGCAGGAGTATGCGGACTTGGCGCACAAGCATTTGCGTGAAGCGGGGCTCGGCGACAAGGTCGAATACCGGATCGGCGAGGCGCTGGATAATCTGGAGGCGCTGTCGGCGGAAGGTCGGCGGTTCGACCTGTTCTTTATCGATGCGGACAAGGGCAACTATCCGAATTATTTGGAATGGGCGATCAAGCTGGCCCGGCCGGGCGCGCTCATCCTTGGCGACAACCTGCTGATGCGCGGCAAGACGACCGATCCAGAGCAGTCCGGCAATGCCGTGACGAAGATGCGCCAATTTAACGAAAGCGTGGCGTGCGACCCGCGTCTGGAAGGCGTGCTGTTACCGGCATATGACGGCCTCGCCATTGCGAGAGTGAAGGGATAGAGGCGAACAGGCGAAGATGTAAACTTGCGTAAGTAATAAACTCACATTCCGCACCCTTGTTTATTTATTCAAAGGATTTTTATTTTTATGCAAAATTTTTACTTTAGATAGGCTTTAAACAATACATTTACTGTTATTAAATCCCATAATCGGATTGGTTTTAGATGAAAAAAATGCTTGAAAATTAATGTATTTCGAATTTTCACGAAGGGTGCGGAATGTGAGATAAAAAGAAGGCCGGGAAGCGCGTCAAGCGTTCCTGGCCTTCTTTATATACACCGCTGCCTACACGCTAAGGGGCCTGTCGATCAGCTCATTGGACGAAATGCCCAGAAATACGTAGGCTTCCTTTTTCATGACGCTCGGATCGTCGTTCCAGAAGCTTTGCAGCACGTGGATAAATCCGGAAGCCCGCGCAATGCGGTCCATTTGCATTTTCATAATCGTTCCGCTGCACAGCACGGCGCATTGGGATACTTGAGACAAAATGCTGCTCTGAAGCTGCTCCCAGATCGCGTTCACTTCGGGAGAGAAGACGACCGGCCGGCCGTTCTTGATCATGAAGCGGTTATCGACAAGGAGCTTGGCGCCGCTCAGCGAAGAAAGGCTGCTTTTAACCAGCCCGCTTGCTTGGGTGGCGTTCTCCACTGTCAACGAATCGAGTACCTGCCAGGACAAAACATGATTCTTGTGGTCAATGTGATACTTAAAGGCGTCTTCGAATGCCATATCTATCATCTTCCTCCTATTTAAACCAGGACGCAAGCATGATATCGAGCGAACGGCAGGTATATCGAACCAAATGCTCGGCTTCCTTTAGTTCTTTATCGTTCATAGCTTGAATGAGATGATAGACGTTGCTGTGCTCCTCGTCCGCCTCGCAATGAACTTCCCAATACTCCAGATTTGAAAATCCGGCCTTTTTCAAAATCGCATAGGCGTGCAAGTACATGGCGTGGGCGTAGCCTTCCGCCGTACTGTTCACAAGAAGCAGCGATAAATTTTCGCTCATGGAGCTGACAGCGCGGTACTGGAGCGAAATGAAGTCCTCGGTCTCATAATTCGGATACGATTGTTCAGGGTCGTCCAGCCCCAAATCCGTCATCCATTTGCGGAGCATTTCGGCGTGGTCCTTCTCTTCCTCGTAATGGGTGAAGAAGACATCGTGCTCGACATCCCGGAACCGTTCCCAGCGCAGCTTAAGAAGCTCTCCGAAATGCTTGGACAAGTGGTATAAGTGCATGCACCATTTGAAATTTTCCGGTTGCGCGCTCTTGGGAAATCGAGTGAAAAAAGGATTTGACATTTTTGCTTTCTCAAGTTCCTCAGCGATGATCGTCGAAACCGTTTCAACAACTTGTGATTGCGTCATAAGTATCTTCCTCTTTTTCTGTAGAATGGGATACTTCCCGAAACACCATCAATAAGGTAAGCAGGAGGAAAAAAATATTTAATTTTCATTACTATTTCTTAGATTCTTATTATCTAATGCATTTTCCTTCATATTAGGAAAAATGGCATAATTTATTTTCTGAGTTTTTATTAGAATTCACTAATTTGTCAAAATTTCGGACATTATGGGCGAGGAATCGGAGGTTTTTTACAAAAAAATCCTGCAAGCCCAGGATGACAAAGCACCAAAGGCTTACAGGCTGATCGCAACAAAGAGTGGTTATGAAGGGGAATGGGGCGATTTTTGTCGGCGCAGAATCGATTTTCGGGCCCACAAGCCGTTAATCAAGAGCAGGACGGCCGAAACAAGAAAAAGCTGCTGGATCGTCATCACACCGGAGATCGCTCCTCCTACGACGGGACCCAGCATATTCCCGAGCGCAAGCGCGCTTGTATTAAAGCTGTAGGAGCGGCTTTCCATCCCGTTCGGCGTATATTTCCGGATAAGTGCGTTCACCGTAGGAAGCAGCCCGCCGAGAAAAATGCCGAGAAAAAACCGGGCTACGCAGAGCTGCCAAACGTTGTGCACGAAGGCTTGGGGGACCGCAGCCACAGCGGCGCCGAACAGGCACGTCACGAGAATTTTCTCCGGTCCGATCCGGTCGGACAATTTGCCGAATATCGGCGAAGCAATCATATTGGAGAAGCCGGTCATCGATCCGACCAGACCGGCGTAGAACGCCAGCATCTCGTCTTGTCCGTGAAGCTGCTGGACGAACAGCGGGAGAAGCGGCATGACGCTGAGCAGCGAGAACTGGATCAAGAAGGTGACGGAGTACAGCGAAGGAAGCTGCGAAATGCGCCGCAGCTCGTTGAACGCCGCCAGCATGGACTGCTTCGGCTTCTGAAGCGCCTTTTTCGCGTCGAACGATTCCTTCACCAGCAGCGCTGCAAGCAGCGAGGCGGCGAAGAGCGTAGCGCCCGTCACAAAGAAAATGTTACGGAATCCGATCCATTCCGCCAGCAGCCCGCCGAGAAACGGTCCGAGAATCGATCCGGCGACAGAGCCGGATTGCAGCGTACCCATCGCGAAGCCGACCTTCTCCCGCGGCGTGGTGGCGGACATAAGCGCGATTCCAGCGGGCATGAAGCCGGACACTGTACCGTTCAAGAGACGGAGCAGCAGCAAGTGCCAGGCGCTGGTCGAGAAGCCCATCAGCGTCATGACGATCGCCATGCCGAAGCCGGAGCGCAGCAGCATCACCTTGCGTCCGTACCGGTCGGCGAGTCCGCCCCAGATCGGTTGAAATATAAAGGAGGTGACGAAATTTCCCGCAAAGATGACCCCGGCCCAAGTAGCAACGCTATGAGGGTCATGGAGGCCCAGCTCCTGCAAATACAAAGGCAAAAAAGGAACAATCATCGTCATGCCGGCCATGACCAAAAATTGTCCCACCCATAATACGATTAAGTTAACCTGCCATTTCGCCACGCGAGCTCGCCTCTTTTCAAGCTGACCATCGCATGCAAACCGCATAACATGTTTGCCGTCATCTGTGTGCTGGTCTAATGTAATGTAACGTTCGACATGCTTCGAGTATACTTTCATTATTTCTGTGATGCAAACGTGTCTGGGGCAAGGAGATCGGATGTATGACGAATGTCGAAAAGTATGGCAAGCAGGGGGGCGGCCCGTTATTTTTGCTCGTTCCCGCTGCGAATTTCGCTGACGAACCGCTCCAGATTGGGCAGGCCGACGCGTTCGGCGACGGCGACGGCTTGCTCGACGTCATAAGGCACGCGGACGAGCTGTACGGAGAACGGGGCAGGCTCCAGGCAGGCCGGATGCGACGTCTGTCCTTCCAGAACGGCGTAGCTCGCATAAGGGAGCCCGTCGTAAGGCGCGCCTACGCTGCCGGTGTTGAACAGCAGCAGACCTTGTCCCTCCTTCGACTTCAGCGTCTGGACGTAAGGCACATGGATATCTCCGTAGCCGATGACGTCCGGGGTCAATTCCGTGCCCGCAAAGCCGCCCGTTTGAACCGTATTCTCGAACATCGCAAGCTTTTCTTTTTTGCCTGCCTTACGGAGCACGCGATGATAAATGCTTTTGGCGGAAGCATGAAAAAGACGAACGCGGCGTCCGCTTAGCTGGAGCTCCGCGGAAAACGGCAGCTCGCGCAAGTAGCGAAGCCGTTCGGTCCCGAGCAGGCGCTGCTGCCATAGTCCGGTTTCCTTGTCCTGCGGGTTGTTGATGCCGTGATCCCAGTTGCCCTGCACCGTCGTTTCGCACAGCTCGCGAATGCGGTCCACCACCTCGCACGGCTGCGGTCCTTTGCCGACCAGATCGCCGAGACAAACGATACGCCGGATATGGCGGGAGCGAATATCCCGAACCACCGCCTCCAGTGCAGGCAAGTTGCTGTGAATGTCGGAAATGACGGCAATTTTGTCCATAATGTATAAGTTCCTCCTGTTTCTGCTGCTTCAAAGTGGCTGATCGTTCCATTATAGCACAAGGGTGCCATGAGATAAGCCTTCTTTATAGAACGTTAGCACTTAATACACTTTATGAATGATCTCTTCGAAATCGGGCTCCTCCATATGGACGTCCCGGGCCGTTCCGTACCGCTCCAGCCGGCGCAGCACCTCCAAGGCGGGCAGCTCATGCCGGTTGAAATGGACGGTCAGCTCGCAGCCGTTCACTTCCGTGACGGTGAAGCCCAACTCCGGTTCCGTGACATCGTCCACAGAAACCTTGGCTTGAAACGATACGCGCAGAATCGTCGGCAGTCCGATGCGCTCCCGCAGCTCGCCAATCGTTCCGTCGTACGCCAGTGACCCGTGGTTGATCACCATGACGCGGTCGCAGAGCTGCTCGATGTCGTCCATATCGTGAGTCGTCAGCAGCACCGTTTTGCCGAGCTCCCGGTTTACTTTGGACAGCAGACCGCGAATGTTGCGTTTGGCGATGACGTCCAATCCGATGGTCGGCTCGTCGAGAAACAGGATGTCCGGCTCGTGCAGCAGAGCGGCGGCAAGGTCGGCCCGCATCCGCTGGCCGAGCGACAGCTTGCGGACCGGCGTATCGGCGAATTCGCCGAGGCCGAGCAGCCCGTCCAGCTCCGCCAGCGTTCGCTGCTGCCGCTGCCGGTCGATGCGATACATGGCACACAAAATATCGAACGAATCGCGCACCGGCAAGTCCCACCACAGCTGGCTGCGCTGGCCGAAGACGACGCCGAGCCTGGAGACGACCCGGCGGCGATCCTTATGCGGGCTCATGCCGTCGATCCGCACCTCGCCCGAGGTCGGGTGCAGTATGCCGGTCAGCATTTTGATCGTTGTCGATTTTCCGGCGCCGTTCGGACCGATATAACCGACGAACTCGCCGGGGCCGACCGTGAAGCTGATATCCCGGACCGCCGTTTTTTCCGCTCCGCCTCCGGTGACGACCGCTTTTATCCGTTCCCACCGGCTTAAATGGGGGGCGGGGATGCGAAAGCTTTTATGTAAATGCTTTACCTCAATCATCGGTTCATTCGCTCCTTTCAGGGTTGAAAGTAATAAAGTCAACTTCCGCTGCTTTGGTAGCGGCTCAGGCCGAACCGCCAGAAGCGCAGCATGAGCCACAGGAAGAAGGCGGCAAACGCCATGACGGCCGGCAGCAGCCACCAGCCGAATTCACCCCTCACGATATAAAGCGCCGGCATGTAGTTCGCCATTCCGACAGGGATCAAGGTGAGCAGCAAGGTCCGCAGCCATCCGGGATACAGCTCCATCGGATACTGCAGGCTTTATTTGCGGCATCTTCCGTCAAATTTTGCAGATCGCCGACCCGCGTCGTCCAGAAGCCGATCGTTGCGGTGCCGAGTCCGATGGCGAACAATAAAACCGCACCCGTCACCAGAATGACGAGGGTGAGCGGTATGGCGGCTGCGGTCACCTGTCCCGAGCTTATCAGTTGTCCCAAGCAGAGCGTCAGGATGATGCCGCCCTGCACCCATTCGCCGAACATCAGGCGGAAATTTTGCGACATCAGCGCCAGCAAGACGGGAATCGGCCGGATGAGCAGTTGGTCCAAATCGCCGGAGACCAAATACTTCTCCAGATGATGCACGTCGTTGGCGAAGCTGCGGTAGAGCGCTTTGGACAGCAGGATCGTGGCGTACAAATAGCCGATTTCGTACAAGCTCCAGCCTTGAATCGAGTCGAATTTCCATAAAATGACCGAGAGCAGCAAAAAGTCCATCGCATTGATAAAGGCCGCGAGTGCGGTGGACAACCAGAAGTTGAATTTGTACTGCATCCGGCTGCGGACGCTGGCTTTGACCAGCAGCAAAAACATGCGCACCGTGCTCATCCGCCCTGCACCTCCACTTTATTCCGCACAATAGCGGTTACGGCAAGGCAAAGCGCAGTGAACAGCACGCACCACAAAAGGCCGCCGTACATTTCGGACGGGGAAGCCAGGCCCAAATAAATTTTGCTTGGAATGTACTGCATGTACGGATAAGGCGTCAAGTAAGCGATGCGCTGAAGCCAGTGCGGAAGCCATTCGAGCGGAATGAGAAAGCCGGAAAGCACGCTTGAGATGGAATAGTGAACCCAAAACAGCCAAGTCGATTCGGTAGTCCAGAGGGCCGTTACGCCGATGAGGTAATTCACGCAAATATTCATATAGGCGGCCATCGCAAGCGCCGTAGCGAAAGCAAGCCAAGTGCCGGTATTGCGCGGAACGGGCAGCGAAAGCATCCATACATAAATCAGGTAGATGGGGATCGTCTTGTAGAGCAATTGGTAGCCGATTTGTCCCCATTCGCGGCACATGAGCTGGTAAAACAGATGAACCGGACGCATCAAGTCGGTTGCGATCTGTCCGGTACGTACGGAGCGTTCGATCCCAAGCCCATTGGTCAAGAACAACGTGACCCACAGGATCGCCTGGTTCAATGCGACATAATGGATAACGGTTTGCAGGCTGTAGCCGTGCATGCCGCCCTGCTGTCCGATGCCCTGCCAGATCGAGACGTAAATCAGCCCGAAGACGACGCTGGCGACCGTATTGACCGCATGGGACAAGCGATACTGCAGATTCCGCGCAAACGCTTTCTTCATTAAGACAGGGAAAAGCATAAAAACCTCCGTGAGCTTGGATTGGAGCTTTGCTGGTAACGGCAGCGAAGCCTGGTTCGCCGGGTTCGGCGAGGGATGAGGCGGATTGAGGTGAGTTGCCTAAAAAATCGAGAGGAAATCTATATTACCAGAATAAGGGGGTGCTTGGCAATCGTTTTTTTTAGGTAATTGTGCCCCATGACCACAGGCGGACGATTTGCTATAATGGAAAAGAGAACATATGCGCTGATTCGCAGCGGGATAGGATAGGGGTAGGTTAAGATTCAGAAGGAACCGGTTGATACGGAGCAATCGCGTAAGCAAAAACACGAAGAGGAGCAGAAGCAGAAAAGAACGCTCTGGATAAAAATTGGCGTGTTAAGCCTCATCACGGTTGGCTCCTTCGCATATTTGATTCAAAAGCTGGACCCTCCCCGGGAAGGGGACAAAGGGGGAGGACTGGATCTGCCTCCCAAGCTTGAAGCGATGTCCAAGCCGCCTGCGACGACGATTCCGGGCGGCGTCACTCCGGAGAAGCCGCCGGCGACGGAGAACGGTGCGGCGACGGCGCCTCCGGAGCAATCCCCTGGAGTCAAGCTCACGTTCGTGGGCGATGTCATGTTCGGCAGCAAGGTGGACGATCTGCTTCAAAAAAACGGCTACGATTATCCGTATAAGCATGTCAAGCCGTACTTGGAGAAGGCGGATATTACGGTGGCGAATCTTGAAACGCCGATCACGACAAGAGGCGCGGCTGAGGAGAAAGAATACGTGTACCGGTCGTCGCCGCAGTCGCTGCCCGAATTGAAGCGTGTGGGCGTCGATCTGGTCAATCTGGCCAACAACCACAGCATGGACTATGGCGTCGAGGGACTACTCGATACGCTGGATTATCTTGATGCCCACGACATCAAGCACGTAGGCGCGGGCCGGAATTCAGACGAAGCATATCGCTACGTGATTATGGAGCAAAAAGGCATGAAGATCGCCTTCCTCGGCTTCAGCCGGGTCATTCCCGATACGAGCTGGTACGCCGGCACATCGAAGCCGGGGATGGCGGAAACCTACAGCACGAAGCTGGCGTTTGAAGCCATCGGGAAGGCGAGAGCCGAGGCGGATCTGGTTGTCGTCATCGCCCATTGGGGAGAAGAGCGCAAGGCGTACCCGGTCGAGTCCCAGACCGATCTGGCAAGGCAGTATATCGACCAGGGCGCAGATCTCATCGTCGCCAGCCACCCGCATGTCGTTCAAGGCTTCGAGCAGTACAAGGGCAAATGGATCGCCTACAGCATGGGCAATTTTATTTTTACGACCAATGATAATCCGAACACTTGGGAAAGCATGATTTTAGAAGCCTCCTGCACCAAGGAACGAAGCTGCGACCTGAGCATGGTGCCGATCCTGACCAAGTGGGCCCAGCCGATCCCGATGGTCGACGAGGCCCGCGACAAGCTGTTCGAGAAGCTGACGAACTTGTCCGTCAATGCGCAGATTGACAAGGAAGGGCGGATTACGCTTGGGCCGACCCGCACGATTCCGTCCGAGGCGGAAGAGAAGCCGCCTGTGAAGAAGGAGACGGGCATCGTCGACGGAACGTCCAAAACATCCGTCAAACCGCCCGCGAACGAAACGAAAAAGCCAGCCGATTCCGGCAAAGCCACCGATCCGAAGAAGACGGAGCAGGGCAAGAAGTCCGAGGCCGGGAAGACAACGGATACGGGCAAGAAGCCGGATGCGAGTAAGAAGCCGGATGCGAGCAAGAAGCCGGATTCGGATAAAACGCAGTCCGGGAAGACAGGAGAACCGGGCAACAAGACGCAGGGAACCGGCAAGAATACCGAGGGCAAGAAAACCGAGGGCAAGAAAACGACCGAGGACGGCGCCAAATCGGTTGAGAGCACTAAAAAAACACCTGAAAGCACCAAGAAATCTGCTGAAGATCCGAAGAAATCGACCGATTCCAAGAAAAAGAACGAATCTTCGAAATCCTCCGGCGAAACCCGCAAGACGGAGGAAAACCGGAAAACATCCGGCTGAACGTAAAACGGCTGCTCCAATACAATTTGGGGCGGCCGTTTTTTACAATGCGCAGGCGTTGAGATTCCCCTAAACCGGGCTTATAATGAAGGCGGGTCTTATTTTAACGGAAAAGGAACGATCCGAATATGAACGAATCGATTCGCAACATTTATTGCGTAGGACGCAATTACGGACGGCATGCGGCGGAGCTCGGCAACGATATTCCGGAGGAGCCAATGATTTTTACGAAGCCGACGCACGCGCTGGCGGCGATTGACGGCGGCGAAATCGAGCTGCCCGGAGGACGGGGCGAGGTTCACTACGAAGCCGAGCTGGTGCTCCGCATCGGACAACCGTATAAGAACGGCATCGCCGTGGATGAGCTGGTGGACAAGCTGGCGCTGGGCATTGATTTTACTCTGCGGGACGTGCAATCGGCGTTGAAAAAGAAAGGCTATCCCTGGCTCCCGGCCAAAGGGTTTAAAGGCTCGGCCGCGTTGAGCGGGTTCCATCCGTTTCCCGGCTTCCGGCTAGTTAAGCAAGTAGAGTATTCCTTGAACCGGAACGGTCTGGAAGTACAGCGGGGGAACCTGAACGACATGATTTTTGATTTGCAGGTGATCGTAGATTATATCGCCGCACATTACGGCTTGGGCGAAGGGGATGTCATTTACACCGGCACGCCTGCGGGCGTTGGGGCGGTGAACGACGGAGACCGTTTCGAGCTGTTCTGGGGAGAGCAGGCTTTCGGCGCTTTTACAGCAAGGCTCGGAAAGTGACCTGTCGCACCTGGCTTAGGATACTCACACCTCGTAGGCCGGGATGGGCAGGGCTGCATCAAAAAAAGGAAATTTTGGGGCCCGGATTCGTGGGGGTTGGAAGGGGGTTCGGATGAATTGCAGCATTGGATCATCGGATTGGCGGGAAGCGTTCTGATTGCCGGAGCGGCCTACAGGAAACGTTCGCTGTCCGGTTCAGGGTTCGCCACTGCGGTCCTGCTCGGAACGCTGATGTATGCGGCTGGAAGCTTGGCTTGGTTCGGGACGCTGATTGCTTTTTTTATTTCGTCCTCGCTGTTATCAAAGTGGAGGAGCAAGAAGAAGGCAGCCGCGGAGAGCGGTTACGCCAAATCCGGTCGGAGAGATGCAGGCCAGGTGCTCGCCAACGGAGGCTTGGGGCTCGCTCTTTGTCTGGGAGCCGCCCTCGTACCGCATCCGGCTTGGTGGGCCGCCTTCATCGGCGTGATGGCAACGGTGACTGCGGACACGTGGGCGACCGAGATCGGCGGCCTCAGCCGTACAGCCCCGCGCTCCATCGTCAGCGGCCGTCCGGTGCCGCCCGGCACTTCCGGCGGCGTATCGCCGGTCGGACTTGCCGCATCTGCGGCCGGCGGCTTGTTTATCGGAGCCGTCGCTTGGGCGCTGGCGGCGCTGCAGCCGGAGCAGGCGGCGTGGGAGGCCTCCGTCCGGTCGGCGGCCGGACTGTGCGTCCTTGGGCTGGTTGGGGGCCTCGCCGGGTCACTGGCCGACTCGTGGCTCGGGGCGGTGTATCAGGTCATGTACCGCTGCCGCGTCTGCGGCAAAGAAATCGAAAAAAACCGCCACTGCGAGGCAGCGGCGGTTCGAATCCGAGGGTTGGCGTTCATGACCAACGACACGGTTAACGCTGTAAGCTCGGCGTTTGGCGGCGCCGTAACTTTCGTGCTCTCACTGTGGCTGTAACAGCGGTTTAATCCTCTTCCTTGCGGGAATAAGCGAGCTTCGTTACATACATGGTGATGCCAGAGATAAGCAGCGCGACGATAATGCTGATGACAATAACGGTAGTTACCATGGCTTAAGCAGTCCTCCAAGCGAATAAATGTCATTTCGGACATTGTACCCCATGGAGGACAAAAAGCCAACCGTTACGGATTGCGCGGCTTCCAAGCCGGAAGCTGCAGCGAGCCGACTTCGCGCAGTGTGTTCAAATCGTTCGCTTTGAGCATGTCGGGCGAGGACGAATACAGCGTATCGCCGATGTACAGCAGGCGCTCGATATTGCGTTCGCTCTCGTACCATTGCTGACCTGCTTTGTTCATATCGTCTCCCGTCAAGTGCGTAATCTTGCCGCGAAGCTGGAAGCCTTTTTGCAAATCCAGCCCGTAAACGTAAGCGCCTTGGAAGGTAAAATCCCCGTATTTCGATGCGTTTTCCGGTGCGTTGGCGCCGGTCTTATCTTTCAATTCCGCAACAGTGACCGGGAAGGCCAGCAGCTGCTTCTCCTTGGAAAATAGCAGCGCTTTATGATTGTGCAGCAGCGGCGATTCGGTCCCCCGGTCGCCGATCGTTTCCTTGAACAGCTCCCTCGGATTCGCCACATCGGATACATCGAACAGGGCGAGCTTCATGCCTTGATAGAAAGCGACCGTATCCGAGCCGTCGCCTTTCTTGTTAGCCACCTCCACGGCTTCCTTGCCAAAGCCGATCAGATGGTTCTCGTCGTACGGATGCAAGTAGTCGCTGTAGCCCGGAATTTTCAGCTTGCCGAGCATGGCCGGCGCTTGAGGCTTGCTTAGATCCAGAACGAACAGCGGATCGGTGTTTTTGAACGTAACCATATACGCGCGATTCCCGGCATAGCGTACGGAATAGATGCGCTCGCCCGGGGCCAAGCCTTCCAGCTTGCCGACGACGCTTAGCGATTCGTTTAGCACATACACGTTGTTTTTCGACGTCTGCTCGTCGTTCCGCCACATGTCGCCGCTTGTCGTGGCGATGCGGAAATAGCCGTTGTGCTCATCCATTGAAAATTGGTTCAGCGCATGTCCCGGCACCTTGCCGCGTCCGACATACCGGACCGTTCCGTTATCCATGCCGAATTTATAAATGGCGCTTGTCATATCAAGCGGTTCGGGTCTGACGATGACTTTGCCGTCCGTCTGCACCGTCTGCCCGTTCTCTTTCACCGGCTCGTATTCGCTGACAGTGACATACAGGTTGTCGGGAGAAGCGTAGACGTTCTGACCGGAGCCGAGATAGCTCGTCACTTGCATTTTTTGATCGGGCTTGCTGAGCTTGAGGCCGCCGATCAGCAAATAGTTCGGCTCGACGGCTTTCGGGAAGTAGCGGATATCCTCATAGCCGATTGTAATAAATTGGTTTCCGGCGGCGGAGTCGCGGTAGGCCGGAAGCGATTCGTTCGCTTGCTTCGCGGTGGAGTCCGCCTCTTGGCGCATGATCCAAAAATAATTCATCGATTTGTTTGTTACTACGTACAACGAGTCGCCGATTTTGCGCGAAGAGACGTAATGCCCTTCCAGCTCCGCCTCGCGGACTTGCTTCAGCTGGGTCCGGTCGCCAAGCTCGTAAACGATCGTCTTCGTGGTCGAGCGGGTCGGGCGCCCCGGCCATATGACCATCTTCTTGGCCTCTCCGATGCCCGGTTCTGCGGAAACCGCAGGGCTCGCGTCATAAGGAATCGGTCCCGGCTTCTCGTACGTCGGATAGGATGTGTTGCCGACAACGACGAGATAGTTGTTATCGACGTACAGTTCCTGCGGATAAAAATTCGGGTCGGCCCAGTAGACGGTGCTGACGACGCTCATGCTCTCAGACGGGTAGGCTTTCGTTACGAGGACGCGGTCGCGATTCACCTGATAGATGTAGATGCCATCAGTCTTGATGACATCCGCTTCATCGACGCCCTGCACCTGCACGTTCGTGCCGGAGTAAGAGGGTGCTGCGTCGGAAGACGGCTTGGCGGCGCTGCCGGCAGCTTGCGGTGCGGCAGCGAACGATTTCTCGGTGACCGCGATCGCATTATCGCTACGTAAGATGGTGCCGCTTCCGTTGCCGTGAACTGAGGCGGATTCCTTGAGCAGCGCTTCCATCCGCTCCCGTGAACCGACGGTCGGCAAGCCTTTGTCTGCATCTACAATCGTTACGCGCTTGTTCGCGCCGTCCCAATAAACGTTAAAATCGAATGACTCGCTGAAAAAGCGCAGCGGGACTAAAATATTTCCGTTATCGAGCGCAGGCGCTTCGTCCAACGCGACGGCTTCGCTTCCGCGGAAAGCTTCCTTGCTGTCCAGCCGGAGCTTGATCGAGCGCTCCGCTTTGGTTGCCGCGACCGAGCGTTCGGCTTCGTTCCACTGCACCTTCACTCCGAGCGCTTCCGACAGCTCGCGGAGCGGCACCATCAGCGTGTTTCCGATCAAACGGGGCTGAACGGACAAGCTGACGGGCTGTCCGTTCAGCGTCAGCGCGATGGCTGGCCCCGCATCCGCCCCCAGGGATACTGGCGCCGGAGAGACGGAAGTAAGGAGCGTCAATGCCAACAAGCCTGCAAAGAGTGTTCTTTTCTGCACTTGATTTTCCTCCTTTGATGTGTCGTACCCTCTTTGTATCCTTTTGGAATATGTTCTTGTTCACCCCTACTGACGCGCCCCCCGAAGAAATTGTTTCATTAAAAACCGCCCTTTTCCAAAAAAGAAAGAGCGGTGTGCCGATTTATTCGTTGTTATAAGCTACAGCCCGGTTCCGCCCTTCCTGCTTGGCCTGATAGAGCGCCTTGTCCGCGTGGATAATCAGCTCCCGCGGCGAGACGTCGCGGACGGGAATCATCGTGGCGACTCCCAAACTCGCAGTGATGAAGGAGGAAACGGCAGAGCCGCGATGAGGGATGCGCAGCTGTTCCACCTCTGAGCGCATTCGCTCGGCCACGTGAAGCGCGCCCGGGCCGTCCGTCACCGGCAATACGATGACGAATTCCTCGCCGCCGTATCTTGCAATCATGTCGCCCGGACGCTTGGCCGCGCGCCGCATGGCTTCGGCCGCATATTTGAGGCAGGCGTCTCCGCCATGATGTCCGTACGTGTCGTTATACCGCTTGAAATAATCGATATCGAGCAATATAACGGAAAGCGGCGTGGAAAAGCGCATGGCATGCCGCCATTCCTTGGCAAACCGCTCATCAAAAAACCGCCGGTTGGCGAGTCCGGTCAGCGCGTCGATCGAAGAAATTTTTTGCAGCAGCTCGTTGGTTTTCTTCAACTGCTGTTCCGTTTGCTTGCGCGAAGAGATGTCCCGGGAGGTGCAGATCACCGTTTGTCCGTTTTCCAAGTCGTGTTCGTCCCCGGTAATCCGTCCGCTTGTTTCGAACCAGACGTAGCCTCCGTTTTTCGTGCGAATCCGGTACGAGATCAAAGGCAGCTCCGGCGCCGTCTCGATTGTAGATATAGCTCCGGGGATTTTTATCAAATCCTCGGGATGAAGCAAATCCAAGGCGCTGGTTCCGATCAAATCTTCGGGCTCGTACCCAAGCAGATCACGGCAAGAAGGGGAGATGTGCAAAATACGGCCGGACAAATCGTGCATCGACACAACGTCCGTGCATTGCTCCACGAGAGTCCGGTAAAGAGAATCGCCGCCTGTTCTGACCGGCTCACGCGTCGTTTCCCGTTCGGGAGCCGGAGTCACGAACCCGCTCTGTGCATCGCTCTCCAGAATTTGCACGAAGAGAGGAGCCGGCAATCCGTTTGACCGGGGGGCAACGGGCGCCGTGACGGAACACCGGACCGGCGTGCCGTCGCTGCGGATAAGCCTTGCTTCGAACGGCTGAGATACGTGCGTCCCGTTGGTCAACTCTTTCATTATGCTACGAATCGGTTTTCTATCGTCGGGATGAATAAAAGGTTCCCAAGGCATGCCGTTCAACGCCTCTTCGGGATAGCCGATTTGCTTGCCGAATGCAGGATTGACGCGAAGAAATAGACCTTCTAAAGAGAAGAAAGCCATGCCGTTCGCGGATAGCCTAAATGCGCTGAAATATAATTGGGTTTGCTCTGTATCCGTCCATTGATCAACCATGCTGCCGGCATCCTTCCTGCATGGATTACGTCCTATGTACTAGGAAAATCGTTCCACAAACTCGCACTTACTATATTAATGAAAGTGGGGTTTTTGATCAATGAGGATAGGGAAGTTATGGCAGATATAATACAAATTTTACTATTTCTTGATTATTTGAAAAAACGGTCGGCAAAAACTGCCGCTATTTGCTCGAATGGTTTCTTTCTTCCGGATGCTCCAAGTCTGTATCTGCGGAAAGGAACGATGGGCTTCCCGCCTCTTCGGAAACGACCAGAGCTTGCCCGGGTGACACTTCGCTCAGCTGTTTCTCAAGCTGCTTGATCTTACGCTGCAGCTTGATCTCGCGGAATAAGCCAATCAGAAAGGCGATCAAACCGCCGAGCAGGGTAGAACCCAGAATAACCAGAATAAGCGGGATCTCGGCTTGGGTGAACAAAAAATTGACGCGGACGGGGTTCACGTTAATCACGGCGAATATCGCAGTAATAAGGGCAAAAAGCAACGTGCTGATTAACATCCATTGGGCTTTCATCGAAATCGTCTCCTTTTGACTACTGCATGAAGGGCAAAAAGGCCGAGTCGGGCAACACCGGACTCGGCCTGCGTCGGCGGCTTACTTCGCCAGCGCTTCCATTTGCTCCAGAAGTTCTTTGAATACGCTCATCGCCTGTTTGATCGGTTCCGGCGTCGACATATCCACGCCTGCCTTCTTCAAGATGTTGATGGAGTAGTCGCTGCTCCCGCTTTTCAAGAAGCCGAGATAGCGGTCAACGGCCGGCTGGCCCTCGTCCAAAATCTGCTTCGCAAAGCTGGTGGCCGCCGAGAAGCCGGTGGCATATTTGTATACGTAGAAGCTGTTGTAGAAATGAGGGATGCGCGCCCATTCCATCTCGATGTCCTGATCTACTGCCATATCCTTGCCGTAATACTGCACGTTCAGATCATAGTAGATTTGGCTCAACAGCTGCGGGGTAAGCGTTTCGCCTTGCTCCGCCTTTTCGTGAATGATTTTCTCGAACTCGGCAAACATGGTTTGCCGGAATATCGTCGTCCGGAACTGGTCCATGTAGTAGGTGAGCAGGTACATTTTTTCTTTTTTGTCCGTCGACTTTTTCAGCAGGTAATCCATCAGCAGCGCTTCGTTCAGCGTGGATGCGACTTCCGCGAGGAAGATCGTATACTGCGCGTAGCGGTAAGGCTGATTCGCGTCCGACAAGTAGGAGTGGAGCGCGTGGCCCATCTCATGCGTCAGCGTGAACATGCTGTTCAGGTTGTCCTTGTGATTCAGGAGCACGTACGGATGGGTGCCGAATGCACCCCAGCTGTAGGCCCCGTTGCGCTTGCCCTCGTTCTCGTAAATATCGATCCAGCCGCCTTCGAAGCCCTCTTGCAGGGTCTTCAAATACTCTTCGCCGAGCGGCTTCAAGCTTTCCTTGACCGTTTTCTTCGCTTCCTCGTACGTAATCTCTAGGTCGTATTCGTCGACCAGCGGAGCGAACAGGTCGTACATGTGCAGCTTATCGACCTTCATCAGCTTGCGGCGCAGCTCCATGTAGCGGTGCATGAGCGGCAGCGATTCGTGAATGGTGTCGATGAGGTTCGTGTACACTTCCTTCTTGATGTTGTCGCCGAACAGCGACATTTCCAGCGTGGAAGGATACTTACGAACCTTGGAGTAAAAAATGTTTTTCGTCACGTTAGCGGCAAGCGTCGAGCCGATCGTGTTCTTTTGCTTCGCATAGGTGGCGTACATTGCTTCGAACGCTTGCTTGCGGACGTCGCGGTTGCGGCTTTCGAGGAATTGGATGTAGCGGCCATGCGTGAGCTCGACTTCTTCGCCTTTTTCGTTTTTCACCTTCGGGAACTTGATATCCGCGTTGTTGATCATGCCGTAAATCGTGCCCGGCGCTTGCGACAGGTTGCCGACTTGGGCCAGCAGCGCCTCCTCCGCTTTGCTGAGCACGTGCTGCTTCTCGCGGATTAGCTCTTCGAGCGTCCTTTTATAGAAGGCGAGCTGGGGATCGTTCACCAGCTTCTGCAATTGTTCGTCCGACAAGCTCAAAATTTCCGGGGAAATGAACGAGGTCGCTTCACCGGCTTCGACGCTTAATTTTTTCGATTTATCGGATAAGGCCTGGTATGTAGGGTCCGCCATGTCCTCGTGATGCTTCATGTTGGCGTAAACGTACAGACGTTCGGTATGTAGGGAGATTTTATCCTCCAGCTCAAAGCACTGCTTGATGGCCGCCGGGTCGTTCAGCTTGCCGTGAAATCGGCCGATTTCCTTCAGCGCGTTTTTCACTTCTTGATGCTCTTGATCCCAGGCCTGCTGGTTTGAAAAAAGGTCCTCCAGGTTCCAACGGTGTTCCGCAGGAACGTTGCTCCGCTTCGGTAGTTGATTCATGGGAGCCCTCCTTGTCAAATGTAATGGTTTAGCCGCTTGATTCGCAGCCGCCGCCGTTCCGATCACAACACCGGAGAGCAGCGCGCCGGACAGCAGCAACGGCAACAATCTCATTACCCTTTCACGCTCCAAGCTTTTTATGGGTCTATTGGAAAGCTCTAGTTAGTATGGCCGGAGCGCGGGTCAAATATAAGTATAGGGAATTCAAGGAAAGAAGTCTATTCGCTACTTCGCGCCGGAAAAAAAACTAAAGATCATCAGCACGAACGAAAACGAAACCATCACCAGCGCCAAAATGGCCAGCGGCCGTTTCGCGTTTGCCGGTAGGGTATCTTTCTTCATGATTAAGATCAGCGCGAGGGAGAACGAAATAATCATGAACGTCAAGATCGATGCGCCATTGCTCAAAGCTTATCACCTCTTACTGTCTATGTTCGCCAACTCGGGCGGTTTTCCTTTTACTCTTCATGAAAAAAATGCAATGGGAGGTGCTCCATAGGGAACGCTATACCGGAAAACCGAAAGGAGTGATTCCCATGAGTCCTTCCACACTTGCGGATGCAGCCGCACCCCCGGTGCTTGCTGGCAAGAACCAGCCTACAGCAGGCTTATCCGTATCGCAGTTTGTCCTGGGGCAGCTGAAGGCTTGGAAGGTTGAGCGGATCTACGGCGTGATCGGCGACGCCAATTTAAGTTTATTGGATGAGCTCGGAAAACAGAACGCGACCCGGTATGTGGCCTGCCGGCATGAGAGCGGCGCCGCGCTGATGGCTTCCGCCGAAGCCAAGCTGACGGGAAGGACGGCGGTATGCCTGACAACAAGCGGCCCGGGCGTAACCAATATGTTAAACGGTCTAGCCGATGCCGCTATGGATCGGGCGCCCGTACTGGCGCTCTCAGGACAGGTCGAAACGGCGAAGATCGGCACCCGGGCCAAGCAGTATGTAGACCAACAAAAGCTCAATGCCGCCGTTGCCGGTAAATCCGAGCTGGTCACGTCTGCGGACGCGCTGCCCGAATTGATGGAGCAGGCGCTCGTTCATGGTTTGCTCCAAGGGCAGGTGACCCACCTATCCATTCCGAAGGACTTGTACCCGGTGAAGGTAAAAGGCGGGATAAAGCCGTACGCGGCCCATCTGCATCAGCCGCTGGCCGCCCCCGAGAGCGAAATCGCAGAATTGGCGGCCTTGCTCGCTTCGGCCGAGCGGCCGGTCCTGTACATTGGCCGCGGCGTGAAGCAGACGGCTGAGGATGTCCTTCAGCTCGCGGAGAAGCTGTCTGCCGCCGTCATCACCACGCTGCCCGCCCGGCCGTTGTTTCCGAACGACCACGGATGTTATGCGGGGGGCCTCGGTCAGGCCGGCAGTGAGGCGTCTAGCCTCCTGTTGGCCGAGAGCGATCTGATCGTCATGCTCGGCGCGACATGGTGGCCGGACGATTACGTGCCGCCGCAGGCGCGGATCGTTCAGGTCGATTGGAAGCGGGAAGCGATCGGTCTCGGTCACCCGCTGCATAAGGGAGTCGTCGGCGACCTCGGGCAGATTGTTCCCAAACTCGTCGCCGCCGAGCACCTCTCGGCCAAAGACCGCAGCGCTTGGCTCGCCCGGGTTCGCGACGTATGTACGGGCTGGAAGCGGCAGATCGAGGCCGAGGCGCAGGCCGATGGCACGCCGATACCGCCGCAGCGGGTCATAAAGACGATTGCGGATCACGTATCGGACCAAGCGATCATCGCCGTCGATACCGGCGATCATACGCTATGGTTCAACCGGATCTTTCAAGCCAAGGCGGGGCAGGATATTTTGATTTCCGGCCGATGGCGGACGCTCGGCTTTGCTTTGCCGGCAGCAATAGCCGCCAAGCTTTGCTATCCGGACCGTCAAGCGATCGCGGTAGCAGGGGATGGGGGAGTCGTCCAGACGCTGATGGAATTCCAAACGGCGGTCGAGCAGCGGCTCCCGCTCGTGCTGGTTGTTCTCAACAACGGCGCTTACGCGATGGAGCAGGACCGAATGAACGTCGCCGGCATGAACCTGACCGGCAGTGACCTCCAGCCGCCCGATTTCGCGGCTATCGCCGAAGCCTGCGGCGGCTCCGGTTATCGGGCGTCCAGTTCGGCTGAATTCGAGGAATCTCTCCGTCGGGCGCTGACCGGCAGCGAGCCTGCGCTGATCGACGTCCGCACTGCCGCAACACCCGTTCCGCATGCGAAAATTTGAGCTTTAACGCAGCAAAGCCGGCACTAGTGGAATGTGCCGGCTTTTCGTCGTTGCCCCACCATACTAGCCGCGAGGCTGATTTTTGTTTTTGAACTTTCTTTTGAAATAATGCATACAGAAGGTAGAGTAACTGTCGGAGAGCTTGCGTGCCGCCTTTGACAACGGGTTATTACCATAATATATCCAATTCATTTAACCCGTTGTCAACAGCGGCCGGAGGCAGTTACTCTACCGCTTAGCGAGCACTTATTTCAAGGTTCAAGAGCAACCTGATCAGCCTCGCGACTTCACCAAAATCATGCGTCCTTTTTCATCGCGCTTCGCTTCGAAGCTATCGTTCGGTTGGATGTCCGCTCCGTGCTCCAGCTCGCGCGGGATCGTCAGGTGGCCGCTCTCGTTAATCGATACCAAGGAGCCGTAGACCTTTTTCCAGTAGCCCGCCAGAAGGACGCCCAGGACGACGATGGCAACTAAGCCCCACTTCACGATCGGGTTCGCAATAAACCATTCCTTGACCAGCGGGTCTCCCGTCAGCATCGAACCTGCGGTATAAGCGAGTACGCCGGAACCGATGTAGATGATCCAAGGAAACCTCTCCAGCAGCCGAATAAACAAGGTGCTGCCCCATACCATGATCGGTACGCTGATAATGAGGCCGAGCACGACCAGAAGAAAGCTGCCGTGAGAAGCGCCGGCCACCGCCATGACGTTGTCAAAGCCCATGGCCGCGTCAGCGATCATAATCGTACGAATGGCAGGCCAGAGCTGCGGTTTGGCTTCGATGGCATGGTCTTTCTTGTCCACCAGCAGCTTGTAAGCAATCCAGATCAGCACGACTCCGCCGATAAGCAGCAGGGCAGGCAGCTTCAACAGCCAGACGACGGCGAGTGTGGCGATGACACGAATGATAACGGCGCCGACCGTTCCCCAGAAGACTGCGCCTTTTTGCTGTTCTTTCGGCAAATTGCGCGCTGCGAGTGCGATGACGATGGCATTGTCCCCGGCAAGCACGAGGTCGATCAAGACAATGTTCATCAGGGCAAGAAGAAATTCTACGGACAACCATTCCATGTCCTACCACTCCTTTTTACGTTGTTGTTGGTGTTAGTATTTACACAAAAATGACCTCTACCATATCGGTACAGGTCATTTTTCCACCAAAAAAGACCTCTACCTCAATGGCAAAGGTCTTGCTAACAACGTTTCGTTGCCAATAAAGCCGGGGCTCTTCCCAGAACCCGAACTGACGACTTTACTGTGACAGCTACTCCCCTTTGGAGGACATCCTTATGTAATTGCCCTCATTATACCGAATGGACAAGCCGGGCGTCAAGCAAAAAGATGTCCAAATTCGTATTAAACTTGACGGAAAGCTTCCATAATACTCTCAAGCTCTTCGTCGGTGCCTTGGAACCGTTCCTTCGAGAAGCGTTCGTTTACCCAATGCATCATCTCCGGGCGGCTGAGAAAAGTATGGCAATCCTCGCCCCACTGGTCGGAAATTTCTCTCAAAATCAACTGCTTTCCGTTGACCTCGACCGTCAGCATGTTCCATTTGTCTTTTTTGTAGATCGTATGTTTTTTAATTCCCTGATTTTTCAAGGCTGTTACCTCTTTCTATTCCATTGGTTGCGGGCGATGGAGAGACCATCGCTACCTCTTTACCTTTTTACCTTAGCATGAATTGATCTTGGCTTCAACCAAGCGGGCAACCATATAGCATTGTCAATCACCATAGACTGTGATAAAATGCCAAGAAGCTCCAGCATCGGCCGAAGGGCGGGTGGGAGCCAAGCTATGCAATACATGAACAGAGGAGAGCGGAGAAAGATGAGCAGAGGGTATGAGCAGATTGGAGTGGCAATGACCTGCAGGTCGTTTGCTGAGTACGAACGCATGTTTAGGCTTAAGCCGGAGCTGCTGGAGGCGGGTCCGATTTTGGACGTGGCCGCAGGAGCTTCGTCGTTTGTAGCGGAAGCCGCTGCCCGCGGATTGGCGGCCAAAGCGGCCGATCCGTTGTACAAGCTGTCGGCAGAAGGAATTTACCGCCACGGGATAATGGAAATCGAAGTGTCGACCGAAAAATTGACCAAGCTGCGGGAAAACTTTGATTGGACATTTTACGGTGACCCGGACCAGCATCGCGCGATGCGGGAAGCGTCAATGAAGCGGTTTGCCGACGATTATGCGCACCCTTCCGAAGGAAACAAATATACGGCGGCCGAGCTGCCTCACCTTCCATATGAGGACGAATCGTTCGGGCTTGTGCTGTGCAGCCACTTTTTATTTCTGTACCATGATCAATTCGACTATGACTTTCACACCCGCGCGCTGCGTGAACTGCTAAGGGTGTGCCGTGCGGGCGGAGAGGTGCGGGTATATCCCGTCATTACGCTGCAATGGGATCGGTATCCGATGCTGGACCGGCTTCTGGAAGAGCTGCGGACGGCCGGATTCGAGGCGTCTCTGGAGCTCTCTGAATTGCCTTTTATTCCCGGTTCCAAAGAACTGCTGCGCATAAAAAAATAAGGCTGCGTATAATTTAGGTCTTATTGATTTATCCTGATAAGGATGATATACTTGAACCATTCGCCCTTGATGGCGATACATCTAGGAGGTTGTTTTCATTGAAAGGTACAGTAAAATGGTTTAACGCAGAAAAAGGCTACGGCTTCATTCAAGTAGAAGGCGGCGACGACGTATTCGTACATTTCTCCGCAATCCAAGGCGACGGCTTCAAAACTTTGGAAGAAGGCCAATCGGTTGAGTTCGAAATCGTTCAAGGCAACCGTGGTCCGCAAGCGGCTAACGTTCACAAACTGTAAGACGAAACTAACTACGATGCCCGGGCAACAATCGGTTGACGGGTTTTGATATAAGCTTTCTTTTAGAAATCAAAACGATGAAACTTCTTGGATTCGCTTCTTGATTTCGCAAGAAAACTTACCGCTGCGGCGGTTCTCATCTCATCGTTAGATAGTTTAAGTTTCGATGCCAAATGAAAAGCCACAAAGCGGTTCTTGGAATAATCGTTCCAGGAACCGCTTTTTTTGCAGGGCTAACAGCCAGATGCGTATATAATCAAATCAAAGAACGCCCCGGATACCGATCGGTCCGAGGCGTTCTTTGTCGTTTCCGTAATTAATCGACGATACGCAGAATGTCGTCGATTTCCTTGCGCGGCAGGCGAGCCGGACGCTCGGAAGGATAGCCGAGGGCAATGACCATGTTGATCTGGCATTCCGGCCGGATGTCCAAATATTCGCGAAGCTGGTCTTGGGCGAGCAGCACCGGACCGGTCATCGGGCATGTGCCAAGCCCTCGGGCATGCGCGGCCAGCATCAGGTTTTGCGCGGCGAGGCAGCTGCTCTTGATGCCTTCTTCCGCCCACACCGCATCGTCGACCAGCTCGACGGGATCGAAGATACGCTCCCGGAACTTGGAATTGTACGGCGTCGCGAGACATACGATCAGCACAGGCGCATTCGAGAAAGCCGTGGCGTAAGGTCCGAACGACTTGGTCAGCAAGCGGCCTTCCTTGGACAAGCCGCGCTGCTCCGCTTCGGCAGCTCTGCGGTGCAGCTGCTCCCAAGTAATCTGTTCGATTTCTTTAATCTTGTCGCGATTCATCACGGCAATGAATTCCCACGTTTGCGAGTTCGTATCGCTTGGGGCGTAACGGGCGCAATCGATGATTTCGCGAATATCTTCGACGGCAACGGGCTGATCCGTATATTTACGGATGCTGCGGCGATCAAGCGCAATCGTTTTGAATTCATGGTAGGACAGTGTAGATGTATCGGTCATTGCGGTCATCCTCTCTATTTAACTTGCGGTATTTCTTAGGACTTGGTACTAAAACTCTTTTTCATTATAACGGCGCCGGATGAAAATGACAACCGTATGGCATGGAGCCGGACGAGCTTAAGTCCCATGAGAACGACCCCGCAAATGCTGCGCATGATCCGGCGCAGGAAGCGGGCTTAGAGGTCAATGGGCGCCGGGTAGGGACAAGCCGATGCGGTCAACCAGCCGCTTGCTTTCTTCGTTCAACCCTTTAAGGGACACGGTCTTGCCGAGCATTTCATAGCGGGAGATCATCTTCGCTACGGCGTTCACGGCGGAATGGTCCCATAGGTGAGATTGGCTGAAATCCACGGTGATGGAGACGGGGTCCCCGGCATAATCGAATTGCTCGATGAAGTGGGAGACCGTTCCGAAAAACATTTGTCCGGATATCTGATATTGCTTGCTTCCGTCCGGGAGAAGCGTTGCGGCTGTCCGCAAAGCTGCCATTTTCCAAGCGAAAATGACCGCGCTTAGAAGAACGCCTGCAAAAACGCCTTTGGACAAGTCATGCGTAGCAACGACGATGACAACCGTAACGATCATCACGAACGAATCGGTTTTCGGGATCGTGCGAAGCTGCCTAAGCGAACCCCAATCGAACGTGCCGAGCGAGACCATAAACATGACGCCGACTAAAGCGGCCATCGGAATTTGCTTGACGACATTGCCGAGGACAAGAATCAAGAAGAGCAGAAAGACACCGGCTACCAAGGTCGAGAGCCTGGTCCGCCCGCCGGACTTGACATTGATGACGGATTGGCCGATCATCGCACAGCCTGCCATACCTCCGAAAAAGCCCGTTACAACGTTCGCAAAGCCTTGGCCGCGGACTTCCCGGTTTTTATCGCTTTTGGTATGTGTCATTTCGTCCACAATCGTTGCCGTCAGCAGCGACTCCAGAATGCCGACCATGGCCAAGGACAGCGAGTATGGAAGCAGGATGAGCAGCGTCTCGAACGTAAGCGGAATTTGCGGGATATGAAAAGCCGGCGGGACGTTCGTCAGCTGCCCCATATCGCCAACCGTTTTGACATCCAGTTGCAGCCCGATCGTTACTATGGATACGATGAGGATAGCCGCGAGTGCGGAAGGTACTGCCTTGGTCAGCCGCGGCAGCGTGTAGATAATCACAAGCGTCAAAGCGACCAGTCCGTACATGATCCAGCCTTGTCCCGCAAAATGCGTCAGCTGAGCCATGAAAATCAAGATGGCAAGCGCATTGACGAATCCCGTCATGACGGAATGAGGCACAAACGTAATAAAACGCCCGAGTTTCATCGCGCCCATGAGCCATTGGATAATCCCGGTCAATACCGTGGCAGCGAACAAATAGTCGAGGCCGTACTCCTTCACCAGCGTGACCATCAGCAAAGCCATAGCCCCGGTTGCGGCTGAGATCATAGCGGGGCGGCCTCCGGTGAAAGAAATGACGACCGCCATGCAGAACGATGCGTACAAGCCGACCATCGGATCCACTCCGGCAATGATGGAAAAAGCGATGGCCTCGGGAATCAAGGCGAGGGCTACCGTCATCCCGGATAGAATGTCCGCACGCGGGTTGGAAAACCAAGTCGTATTCAATTTTTGCAAAAACAATGTCAGTACCTCCTGAATCTGCGATGATGTGACTTTCCACTCTCAGAAAAGTCGGGGCCGATGGTCAATGGGTTAGATTATACAAGAAATCGGAACGCCGTTCCATCGTGTGAAAATTCGAAAAAAACGGTTTCATCGCGATTTTCCTGAATCAGGCTGATCCGTTCGGCACATTTCTTGCCAAAATGAAAAACCGCGCCCGAAGGTGCGGTTGAGGGGAATTATTGAAGCACGACGGATTCACCTTCGTTCAAGCCGCTTAGCACTTCCGTCTTTTCCGGCGTTTCCAGCCCGATTTTGACGATGCGCTTCTCCAAGCTGCCGTCAGCGGCTTCGACCATGACGTAGTAGTCGTCTTTATCCCGATTAATCGTCAGCGTCGGCACGACCAGCGCGCCGCTTTTCTTATCCGTTTGGATCGAGGCGGTCAAGCTGAGTCCGGCAATCAGCCGCTCGTTCGGCTCCAAAGAGATTGTGACCTCGAACTGGGCGGCCGCCGTGTTCGAAGACTCGCTGCTGCTGCCGGTGCCGATCTTGGCGAACTTGGATAGCCGCTCGACCTTGCCCTTCAGCTTGACGTCCTTCAGCGCATCGACGCGCACCTCAATATCCATGCCTTCCTTGATGCGGAACAAGTCGTATTCGCCGACATTGCAAATCAGCTGCAGCTTTGTCAAATCGACGATTTTGCCGATCCGCTCGTTATCCTTCACCGCCTTTGGCTCCTTGGTGCCATCGAACAGGAAAATGCCGTTTTCCGGCGCCGCAAAGCCTGCGGCTTGAAGCTTCTTCGTTTTCTCCGCGAGCTGCGAGCGGGTATGCTCAAGAGTAACCTGCGTAATCTCGTTTTGCATTTTACGGCTTTCCGCCGCGGCAAAGCGCTTTTTGGCGTCCGTTTCGGTAATGCCCTCGATTTCCGCGTCGGCGATACCGGTCTTTTCCTGAAATTGATTCAAGCGTATATCCATCTCCTGCTTCTTGGCGTTCACTTGAAGCTGGGCGATTTCGTTGCGGAGCCCCGTATCGTCAAGCCGGAACAGCACATCGCCTTTGGCCACTTGGGAGCCGTCTTTGACGAGCCACGTTGTGACAGAGGCGCCGAACGGAGCGTTTATGTACGTTTCCTTCTGGTAGGAAGACTTTCCTTTGACCTCGACAATATTGGTCAGATCCTCCCGGACGGCTTTAAATTTCAGCGCATTCGTGGTTTGCGAAACCGCCGGACGGGATGTGTTCTGCGGCCGGCTCTGCCAATATAACAGCCCCGTAATGCCGATGACAAGCACCGCGCCTACGGCGGCGAACCATGTTCTTTTTTTCATAGCTGCGTAACTCCTAAACGTTTAGTCTCGTTTGATAGCGGTCAGCGCGTCCGTACGCGACGCTGTGATGGCCGGATAAATACCGGACAGTACGCCGGTCATGATGGCAAAGAACAGACCGACGGGCAATATCCAGGGACTGATAAACAAAATATTCTCCTGAGGTCCCGGCCCCGGAGGATTAAAGTGCATGAGGGCAATATTGATCCCCCAAATAAGCCAATACGACACCAGAATGCCCACCAGGCCCCCGAGCAGTCCGAGCAGCGTCGATTCGACCATAAACATGTTGCGGATTTGGCCGAGGTTGGCGCCCAGCACCTTCATGATGCCGATCTGCCGTTTGCGCTGATAGGTCGACATCGTCATGGCGACGATGATTGAGATCGAAGCGACGAGCAAAATAAAGACGCCGGCGCCGCCGAAGATCAGCCGGATGGTGAACATCTCTTTTTGCATGTCTTCCTCGCGTTGAAGATCTGTCACAGTGTTGAGCTTCAGCTTTTTGAGCAGCGATTCCACTTCTTTGACATGGGCGCTACTGTCGACTTTAATTTTGACCTCGTTATAGTCGGCCGTTTGCGAGGAGTTCTTACCTTCCTTGACCTTGCCGCCATTCATTTGAACGATCGCTTCCTGAAGCCGTTTGCCGAGCGCCGGCGATACGTACGCCGTCTTATTACGCATCAGCATATCGTCGGAAACGCCCTCCGGCTTCTTGAGGATGCCGACGACCCGGACGGGAATTTGGATGTCTACCGTTTCTCCGACGTCGTTCGAGCGGAATATTCGCGGCTTCAGCATGATCTGCTTCTGGTATACGGGATACGCGATATATTGCTGTTCCTGCCCAGCATTCCGGGCCTCACGTTCGCTCATACTCTGAAGCTGCTGCTGGCGGGCTTTGGATAGTTGACTGTCGAACAGCCCCATCGTTGCCCCGTAGCTCAAAATAATGGTGTTCTCCTGCTCCGAAGGTCCGCCTTGCTGCAGTTCAACGCCGAAAGCAGGCAGCGTGTCCAACTCGGTGGCGAAGATTTGATCGATATAGCCTTTTTTGCTGTTCACTTCAAATTCGAATTGGTTTAACGTCCGGTAGGTAGCCAGCACCTTAATATGTGGGAAGGTGCGCATTATGCCGATCTTGGCTTTCGTAAGCTCGTATGGCTTCGCGCTGTTCGGATCGTTCGGATCGGCTCCTTCGGCACGGTCTCCGCTGGTCACTATAATCTGGTCCGACTGCACGTATACGCTCATCCGCTTCTTGCTGTATTGGTCGAGCGACTCCCCGAAGGAGATGGCGACTACAACGGAAGCCGAACCGATGGCAATGCCCATTGTACACAGCAGGGTGACGACGACGCGCCGTTTGAGCTGATCCCAGCCGAGCTTGAAATAATCGAGCAGCTTCATTCGGCGTCACCTGCCGATGCGCCGTCTTCGACCAAGTACCCGTCGCGCAGTTGAATGACTCTCCGGGTTCGCTTGGCGACCTCCAGCTCGTGGGTAACGATGACGAAGGTGATGCCGAGCGTCTGATTCAAATCGATTAGCAGATCGATAATTTCTTTTTCCGTCTTCGTATCGAGGTTCCCGGTCGGCTCGTCCGCGAATACGATAGCCGGCTGCGTAATGAGCGAACGCGCGATGCTAACCCGCTGCTGCTGCCCGCCGGATAACTGCGAGGGGAACATCTCGGTCTTTTCCCCGAGGCCCACCTTGGCGAGCAGCGCGATCGCTTTTTCTTGGCGGTGCTTGCCGCGTAATCCTTGAAAGACAAGCGGCAGCTCGACGTTCTCACGAACGGTCAAATGCGGAATCAATTCGTACGATTGAAAAATAAAGCCGATATGCGTCCGGCGGAATTCCGCAAGCTGGTTTTCGCTCATCTTCTCGATCGCCTGGCCGCTGATCAGAATGCTTCCAGACGTCGGCTTCATCAAGCCGGCCATCAGGTTCAGCAGCGTCGATTTTCCCGAACCGGAGCTGCCGAGCAGGGCGACCATTTCTCCTTTGCCCACCCGGAAGTCAATTTCGTGCAGGACAGGCGTGTTCTCGCTGCCGCTGCGAAAGCTGTGAGACAAATGTTCTACCGCAAGCACATAACCCCTCCGTTGTCGAATTTTTCTAATTCAGTATACACGGCCATTCCATTCAGAAGTGGAAAAGGATAAAAAGTTAAGAAAACTTTAAGGGTGCAGGCAAAAAAAGCCGCCTTGGCAAACGTCTGCTTGATAGTAGACGTTTGTCAAGGCGGCCCATCTGCAGCTATTGCAATGAATCTTGCCCGGCCCCTGCCGCAGCGTTCTTCGCTTTGACGTACAGGGCAAGAAATCCGAGCATGGCGACGAACGAAAGCGCGGAGCCGACTGCATACACGGCGTGCGGGCTCCAGCTGTTGAATAACCAGCCGCCGATCGTACCGCTGAGCAGACCGGCCAGTCCGGACCACGTAATCGCAAAGACCGCCTGGCCGCTAGCCCGAAAATGATCGGGAACGACGCTCTGAATGTACCGGATGGTCGTAAATAAAAATACGCCGAACGTGACCGAATGCATCAATTGAATGGCAATCACCCACATCGGATTATCCACAAGACTCATGAGCAGGAAGCGTACGGCATAAGCAAGACAGCAGAGCGCCAGCAGCGGCAGCTCCTTCAGCTTGTGCCCGTATTTGCTGAGCAGGAAGAAAACCGGAATTTCGCTGAGCGCCGACACCATCCACGACCAGCCGACGACGGATTGATCCCCGCCGAGCCGCTGCAAGAATAGCGCGAGAAAGCCATCATTCATCCGGTGGGCGATGGAAACCGTCAGTACCGTGAGCAGGAACGCCAGAAACGAACGGGAGCCGATGATCGGAAGGAGCCCGGAAAAGTCCGGCTTTTTCACGTTGACGTCCCGCGTATCCTTCAGCAGGAACGACAGCAGCAGGGAGCAGGCAATCGTGCCGAGGCAGAGCGCTACGGTCAAGCCGGCGCCGTAGCTTTTGAGCAGCTGGCCGAAGACAAGGGCCGCGAAGGCGAAGCCGATCGAGCCCCAGACCCGGAACGACGCGTAGCTTTTGCCGTTTCGGCTTACGGTAAGCAGAATCAAGCTGTCGGTCAGCGAAGTAGTCGGCGACTGGAAAAAGAAGAAGGCGGCCATCAACACCATCAGAAGCCCGAACGTATCGC
Source organism: Paenibacillus elgii (assembly GCA_042219835.1). Taxonomy (GTDB): domain Bacteria; phylum Bacillota; class Bacilli; order Paenibacillales; family NBRC-103111; genus Paenibacillus_G; species Paenibacillus_G elgii_A. The sequence continues at coordinate 57,659 of JBHJMN010000014.1, forward strand.
TCTGAAACGTCCAAGCCGCCATCAGCAGCTGCCCGATAAAAATGATGTTGAGAATCTTTTTCACGCTGCGGACCTTGTCGCTGGCCACACCCCAAAATAAGTTCGAGAAGATCCCGATCATCGGCCCGACCGAATACAAAAGTCCGATTTGCGGCGTGGAATATCCTTTCGATTGGAAATATAAAGGAAAAAAAGACGTGATCACGGCCATCGTCATGTAATACGTAAACGTAAAGCTGCGCAGCACAACCTCGTTGTACGGGGGTTTGGACATACTCATAAGCTTTCACTCGATTCGTTAGGTTTTCGGTTCGCAGCCGGCAGCGGCCTCGGAATGGCTTCGTCCGCCCGTAGAGCCGAGCGCAGTACGACCCAGACGACCGCCGCTTCCGCCGCGACGCCGAGCGATTGAGCCAGGGCGCCGATCATGCCGTTCCAACCCGGAGTCCGGGCGACGCACAGCACAAGAACCAGCAGCGTAACGCACACGTTTGCCGCTTGAGACCAGACCATCACCTTGGTCTGACTGCGCAGCATCAGCAGTCCGTTGCCGAAATCGAGCCATGGGAACACGAGCGTCATCAGCATAAAGACGCGGAGCGTCGACAGGCTTGCCTGCATCAACCGCTCATTAACGCCCATGACGTGCTGCATGAACCACGGGCCGACCGGCGTATAAGCAAGCAAGGCGATCAGCAGGCTCGGGATGAGCGAGAGCATCAGGGTGAAACGGACAACGGAAGCCGCATCCTTGCGGTAAAAGTTCAGTACAATCTGATGTACATAGGAGAAAAAGCTTAGCACCAGGTTCGTGAGGCTGGCGGCGATCGCAAACGAGGCGATGGCGAGCTTCAAATCCGTCGTTTTTCCGAGAAAAGCATTGATCGCCGGTCCCGAAATGACCGCAATGACCGACGAGTACAGCAGCGGCCGATAGAACGAGAATACTTGTGACGGCTTCTCAATCGGATGGTCCGGCTGCTTTTCCGGAATTTCGTGTTTTAACAAAGCCCTTCCTTCCCAGAAGCTCACGGCGGCTTCGATGACCATGCCCGTCAGGAAGATGACTGCGCCGACCGTTCCGCTGGTGACGCCGGTCCGTATAAAATAAAGCGAGAGCGCGTACATCCCGACAAGCCGGATCGCCATGCCGATCGTCAGCCATTTGGTCCGCATGTTGTAAATAATAATGCCATGAAACATGCAGCGGATTCCCGAAAAAATGCTGACGAACATCAAGATGCGGTATACCTCCATCATCGGCTTGACCATCGCAGCGTCGACCCCGAACAAACGCAAAAACACCCACGGTCCGGCGGGGGTGTAGCTGATGACTGCGCCGATGAGGAAGATCGCCCCGAGCACATAAAGGCTGACCGCCGTCAATGCGCGAAACGAGAGGCGGTCGCGGACCAAAGCGGAGCATGTCTGCCGCAGCAGGACCGCCGGTCTTTCGGTAATGCCCAGAATGCTCATCGGCAGGGCGTAGCTTGCAATGACAATTTCGGGAGAGGCCGCGCGCGCCAGCGTGCTGTTAATGATGACATGGGAGATCGTTACAAGGCTCGCCGACATTCCGAGGGGAACGAAGAAGGCAAGCAGCTGCCGAAACGTAATGCGGGTTTGCTGCAGATCGTTCATGTTGACTTCCCTCTTTTCACATGCCACACATTATAACATGGATAGGGGAGTCAAGGGAGAAAAATTTACGTACCTACTGGAAGCGACTCATCGTTCGTGATACATTTATATAGATAAACGGATCGATCAAACGGTGCGTGCCTTTTGCATAATCGAGAAAAGGTGAGAAAGGTGAGAAAGGTGGAACGGAGATGACTTACACGTTTGAACTGGACGAACGTCTCGGCATTCCGCTGCCCCGTCTTGAACAGGAATTTGAGGACTACAGCCAGCAGGAACAAGCGGAGATGCTTCTGCGCTGGGAAGAAATCCGCGGCGGCATTCCCGATCGGATCAAGCAATTGGAGCGGGTCATTATCGCGAAGCAGGAGCTGCTCAATGTGGAAGAGCATTTTCCGACGTCCTGCCGCTTAAACAGTGAAATTGCCGATCTGGCCAGCACGATCAACGAGCTGCACTTATGGTTCCGGGTTCATCAGGACATGCCCGATCGTGCGGTTCATCACTGATTGCGCGTCCCAGTACCGAATATAATGGGGGAAACCCCGATGCATGCAAAGCTATAGAAAGGCAACACGGTACGCAGAAGGAGGTTGTAAGCTTGAGTTGGACCGATAGTCTCAGCAGGCTCGCGGCGCAGCTGACGTCGCATAAACCTTCGCTTTATCCTGACGAAGAGCTCGACGACTTGGCCGATATCAGGATCGGAAAGCTGTCGCTGGATAGCTTCGAAGGGGAGCGGAAAACGTATGCGCTCACGGTGAAAGCGGGGCTGCATTTGTTTAACGAGAGCTTGGAGAAATCACATACGTTGTCCCAGGAAATTCATAATCCCGCAGGCAGCTATTGGCACGGAATCATGCACCGGATGGAAGGCGATTATCCTAACGCCGCCTATTGGTTTCGCATGGCGCGCAGCCTGCCGATTTATGCGGAGCTTGCGGAGCAGGCCCACGGTTACGTGCGGACGGAAGACCTGCAGAGCATTAAAAATACGGCGTTCAGGGAACGGCTGGAGGAGTGGGCATCCGGGTCCGGGTGGGATCCCTGCGCGTTTAATGAGCTGATCGAGAGGCATGTCACCCGGATACGGGACGAGCAGGCCGAGGAGCTGCTGAAGCATATCCAATGGCTTGAGATGCGCCTGCTTCTCGAATACGGCTATGTTCAAAGCGGTGGCGGAGGATCGTTGCTTGAGTCGCCGTAACTCGTCGGTTAACGTGCCCCAACGCCCAATGGGACTAATGCTGCGCGTGTATCGCTTTTTGCTGCCGGGGGTGCGGGAGCAGCTTCGCCACTGGCGTGTCAAAGCCGAAGCCATACCTGATCCCGAGCTCCAAAAGCAAGCGATCGCAAGCATGACCAGCAAGCAGTTTCACTGTGAGGGCGGCGCCGTCTATGCCATTGCGAATCTGCCCATGCGTCATGTGCTCATTCCGCTGATCGTGGCTTTCCAGACGATCAGTGATTATTTGGATAACTTGTGCGACCGGAGCACGTCGCTTGATCCGGAAGATTTTCGGCGTCTGCACCAGTCGATGCTCGATGCGGTCGACCCGGCGGAGCCGCTGCACGATTATTACGAATTCCGGGAAGAGAAGGACGACGCCGGTTATTTAAACGAACTGGTCAAGACATGTCAAGCCAGCCTCCGGCTGCTGCCTTCTTACCCGCTTGCAGCCGATTCGGTGCGCGAGCTTGTCGGTCTGTATTGCGATCTGCAGGTGTATAAACACATTCACCGGGAGCTGCGCGAGGATGCGCTGCTGTCCTGGTGGGAGCAGCACCGGGCACGGTTTCCTGCGGTCGCGTGGAACGAATTTGCCGCCGCTACGGGATCGACGCTTGGCGTTTTTATGTTGTTTTTGGCTGCTTCCGATCCGGAACTGCAGCCGGAAACGGTCCGGCAAATTCACGAGGCGTATTTTCCGTACATTTGCGGACTTCACATTTTGCTTGATTATTTGATAGACCAAGAGGAAGATCTGGCCGGCGGCGATCTTAATTTCTGCAGCTACTACGATAATATGGATCGGACCGTCGAACGCATCGCCTTCATTGTGGAGGAGGCGAAGAGCAAGTCGGAACAGCTCGAGCATCCAGGGTTTCACCGGATGATTATCGAAGGATTGCTGGCGCTGTACTTGTCTGATCCTAAAGTCAGCAAGCAGCGGCAAGTGAAGACGATATCCCGGAAGTTGATGAAGGACAGTCCGCTGATGCGCTTGTTTTTCTTCATTAACAGTATTTGGATCCGCAAAACCTCTTGATTCTATATACAATTAAAGAGACAGTCAAGATGACGAGGAGGAACCACCATGTCTGTAAAAAAAATTGCGGTACTCACGAGCGGCGGCGATTCCCAGGGGATGAACGCGGCCGTTCGCGCCGTCGTGCGAAGCGGCTTGTATCACGGTCTTGAAGTATTCGCCGTACAGCGCGGCTACGCCGGGCTGATCAACGACGATATCCGCGAGATGGACCTGCGGAGCGTCGGCGACATCATTCAGCGCGGCGGAACGATTCTGCAAACGGCACGCTGTAAGGAATTCGTCACGGCGGAAGGACAACAGCTTGCGGCGGACAACCTGCGCAAGCGCGGAATCGACGGGCTCGTCGTCATCGGCGGGGACGGCTCGTATCAAGGCGCGAATAAGCTGAGCAAGCTCGGGATTAACACGATGGGGCTGCCGGGAACGATCGACAACGATATCCCGTTTACCGATTTCACCATCGGATTTGACACGGCGGTCAGCATCGTTGTCGATGCGATCAACAAACTGCGCGATACGATGAGCTCTCATGAACGCTCGTCCATTGTCGAAGTCATGGGCCGTCACTGTGGAGATATCGCTCTCTATGCCGGCTTGGCCAGCGGAGCGGAGACGATTCTGGTGCCTGAGGTGCCGTACGATCTGGACGAAATCGCCAACCGGATGTCAGAAAACTTCTCCCAAGGAAAGCGTCACAGTATTATTATTGTGGCCGAGGGCGTAGGCAGAGGGGAAGATATCTCGGCGGAAATTATGAAGCGCAACGGTATCGAGCCGCGGGTGACCGTGCTTGGACATATTCAGCGGGGCGGCACGCCTACCCACAACGACCGGGTTCTGGCGAGCAGCCTCGGCGATTTCGCCGTACGTCGGCTGATCGCAGGTGATTCCGGTAAGGCATGCGGAATCATCAAAGGCGAGCTTGTCGCGACCGATATCGACAAGGTAGTGAACACCAAAAAACAATTCAAGATGGAATTATACGAGCTTACGAAACGGTTATCTCAATAAAAGCACAAAAAAACATGCAGTCTTCCGTAGTCGGAAGAACTGCATGTTTTTTTTCATACGTCAGGACGATTCCGAGTCCTGGGCTAACGCGGCCACAATTTCAGCGGTAGGCCGGTTTCCTCTTGCCGCATACCCGATCGTGCCGTCCCGGCCGATCACATAGACGATGCGCTGCTGCCCAAGCAGACCGAATAACGTCTGGCCCACATCGTACAGCTGGCGGATCGTCTCTCTGGAATCGGTGACAAGCTGGAAATCGTAACCGAACTTTTGCGAGAACTGCCGGTGCTCTTCGAGCGAACCGGGATTGACGCCCAGCACCAGCGCATCATAATCGGCATACTGGGCCTTGGAATCGCGGACGGCACAAAGCTGCTTCGTGCAGATGGGCGTATTGTCCTTCGGTTGAACACTCCCACCACCTGCGCTCATGGCGCTGAGGTGGGGGATTCTTGCGAACAGAGAAGCATCCTTCTCTTCTTGAGCAAGCGATCCCTGCGGTTCCCGCAGTTCAGCCCATCTTCGCCAACAAATGCAGTCCTTCTTGCAAAATGTTCATGCTGGCATTGTGGTCTCGATCATGGTGCGTCCCGCATCCTGAACAGGTCCACGCTCGCAAGTTTAGATTTTTCAGTTCGGGGTTGCGCCATTGGCATACATGACAAAGTTGACTGCTTGGATAGTTTTTGGCGACCATGCTGATCGTGCGACCATACCACGTTGCTTTATATTCCAGCATCGTGCGAAGGGTTGACCAGCTTGCTTCGGCAATGGACTTTGCTAACTTGTGATTTTTCATTAGACTTCGAACCTGCAAATCTTCCAGACAGATCGTTTGGTTTTCACGGATCCACTTGGTCGAAAGCTGATGTAGAAAGTCTTGCCGAGCGTTAACGATTCGCTCATGTATACGAGCGACTTTTTGTTTCGCTTTTAGATAGTTGGCTCCACCTTTCAGTCGACGAGACAAACGTCGCTGCCAAAACGCAAGTTGCTTTTCGTAGGTGCGCAGGGGCCTCAGACTCGCAACGTTTTCTCCGCTGCTGCAAACGGCAAACGACTTGATGCCAAGGTCTATGCCGATGGCGGTATCCACGTGAGGAAGCGGCTGGATGTCTACTTCACACAGGATCGAAACAAAGTACTTGCCTGTGCCGTTTCGACGCACCGTAGCAGACAAGATCCGTCCTTCGATTTCACGGGACTTGGCAAAGCGTACCCATCCCAGCTTCGGAAGTTTCAACAGATCGCAGGCAACGGCAATATTGCCGTTCGTAAACTTCGTGGTGTAGCTTTGGACGGGATTGCGTTTGCTCTTGAAACGAGGCGGATCGTTTTGCTTTCGAAAGAAGCGATCAAACGCATCTGCCAGGCTGCGAACGGCAGACTGCAAAGCAATGCTGTCAACGCCCTTGAGCCAAGGCCATTCCTTTTTCAACGCTGGCAGCCTGTTTGCACAGGTCTGGTAAGATAAACCTCTGCCTGTTTCTTGGAAGGTGTCGTTCCACCTCGCAAGGAAGTGGTTAAAGACAAAACGAGCGCATCCAAACATCTGATGGATCAGCGTCGTTTGCTCCTCCTTAGGGTAGATGCGAAAGCGAAAAGCTTTATGTTGCAACATGCGAGACTTATCTCCTTTGGTGATTTCATGACAATTATAGCACATATGTTCGCATGAATACAGAAGAAATGCTGATTCATTTCCCCCTTATCGAAGAGGGAGTCTTCTCAGCCTTAACGATAAAAGATAAGCACGACCGGCCGTTTTCCCAAATGATCGGCTAAACGGATCACACCCTGCGTGCTGTCTGCAGCAAATGCCGGAGCCTTGGTCCCGATGGCAAGCAAAGGCTTCCCCCTCCTATGGATGACGAGATACATTAGTTGTATTGTAGCGAATGCTCGCATCCGGTTGCAACAAGAAAGCTGGACCTTGTTTTCCAATGGCGATAATCAACTTAAGCTTGCTTCTTCCGGCCGATTTCGGTAGGATGGGGGAGCAGCCCATCCGATTCGTCATCATGGCGAAAAACGAAGAGCAAGCGTTCGCTCTGCTGGACGAGCTGTTGGCGCGTCATTTTGTGCGCAGCCCGGAAGTGCAGGAAGCGACGATCATCGAGAAGAACCGTGCGGGCAACATTAAAGAAGCAAAGGAGCAGCCAAACGATGAAAATTACGATTATTGCAGGAAGCAACCGTAAAGAGGCTACAAGCACGCAGTTATGCCGGTATATTGCGCGGGTGCTTGAAGAAAAGCAATGTCAGGTTACGCTGTTCGATTTGTATGAAAAGCCGCTGCCGTTTTACAACGGGGACCTCGATCAGACCGATGCCAATATCGTCGAACTGAGGCAGCGTCTGCTGGAAGCCGACGGCATCGTGCTGGCGACGCCGGAATACCACGGGAGCGTGTCGGGCGTCCTGAAGAACGCGCTCGATTTTACCGGCTTCGACTACTTCGACAGCAAGGTGACGCTGTCAGTCAGCTCTGCTGGAGGAGCCGTCGGCGTCAGCTCGCTGCAGCAGCTGCAAACGATCGTCCGCAGCGTTCACGGCATCAACTGCCCGGAATGGATCTCCATCGGCGGGGCGCAGCGCAGCTTTACGCCGGAGGGCGAGCCGGAAGATGCCAAGACGAGGGAGCGCGTGCAGCGCACGGTCGGCTATTTCGCTCAAATGGTCTCGACATTTCGGAAATAATCGGGAATGAAAGGGGAGTGATGTCGCCGTGGCGGCGATATTGCACAACGATTGGGCCCCTTTGCTGGAAGACCAGTTTCAGGCGCCTTATTATAATCGGCTTAGACCGTTTTTGAAGCAGGAGTATGCCACGCGTACGGTATACCCGGATATGCACGATATTTTCAATGCCCTTCATTATACTTCCTATGCGGATACTAAAGTGGTCATTCTCGGACAAGACCCGTATCATGGCCCGGGACAAGCTCACGGCCTCAGCTTCTCGGTCAAGCCGGGCATCCCGGCACCGCCTTCGCTGCAAAACATATTCAAGGAGCTGCAAAGCGACCTTGGCTGCTCGATCCCCGATAACGGCTGCCTGGTGCCTTGGGCTGAGCAGGGTGTGCTGCTGCTGAACACGGTGCTTACCGTGCGCCAGGGCGAAGCGCATTCGCACAAAGGTCAGGGTTGGGAGACGTTCACCGACCGTGTCATTTCACTGTTGAACGAGCGGGAGAAGCCGGTCGTGTTCGTGCTCTGGGGAAACCCGGCCCAGCAAAAAATGCAGCTGATTACCGAGCGGCGCCACTTCATCGTGCGGTCCGTTCATCCGAGCCCGCTGTCGGCGCATCGCGGCTTTTTCGGCAGCCGTCCATTCTCGCAGGTCAACGATTTTCTGCGAAGTCTCGGCAGCGCGGAAATCGACTGGCAGCTCCCGAATCTGGGCGTGCGAAGCCGCAGCAGCGGTACGGCCTGACCTTTTTTACAAATGTAAAAGCCCGCTCCTTTCGATGGAAGGAAGCGGGCTTTCCGCATTATCTCGCAGGCGAGGCTTTTTACTTGTAATCGACGTTCGACGTGTATGTATTCACGGCGTTCCATAGCAGGAACTCTTCAATGCCGTTATCTTTCAGCGCACGCACTTGATCTTCGATCTCTTTTTTGCCGTAACGAATGTGACCGGGTACCCATGTGGCGGTGAAGTCTTGAATCCAAGGCCGGACGACCGGCTTCAAGGCTTGAAGCGGATCGAGCTTCTTGGCGGTATCCTTCATGGCTCCATTGATCGTTACGTAGGGCGCGGCATCCGGCACCTTGGCGCCGTACCAACCGTTCGAATAATGGCTCGGGTAAATCATCGGGCTGATGACGTCGACGTTCTGGGATATTTTCTGGAAATCCTGGCCGATGCCTTCGGCGGCCGGTACGGATGCGGCATAACCGAAGATGTCAACCGATACCCGAACGCCCAAGGGGGTGAGCTGCTCACGCGCATACTTCACGAATTCGGCAACAGCTTCGATACGGGAACGCTCGTCTTTATCGTACTTCAGCGTATCGGCCCGCTTCTCGAAGCCTTCCGGGAACCGGACGTAATCGAACTGGATTTCCTTGAAGCCTGCCTTGGCCGCTTCTTTCGCAATCGCGATATTGTAGTCCCATACTTCTTTCTTGTACGGATTCACGAAGCTTTCCGGCGGATTTTTGCCATTGCCCCAGATGGAGCCGTCCGGATTTACAAAAGACAGATCAGGCCGTTTTTTTGCCAGTACCGTGTCTTTGAAGACGACGATGCGGGCAATCGGGTATACCTGGTGCTCCTGTAGCGTACTCATCAGCTTCGGCATGTCGGGAATGATTTTTTGCGTCGTCTCCATCGCGTTCAGTTCCGGGTTGCCGGTATTGTACGTTATGTACCCCCAGTCGTCCTTCAGGTCGATGACCATCGAATTCAACTCGGTGTCGTCCATTAGCTTCAGCAGCGTGTTCATACGCGAGCCGCCTGCGCTGTGCGCCGTGACGTAAATGCCTTTGACCTTCGGCGCATCCTTCTGCGGGTCTTTCTTGTCCACCGGAGTCAGCCGGTCGAACAGATTCCCGCCGGGGGAAGGCTGCTGGGCGACGGCGGTTTTGGAGTCGATCGAAGCTTGGGCCACTTGCTCGAACGTCGCATCGGGATGATCGGCGCTGACGCCCCCCCAGGCCATGAGGAACGCAGCCAATAAAAGTTCCATGGATCAGTCTCTCCTTGCTAGTTTGATATCTATCATTATAATAAAAGAGTCGGCAATCCGATAGAGAACTCTGATAGATTTTAAACGACACTGCCGGGGATTCGGTTGGAGGCTGGATCAAGGATGAATGGGGCGGCTCGACCAAGATATACCATGGGGGCGGGGATGGCTTGTATCGCAGCGGTGCTGCTGCTCGGCACGCATGCGTATTACCGCAAAAAAACCATCCGGCCTGATGGGACGGATGGTTTCGTTGTAATGGAATTATTTATTCGTTGTCGGCTGAACGGGTTCGCTTACGGACGAAGCTGCAGGAGCCGCCAATTCTTTCTTCGGCGCTTCGGGTTCCGGAGGATTATCGTCGGAACGGCCGCCGTTGCCTGAAGTTGCATCTTTAAATTCGCGGAACATTTTGCCGAAACCGCGTCCGAGCTCCGGAAGCTTGTTCGGTCCGAACAAAAGCAAAGCGACGAGAGCGATCAAAATGATGTGCCAAGGGGAAAAGGCTCCCATAGTTAAGTACACCTCCGAAATGGTATGATCTAAGCATACCATTTATTTAATTGTACTATAACACATTCTTGTTACAAAAAGACAACGTTTTTAGGACAATCCTTAAAAATTTTGCGGGTTGCAGCTGCCTTCCGAAAGAAAGGCATAAAACAAGACCGCTCTTCCTGCCACCGCAGCGGGCGGTCGAAGAGCGGTCTTAACCTTGTTATGGCGCTTTACTCAGTTAATGAAGGAAGGCGTCCTTTTGATGTTCCGAAATGCTGTATTGAATAATTTCCATGGCATCCTCTGTTTCGAGAGCTTCCAGCCCGTTGCGCAGCACGATCTCCGATTCGAGCTCGCGCTTCTTAAGGAATGGATACAACTCTGGCGTCAGTCTCATGACAATGGTTGCCAATTTTACGGTTTCCACAAGCATCACCCTTCCCGTCATCTGTTGTTTAGAGATCAGGACTTACGAGTAATTCAGGTTAAGCCTTGGAAATACGGTATGAAATTACCCTTCCAGTATAGCATATTTTTGAAGTTCTATGTACCGGGAATTTTGCTTAATTGCCGGGTTCGCTCCGGTCTGAGCGGCGGAACAAACCCATGACGCCTACGGTCTCGGTGATGTTGACGAAAGCCTGCGGATCCCATTGGCGCACCAGGCTTTGCAGCTCGTTCAATTCGTAACGTGTCGTCACCGTCATCAGCATATGCTGCGACTCCTTCGTATATGCTCCTTCGGTATCGATGACCGTGACGCCGCGCTTGAGCTTCTGCATTTTCTTCAGGAGCAAATCCTTTTTCTTGGTAATGATGAAGACGGTTACTTTTAAGTGCCGGATATGAATCGTATCGATGATTTTACCTGTTATGAACATGGACAACATGGAGTACAAGGCCAGGTCCCAATTGTTTTTAAAAAAGCCGAGCGCTACGATGACAATGCCGTTCAGACCGAACAGAAAAGTGCCGAGCGAAAAATCCCGCTTGCGCGTGAGGATGGAACCGATAATGTCAAAACCGCCGGTCGACCCGCCCGCCCGCATCGAAATGCCGGTTCCGATCCCGACCAGCACGCCCCCGGCAACGGAAGACATAATTAAATCTTTGCTGGCGGTCGTCAAAGGGATCAGCTGCATGAACCAAGTGGTCAATACAACCGAGACGACGCTCAGAATAATGAATTTGCGCCCGAGCGTCAGCAGCCCCCAAATCAGCAGCGGCGCATTAAAGATAAGAAACAAGAGTGAAATGTTCCAATCCGTAAAATAACCGACCAGCATGGATACGCCGGAAATGCCGCCGCTGAGCAATTGATGGGGAATCAAGAACAGGTTGAAGCTCGATGCGATCAGAGCCGAGCCGAGAATGTTGGCGACGAAAGAACCGATCCAGGAACGTTGAAACTGAAACATGAATGACCTCCCGCATGCTTTTAGTATGAAGCGTTTTTACGGTTTTGAACCCCGAAAGCTTAAAAGAGCCAAGCTTCCCTTGGTTTAGGGAAAGCTTGGCGGTCTTATTTGCGCTTGAACGATCCGGAGCGCGAGCTGGTGCTCGGTTTCGAGGAACCGGAGGAAGGCGTCTTATATGTCGGTTTGGAGCCGTCGCTTTTTCTGGCCGAATCCCCTACGGTCGGTTTGCTATTCGACGGCGTTGTGGTCTGCGGATTCGACGGCGTGGTTGTTTGTGAATTTGACGGTGTCGTGGTAAAGCTTCCCTTGCGGCCGGACGTCGAAGGCTGCGGCTTGTTCGTCGAGTTTGTCGACCCCGTATAACCCGCCGATCCTGGATAAGGGGTGGACTGATACTTGCCGTAATCGTTATAACGCTTGCTCGACGTGTACCCCTTGTAATCGGAGTCCGAACCGCGGCTGTTGTTGAACCATCCGCCTCCGAACAGGGATTGTAGCAGCGTTGCCGCAACATAACCCTGCAGGAACGAGGAATTGTAGTTTTCTTTGGCGTATTGGATGGAGTCGACCTCAACCAAGGTGTTTCCTTCGGTATTTATGTCCTTCTGCACGTTAATGATTTTATTATCGTAGACGAGGAACATCCGTTCTTCCGAATCTTTGCTCATTTCGGTCGGCTTTTCCTTGTCCGCAATTTCTTTGGCGACGGTTGGCACGTTTTTTCCGGCGACGGAATAAATTTTGGCCGTACTCTTTCCTTGCCCTTGAACGTCGATTAACGAATAGTTGTCTTTAACATAGTTGCCGGCGTCGCCGCAGGCGGCCAGCAACGTGAATACCAGCAGGATGGCAATCCATTTGGACAACTTGTTGATCATGCGGCGGTCACCTCCGTTTCAAGCTGTTTAAGAACCCGATTATGGAAATGAAGACTGGCGGTCATCGGGAGCCTTTCATAAATTTAATTTGTCCCGACGGCGTCGGGGTGCCCTCCATAGCGACATATTTCCCGTCCTGCCATTGCAGGAAGAAATAGCGGTTTTCCGAACCGAAATAACGCCAGAACATGACCTCGTCTCCTGCGCGGAAATCGGTGTTGCCCTCGACTCGCACCGTATCCGTGCGGTTATGCTCCATATGGTACGTAACTTCGCCGCCGACGTCGAGTACGGACGGCACGTCGTTCGGATCGTCAAGCGAGCCTTCCACGAATTCGCATAAAAAACATTCGTACGTGCGCCCTTTTTCCACAAGCAGACATGATATATGCTTGCCGTTTTGCAGATAATATGCAAAGCGGTGCGGCGCAAAGCCGCGGTCAAAATAAACGGCCTTGCCAGATACAACATATTCTTCAAGGTCTACGTTAAGAATATCGCCGACCATCGTTTCCTCCAGCGGGTTCGATGGCTTCACTTCCGGCTCCGGATTGTTGCTCTTAAGGATTGAACCGACTCTTTTCCATATGGACATGGTATTTCGCTCCTTTTCAGAATCGACGAGTATATTTATTATATACGATATTCGGCGATTTTGGGTTTCAAGTTTGAACAATTCTGGAATATGGCTGCAGGGTATGCTATACTACTAAAGATATTCTTAAGTACGGCCTTGACTGTTCATTTTGACACGGCTTGGAAGGTGTTTCATGAAGAGATTAAAAATAGAAGATAGGAGCGCACTTAAGGGTATAGACAAAAGAACCCTAGAACAAAGGAGATTGAAATCATTTGAAAACTTTCAGTGAATTCGGCTTAGAGCCAAAGGTACTTCGCGCAATTACGGAAATGGGCTTCGAGGAGTCGACACCGATCCAGGAAAAAGCCATTCCGGTAGCGATGGAGGGACGCGACCTTATCGGCCAAGCGCAAACAGGAACGGGGAAAACCGCGGCATTCGGCATTCCGCTCATCAACAAAATCGACATTAAAGAAGAGCGTATCGTTGCTTTGATTATGTGCCCTACACGTGAATTGGCAATCCAGGTAGCGGAAGAGATCGAGAAGCTGGGACGCTTCAAGGGCATTCGCTCCCTGCCGATTTACGGCGGTCAAGATATCGTAAAGCAAATTCGCGCGCTGCGTAAAAAACCGCAAATCATCATCGGCACGCCGGGCCGTCTGCTCGATCACATCAACCGTAAAACGATTAAGCTGGACGATGTGCAAACCGTCATTTTGGACGAGGCTGACGAAATGCTTGACATGGGCTTCATGGATGACATCCAATCGATCCTGAAGCTTGTACCGGATGAACGTCAAACGATGCTGTTCTCGGCGACGATGCCGATCAACATTCAGAAGCTGGCTCAGCAGTTTTTGACCAACCCGGAGCATGTCTCCGTTATTCCGAAGCAAGTCAGCGCGCCGCTGATCGACCAATCCTACATCGAGCTTCACGAACGCCAGAAATTCGAAGCGCTCTGCCGTTTGATCGACATGGAAGCGCCGGATCTTGCGATCATCTTCGGCCGGACGAAACGCCGGGTCGACGAGCTCTCCGAAGCATTGCAGAAGCGAGGCTATACTGCAGAAGGTCTGCACGGCGACTTGTCCCAAAATCAGCGTGACAACGTGATGCGCAAGTTCCGCGACGGAAGCATCGACGTACTCGTTGCAACCGACGTAGCCGCACGCGGCTTGGACGTATCGGGCGTTACCCACGTCATCAACTTCGACCTGCCGCAGGACCCGGAAAGCTACGTGCACCGGATCGGCCGTACCGGCCGTGCGGGCAAGGAAGGCGCAGCTTATACGTTTGTTACGCCGCGCGAGATCGACCATCTGCACTTTATCGAGAAAATCACGCGTCACAAAATTTCCCGCAAGCCGATGCCGAGCTTGGCGGAAGCCATCGAAGGCAAGCAAAAAATGACGGCTGAGCGCGTGCTGGAAGCAATGCAAAGCGACGACCACAATCAATATAAAGGTCTTGCGATTTCCCTGCTCGAGCAGCACGATTCCGTGCATCTACTGGCTGCGGCGTTCAAGCTGCTTACCGGCGAGAAGAAAGACATCGAAATCGAGTTGACGCCGGAAGATCCGATCCGTGCGAAGAAAAGAAGACCGGACATCCGCAGCAACGGACGCAGACCGTCGGGCTCTTACGGCACGGCTGGCGGCGCCCGCCGCAACGATCGTCCTTACGGCGGCGACCGCGGCGGCTATCGTGGCGGAGATCGCAACCGTCGCGACGGCGGCGGATACCGTGACGGCGGACGCGACCGCGACCGTGATTACCGCGGCCGTTCGGACCGCGACAATCGCGGAGGGTACTCTCGTTCCTCCAACCGCTCGAACGAAGAAACACTCGTATAATAAACAAGAAGCAAGCCCGCCAACTTTGGCGGGCTTGCTTCTTGTTTTGTGGAAAGAAAAAAGGCAGACCATGTACGAACTCACACATGCCTACCATTTCCTATTTAACGCGCGATTAGATAAATAAGCTGCGGCTAACGATGACCAGCAGAATAAACAGAACCAAAATAACAGCAATGGAAGTCCCAAATCCTCCTCCGAAACCACCCATAGTGACCAGCCTCCTTCCAGTATTTTACCACCAGAAACAGCGTTATTCTGACGAATAACGGTTCTCATGTGCAAGTAGAGCTCCTCGGCATCCGGGGGCTAATTGCGGTTGGTACTCTAGCATATGCTCTTTGCAGCATTATGTATGGACGGCTACCTAGATGGAATGAAATAGGCTATAATAAAGCATATAGATGAAGGAGGGCATAGGATTTGGAATTTCGAGGAATCATGGGTGGGTTTTACCGTATTTCCGAATGGATCATGAGACTATCGGTTATCAACGTACTGTGGGTCATATGTGCCATTCCTTTCTTTTTCTTGGGGCTCGTTTTTTTGAAGTCCCAAACGGCCGATCAAGCATTACTAACTCTTTTTTTGATGGCCGTTGTTGCGCCATTCACCATCTTTCCGTCGACGACGGCGATGTTCTGCGTCGCTCGCAAGTGGTTGATCGGGGAAGAGGATGTGCCGCTGTTCAAGACGTTTTTCCGCGGCTACAAGGATAACTTTGTCCAAAGCTTGCTTGGCGGTCTGATTTATGTTATTCTCGGCGTTATTTTGTATACGAATTTCCAATTTTATGGAAATCAAACGGGAGTCTTTGGCATTTTGCGATTTCTGGTGCTATCGCTCACCGTGCTATTGATTATTTCGTTGTTCCATTTCTTCTCGATCCTTTCGCACCTGCACATGAAGATTTTGCAAATCGTCAAAAATGCGATGTTAATTACGATCGGCAATCCCGTGCGGTCACTTACGATGATCATATTGAACGGAATCGTCCTGTACATCAGTTTTAGCGTGTTTACGTTCCTGATTCCTTTTTTTATGGGCAGCTTGATCGCAGTCGTATCGTTTTGGCACTTTCACCTGATCTTCGGAAAGCTGCAGGAGAAGCAGCAGCAGTTGGCTGAAAAAGAAGCGGAACAGCAGCGCCTGCAGACGGAAAATACCGATGATCCGGCGGCGGCCGAAGCGGACCGCAAGCCGGACAAACCGTAATTTTCCCCCGGTTCCAACAAGAAGAGCGGCGAAAAGGTTTACTTTCGCCATGGAGTGGACTATAATAGGAATACAACAAAATCCTGCGATGTGCGTTTCGGTTTTACAGTTGTTTTGAACCAATGACTGTTTCTTGGGAGACCTACATTGAATCGCGGCTGTCATGCCCTCGAAAAGGGACTTCAAAACCGATTCTGCGGACACCCACCTGCGAGAGCGGGTTTGAAACACGAAATCGGACGGCATATGCGGGTTTTTTTGTTGCGTTAAAATGTTAGCGTTCACAATAAAAGAGAGGGATGTTGGAGATGAAGCTCTTTATCGACACAGCCAATGTGGAAGAAATCCGCAAAGCACATGAACTCGGCGTTATCGCTGGTGTTACGACAAACCCGTCGCTCATTGCCAAGGAAGGAAAAGATTTCTTCGATACGGTGAAGGAAATCATCTCGATCGTCGGAAACCTGCCGATCAGTGCCGAGGTGATCAGCCTTGAAGCTGACGAGATGGTGGAACAGGGTAAAAAACTGGCCGCTCTTGGTGACGGTATTGTCGTCAAAGTTCCTATGACGGAAGAAGGACTGAAAGCGACGAAACGTTTCAGCGAGATGGGCATCAAAACGAACGTGACGCTTATCTTCAGTTCGACGCAAGCATTGCTTGCCGCACGGGCTGGAGCTACGTACGTCTCCCCATTTGTCGGACGACTTGACGATATTAACCAGATCGGAATGAGTTTGATTAAGGAAATCAGCCAAATGCTCAAGGTACATAACATCGGTTCCGAAATTATTACGGCAAGCGTACGCACGACGACCCACGTCATTGACGCGGCCCTCCTCGGAGCGGATATTGCGACCGTTCCATATAAAGTGATTCAACAAATGATCAAGCACCCGTTAACGGATGCGGGTATCGAACGCTTCCTGAAAGACTGGGAAGGCGCCAACCAAAGCGCATTCTAAAAACCAAGCGGGACGGGACAACCTATTTTCGTCAAACGTAAAACAACAGGGCCTGCGCTGCGGCATATGCGGCGGCAGGTCCTGTTGTTTATCTTCGCCTGTGGTCGCAAACTTGTCCGCGATTTGAATCATAGACTGGCTTCCATGGTAATATACTGGTAACAAGGGAATCGCAGAAATCAATTTTGTACAAAATATGAACAGTTTTATTCGTTAGCTCTTTCTCTTCCCTGCAAACAATGATATGATAAAAGATAGTGTTAACCCGAATAGATTGTCACTTCATTGAGGAGGGAAGGCTTTGCTAAAGCGCACCTTAATCGGTCTCATTCGCAGCCAGGAAACAACAGGAGAGAAGGCTAAGGACCCGGCTTTGAAGACCCGATACTATAAAATCTCCAAAGAGCAGGCATGGGACGAAGTCGTAAACATGTTCAAGAAGCTAAGCGGCTACAAACTTCTCCACGAAGTCAAGAATGTCGGCGAAATCGTAGTGGAACGGCGCACCATTACCGGCCGGACGCAGGATATAACCCTAACCATGTTTGGCATTAACCCGCTCAAGACGGCGATCGATATTTATTCGGCTTCCCGCGGCTCGCTCGGAGACCTCGGTTCGAACTACAGGACGATCCTTGATATCTATAGGCATATCGACAAGCGGCTGGCCGCTTATAAAATAAACGATTAAAAAAAACAGCGAGGAGCTCCATGGCTGCCCGCTGTTTTTTTGTGTGTCATGACTGACGGTCGGAAACGACATTAAACGAGCTTTTTCACTGCTTCGATCGCAGCTTCGTAATTCGGGTGCTCTGTCATTTCGCCGAGGTATTCTACGTATTGTACGGTATCGTTCGCATCGATGACAAAGATGGATCTCATCAGCAATTGCAGTTCGTCAATCAGCACGCCGTACGCTTTGCCGAACGAACGGCTTTTGTAGTCGGACAGCGTTACGACTTTATCGATGCCTGC
Organism: Paenibacillus elgii; assembly: GCA_042219835.1. Taxonomy (GTDB): domain Bacteria; phylum Bacillota; class Bacilli; order Paenibacillales; family NBRC-103111; genus Paenibacillus_G; species Paenibacillus_G elgii_A. The sequence continues at coordinate 75,666 of JBHJMN010000014.1, forward strand.
AGCGCCACACCAGCGAGATTGCGCAAACGGAAGATCCACACTGATTGTCAGGACAACGACATTGTCACCGAGTTTGGCTGCTTCTTCATTGAAACGGCGGGTTTGTGCATCGCATACGCCAGTGTCCAAAGAAGGCACCACACTGATCAACTTCACTTTGCCGGCATAATCGGCAAGAGATGCGGTTTCAAGCAAGTTTTTGTTAACTGTGAAATCGGGAGCTTTATCGCCTGGCTTAACTTCCGTTCCGATGAGGGTAATCGGGTTGCCTTTGAATGTCGCTTTTGCCATGAGTACATGGGCCTCCTTATATGCTTGAGAATGATTGGTATTTCACCAAAATATATTATAAACTTTTATAAGAGAACTTGTCCAATAACTTTAAAGATAAACAGGGGGAAGGAAGAGCATTGGAACTCAGACAGCTGCAGTATTTTGTGAAAGTGGCGCGCAAACAGCACGTAACCCAAGCAGCAGAAGAAATGCATGTGGCGCAATCGGCGGTTAGCCGTCAAATCCATCAACTGGAGGAAGAGCTTGGCGTACAATTGTTTGTGCAAAAGGGCCGCAATCTGCAGCTGACTTCGGTCGGAAAGCTGTTTTTGAGGCGTGTGGAGGGCATCCTGACCGATCTGGATCGCGCGGTGGATGAGCTCCACGAATTTCTTGACCCGGAGCGAGGCGAAATTCGGATCGGTTTTCCCCACAGTCTCGGTATTAACTTGCTGCCGACGGTTGTAGCCAGCTTCCGCAAAAATTACCCGAACGTCAAGTTCCGGCTTCGTCAAGGGACATACAACAGCTTGATCCGGGACGTCATGAAAGGCGAAATCGATCTGGCTTTCATTTCACCTTTTCCGGAGAAGCATAATCATGTCGTCGGTGAAGTGCTGCTGGAGGAAGAGCTGTACGCCATCGTGCCGGAAGGCCATGCGTTATCAGGGAACGAATCGATTAAGCTGGAGCAGCTTCGCGGCGAATCGTTCGTTATGTTCAGCGAAGAGTATTCGCTTCGCGCGATCGTATTGGAAGCTTGTGCGAAGGCGGGCTTTACGCCCAAGATCGGATTTGAGGGGGAAGAGACGGATACGATCCGCGGGCTTGTGGCGGCAGGCATGGGTGTCAGCTTGCTGCCGGAGATGGCGCTGAAGGAAATTAACGAGCTTCAGCCGGCCAAAGTGCGCATTACGGAACCGAAGGTTACTCGCAGTATTGGGCTGATTCGCCGGAACGGTGAAAAGCTTCCGCCCGTGGCGGAAGTGTTCCGCAAATTTTTGATCGACTTTTTCGAGAAAAAGACCGCCCGGGCTTAAATGGTATCTTCATCGACAACCTTGCGGCAGGAGCGTTAATACCGCATGAAAAAAGCCGCCGGATCACTCCATGGAGGAGCGGGTCCGGCGGCTTTCGTGTTCGTACTTCAGCATTAATCGCGGTTGGTGAAAATCATAATGTACTTAATCAGCGTGAGCAGTGAGATCAGTGCAGCAGCTACATAAGTAAGCGCAGCAGCGTTAAGAACCTTGGCTACGCCTCGTTCTTCATCGTTGGTGATAAAGCCTTCGGCAACCATCAAGTCGCGGGCCCGATTGCTGGCGTTAAACTCTACCGGCAAGGTCACAAGCTGGAAGGCGACGGCGGCGGAGAAGAAAATAATCCCCAGCCCAATCAATCCGGTCCACTGGAACAAAAAGCCTGCGATCAAGAGAAGTGGCGCAATGCCGGAAGCGAAGTTCACGACCGGGAACATCCGGTGGCGGGCAACGAGCATCGGGTAACTCACTTTATGCTGAATGGCGTGACCGACCTCGTGGCAAGCGACCGATACGGCCGAGATGGTGCTCTCGTAATATACCGGTTCCGACAGCCGCACGGCGCGGGCGATCGGATCATAGTGATCCGTCAGCGCACCGGGTATCGGCTCGACCGGAACGTCATACAATCCGTTGGAGTCCAGCATACGGCGAGCCGCTTCGTATCCTGTCATACCGGATTGCACGGGCACTTCAGACCATTTGTTGAACGTTCCTTTGACCCGGAACTGCGCCCAAATGGAAAGTATGAACGCAATGATAATAAGGAAATCCATAGGGTGAAAAAGCATTGATCCATTCCTCCGTTTGTAAATATCGTTTCGATTAGGAAAGAGGGCCTTTACCTAATAGCAACAATAAAGCCTCAATGCATGCAGCGGTAGGCTGCGTGAGAATTTTGTTCAGGTTCTTCAATTGCGAAGGCTTCAGCTTCTCAAGCATCGGTCCGACTTCCTTCGCTTCCTTCTCAAGCTGCTTTAGTAAAAACTGCAGGGATGTCAGTTTATCTGTCACTATTTCATCTTGGCTAACTTTGTTCCATTGCAACAGGCTAGCCTTGATTTCCTCTAAGGTATACTTCTCCCTCTTCATACTTTCAATACGTTTCAGCCGCGCTAAGGTTTCATCGCTGTAGTAACGATAATTCGTATCGGATCTTTTTTCCGGTTGAATCAGCCCGAGCTTCGTATAATAATCGATCGTCCTGGGGCTAACCTCCGATAAACGCGCCAGCTCGCCGATTTTGTAAAGCTTCAACTCCCCATCTCATGTCACCTCATTTTTATATAGATACTGGATATAGGTGCTCTTGTATTTATGATACTGAATCCAAACCATACAGTCAAACGTTGTGCTTTAGCCTAGGGAATAGAAGGCCCGAGTTGAAAACAACGAAAAGGTATAAAAAAACTGAATTAGACAAGGAACATGTTAGATTATATTTCGTTAGTTATGGTTTGTTAACAAAAGTCGTATTGTCAAAACGGGTTTTTGTGTATATAATGACAATATTAATTTCATGTAATGTTATAAAAAATAACATTAAAGAAGGGAGTGATCGATTTGTTTAAAAAGTTATTGTTATCCGCGGTAATGATGTCAGCTTTGTTGCCTGCAAGCCTCGCGTTCGCTGCGGACGAAGCGACACCTGCTCAGCTTCAAGGTGCAATCGACGCGGTATGGGTTATGCTGGCAGCGATTCTGGTCATCTTCATGCAAGCGGGCTTTGCGCTGCTGGAAGCGGGTTCCACCCGGATGAAAAACGCCGGCCACGTCGCAGGCAAGACCGTTTTGACTTTCGGCCTTTGCGCGATCGCCTTCTGGGCCGTTGGCTTCGGCTTCGCTTTCGGAGACGGCAACAGCTTCTTCGGGATGACCGGCTTCTTTGTTGACGGGTCGGAGGAGCAAGCCATAGTAGCCTTCGGTTCATTATCGACGTCGGACGTGCCGATTGCCATCAAGTTTTTGTTCCAACTGGCGTTCGCCGGGGTATCGCTCGCGATTGCTTGGGGCGGTTTTGCCGAACGCGGCAAGCTGGCGGTCTATTTCATCTTTGGTACGTTGTTCACGGTCGTCATTTATCCGATCGTAGCTCACTGGGTATGGGGCGGTGGCTGGCTCGCTCAAATTGGAATGCAGGATTTTGCAGGCTCCACGGTCGTTCACTTGCAAGGCGCAACGGCTGCGCTTGTCGCCACGCTACTGCTTAAGCCGCGAATCGGCAAGTATAATAAGGATAAAACGCCGAATCTGATTCCCGGGCACAACCAAGTTCTTTCGGTTCTCGGCGTAATCATTCTTTGGATCGGATGGTTTGGCTTCAATCCTGGCTCAACGCTGAGTGCGATGAACGACGGCTTCTTCGGCTACATCGCCTTAACAACGAATCTTGCGGCAGCGGCAGGCGCGGTAGCGGCTATGGTCGTGTCTTGGGGTTACTTCGGCAAGGCCGATATTCCCAGTATGCTGAACGGCGTGTTGGCCGCCCTTGTGGCCATTACCGCGGCTTGTGCTTTCGTTACCCCGCGCGACGCTGTCATTATCGGGGCAATCTCCGGTATCCTGACCTTCTTCACGGCGCAATGGTTTGAAAAAGCGGGTGTCGACGACCCGATCTTTGCCTTCTCCGTCCACGGGATCGCGGGCATTTGGGGAACGTTGTCGACGGGACTTTTCGCAACGCCGGAGCTGGCAGCGAAAGCAGGCGTCGGGAAAGCCGGTTTGTTCTACGGCGGCGGTTTGGAGCAGCTTGGCGTGCAAGCGCTTGGCATTTTCGGCGCCTTCCTGTTCGTCCTGATTCTGTCCTTCGTCGTTTTGTACCTGATCAAAGTAACCATCGGCCTTCGGGTAACGGAAGAAGAAGAAATCGTCGGTCTGGATTTATCCGAGCACGGGACTTACGGGTATCCGGAGCAAATGAAGAAAGCGACGCATGGCAGCACAGTTACTACGGTATAGGGCGAAAAAGCAGAAGGGGATGTCGTCATGGACCGGGCTCATGCGCGAAATCAAGTCGAAGGACGTGCAGACGTTAGGAGATTTATACGCGCATTTGAGCCATCATTAAAAGCAAGTCAATCTATAACGATTTCATACGAAATCGCCTCAAGGCTAAAATTCTCCCGCCGCTTTTTCCGAAAGGCGAAGGCATTGACCTCGGGCAAGGACGGGTCGCGCAGCGAAACGATCCAGTGACTGGGTACCGTGTGCCATAAGGTAGCTAGATCATGATCTGACGGATAAGGAGCGGCAAGGGGATGGGAATGAACGATCCCTACCAGTTCTTGCTTTCCGCTGGCGGCATACATGGCCCGGACAAGCTCCTGCGGGTGCAGCTCGAAGCTGTGCAGCGGATTGGCCGCGGCGTTGGCGATCGGCAAATAGTTTAAGGCCGCAGGAATGCCTGCCGCAGACAGACAGCCAAAAAGAAGGCCGCATGCTTCGCGCGGCATTGCTTCAAGGCAGTGCCCGATCATCTCGGACCATGCTTGTCGGTGAATTCGAATCTGCAAACGATGCATCGGAAAAGGCGCCTTTCATGGTCTTTTGCGCCATTATACACTATTTGTTCGTATTCCCGCTCCTTTTTTACCCTCCGATCTTCCCTTGCGGCTTAATGAAGAAGAAGGCAAGAATTAACGTCAGAAGCGACAAAGACGTAACGGTAATGAACACGATTTGATGCGACTTGTCCATCATCCACCCGAATAGCGGAGGGCCGAAGGCGACGCCCAGAAAACGCAGGCTGCTGTATAACGACGTGATCATCCCCCGCTGCTCCCGTTGGACAGAGCCGGTAATCATCGTGTTTAAGCAGGGCAGAAGCAAGCCGGTTCCGATACTGCTCAGAGTCAGCAGGCCGATAAATACATAAATGCTTTTATTGTAGAACAAAATGCATAAACCGAGCGACACGGTCATGAGAACAAGGCCGATATTGATGAGCCAGCGCATCAGAGAACCGTTCTTTTTGATGAGCGAGCCGGTCGTATAGGAAGTGATCACCATGCCGAGCAGCGGAATGGCGAGGACGAGCCCTTTCATCACCCCGTCGATATGATAAGGGGCGACCTCCAGAATATCCGATAAATAAAACAGGACGCCGAATAAGACGAACAAAGCCATGGAGCCGGCAAAAAACGACGTGATGAGCCAGCGCCCCTTTTGCTTCAAAATGGCGCCGATATTCCGCAGGTACTCGCCAAGCTTCGGCGGAGTCTGCTCCTTCTTGGGCTCCTTCAGCAGAAACATGACGGCCAGCAAAGATAACAAGCAGAACAACGGAAAAGCGAAAAAAGCGGCATACCATACGATTAATGCAAGCAGCGAGCCGAGAATCGGGCTGACCACTTTACCGGCCCCGTTCGAAGCTTCCGTCAATCCCAGAGCCTTACTCTCCATCCCTTCCTTGTACAAATCTCCGGCCAGCGCCATAGCAATTGGAGCGGTTCCCGCCGCGCCCAACCCTTGAACCGCCCGTGCAATAATGATCACGGTATACGAATTCCAGAGGGCGCCCAAGCCCGCCAAGATCCCTGCGCCGCCGTAAACGATCAACGAAGGAATCATGATCGCTTTGCGGGAAAACCGGTCGGACAAATATCCGGCGACCGGGATCACGAGACCCGCGGTGACGGAAAACAACGTGATGACCAAGCTGCTCTGGAATTTGGAAATCCCGAGGCGCTCCTGCATATCCGGCAAAATAGGTACAAGCATCGAATTGCCAAGAACCAGTACAAGCGGTACGCTGGCGATCGCGATAAATTCCCAGATGACTCCTTTCGAACCCTTGTCCGCTGCTTTCGGGCTGTCGCTGCCGGTGGTTGGCTCTTCTTTTGAGGGCGAGTTATCGATATCGCTTTGGAACGTGATCCGCAGCTTTTTCGGTTTTGCTTTCTCCATATGATATTCAAACCTCCGCTAATAACCAAATCGTAAAGTTAATGTACCCTTCCATGGAAGTCGCCATGCTTTCCGGCTTTATCCAGCGGAGTGTGATTAGCTAGTAACGTTTTCCTTCAAATTGGGAATACTGTACCGTAAGTAAGCGGGAGTATAGACAGGAGAGAGACACTTGAAGCGAAACTTGCTGGTTTTCGGATGTGCATTGGCTTTGGCGGGGCTGGCTATGTTTCAAAATGAACGGATCGAGCGGAAAACGTCGGTCTCGGCTGCGGGCCGGCCGGAATTAAAGGTGGAATCGCCGGTGCCTGTATTTACCCTGATGGGACTGGATGGGGGAGAATATAAGGTCGGGGGAGCCCGAGAGAAGCCGCTAATGGTTAATTTCTGGGCTTCATGGTGCGGCCCCTGCCGTGAAGAAGCTCCTGCCTTAAAACAGGTGTACGACCGTTACAAAGGACAGTTCGATCTCTATGCGGTCAACGTCACCAGAGGGGATGAGCTGAACGCGGTCCGGCGCTTCGTCAAGCAGGCGCAATTTTCGTTCCCGGTGCTGCTGGATACGAGTGGAGAGGCGGCTGACGCCTACCGGCTGTTATTCGTCCCGACAAGCTTCCTGATCGACCGGCAAGGGCGCTTGAAGGAAGTCGTTCATGTGCTGCCTCCAGACCAATTGGAGGACAAAATCAAACGGCTCATCGCAAGTTGAACTTGGCATCCGCGCTGCTGGCAAACCGCTAAATCAAAACAAGCCGCAATGTCTCCGGCTGGAGAGAATTGCGGCTTGTTTTTACATAGTTACTTAATGATTTACGAGCCCGAGGCGTTCCCGGATTTCTTCCGGCTTGTCGGCCGCCCGGGTCATGCCGAGCAGCGCATACCGGATGCTGTCGACAAGGGCGTGCCAGCTCGCTTCGATAATGTTCTCCGATACGCCGACGGTGCTCCACGTGCTATTGAAATCGGTCGATTCGATGAGCACGCGAACTTTCGCTGCCGTGGTATCCTTCTCGTCCAAGACGCGCACTTTATAATCGGACAAATGCATGTTGTTAATATCCGGATAATATTCGACCAGACATTTGCGCAAGGCGTTGTCCAGCGCATTCACAGGACCGTTGCCTTCAGCGGCGTTGTAGATTGTTTTGCCGTGTACGTTCACCTTGACGATCGCTTCGGAAAGCACGGGTTGATCGGCGGACTTGGCTACCATAATTTTAAACGAGTCAAGCGTGAATACTTCCTCCAGTTTGCCGTAGGCGTCCCGGATCAGAAGCTCCAGCGTGGCGTCCGCGCCTTCGAACTGATAGCCCTGGTGCTCCATCTCTTTGATTTGCTCGATGAGCTGCTTGGTCTGCTGGTTCGTCGTATCGAAATCCAAGCCCAACTCCTGAGTCTTGAAGACAAGGTTGCTTTGTCCGGCAAGCTCCGAGACGAGCACGCGCTGCTTGTTGCCGACCAGCTCAGGCTTGATATGCTCGTACGTGCTGGAATCGCGCAAAATCGCCGACACGTGAATTCCGCCTTTGTGCGCGAAAGCGGCGGAGCCGACATAAGGCTGGTTAACCGGCATATGCATGTTGGCGATTTCGCTGACATAGCGCGCCACGCTCGACAGGCTGGCCAATTGCTCCGGGCTGATCACATCGTACTTCAGCTTCAACTGCAAATTCGGAATGACCGATACGAGATTGGCATTGCCGCACCGCTCCCCGTAGCCGTTGATCGTGCCCTGCACTTGCCGGGCACCGGCCATGACGGCAGCCAGGCTGTTCGCTACGCCGAGTTCGCAATCGTTGTGTGCGTGGATGCCGATCGGACAGGAGAGCGAGGTCGTCACTTTGGTCACGATAGCTGAAATTTCATGAGGTAGCGAGCCTCCGTTCGTATCGCACAGCGCAATCCAGTCGGCGCCGGCTTCCTCGGCCTTCTTGATCGTCGCCAGAGCATATTCCGGGTTACTCTTGTAGCCGTCGAAGAAGTGCTCCGCATCGTAAATAACTTCCAGCCCATGATTCTTCAAATAACGGACTGAATCGTAAATCATCGCCAAATTTTCTTCCAGCGTCGTCTGAATGGCCGTATGCACTTGGAAATCCCACGATTTGCCGAAGATCGCCGCGGCCTGAACGCCGATTTCAAGAATCCGGTTCAGGTTAGGGTCGTTTTCCGCCAGCGTCTCTTTGCGTCGCGTGCTGCCGAAGGCTGTAATTTTCGCATGCGTCAATTTCAGTTCCCTCACGCGCGTGAAAAATTCAATATCCTTGTTATTGCTGCCGGGCCAACCGCCTTCAATATAGGAAACGCCCAGCGCGTCCAGCTTTTGGGCGATTTTGAGTTTGTCTTCGACGGAGAGGCTGACGCCTTCGCCCTGAGTGCCGTCTCGAAGCGTAGTATCGAAAATTTTAACCGTGCCCGCCATAATGATCCTCCTGTTTATCCAAACGTTTTATTGCGCTAAAGTATAATTTATAATTATAGCACAATGTATCTGCAGAAGGGTATGCTAATCCTGAAAATATCCCCGGCTTGACCCCGGCGCGTCGGGCGAATTATGCTGTAAGTAAGAGGACGGGAGGCAGATGCCATGGTTGAGACAGATGGGAGGGCCAACGGCTACCCCGTGAACGGAAGAGTGATTCTCCACATCGATATGAACGCGTTCTATTGCTCGGTCCATGAAGCGGTAGAACCCGAAAAATACAAAGACAAACCTATTGCAGTAGCCGGAAGCGTGGAACTGCGCAAGGGTATTATCGTAACCTGCTCCTATAAGGCGAGGGCGCGCGGAGTGAAGACCGGGATGCTGGTGCGGGAAGCCGATAAGCTCTGCCCCGGCTTAATCTTGATTCGTCCGGATTTTGACCTGTACAGGCAGTTCTCCAGACGGTTTATGAAGATCACATACGAATATTCACCGCTCGTCGAAGCGGTGTCGATAGACGAATGCTACGTCGATATTACCGGTTCCAAGATGTTCGGAACCCCGCTCGAAATCGCCGAAACGATTCAAAAACGAATCCGCGAAGAGCTTCATCTGCCATGCTCGATCGGTGTTGCGCCGAACAAGCTGCTGGCCAAAATGGCTTCCGATATGAAAAAGCCCAACGGCATCTCGGTGCTGCGCAAACGGGACGTGCCGTCCGTCCTGTGGCCGCACCCGTGCGCCAGCTTGTTCGGCATCGGCAAGAAGACCGCGGAAAAGCTGAAGCGGCTGCAAATTCATACGCTCGGCCAGTTGGCCAATGCCGACGAGCGGCTGCTGAGCGACCGGTTCGGCGTGCTCGGCCCGGCATTGAAGCGGGCGGCCAATGGCGAGGACAACTCGCTGGTTAATCCGGATAAAGAACAAAGCAAATCGATCGGCCATGCGACGACATTGCCGGTTAATTATACGGACCGGGACGACATCCACCGGGTGTTTCTAAACTTGTCCGACCAAGTCGGGCGGCGGCTGCGCCGGCAGGGCTTGGTCGCAGAGACGGTTCAGATCTCGATACGCGATCCCGATATGAAGACGATCACACGGGCTTCGAAGCTGCCCGAGCCTTCGGAAAGCGCGGACGACTTCTACAAAACGGCCTGCCAATTGTTCGACGCTCATTGGAGCGAAGGGGTCCCTGTACGATTGCTTGGCGTGACGCTGCAGAATCTGACAGCCAAGCAGGACCTTGCCGTCCAGCTCGACTTGTTCAGTTATCAGAAGCAGCCTGTAAAGGAGAAGCTGAATCAGGCGATGGACGCGCTTCGCGACAAGTACGGCGAAGGCGTGATTCTGACTGCGGGGATGCTTGGCAACGATCCTTCCGCGCTCATCCGCAACACAAAGAGGCGCGGCACGTCGCTGCAAATGGATCATCTCCGGTTAAAGGGGCTGGAGGAGGAAGATTATTGACGACGATTATCGGGTTCGCCGGTTATTCCAACAGCGGCAAAACGACGTTGATTTCGCTGCTGGTTCCATATTTTGAGGAGCGGGGCATCAAGGTCGCGGTAATAAAACACGATGCGCACGGGCATTATAAGGAAGCTCCCGCAGCGGATTCCACGATGTTTATCCGGTCTGGGGCATCGGCTTCCGTCGTCTTGTCCCCGGATGCCGTAAGAACATACGAGCGTAAAACGGCCACGCTTCGGGAGACGATCGAGCGGTTAAAAGGAAGCTACGAGCTGATTTTAATAGAAGGCTTCAAGCGGGAGCCGCACGATAAAATCGCCGTGTTCCGGACGGAGGAGCAAGCGCGGATCGTACAACAACTCGCTGCGCCCCCGATCGCTTGCATAGCCGCGGATCGGAAGCTGGCAGAAGCCGCGGCGCCGGGCATCCCTTCCTTTTCTATGGACGCTGTAGAGTCCGTCGCCGAGTTTATCCGCTCCCGCATGAGGAATCCATAACGAAGCGGTATCATATCGTTCGCTACTTTCTATTTGAACTTTGTAAGCTTTTATATTATATTTTAGAATGTGGTTACACAATCAAGGGAGGAAGATTAAACATGGCAAAATATACATGGGTTGAAAAAGATACCTGTATCGCTTGCGGCGCCTGTGGAGCAACGGCTCCGGACATTTACGACTACGACGATGAGGGTCTCGCGGAAGTCATTTACGAAGGCGACGGCAACAAAGGCGTAACCGAAATTCCTGAAGATTTGTACGATGATTTGCAGGATGCTCAGGACGGCTGCCCGACAGATTCCATCAAAGTCGCAGACACCCCTTTTAACTAATACTCCGAAACCTGCAGCTTCATAGCAAAGAGCCTGTTTCCCAGTGGAAGCAGGCTCTTTTTCTAGCGGGTCAACCTGAAATAAATAACTTCGGTTCGGCATTTTATGGTAAGATGAATAGCGGAAACTGCCAGAAAAACAGGGGGCTTTTTCATGAAAAAGGGATGGAGCAAAACCGGCGTTATCGCGGCGGGCAATGCGGTTATCGTGCTGTTGTGCATCGTGCTTTTGACGACTGGGGCGCTCAAGGTATTATCCGACAATTTATACAATTTTAACGTGACGCAAACCATGACTCAAGCCCCGCACGAGGATATTGTCGTCGTCGGCATCGATTCCGCCTCCATTCGGGAAGTAGGGCCTTATCCGTGGGACCGCAAAGTATACGCAGAGCTGATCAAACAGCTTGAAAGCGCGGGCGTCAAAGCGATCGGCTTCGATATCGAGTTATACTCCGAAAGCGACAAGCCGGAAAGCGACCGGGCGCTGGCCGACGAATTGGCCAAACATAACAACATCGTCATTCCATCCCATGCGAACCTAGAAAATAAATTCGACCGGTCGATGAAAGTGAAGGCAGGGGAGCTGCTGACTGCACGCTCGGTAACGGAACCGATTCCCTCCTTTCGCCGGTCAGTTGGAAAATCGCATATCAATGCGGCCTACGACAGCGATGGCGTCATTCGCTCCAACTGGCTGCAGATCAATTCGCCTCAAGGGGTATATCTATCGTTTGGGCTTGCGATGGCGCAGCTTGCCGGAGTCGATGTAAGCCGGTATCTGAACCTGCCTTTATTGGACGGACGTCCCAAGTCGGAGATGCTGATCCGCTGGGATGCAAAGGAATTTGATTTTGAAACGATTCCTTTCGCCAAAGTGCTGAAGGGCGGCGTGCCCCCTCAGACGTTTAAGGATCGGCTAGTGCTTGTCGGCTATACGGCTCCCGGCTCGGACGAGGGAGTTACCCCGGTGGAGAAGCACATGCATCTGGTGTATGCGCATGCCAATATTTTAAATCAGATCTTAAAGCAGCAGGTCGTGCTGCCTATAGACAAGCGGATCGAATTTGGACTTACGCTTCTGGTCGTTCTGCTGCTCGGGTGGGTGACTTGGCGGCTGCGGGCCATCAGCGGAGCTGTTTTTGCGATAGGGGTCGTCGCGCTTCTGTTCGTCGGACAGTACGGGTATTTTGCGGTAACCTCGCAGTATTTGGACATTGTCGATGCGGTGGCTTGCGGGCTTCTCGCTTATTCCGGTAATTTGTCGATGAAAACCTATTTTGAGACGAAGCAAAAAAACTACATTACCAAGCAGTTCGGACGCTATATTTCTCCCGACCTGGTCAAAGCGATTGCAAGCAGTGAGCAGGAAATCCAGCTCGGGGGGATCAGCAAGGAGCTAACCGTTCTGTTCCTCGATGTCCGCGGGTTTACCCCGCTGTCCGAGAAGTTGAAGCCCGAAGAAGTAGTCGACTTCTTGAATATGATGTTTAACTTAATCACGGAGCGGGCCCTCGAAAACCGCGGCACGATCGACAAATTTATCGGGGATGCGGCGATGATCCTGTATAATGCTCCGCTGGATGTGCCGAATCATCCGTATTATGCGGTCAAAACCGCCTATGAAATTCAGCAGGGAATGGAGAAGGTGCGCGCCGAGGTGCTGGAAAAATACGGCGTTTCGATCAGCATCGGCATCGGTATTAACACCGGCGATGTCGTGGTCGGCAATATCGGGTCTTACTTGCGGGTCGACTATACGGCGATTGGCGACAACGTGAATACGGCCGCCCGCATCGAGTCCAATACGAAGCCGAATCAGATCCTTGTGTCCGAAGCGACTTACGAGCTGACGAAATACGCTTTCGATTATCAATTTGCCGGGGAGAAGTTAATGAAAGGCAAAAGCGTCCCGCTCAAGCTCTTTGAGCTGCTGGGAATGAAAGACGTTCATTTGCCGAAATTCGTTGAATAATGCCGGTTCTCACTTTACAATATTGATTAGATTTTTGGATTCTGGAAAGGAGTTTTGTTGTGGCGAACGCAGGAAGGTTCAATCGACGGAAGCGGAAGCCGGTATTTTGGGCGCTTGTTTTCGCAATGGCGCTTCAAGGGACAACCTCGATCGCTCTCGCAAGCCCGGCGAATGCCAAATCGGCCCGGTCGGCGGCTGTCGTTGAAGTAACGGGAGATGTAACCTACAAGAAATCGGGCGGCCTCAGGTCATATGCGGCGTATCAGGACTTGAATTTGAATCAGGGCGATTCGATCGTGACCGGTCCGTCCTCCTCGGTCGTGCTGCGGGTCGTGGACCGCGAAGACGAGATTACGATCGGCGCAAATTCCGAAGTATATATATCTGAACTGGTTGAAAAAAACGGCGGCAAGAAAACCAAGGTGAAATCTTGGGCAGGCAGCTTATGGGCGAAAGTCAAATCCTTGGTCGGCGCGAAAGATGAATTCGAAGTCGAGACGCCGACGGCGGTCATGGGTGTCAGGGGAACGAACTTCATGACGTCCGTCAATTGGAAGACAGGGAAAACGACGATGGCTGTGGCAGCGGGAATCGTTTCCGTTTCGGAGGCCGAATCCGCTGCGGACCGCGGGAAAGCGCAGGATGCGGGAAGCGTGTCCGTGTATCCGGCTCAGCAGGCGAGTCTCGATTCCCCCGGGCTGAATAACGATCTAAGGACCCGGGCGGAGTACGCGGACCCGAAAGCATTGGTAGAAGCCGCGGATAAAAAAGTGCTTGAAAGCTTTATCAAGAATATCGGGGATATTCAGAAAGAACAAGATAAAATAAAAGCGCAGCTCCAGGAAAATCTCGATAAAGGCGTGAATAAACCGGACGGGCGTTCGATTCTGAAAATCACGACGCCAGCAGGTTTGGACGCCGTAAGAAACAATTTCGACCGGTTTCTGTCCCACTTGGCCAAATCGGCCGTAGACGCAGGGAAGTTAACTCAAAAAGCGGTGGATGACGCCAACGCGAACATTGCCGACGCCTCAAGAAAGCTTGATATTCACAACCCACCTGCATTAGATAAAAATGCAGGCATCGATCCGGAAGTGGAGCAGTTGAAGAATCAGGCAGAGCAAATAAATACGGCATTCGAGCAGGAACAAAGGCAGCTGCGCGAAAATCAGGCGAAGCTTGCGACATTGCTGGATCGTATTGAAGCCGACAGGCAGCGGATTCAGGACCAGAACCGGAAAGCCGTTGCTGAAGCGGATCAAAAGGCAACGGATCAATATACCAGCACGCTTAGTGGGGACGAGAAGAAACAATTCGAGGAAAGCCAAAGGAAAAACGCCAATCAGCCTGCTCCCGATTCATCCTCCCGTCCGACTTCGCCTCCCGCAGATTCCGGGAGCGACAGCGGTTCGGGAGGCGGTTCCACGGACGACCGTCCTTCCGCCCCCGTGCTGATCAGCCCGACGGCGGAAGCGACGGTGCGGAACCCGGTGCAAATTAAATTGAAAGCCGCCGCCGGGACAACCGTCCGTGTGCTGAACGGTACGGAGGAAGTCGGGCGTGCAGCCGGACAGGGGAATAGCGAGGTCGCCGTTACGCTTCGGGCGCTGCAACCCGGAACCTACAATCTCAAGGCGCAGGCTTTCCGCGAATCTGAAGCAAGCGTACCGGTTTCGATACCGCCGATTCATATTTTGGGAGTCGGTCTGTCGCAAGTCGGAGGCATCGAGGACGGGAAAATCGGTTTAGCGTTGACGATGAAAGGCTTTACGCCCGCTGTGCCGTTCTATTCCGTCGAAGCGCATCTGCTTTACGATAAGGCGGCGCTGGATTACCGAGGTCCGGCTGATCTGACGCCCGTTCCCGGGACCGTATTCCATGGTTCACAAGCGGCAGAGACGCTTCGTCAGATAAGCGACGCATCCAGGAGCGAATTGATCTATGCGGCGACGGCCTTTGAAACGCAAGGCTCCGGCGCCATACCGCCGATTCAATTAAGCGAAGATACCTTGCTTGTAAACGTGCCTTTATCGGTTGTCGATTCGGCCGCCGATTCCGCCAAGGTCGACTTGGCTTATATCAAAATCATCGATAAACAAGGGAACACGGTATACGAAAGCAAAGACATTCAACCGATCAGCGTCGGTACGAAGTAAGGTGCGGGATATGGGAAGGAGCAAGCTATGAAAAAAGCAACGAAACGAATTGCCGTGTCTTTTCTTATGTCTGCCATGATCAGCGTATCGAGCGCACAAGCTGCCGCTTGGTCGAAGGATGCCCTGCGGGGCGAGAACGGACAACCGTTAACGGAGATGACGACATTGGCCGGAAACGGCGGCTTGGGGAGTGCGGACGGAACGGGCGCATCCGCTTCCTTTCGGATGCCGGCAGGACTGGCCGTATTGAAGGACGGCACGGTGTTGGTCTCGGATTCCCGAAACCAGCGGATTCGCAAACTATCGCAAGGGACGGTCAGTACCTTCGCGGGTACAGCTTATAAACAGGACGGCAAAGGCTTCCCTGTCGGCGCACTGTTGGACGGGCAGAGCGATGCGTCGCTTTTCAACGAGCCTCAAGGACTAGCGTCCGACGCCAAGGGCAATGTATACGTTGCCGATTCGGGAAACCATGCAATCCGTAAAATCGATACCGCCGGTCAGGTCAGCACCGTCGCCGGCAGCGGGCTGCTTGGAAAAAAGGACGGCCAAGGGAAGGATGCTTTGTTCTATCGTCCGACGGATGTTGCCGTCGCGGCCGACGGTACCTTATACGTGGCGGACTCGCTCAATCATGCGATTCGAAGCATCTCCCCTGCGGGCGAAGTCAAGACGCTGAACGCCTTGTCGTCCCGTGTCGCAGAACTGTTTCCCGGACAAGTATCGCCTGCGGGCGATTTTGCTGATGGGGATTTGAAAAGCGCCAAATTTAACGAGCCGACAGCTCTTGTGCTGGACGCCAAAGGAAATTTGATCGTGAGCGATTCCGGGAACCAGCGCATCCGATATATCAATTTGCAGCAGGGGAAAGTATCGACGCTCGCGGGCGGAGGCCAGGCGGCCACGAAAAAAGAGCTGCACATTCCGGGCGGCTTCGTCGACGGAAGCGCGGCGGAGGCGCGGTTTAACTTCCCGATGGGCCTTGCTCTGACGGAGGAAGGCGGCCTTGTCGTTGCCGACAGTCAGAA
Organism: Paenibacillus elgii; assembly: GCA_042219835.1. Taxonomy (GTDB): domain Bacteria; phylum Bacillota; class Bacilli; order Paenibacillales; family NBRC-103111; genus Paenibacillus_G; species Paenibacillus_G elgii_A. Next base: position 91,772 of record JBHJMN010000014.1, read on the forward strand.
CCATGCGATTCGCTACTTGCTGGACGGGCAAGTCAGTACGATTGCCGGAGCAGCCGACCGCACAACCGGAAATGCCGATGGGATTGAAGGAAGCGCTGCGCTCCACCGCCCGATGGATGTCGCCGTTCGTGCCGACGGATCGGTGCTGGTGGCCGACGCCTACAACAACAAGCTTCGCGAAGTCAGCCTGTATCGATTACCGGACAGTTTTCCGAAGGACGGCGGCGTCAAAGTCGTCGTGAATCGCCAACAGATCGCGTTCGAGGCTCAGCCGGAGATCGTCAATGGAAGAACGATGGTTCCGATCCGGGCGATTACGGAAGCGCTTGGATATAAAGTGACGTTCGACGATGCGATTCGGGCCGTACAACTCGGCAAGGACGGCGAGACGATCGAGTTGTATATCGGAAAGACCGGGATCAAACGGGCGATACCCGGACAGGAAGCAACCGTTAAACCGACGGATGTCGAGCCGTTTATTTCGCAAAATCTCACCTTTGTACCGGTACGTTTCTTTGCCGAAGAAATCGGAATGGACGTTCAATGGGATGGGGCGACACGTACGGCGATCCTGCGGAGTAAAACGAAATAGATCCAATTCATTTAATTTCGACCAAATAAGACCTGTTCCGAGAAGAGCATTTAAGGCTCCAGTCTCGGAATAGGTCTTTTCGATGAGTGATCTCAGATCTCTTCAGCGCCGGAAAGATCGTCGAATCCGACGATGTGCGCGTCGTGGAAATTCACCATCACGCCGTAAGGGTTACAACTATCCAGACTCCCCTCGGCAAACAGGATGGACCAGTCCAACCCGCCCCAGAACGTGAATTCCGGGCCGGTAATAAAAGTCGCCTTATCCTCGGCTTCGGGATCGAGCCCCAGCTTGGAGATCAAGAAATCCCTCGCGGCGCCGGTGTCATCTTCCACCCCGTCGATCCTAGTTCCTTCCTAACAAATCAAAGTGGCGGAGACGTAGAGGGACAAGAGTATTAAGAAAAGCGCTTCTCCCGCCGATATAGTTTGCAGGAAGGCGGAAAGAGAGGGGCGTCCCGTGAAACCGAAAGATTCGAAGGATTCGGAAGAACAGCTTCAGCTCTTTTTCAAACAGGATCCGTTTTATTTAAAAAAGTACGTCAAAGAGCATCCGAACAATAAAATGGCGTGGTACTTGCTTGGGCGCGATTATGAAGCACAGGGGAAAAAGGGAAAAGCGCTGTACTGTTACGCGCAGGCCGGGGAAGTCTACGAAGCGTATGAGAATCAGAAGGTGGCTTTGCCTCCTGAAGAAATCGAACCGATCCATCGCTGGGGAACGGAACATCAAAAGAGCAGACGGAAGCGGCTTGCTCGCCTGATGGCCGTCGGTTTGCTGGCATTTGCCGGTCTGTTGTTTGCCCCGGAGCTGGGGCGTATATTCGAGAAGACGGAAGAAAACGCCCGCACTCCGGTCATCGTGCTGCCGGAAGGGGTGACGTCCTCCGAGCTGCAGGAAACGAAAGTGTACTACCTGGCCGGCGAGAAGAGTCAAGGGAATGTCGGCGCGGCGCTCCAAGAGATGCTTCTACGGGAAAGAATTAGCAGCTACGCGATTCTGGCCCGGGGGATTCCGCTTGCCGGGACCGCTTGGATCAGCTGGCTGAAGAAGCCGGAAACGCTGCTTTCCGTCGAAGCAAACGCAAATGCGGCGCAGCAGCAGATCAATTATTATGACGCGGCTGCTTGCAGCTGCCAGCCGAGCGATCCGCAGAAGGCGGATAGCATCGTGGCCGCTTGGATGACGAAGCAGGAGCAGGATCTCGTGCTGCGCTCCGCCGTTGCGGCTTACATCCGGCGTACGGGGCAAGCGCCTGCGCAGGCTTCGCAGCTGACGGAGGCGTATCCGAACAACGTGCTGCCAGGGCTGAGTCCCTATATGAAGGAAACGTTCGATCGGGATAAGGAGGCCTTGGCTGCGGAGCTGAGCGCATGGCTCAAGCAAGCTGGTGCGCAGCCTGCGAGCGGTGACGGAAAGCCAGTGCCGCCCGGACCGGGACAGGGCAGTTTGACCAAGCCGTTAACCGAACCGATGCGAATTATTATCGATAAGCAGGCTCACCGGCTGTCGGTCGTCAGCGGCAACATCGTCGTCCGCAATTATCCGGTAGGCTTGGGAGCCGACCGGACACCGGAGGGCAGCTTCGCGATCTCGGAAAAGGTGCGTAATCCGAACGGAAAGTCGAATGGGGAGTTCGGGAGCCGGGGGATGACGCTTGGAGATACGAATTATGCAATTCACGGAACGAACCGGCCGTCCAGTATCGGCAAGGATGAGTCGCTAGGCTGCATCCGTATGGCGAAGGAGGATGTGGAGGAGCTGTTCGATCTAGTGCCGCTCGGAACGAACGTGACGATCGTCGGCAAGGGCACGCTGTCCGTGGAGGAATCGCGCAGCCCCGCGCCTTATGGGGTGACGCCGCAAAGCGTCGATACGAATCCGGGGAAGAGGTACAACTGGTTGAATTAGGGAGCATGGTCTTCCAAGCCGGCTGTGGCGAAGGAACAGGGAACGAATCCCCTTGGTTATTCGGTTGAATATATTCCTACAGCCGCTCTTGAAACCCGAAAAATAATGAATTGAATTTTAAGGTATCTTTTCGGGTTTCAAAGGCGGGTGTAAACTCTTTCGGAATATATTCAACCTGCCCTGATGGGGATTTTTTTAGTTCACGCCATAGCCTTTAGAAGACTAAGCTCTTGTGCGAGAGGATAGAAAGCGCTAACGAGCCCTAATGGTTGAATACAAGCAGAGCAATCATACCGAGAATGATGACGCCGAAGATGGAGCCGGCCCATACGATCAGCTTCTTATTAGGCTCATCCTTTGTTTTCCGCTGCGCATAGGGGGATATTTTCTTTTTTTGCATAGACCTCAGCCCTGCCTTTTTGTTGGATTAAGCATATTTTAACATAATGCATTGTTTAAAGTCGTATGTATTTTGTGACTTGTCCCCTTTATTTTTGCTTCGTAAAGCGCTAAACTGTCAAAAGAGACTAACGAAGAGACACGTGCGGGGAGAGGACAGAAGCATGCTTTACAAAAAAATTGCAAAGCCGGTGCTGTTCGGGATGGACCCGGAAAAGGCGCATCATCTCATTATCGACGGACTGCATACGTTTGCCAAGCTGCCTGGCGGACGGTGGCTGCTCCGCGCGATGTGGGGCGTTCGGGCGTACCCGGAGCTGGAAAGCGAGCTATGGGGAATCCGGTTTCCGAATCCGGTCGGCTTGGCGGCAGGGTTGGACAAGAATGCGAAAGCGATCCCCGGATTTTCGAACATCGGCTTCGGCTTTATGGAAGTCGGGACGGTGACACCGAAGCCGCAAGCCGGCAATGAGCTGCCGCGGCTGTTCCGGCTCCCGGATGACGAGGCACTTATTAACCGGATGGGGTTCAACAACGTCGGAATCGAAGGTATGAAGCGAAATTTGCGCAATCAAGGCCAGCGCACGATTCCGCTTGCCATCAATATCGGAAAAAATAAAACGACGCCCAACGAGCAGGCGGAGGACGATTACCGTGCCTGCATTCAAGAGTTGTATGGGTACGGAGACTTTTTCGTCGTCAATATCAGCTCGCCGAACACGCCGGATCTGCGCAATCTGCAGCACGGGGACGACCTGTCGCGTCTGCTCGCAGCCGTGAAGGACGAGATCCGCAAACAGCATGCCCGCTTCGGCGGACGGGAGAAGCCGGTGCTCGTGAAGATTGCACCCGATCTGGAGCCGCAGGAAATCGAGTATATGGTCGAAACGATTGTACGGAGCAATGTCTCCGGCATCATTGCGTCCAATACGACGATCGCCAGAGACGGTCTGCGCCATGCGAACCGGGGGGAAACGGGCGGATTAAGCGGCCGTCCGCTGACGGAGCGCTCCACCGAGCTGATTCGAACTGTATACCGTTTAACGGACGGGAAACTTCCGATTATCGGATCGGGAGGTATTTTTACGGCTGAGGACGCTTATGCGAAGATTCGGGCGGGAGCCAGCCTGATCGAAGTATATACCGGCTTGATTTACGAAGGACCGGACGTGCTGCGGCGTATTAACCGCGGGCTTCGGGATTTGCTTCGGCAGGACGGATTTACGCACATATCGGAGGCGATCGGATCGGGGCATTAAGGCAAGTAAGATTTGGAGGTCGACGGAATGGACGGACGCGATTGGAAAAAATTTCTTCTGCCTTATGAACAGGCGGTCGAGGAATTGAAAGTCAAATTCAAAACATTACGCGCGGAGCTCAAAAGCCGGGATGAATATTCACCTATCGAATTTGTAACCGGCCGGGTCAAGAGGACTTCCAGCATTTTGGAGAAAGCCAAACGGCTGAGCGTTCCGATGGATCAGCTCGAGACCGGGATCGAAGATATTGCGGGTATCCGGATTATGTGTCAATTCGTCGAGGATATCGAACGATTGGCCGAATTGATCCGTGCCCGGGAAGATATGACGCTATTGTACGAGAAAGACTATATTACCAACAAGAAACCGAGCGGTTACCGCAGTTACCATATGATTGTGGAATACCGGGTCCAGACGGCGCTTGGCATGAAGCGCGTGCTGGCCGAGATTCAGCTGCGGACGCTGGCAATGAATTTCTGGGCGACGATCGAGCATTCGCTGAATTATAAATACCGGGAAAGCTTGCCGGAGGATGTCGTCGCACGGCTCAGCCGGGCGGCGGAAGCCGCTTACCAGCTCGATCAGGAGATGAGCAGCATCCGCGAAGAGATCGTCGAAGCACAGAAGCTGTTCGAGGACAAATCGAGCATCGTGGCTAAGGTGCTGAATGGCATTCAAGAGCTGTATTTTCATCTGCGGGTACGGGAAGCCGCGCAGTTTCAGATGCGCTTCAACGAGCTGTGGGACACGGACGACGTCTGGCTATTGAAGAAGCTGTCGAACGAGGTGGATCAGGCGGTGAACCGGGCGAAGAAAAATTCCTTGGCCTGAACCGGGTCAGCAGCCTAGGTTTGGTATTCACCCGGCCTCCGCTGGAGGCACGAAACGGAGGCGAGACGGTGACGACGTCATACGATCGTTTATATGTAGAGTTCGTGTATTATTTCAACGTAGCGCGCGACTATTTCGAATGTCACGAAGTGATGGAGGAGCTTTGGCTTGAGGAAGGCCGACATCCGTTGTACCAAGGCCTGCTGCAGGTGGCAGTAGGCCTTTACCATTACCGCAACGGCAATACGAGCGGGTCGATCAAGCTGTTTACCGCAGCCTTGGACAAATTGGACCCTTATCCGAAGGACGCGCTTGGGATCGACCTTGGCCGCCTTCGCGACGATAGCCGGGTGTATTTGGACAAGCTGGCCCGTGCGGAGGAGCAGCCGTTTGTTTTCTACGACCTGGACATCCGCATTTTGGATGCCGGGCTGGAAGCCTTAGTGGAAGAGCTGAGGCTGCATCCGCCGGAGCCGCATGAAGAGCATTAGCTCTAAATGTGGTCAGCGATGCCGACGCTAGGACCGGCGCGAAACGAGAACAGCTTGCAGCCCAACCCTGCACACGGTTAGCCACGCCGCCCCGGCGGCAAATCCGGCGGCAACGTCGCTTGGATAATGAACCCCCAAGTAAATGCGGCTTACGCCGATCATGATAACAAGACAACCGGCCGTTACGGCGATCAGCAGCTTCAGGACAGGAGATTTGACAAACATCAAGAGGAGCATGGCCAGCATGCCGTAGAAGACGATGGATGCCATGGAATGTCCGCTGGGGAAGCTGTAGCCTGTCTCTTCAACGATCCAGTGTAGCATAGGCCGTTGCCGTTCGAAAATTTGCTTCAGCAGCTGGTTGAACAGCGCGCCGCCGGTAACAGCCACCATGAAAAAGAGAGCTTCCCATTTCTTCTTTCGCCACACCATCAGAGATACGCTAACGAGCAGCAGGATGAACAAGGTCTGGAACGATCCAAGCTCGGTAATCCCTTTCATCCATACGGTCAGCTCAGGACTGATGTACGATTGAATCCAATCGATGTAGGTACGGTCAAAACGCTCTAATTGATTTTCCTGTAAATCGTGCGCAAACTTTATGAAGATCAGAATCGACAGCAGCACGATGATGACCGCGGTCAAGATGTATTTTCCGGTCAGCAATGCTTGTTTCGGTTGCACAGAGGTCTTCACAGCTCCTTTTAATAAAAATGAAAAAAAAGGAACAGCGGACCGCAATCCGCTGCTTTGGAGAATCCCTTGGCGTCCACCGACAGCCGGCAGGATTATTTTTTATGCTTTTCGAAAAAGGCTTTGAACGTCTCGGCCTCTTGTTTGCCGACGAGGCGCTCGACTTCTTTGCCGCCTTTGTAATAAATCAGGGTGGGGGTCGCTTCAATCGCGTACTTTTGCCATCCGTTCTTGAATTCTTCAAGATTGAACTGCTTGATGTCGATGTTCAGTTCCTTGGCGACCGGCATAAGCACAGGCGTTGTCGCTTTGCAGTGCGGACACGTCGAACCGAAATAATACAAGAAGAAATCTTCCTGAGCCGCGATCTTTTTGTCGAGCGCGTCAGGCAAAATGATGTTTTGGTAGTTCGGATCGTCCAGAAGCGCCAGTGTAGCCGGATTCAGCTTGTCCGGCGCAATGCCGTATACGTTGTTGGCGTACTTTCCGAATTTAGCCTGGTTGGACTGTTGATTGACAAAATAAAGAGCTCCGAACAGAACGACGATAACAGCTAAAAAGATACCTAACTTTTTCATGATTCCCCTCTTCCTACCTAGTAATAAATGGTCACTCTAAAAACATTCGTTACTTATGCAAAGTTTCCTTCTTTCCATCATACAATAAAATTGAAGGATTTTCGACATTGGCGTGGAATACTTGGGGAAGGCTTGCTGGAGGCCGAGTATTCGGCCTTTCCGGCGTCTTATGGGGAGGTGAACCCTAACGATGAAAGCAACGCTACGTCTGGACAAGCTGCTGGCTCATACGGGCTTCGGCACACGCAGCGAAATCAAACAGCTCGTAAAGCGCGGCGTCGTCAGCGTCGACGGCAAAACGGCGATGGACAGCGGGATGCAGGTGAACCCCGAGCGACATCGCATCACGGTTGACGGAGAGCCGGTGGTTTACCGCGAATTCGTCTACTTGATGCTGCATAAGCCGCAAGGCGTCGTGTCTGCCACGGAAGATACCAGGGACCGGACCGTGCTTGATCTGTTGGATGAGCAGTATTCGCATTTTGACGTATTCCCGGTCGGACGGCTGGACAAAGACACCGAAGGGCTGCTGCTGCTGACGAACGACGGCAAGCTGGCGCACAACCTGCTGTCGCCGCGAAAGCATGTTCCGAAGACGTATTATGCCGAAGTGAACGGCGCGGTTAACGAAAGCGACATTGAAGCGTTCGCGCGCGGCGTCACACTCGATGACGGCTATGTGACGATGTCGGCGGAACTGAATGTGCTATACTGCGGCCGACCCGAAGCGGGCGAGCTTTCCCGCGTCGAATTGACCATACATGAAGGCAAGTTTCATCAGGTAAAACGCATGTTTCAAGCCGTAGGCAAGCAGGTAACGTATTTGAAACGGCTGTCCATGGGGCCGCTGAAGCTGGACCCGGCGTTGCCGCTCGGGCAGTCGCGGGAATTGACGGAGGAAGAACGGCAAAGCCTGCTGACGCATGGAGAATAGAAGACGGTTAAGCCAATTCAGCTAACGGGGATATAGAGAGAAGAAGGACAAGGGAGCGGAGAGAAAAATGAACTATCGCATCATTGCGCTTGACGTGGACGGCACGCTTTTGAACGACGAGCATGAAGTAACGGACAAAACGGTAGAAACGCTGCGCACGGCGCACGAAGCAGGAGCCCGGATCGTATTGTGCACCGGTCGAGGCCCGGCCAATGCGATCCCGGTTCTGGAGAGTCTGGGCCTTACCGGCGTGCTGATCACGCATAACGGGGCGGCGACCGTCGAGACGCCGGGGCCGAGGCTGCTGCATCAATTTGGCTTCGAGGTGCAGGAGCTTGCGGAGCTCGTCCAATATTGCCGTAAACAGAATGTCCATTTTGACGTGAACACCGCGCTGGATATGTTCGTCGAGAAAGTAGGCGAGCGGGAAGCGGCGATGTACGAAAAATATATGGTTTCACCCGAGCGGGTGGAGGACGTGCTGAGCATGACCGTTCCGCTTGTGAAGCTTACGATGTCCGGGTCGGAGGAAGAGATGGACGCGGTCGAGCGGGATTTGGCGCGCGTATCGCTGCCTCCGAGCGTTCATGTGCTGAGAAGCGGGGCGAACTTCGTCGACGTGATGTCGAAGGAAGCATCCAAGGGTCGTGCGCTGCAGGCGCTCGCTGCTCAATGGGACATTGCTCCCGAAAACATCGTTGCCGTGGGCAACTATTACAACGATATTGATATGATCCGGTTTGCCGGGCTCGGCATAGCGGTGGACAATTCGCCGGATGCGGTCAAAGAGGCCGCCGATGCCGTAACGCTGTCCAATAACGATGACGGCGTGCATGAAGCGCTGCGCCGTTTCGTGCTCCCTTCGGGGAAGCTCCGCGCATAGTTTTCCGTCAGGGAAGGACATGCTATGAGGGTAGAAAACTCCGCACTACGCGAGTGCATATCCTGATTGGAGGGGACCCGAATGACGCATGTCAGTTTAAGACCGGATCTGAGAACGGCGGGCGGCGAAGTCAGCGACATCATGTTCAAAAATCGGTTTGTGGGTACGCTATCTCTCGTCTTCCGCGAATCCGACCGAATCGCAGGTGCGCTTCAATTGGAGAAGGAAGTGCTTGACGACGCGGAGAAAGACGAAGTATTCGATGCGGTCCACCGGTATGTGGACTCCCTGCTGGACGCTCTGCAGGCAAAAGGGTGCGAGGTGATGGTCACCTACAGCAGCTTTGACCATGTGATCGCTTCGGAACGGGAAGCGCCTGCCTACACAGGGGTTGTCTCCACAGAAGAAGATTTTGATTACGACACGGATTGGATTGATAACGAGACGCGTCTTGAAGACGAGACCCCTGGAGAGCGGGATGACTTCACTATGGCGGATTTCGAGCTGGTGCTGGTAGGCGAAGACGAGGACGGACTGGAATACCATCTCTACGATAAAGACGAAGATTTTGTCGCCGAGGTATTTCTCCAAATCGAGGACCGCGAAGTGACCGGTACGGTCTATTGGATGATCGAACCTGCCGAAGCCGAGATGGATATCGCAGCCGATCTGCTTGTGCTTGATTTCGACGAGGACGAAGTGGACCGCTTTAATATTGCGATGAGCTTCGATGACGAAATTTTCGAAGTGATCGAGCTGACCCATGAGGATTTGTTGGCGGAGGAAGACGATTCCGAGGAACTGTGGAACGGAAGCGACGAAGACAAACCGTATGCGGTTATGCTCGTCCGGGATGACGGGGGAGTGCTGACGTACGAAATATATGAGCCGTCCCGGGGCGGTCTTCCGATCGGCACGGCTACGGTAGATATCAGTGAACGCCAGTTGACCGGCTTTATCGATTTCCGCGAGCCCGGCAGCACGGATAACCGGGAGCTTATCGCTACCTTGCTGATGGAGGAGCTTGACAAGGAGAAAGATTACTCCGCGCTCAACTTGTCCATGATGCACAACAACCGGCTGATCGAAGAAGTGCTGTTCGAAACGGAAACGTTCCATTAATTGCATATAAGGCTTGCCGAAAGCGAAAAGCATATGATAAAATGCTTTCTAATTGAATTAGGACCTTCGGGGCAGGGTGAAAATCCCGACCGGCGGTGAAGGCTCGCTTCGGAGCCTAAGCCCGCGACTCGTCGATTTCCGCTGGCGGAACAGACGACTGACTTGGTGCAATTCCAAGGCCGACGGTATAGTCCGGATGGGAGAAGGTCACAAAGTAGGCATACCGGGTTGACTCGTTTGTAAAAAACGGCTCAAGGTGAGCTTATTTGCATATGCCCCGTTATCTTAACCGATAGCGGGGCTGACTTCTTTTCGAAGGGTCCTGTTCAAACACCTTGGGAGGTTGTTGAATATGGACAGAGCTACTGCTGTCGGATTAAACGGCCGCGCTGCCACGGCCAAAGCAAGTGCGCGGAGCGGACTATGGCTGGTCGTGCTCGGCTCGGCGTTATGGGGCGTCGACCCGTTATTCCGGATTTTGCTGCTTAAAACATTTACTTCTGCGCAAATTGTATTGATCGAGCATGTGCTGCTGCTCGTCTACGCCTTGCCGGTCGTCTGGCTGCATAGGCAGGAGCTGCGGGGCTTGAAGCTGCGCCATCTCATGGCTCTGCTGTTCATTTCGTGGGGCGGCTCGGCGCTGGCGACGATTTTGTTTACGTCCGCATTCGCTCATGGCAATCCAAATGCCGTGCTGCTGCTCCAAAAGCTGCAGCCGCTGTTTGCAATCATTCTGGCCCGGATCATTCTGAAGGAAAGCTTGCCGCGGCGTTTTGCGCTGCTCTTGATTCTTGCCTTGCTCGGCACCTATCTGCTGACGTTCGGCTGGAAGACGCCGATTGGACATTGGGGAGATATTGCGACCTGGAGCGGATTGCTCTCCATTGGGGCGGCCGCGCTGTGGGGCGGCTCGACGGTGATGGGAAGGCTGATGCTCGGGCAAATGAAGTTCGAAACGGTTACGGCCCTCCGTTTTCTGTTGGCGCTGCCGCTGCTCTTGGCTTTGTCGGCGGGCGAGGGAATGGCGCTCGTTCAGCCCGCGCAGCCGGTTGCCTGGGGTGCGGTGATCGCTAATTTGGTTATGGGCGCGTTCATTCCGGGACTGCTCAGCCTGCTGCTCTACTACCGCGGATTGACCGATACGAAAGCTTCCTATGCGACGCTGGCCGAGCTGTCTTTTCCGGCGGTCGGCTTGCTGATCAACTGGCTGGTGTTCCAACAAGCCGTCACGCCGGACCAACTGATCGGCTTCGTGGTCATATGGGCCGCTTTGTTCGGTCTTTCCCGGCAAAGCGAATAAAAGAGACTGTCCTTCGCATGAAGGATGGAGTGTGATCAGTCCATCGATGCGGGGACAGTCTTTTTTCGCTAAAAGCTTCTTTATGGAGGCAGGGCTTATCGGCGCAATCCTTTCGGATAGTGGTTTTTAACCTGTGTTCCGGATTGCTTGCCCCAGCCGAGCGGAAAGCCGTCAACCGTGATCAGCGTCCAGCCGCTGCGCGCTTCGGGACCGTCTGCGGTCTCGCCCCGGAGATAGCGTTCCGCTTCGCCGCTCCCTGCGGCTAAATGAACGGCAAGCCGGGCTTGAGCGGCATCCGTCAGCGCAAGGGCCAAAGCGTGCGCCGGTTCCGCGCGATCCTTCTTCACCTCGGCGAGGTGAAGGCCGGGGCGCAGCGTCTTGAGACCCTGAAGCATCGTGCTGCCGAACGGGATGCCGGCTGGCGTGGGCAGCAGGTAGAGCTGCTCGCCGAACAAAACCGGCTCGCCCGGCGGAAGCTGGAACCCTGCGGCAAGCGCCTCCTCGGCGAACCGTTGGAACAGCCGCATGGCGGCCTCCTCGGGCCGTCCGGCGCTTCGCTTCGCTTTGCCCGCTTGACGCGTGCGCGGGGCCGCTAAGCACGTCGTGGCGGCAAGCGGCTCATCCGGCGTCCCTTCCAGTTGCAGCACGGCGACAAAGTGCCCCTCGCCGCGTTGCAGGTGCGGCCAAATCCGCTCCGTCCGTTCAAGGCGCAACTGCGGATACTGGCGGAGCAGTTCATGAACGGTGCGCTCGTTCTCCTGCTCGTTAAACGTGCAGGTGGAATAGGCGAGCCGTCCGCCCGGCTTCAGCATCGCAACCGCCGATTGCAAAATGTCGAGCTGCCGCGCCGCGCACATTTCGACGTGAGCCGGCGACCATTCGGCGATCGCCTCCGGGTCTTTGCGGAACATGCCTTCTCCCGAGCAGGGAGCGTCGACCATAATTTTATCGAAAAAGCGGGGGAACCGCTCGGCAAGCTGCTGCGGCGAAGCGCTGACGACGACGGCGTTCGTGACGCCCATCCGCTCGATATTTTCGGATAAGCTCTTGGCGCGGACAGGGTGAATTTCGTTGCTGATCAGCAGCCCTTGGCCCGCCAGCTTCCCGGCGATGTGCGTCGATTTCCCGCCCGGTGCGGCGGCGAGGTCGAGAACGGCGTCTCCCGGCTGCGGGTCCAGCAGCTCAACGGCGGACATGGCGGACGGCTCTTGGATATAATACAGCCCTGCCGCGTGGTAGGGATGCTTTCCTGGCTTCGTTTCTTCCCGGTAATAGAAGCCTGTCCCGCACCAGGAGACGGGCTCCAGCCCGAACGTGTCGCGCAGACGCTCCAGGATGGGGCCGCCGCTCCCCGGATCGATTTTGGCGGGATTCATTCGCAAGCCCTGCGTACGGGGTTGTTCATAGCTTCGCAGGAACGCTTCGGCGCTCTCTTGAAGCTGCATTTGCATTTGTTGGATATAAGCTTCGGGCAAACGGATCATAGAGGACATGTCGAACTCCTTTTATGGCTGTCGGTATCCCTACATTATACAAGCTTCGCCATATTGTGAGAAGCTAAGACTGCATGCTATAATTGTTTGGTCTTTTTGGGAGAGGTGAACGAGAATGACTTACGAAATTCCGAAAAAAGTGCAAACGTTAGGCGAAGACATTCAGCGGAGCGAGCTTAAATATCACGACAGGGAAGTGCTCGTCTCCAAGGAATTTACATTCGATAGCGCCCATCATTTGCATTGCTACGAGGGGAAATGCAAAAGCCTGCACGGGCATACGTATAAGCTTCAGGTCGTGATGCGCGGCAAGGTCGACGACCGGGGCATTACGATCGATTTTGCGGATATCAAGCGAATCGCGAAAGAGCGGATCATCGACCGGCTGGATCACCGTTACTTGAACGAGGTGCTGCCGCCGATGAATACGACCGCGGAAAATATGGTTGTCTGGATGTATGAGCAGCTTCGCGACGCGCTGCGAAGCGAAGGGTTGTTCCCAGCGGTGCGGCTGGAGGAAGTCTGCCTGTGGGAGACGCCGACCAGCTACGCGGCCGTCACGGCGCGCTTGATGGGAGATGATCCGGCATGATCCGGCTGCCGATGGTGGAAATTTTCGAGACGGTCGAGGGGGAGGGCACGCGGGCCGGCTTTCCGACCGTGTTCGTGAGGCTGTTCGGCTGCAATCTGCGCTGTACGTGGTGCGACACGAAGTACAGCTATCCGCCGGCCGAGGCCGAATTTACAATGACGATTGAGGACATTGTCGCCGAGGCGGGACGTTACCGTTCGCGGCACGTCTGTCTGACCGGGGGCGAGCCGCTCCTGTACGGCGATAGATCCGCGGCGCTCATCGAGGCGCTGGTTGCAACCGGCCGCTACGACGACCTGCATATCGAGACGAACGGCGCCATCGATCTGGCGCCCTTCCTGGAGCGGATCGAATCGCCCGTTGTTCGATATATTATGGACTACAAGCTTCCCGATTCGGGCGAAGAGGAACGGATGATCACGGCGAATATGGCCAAGCTGCGCCCGCAGGACGAGCTGAAGTTCGTGATCGGGAGCGAGCGGGATTTTCATGCGGCTAAAGCGCTGCTCGAAGCGTACCCGACCCGGGCGCTGCCGTTGTTCAGTCCGGTCTGGGAAACGATGCCTCCGGCCAAGCTGGTCGGTTTGATGCTGGAGCACGGCTTGTCTCGGGTGAAACTGAACATGCAGCTACATAAAATCATTTGGGACCCTGCGGCCCGCGGGGTATAACCATGCGAATGAAGGTGAGAACGATGAAAAAAGCAGTCGTTATTTTGAGCGGGGGGCTGGACAGCACAACCTGCATGGGGATGGCTCAGGACGCCGGGTATGACGTTTACCCGATTACGTTCGATTACGGCCAGCGCCAAAGGCGCGAGATCGAGAACGCGCGACAGGTAGCCGAATTTTATAACACGGCGAACCGCCATAAAGTGGTTGCGCTCGGCTTTTTGAAAGAGTTCGGGGGCAGCGCCTTGACCGACGAATCGATAGAGGTTCCGCCGGCCGGCGAGAGCGGTGCGGTCGATTCCGATATTCCCGTTACTTACGTGCCGGGCCGCAATCTGCTGTTCCTCTCCATCGCGACTTCCTACGCGGAAACCATCGGAGCGGAAGCGATCTATATCGGCGTCAACGCGCTTGATTACAGCGGATATCCGGACTGCCGCCCGGAATTTATCCGGAAGGTGGAGGAAGTGATGGCACTGGCGACGCGCGTCGGCGTGGAAGGCGGTCCGATCCGCATCGAAACGCCGCTGATTCATTGGACGAAAGCCGAGATTATTCGCGAAGGAATGCGGCTCGGCGTACCGTATCACTTGACAACCTCATGCTATAATGGGCAGGAGGAAGCATGCGGCGTCTGCGACAGCTGCCGGCTGCGCTTGAAAGGCTTCGACGAAGCTGGAACGGCCGATCCGATAGTTTATCAATAACATATACAAGGGGCTGCCCCTCATTCGTTTGTACGAATGGGAGCAGCCCTTTGGTTTTTGTGCTAAAGATTAGTTCACGCCGACGGCAGTGTACGCTTTTTTAATGGATTGAACTTGGGCGGAATTCGCTCCGAACAAGTCGGTTGCCGATGAAATGGCAGCGGCGCGCATGGCCGAGAAGTTCGAAGTCGGGGTCAGGTAATTGAGAAGGGCGTTATAGAAAATTTGCTCAGCCGCATTGCGTCCGATACCGTTCACGGTGACACCGTAGTGCGTGCCGCCTTGGGCGATCAGGTAGTAGGCTTTGTTGTTGATGCCGCTGTTCGTATGCACGCCGCCGTTATCGCCAGGACCTTGGTAACGGTCTTGATAGCGGTCGGGTTGATTGTAGAGCTTCGGATTCTCCATAGAACGGAGCGCACCTTGTTTGAGGGTTATCTTGTCGCCGATCAGCCAGTTTGTGCCTTCTAACGCATTCCCCATAATATCGGAGATCGATTCGTTCAGCGCTCCGGACTCGCCGTAGTATTCCAGATCGGCCGTCCTTGACGTAACGCCGTGAGTCAATTCGTGGCCGATGACGTCCGGATCGGCAGGGAACGCTCTGAAGGTTACGCCGTCTCCGTCTCCGTACACCATTTGCACGTTGTTCCAGAAGGCGTTGTTGTATCTGCTGCCGTAGTGTACGCTCGATTTCAGCTGGAAGCCGTTGCCGTCAATGCTGTTGCGGCCAAATTTATTTTTATAGAAATCGTACACTTTGGCGGTGTAGGCATGCGCATCGACCGCTGCGCCGTCGTTCCAAATATTGTTTGGACTGGTGAGCAGCGTTCCCGGCAGCGATGACCGGTTGCCTGAGCTGTATGTGACGATTCCTTGCCCGCGCGTCGTATCCTTCAATTGATAGGTAGAGCCGGATTGCGTGGTTGTAAACGTTTTCGTGTCACCAAGCACGCCTTTTCCGGTGCCCGTAGCGTGAGTGAGGAAGTCGTACTTGAATAAAATGTTGCCGTCATCGGCGCCGATGAAGTAGCGTGTGCGGATCGGCTTCGGTTCGAGAACGTTAACCTCCGTCACATAGGTAAGTACCGGCTGTCCGTCATGCATGTAAACGTACAGTTTTGCTTTTGGCGTCTCTTGCGGTTCGCCCAGCTTGCCTGCGGCGGCTTCGGTATCTTTCTGGGCAACGGCGATAGCTTCCGCTTCGCTGATTTGCGAGGTCAAGCCCTTCGGAACCTGCTGATGCTGTTCGGGAAGCACGCTGCCGATCAGCGATGTGACTTTTCCTTCTTTGTTGATGTGAACCGTCTGAACGCCGCCGTATACGGGAACGCCTTCCACATACTGCTGCAGACGGTAATGCTGGGTTCCCGTTTTCTCGTCTGTCGTCTGCCCGACAATTTTCAGTTGTTTTTTCAGATCAACGGATTTGCCGATCTGGAAGCTTTCTTGCTTGGATTCAAGGTACTTCCAGATTTTGTCCTCCCCCGTTACGGCTTGCGGCGCACTCCAGTTTTCCTCGGAAATCAATTGAGGGGCAAATCCCTTAAAGGGAGTGGACGGCTCTTGTGGAGCAGCATGCACGGCTTGCACGCTTCCGAGCAAAAATGCTCCTGTAATAATCGATGACCATACTTTTAACATAAAATCATCTCTCCTTTTCAATTTTTTCCGATCGGTTTAGAATGAATTTGATACTGGTTTTTCCGGTGACGGATGACAAACCAAAGGCAGATTTAAAGCGGGTCTCGTCGAAGGTGATCATTACAGAAGCAAACATCTGAGGCAAGGCAGGATCAATCGAGTGGAAGCATGAGGTGTGTACAACTGAAACAGGGGTGTCGGGTGACTTACCGGATTTTCGCTAAAAAGCATCACCTCTTTCATCAAGTGGTTAATTCTTTTCAGGTAAAACCGTAGGGGCTAATCGCAGTGTGTTGAAACGTTTGTAAAATATTCCAACGTGGACTGCTTGATAATTATATTAATACAATTTTTAAATTTTTCAATACCCTTTTTAGTAAAAAATTTCCTTCTAAACAATAAAGGTTCTTTGGGCCTAAAACATCGGATGGGACGTCACCTTTTTCTTGTCGAAATTTCGATGGAAAAGGGGTCTTGTGATGCATGTTGGTGGACTATGGTCCCGGGCGGGAGAGCAGGCGTATTGTTACGCAGAACAGCCCTTCGCTCGGAAGATAGCTGCGGACAAAGGGCAGAATGCGCTTGAGATGGAAGCAGGAAGAACTAGGAGGGCTGCGGCATCAGCCGGCCGTAGCTTGGTCGGTGAGCAGCATCGGACTGTCTTCGGTGATCGCAATCGTATGCTTGTATTGGGCGGATAAGCGTTCATCAGCCCGTCGGTGCAGGACCGAGCTCGGGATAACGTAAGTCGGGCGTCCTGCCGTCCGTACTGTTCGGTCCCATGGGCCGTATAGTTTTCCAATTGAGCCTCTTATGAAAAAAAAGTCCGGTTCCCCCGGAATTGCTGGGAACCGGACTTTCTTGCCGTCCATTTCGACTCGCACGAAAACCCTGCCACTTCCCGAAGGCTTTTCGCCGTCCGCTTGTCCTTGTCGTGAATGTTGCGCAAAAAATTAATTCACGCCGACGGCCGTGTACGCTTTTTTAACGGCGTCAACTTGGGCGGAATTCGCTCCGTACAAGTCGGTTGCCGCCGAAATGGCAGCGACGCGCATGGCCGAGAAGTTCGAATACGGAGTAAGGTAATTGACGAGGGCTTTATAGAAAATTTGCTCAGCCGCATCACGTCCGATGCCGTTCACGGTAACGCCGTAGTGCGTGCCGCCTTGGGCGATCAGGTAGTAGGCTTTGTTGTTGATACCGCTGTTTTTATGCACGCCGCCGTTATCGTTTGGACCAACGTAACGGTCTTGATAGCGGTCGGGTTGATTGTAGAGCTTCGGATTCTCCATAGAACGGAGCGCGGGCTTTGAGACGGTTACCAAGTCGCCAAGTAGCCAGTTTTTGGCTTCGACCGCATTCCCCATAATATCGGCGATCGATTCGTCCAAGGCTCCGGACTCGCCGTAGTATTCCAGCTTGGCCGTCTTTGAGACAACGGCGTGAGTTAATTCGTGACCAACGACGTCCGGATCGGCAGAGAGCGGTCTGAAGATTTTGCCGTCTCCATCTCCGTACAGCATCTGCTTACCGTTCCATGAGGCATTGTTCCAATTGTTGCGGACGTGCACGCTCGATATAAGCTGGGTACCATTGCCGTCAATGCTGTTGCGGCCAAATTTATTTTTATAGAAATCGTACACTTTTTCGGTGTAGGCATGCGCATCGACCGCTGCGCCGTCGTTCCAAATATTGTTAGTATTGGTGAACAGCGTTCCCGGCAGTGGCGATCCCTGGTAGCCCGCGTTGTATGTGACGATTCCTTGTCCGCGCGTCGTATCTTTCAATTGATAGGTAGAGCCGGATTGCGTGGTTGTAAACGTTTTCGTATCTCCGAGCACGCCTTTTCCAGTGCCCTTAGCGCGAGTGAGGATATCGTACTTGAATAAAATGCTGCCGTCATCGGCGCTGATGAAGTAGCGTGTGCGGATCGGCTCCGGTTCGAGAACGTTAACCTCCGTCACATAGGTGAGTATCGGCTGTCCTTCGTGCAAGTAAATGTACAGATCCGCTTTTGGTTCCATTTGCGGTTCGCCCAGCTTGCCGACGTCGGCTTCGGTATCGTTCTGAGCAACGGAGATAGCTTCCGCTTCGCTAATTTGCGAGGTCAAGCCCCTTGGAACCTGCTGCTGCTGCTCGGGAAGCACGCTGCCGATCAGCGATGTGACCTGTCCTTCTTTGTTGATGTGAACTGTCTGAACGCCGCCGTATACGGGAACGCCTTCCACATACTGCTGCAGACGGTAATGCGTGGTTCCCGTTTTCGCGTCTGTCGTTTGCTCGACAATTTTCAATTGTTTTTTCAGATCGACGGATTTGCCGATCTGGAAGCTTTCTTGCTTGGATTCAAGGTACTTCCAGATTTTGTCCTCCCCGGTTACGGCTTGTGGCGCGCTCCAGCTTTCCTCGGTAATCAATTGAGGGGCAAATCCTCCAAAGGAAGCGGACGGGTCTTGCGGAGCAGCATACACAGCTTGAACGCTTCCGAGCAAAAACGCTCCTGTAATAATCGATGACCATACTTTTAACATATAAATTCATCTCTCCTTTAAACTATTTTTCCGATCGGTTTAAAATGAATTTGAAACTGGTTTTTCCGGTGACGGGTGACAAACCAAAGGCAGTTTAAAGCGGGTCTCGTCGAAGGTGATTACTACAGAAGCAAAAATCTGAGGCAAGGCAGGATTAATCGAGTGGAGTCATGAGGTGCGTGTTTTCGCTAAAAAGCATCACCTCTTTCGTTAAGTGGTCAATTCTTTTCAGGTCCAACCGTAGAAGTAAATCGCAGTTTGTTGAAATACTAGGAAAATATTCCAACTGTGACTGCTTGATAATAATATTAATACAATTTTAAATTTTTACAATACCCTTTTAAGTGAAAATATTCCTGTTTAACAATAAAAGGTTCTTTAGCCCTGGTATATCGGATGAGCTGTCGCCTGTTTCTTGTCGAAAATCGGATAGAAAAAGGGTCCAGTGATTCGTGTATAGGGGACTATAGTCCCGTGGTGATCTTAATCTTCAAATTCCGCACCTTCGTGGAATTTCAAGATAGATTCATTTTCAAGTGGTTTTTAAGCTAAAAAAATCCAATTATAAGATAACAGAAAATATTATTTGAAAGCCGTACTAAAGTAATGTGTGGCATGTGAGTTAAACAGGGGGATGTGGCAGGAGAGCAGGCGTTACTGTACGCAGAACAGCCCTTTGCCTGGCAGATAACTGCAGACAAAGGGCTGAAACCGGTTGAGATGGAGCAGGAAGAACTATGGAGGGTGCGGAGTCAGCCGGCTGTAGCTTGGTCGGTGAGCAGCAGCGGACCGTCTTCGGTGATCGCAATCGTATGCTCGTATTGGGCGGATAGCCGTCCGTCAGCCGTTCGGGCCGTCCAACCGTCCGCTTCCACGTACATATGATGTGTACCGGCATTAATCATCGGCTCGATCGTAAACACGAAGCCTTCCTTCAACCGTATGCCTTTGCCGGGCGGCCCGACATGTGCGTAGCTGGGCTCTTCGTGCAGATCCCGGCCGATGCCGTGGGCGAGCAGATCGCGCACGACAGAGTAGCCGTTCCGCTCCGCGTGGGATTGGATCGCGTGCGTTATGTCCCCGAGGCGGTTGCCGGCGAGGGCCTGAGCGATGCCGAGATCCAGGCATTGCTTGGTCACTTCCATCAGCCGCCGGGCTTCGTCGGAAATGGAGCCTACCGCGTAGGTCCAGGCGGAATCGCCCAGCCAGCCGTCGACTTCCGCGACGATGTCAATGGTGACGATGTCGCCTTCCTGAAGCGGCGCACGGCTTGGAAACCCGTGGGCGATCACATCGTTGACGGATGCGCAAGTGGCGTACTTATACCCATTGTAACCTTTGGTAAAGGCTCTGCCGCCATGCTTCGTGATCATGGTATCCACGAGATCTTCGATTTCAAGTGTCGTAATGCCGGGCTGCACCAGCTTGCCGATTTCCCGGTGACAAGCCGCGACCAGCCGACCGGCTTGTTTCATGAGCTCAATTTCCTGCTTGGATTTCAAAATAATCATGTGCTCAAATTTCCCTTCTTTTCGATACTGCGGACTAACGAATCGGCGATATCGTTGGTATCTGGCTCTTCATGGCCGTGGTGAATCCATAAACCGGCGCAGCCGATCATGGAGCCGAGCAGAAGATTCGCCCGTTTCTCAGGCTCCTGCGCCCCGAGCTGTTGAATGGCCGACACAAGCGGACGGTACAGCTCGATTTGGAACTGATCGTACAGCTTTTGAAAGCGGCCGCCTGGGACCTGCTGAAAGTTTTCCCAGATCATTTTGTACAAAATATAGACGGACCGGTCGTGAAACCATTGCCTCAGGATAAGGGTGCCGTAACGGCGGAGCTGCTGCCCGGGGGGCTGGGGAGCGCCGAACGCTTCCTCCGTGACTTGCTTAGCTTCGTGGAACGCCTGCCACAGCAGGTCGTCGAGCAGAGCGTGCTTGTTTTTGTAATAATGGTACACGGTGCCGTAGCCCAAATTCGCTTTGTTTGCGACATCGCGCATCTCCATCGTAATGCCTTGCTCCAAATACACCTCGGCTGCGGCTTGCATAATTTGCTTTACCCGGAGAAGGCGGATTTCTTCGTTTTGTTCTTTCGTTCGGGGAGACAAACGACCACCTCTTTTTTTGACCTACTGTAATGTCAATCATAAACGATCCTGCCGCCGTTTGCAATAGTTCCCGGTTTGGAATCCGCCATAGCCTGACAGAGCGTAGGCCGATGCTTCGGATAACGTAAGTCGGGCGTCCTGCAAGTCTGAACTGTTCGGTCCCATGGGCCGTATGGTTTTCCGATTGGACAGGCTTATTTTGGGTTTGGTGGTACAATATGTTACAATGGAAAAACCACGATAGAATGGCTTTTAGGGCGGTCGGCTAGCCTCCTGGATAGGAGGTGATGGCCTATGGAGGTATACCAAGCACTAACCTTGATGTTCGGGTTCGGGATGTTCATCTTGGCATTGCTAACGTACCTTAACAAAAAGAAATAGACCGCCCTCGGTCAAAGCAGCGGTCCTTTCTTGATTCGTATACAATTTGTTTAAGCCACCGCCCTGAGAAGCGGCTATTGTGCGGGAGTGCGGATGTTCGCGGCATCCGCATTCCTTTTTCAGTATACGCATGTCGGCGGAACGTGATACTTTCTATTTATAGTTTACATGGCCTTGTTCGTCCTGACAATAGAGTAATAGATTCGATTGTGGTACTATGGAACGGAATCCTAAAAAAGAGAGAGGGATGTCTCACATGACGAGAAGCAGTGATAACGTGCAGAACAGGTTTTTGGATCAGCTCATTACGGAAAGGATACCTGTCACCTTAATCACGAAGAACGGTGTCCAAATGCAAGGCATCTTGAAATCGACGGACCGGTACACGATCTTGATCGAAGTCAAGGGAAGAGATATGCTGCTTAATAAAGTCGCGGTATCTACGATCGTATCAAGCAAGCGCCTGCCTGTTTAATCCGCATCGTGTAACAACAGAAGGACCGCCCGCATTGCGGCGGCGGTCCTTTTCCTCTTCGCATGAAAAAAAGTCCGGTCCCCCGGGTGCTGCCGGGAACCGGACTTTCCTGCCTTTCACTTCGACTCATACGAAAATTCCGCCGCTTCCCGGGGGCTTTCCGCCGTCTGTTCGTCCTTGCCGTGAAGCTGCTTTTCTTTCCAGAACATGACGGTCAGCATCCGCTCGATCCATTCCTTATCCAGCTCGGTTAGCTCGATTCCGTCGAAGATAAGGTCGTTCTCGCGCAGAAAGCGGCGCAGGTTCACCCGCGGCTTCGTATAGCTTCCTTCCTCCGTGTCGGAGGCCGTCCTCTCTAAGTAGCCTGCGATTTGCATCAGCTCGGTATAAGGAATGTTCAATCCCTCGGACAGCTTCATCAGCACGTCGGGCGAGGGGACCCCGCGGTTGCCGTTCTCCAGCTGGGAAATATAGGCCGCCGATACGCCGGAGCGGTCTGCCAGCTCGCGAATGGTGAAACCTTTCAATTTGCGCATATCTCGTAATTGATCGTAGAAATCCATCGCACACACCCACATTATTGAAATAATGGCAAAGCAATTAGCCGGTAAGTAAATAACGGCGAATATCTATATATTAACAGTTAAAATTAGGAAGTACAAATTAAAGTTTGTTTAATAAAAGTAAACACGAATGGATTCAATAGTAAATTGGATTGGTAGAGTATAATAGTAGTATGTTTTAGCCAATCTCCATAAATTTTATCATAGCATCAAAATAAACAAAGAAAAAGTTTCATCTGATGCATTGATGTAAATATACTTATTTACGATACCGATTTAATCCACTGGCATCCATTGCGGCGGTTTCGGCGCCTCTGGTTCCCATCCCCGAATAACCCGCAACTCGCCTTTGAAACGGTTCCAAAGTTTGCGGAGAATCTTCCGTTCAGAATCGCCCAACATCGAATTTCACCTCGAAAATATCGGAAAACTCGTACAACTCCCAGTTTTGGCCTGTCTGACACTTTCAGACGATGCCGCTGATCAAGCCCTGTCACCATACCGACTTATTTCTTGTTCTCGTATATTGATTCAGAATTGCGATTTACAATTTTTCCAAATGGATAGTAAAAAGGAGGATTTTTGAGTTGAAATTGAAAAAATAGGTTGTCGTAGACGTATGTGAACTTAATCTTTTGGCATAGTTAAATAAGTAATGACCGGATGGCAATTGCTATCCGGTCATTTTCAATCTTTGATCTAACCTATCGTTTTTCGTAGTTGGACAATTCTCATTTCATGGTTTATATCGTCTCGCCTTGATGACAAGCATGCTCAAGTGTCTGGAGCACAGATAATAATTCCTGCTTTAGTTCTGGATCTGTAATATTACCTTCTTTATTTAGTTTCAAATTGATGTGCGGTATTATCAATGTTCCTCTTTCTACAATATCAGCATTAAGCATTTTAAGTGTAAGCAGAAGTGAAGCATTAGCTTTATCACCGCCCATTGGAGATGGTGAGGCACTGATTACCGCTGTAGGTTTATTGTATAACTCGCCTGAAGATACGAGCCAATCCAACGCGTTTTTTAACACACCAGGCACTCCATTCCCATATTCCGGTGTACATATAAGCACACCATCTGCCTCCTTAATATGTGTCCTTAATTCTCTGACCGGAACAGGTTCTTCGACAGCATCGATGTCTTGATTAAAATGCGGCAGGTCGCCCAACCCGCCATAGATGGTAAATTTAACGTTCTCCTTGGCTAATCCGATGATGGCATTCATTAGTGCTTTATTCGAAGAGTTTTGACGAAGACTTCCCGAAATAGCCAAGATTTTAATTTCTTTATCTATTTAACATCATCCCATTTCTTCTGTGATTTGATTATTCGCTAAGGAATCGTTGGTGTCTTCATATTTCGGGATAGTAGTATGTTTAGCCAATCTCTATAAATTTTATAATAGCATCAAAGTATACAAAGAAAAAGTTTCATCTGATGCATTGAATGTTGAAATGTGGAAGAACGGACATCTCATGAAAAAAGAAGTCTTCAGTTCAAATGCTGAAGACTCCATTCTTAGATTTAGCTTATATTGGCTTGCATCTCCGTCCTAATCCAGCTTAATCGGGATGCGGTCGGAAAAGTGCTCCCGCAGCGTGGACACAAATGCTTCCCGGTCCTTAGGCGCAACGTGCGCAAAGTTCATTCCGTTGTTATATTGGATACTTAGCCGATACGTGGAAAAGGCCGGCCCCGCCATACTGAGATGCCCCCAATCCCCGGCAGACCACGGATATTGAGTTGCTACGTTTAACTTACCGCTGACTCGAAAGTATGTCAATTACTTTATTTACAAATAATTCTTTTTCAAGCTGAGAAGAGGCGGTCATTTACGCTTAGGCCAAAATTTTCTTTGTTATAAACCCAATAAGCAAATGGTCCTCCTGCTGGGACGATTTCAGCAATACCAAGCCGAGCCGTACGATCAAGTGCAACGGGGGGTTGTTACTGCCCCTTTGCACTTGATTAATGCCCGTTGCGCGGGTCGTCAATAACCGTTACCAGCTGGTAGCTGGGGAACGACGCTTTCGTGCAATAAAAAGGCACTCGGAAGAACGGAAATTTCTTTGAATGACGTGGAAATGACTGACCTGCAAGCTGCGACGGCGGCACTGACGGAAAACATACAGCGTGACGATGTAACGCCGATCGGTGTTGCTCGTGAGATCGACAGGATGATGAAGGAATTCCAGATGAAACAAGGGGATATCGCCCCAAAGCTCGGCGTTACCCAAGCCAAAGTTTCGCAGTACCTTAGTCTGCTGTGCTTGGCTGAACCACTCCTTGGAATGCTGGAACGTGGCGAATTGAACCAATCTATCGCACGTATGATTGTCGGGGTTGACGAAGTCGGGAGATCATGAGCTTGGAAAAAGGCGGACAAAGTCTTATAATTTAACTATGCTTTTTGTCGTCGACCCCCAATGCTGCAAAAAAGCCCGGGGGTCGACGACAACGATAGCTGCGCGGCAGAAGGGTTTGTAACGTTAGCTGTTGGAGATACGAGAGTGTGGAATATGTGGAAATGGCGTTGTAGCGGGGTTTTTATGGGTTTCGAACGTACCTATGAGGAATTGAAACACCTATTTCAATTATAACAGGATACGTTTTCCTGTCAATGTTTCGAACGTACCTATGAGGAATTGAAACATAATTCTTTGATCGAACTGGAGGATTCGGCCTGGTTTCGAACGTACCTATGAGGAATTGAAACACGACGGCTCTGCCAGATAGATCGATCCTGAAAACTCGGTTTCGAACGTACCTATGAGGAATTGAAACTGATACGTAAACTTATCATTGCTTTGTTGTGCCTTTGTTTCGAACGTACCTATGAGGAATTGAAACTCGATCGTTGTATTATCAATGCCGCTGACGCCGCACAGGTTTCGAACGTACCTATGAGGAATTGAAACTGGTATGGGGTCCATCTGAAATACATATCCCCACGAAGTTTCGAACGTACCTATGAGGAATTGAAACACAGTTGATTCCGCTTGTTGTCGCCACACAACGACAGGGTTTCGAACGTACCTATGAGGAATTGAAACACGGAAAAGAATACAAGGACGCCGCTGCCCCCATCGTTTCGAACGTACCTATGAGGAATTGAAACAGTTGTTCATGAATTCTCTCTATGGAAAGTTTGGACGTTTCGAACGTACCTATGAGGAATTGAAACAAATATCGAGTCCCCTATACTTCTCGATGCGCTCCAGTTTCGAACGTACCTATGAGGAATTGAAACCAAAGTGAACACTCATAAAGGGAGGGAGTTGACGAACGTTTCGAACGTACCTATGAGGAATTGTGGTGCTAGACTAAATAGTAGACACAGATTACACTGATAAAACAACCAATATCGGAGGACTGTGTCAAAGATGAAAAAAACTCTCTACGACGATGAGTACAAAAGAAGACAGTTCAGTACGTTAAAGAAAGCGGGAAGGCGGTGGCGGAGGTATCCCGCGAGTTGAAGATCAAGGATAACACGTTGTACGGCTGGATGAAGAAGTTCGGCAGTGAGCCGGAAATCGTTCAAAATCAAGCGTTTAAGTCCGAAGAGCACCAGTTGCGTGAAATGCAAAAGCAAATCCGTGAGTTGCAAGAGGAAAACGAAATCTTAAAAAAGGCCATGCACTTCTTCGCGAAAGACCGTCGGTAAAATATGAATTCATCCACGAATACCGCTCCGAGTACCGACTGGAGAAGATGTGCAAAATCATGGAAGTTTCTCGCAGCGGGTATTACAAATGGAAGGGCCGCCCTGAGAGCGAACGTGAACGCCAGCACCAAGAATGGAAAGAACAGGTCAAAGAAGTCTTTAATGGATCACGCAAGCTATATGGAAGCCCGAAGATCACTCGTAAGCTCAATCAGCAAGGAATCGACATCTCTGAGCGAACCGTTACACGAATCATGAAAAAGCAACAATGGCGGTCCAGAACGGTCAGAAAGTACAAAGCAACGACGAACTCGAAACATAACCTGCCCGTTCAGGATAATGTGCTAAATCAGGAGTTCACCGCAAGCAAGCCCAATGAGAAATGGGTGACGGACATCACCTACATTCCAACATCGGAAGGCTGGTTGTACCTGGCGAGCATCATGGACTTATACTCCCGTAAGATCGTTGGGTGGCATATGAGTGAGCGCATGACCAAGGAGCTCGTGTTACAGGCGCTAAAGCAGGCTTACGGCCGCCAGCAGCCGGATGGGGCTGTCCTGCACCATTCCGATCGCGGCAGTCAATATGCCTCTCATGATTACCAAAAGCAGCTTCAGACCTATTCTATGATTGGCAGTATGAGCCGTAAAGGAAACTGTTATGATAATG
Source organism: Paenibacillus elgii (assembly GCA_042219835.1). GTDB lineage: Bacteria > Bacillota > Bacilli > Paenibacillales > NBRC-103111 > Paenibacillus_G > Paenibacillus_G elgii_A. Next base: position 118,281 of record JBHJMN010000014.1, read on the forward strand.
CCTGCATTGAGTCGTTCCACAGCGTCATGAAGAAGGAGCTCATTTACCTGAATAAATACGAGACGCGTACGGAAGCAGAGAAAAGCATTTTTGAGTATATCGAAGTGTTCTACAATAATGAACGCATTCATTCGTCAATTCAATATTGTACGCCAAGTGATTTCGAACACCAATATTACGTTAATGCGGCAAAGCGATAAAATTTGTGTCTACTATCTTGACAGAGGTCCATTGAAACTTAATTCTTTTAACAAAACACTATTCTTCTCACATTCCGCACCCTTGTTTATTTATTCAAAGGATTTTTATTTTTATGCAAAATTTTTACTTTAGATAGGCTTTAAACAATACATTTACTGTTATTAAATCCCATAATCGGATTGGTTTTAGATGAAAAAAATGCTTGAAAATTAATGTATTTCGAATTTTCACGAAGGGTGCGGAATGTGAGATTCTTGATCTTTCTTATTCCATTTGTCATTTAAAGGCTCATAATTTCGATTAATTCAAAGATTATTGTATAGCAGAGGGTTAGGACTGCAATTCCAAATTGGGAAAATGCAATATCTTCGAATAAAAATCCAAACTATAAATGAATAAGTGAGTTATGAAATATGTTGTTACCATATCAAAACATCTTTGGGAGCCCTCGTACCCGTTGTCCAAAGAAAATAAAGTCTTGACTGACGGTAGCATTAAACTAACGGGCAGTTTTTCAACAAAACACAACATGCACAACATAAAGCAAACACTAGCCCTCAACAGCGCGGTTCCTCTTAGGCCGTGTCTTTTTGCATTTATTCCCTCCATAACGAACGAGAAAATACATTTTACCCGGGTAATATTGATTTTTTATTTTTATCCGGGTATAATTGGTGAGGCAGTCAGAGAGGAGGTCAATATGAGTAATGCCCTAACGCGCTTTTACTGCACGGCATTTTTGGGTGTGGGAGTCGTCGCCAGTGGTTCGTTACAGCACGTTGTTACTACAGTGAAGGATGCTCTGGATGACAGAGACCTCACACAGTTGCTTTTATTTGACGATTCCACGGGGAAGCCAGTAGATGTTGATTTTCGTGGGAAGACAGATGATGTGCTCAAACGATTAGGAGAACAGTTTGGTGACTTACCCGGTACGGAAGTGAATCACCAGCCTACACGGCGGGTTGGTCGACCCAAGCTGGGGGTTGTTTCCGGCGAGGTTACGTTATTGCCACGGCATTGGGAATGGCTCAAGAGTCAACCTGGAGGGGCGTCGGTAACATTACGAAAACTCATTGATGAGGCTCGCCGTGCTGGAGAAAAACAGAGCAATATCCGAGAGTCACAAGAAGCAACATATAACTTTATGACAGCTATGTCCGGGAACTTCCATCAATACGAAGAAGCTCTGCGGGCACTGTATGCTGGTGATTTGGATCGTTTTTACCACTTCATCGATGACTGGGCACCTGATATCAGAAACCATATCAAAAGACTAGCCGCTAATGCATTCCCTGAAGGGAACTTATGAATGAAAGCATGTGGAGGCGTATAGAATTTGGAATGAAAAAAGGACTACGAAAGGAGCCGCTATGACGGAGTTTGGATCTATTCGTTACATCGAACCATCACAACGCGCTGGCATGAGGTTCATGCAGCGAGGCATTGAGGGCAGCATCGTCATGTTGAACCTGCTGCGTTTTCGTGATGTTGCCGATTACACAGCCAATCCTGAACTAACACCAGAGGTCCCAATCAGCGGTGCCGAAGCTTTCAACCGCTATATTGAGCACACCTTTCCATTTCTCCGTGAAAGCGGAGGTGAAATCATGTTTCTTGGCGATGGCGGAGAGTTTCTTATCGGACCCGAAGACGAAAGATGGGATCTTGTTATGCTGATCCGCCAGAGCAGCGCGCAGTCGTTTCTTGCTTTTTCAAGTCATCAGGACTACCTGGCCGGTATCGGGCATCGGACTGCAGCGATCGAAGATTCACGTCTTCTGCCCATGGCAGAACTTCCGATACCGAATTAATTGGAGGAGAACATGATCATGAATATTCTGAAAGTCAACGGCGTTGATTTGGCCTATGACAGTTTCGGTAACGAAAATGACGAGGCTATTATCCTAATCGCCGGGCTTGGAACCCAGATGATTCGATGGACGGTTCCGTTTTGTCGGATATTAGCAGCGCGGGGCTTTCGCGTAATCCGCTTTGACAATCGCGATGTAGGTTGCTCGACACACTTTAGCCATTATCGGGCGATGGATTTTGACGCACTGGCGACTGCTCTCATGTCAGGACAGCGACCGGACATCCCTTACACTCTCGATGACATGTCCAACGACGCTATCGGACTGCTCGACGCCCTTTCAATTGACCGGGCACATTTCGTTGGCAGATCGATGGGCGGAATGATCGCCCAGATTGCAGCCAGTGAGCACCCTGAACGGGTTTTATCACTCACCTCCATTATGTCTAGTTCCGGTAATCCCACCCTTCCGCAAGCTTCCCCGGATGTCATGGCGATGATGACTAAACCAGCGCCGAACCCCTTTGAGGATGAAGCAGAATTTTTGGCGCACAGCCTCTCTTTTGCCAAACGCATCGCCGGCACTGGCTACCCGTTTGAAGAAGACGCTTATCGGGCACTCATTCTGGAGGAAGTTCAGCGAGCCTACGATCCAGGCAGTGTCGGACGACAAATTGCTGCGATTGCTGTCTCCGGTGACCGTCGTCCGCAGCTGGCGAGCATAAAAGTACCAGCACTTGTCATTCATGGGGTGGACGATCCCCTGTTCGTCCCGGCGTGTGGCGAGGACACGGCTTCTGCCATCCCGGGCGCCGAGCTAATGTTGGTTGACGGCATGGGACACGACCTGCCGCACCAACTGTACAAAGTAACCGCTGATGGCATAGAGCGAACGGCTCGTCGCAATTGACACGCGCTTCCTGAATAGCAACCAGCCGGAGTCCCGCGGTGCCCAACGGGACGAGTAGGCCCAGGGGCGCAGCGCTGATCAATTTGCACCCTTGGCGTATACGACCCGGTGGAAGCAGCGGTGCTCTTGGAACGGTTGTTAAAGCAGCTCCATTCGAACGTATATGTGGAAACGATCGAATAAGCGCCGGTTTCATGATAACATCGTGAGCCGGCGCTTTTTTTGTGGGGATTTTTCCAAACAGACGGTGGTCAGATTCAGAAACGAATTATTCAAGTAACGGAGAACGATAGCTCAATAGTACATAAGGGCAGCCGGCCATTCTGATCGACTGCTTTTTGTTATCATGGCGGTCGGCATTTATCGGTAGCAGCGTTGCGCTAACCGGGGCAGGATAGCTATAATTATGTTAAAATAAGGGTATAAACAATCAGAGGTGATTCAATGTTCAATCCCAAGGTCTTCTTCTATTAGTTGCGTCGAACTCATGGCTAAAAAAGCCAAAATCTAACCCGATGCAACGGGGATGAAGATGTTTAGGCAGGAAGAGATTCGATCCTGGGAAGATCTGAAACAACATGATTGGAAATCCATTAAAAAGCACAGAGACCCAAGGAATGAAAAACTTAAGGATTTCCGAAAAGGAATCAAAGGTGTTCACTACAACAAAGAAATCAAGGCAGCAAGAAAAGATGATTATCGCAAATATAGAACACAAATGAAAAGACTGATGCGCGATGAGCAATACGAACTCCTACGCGGCTATAAACGAACAAGCGGTTGGCTTACTTGGTAAGAATAAATGACACTGTACAGAAAAGGCGGCTCCTCGTAACGAGCTGCCTTTTCTAAACTAACGGGCAGGATGCCTTTATTAGAATGCAGAAATTATATCCAAATCGGAAATTGACCAAGAGGTGTAAAATGGACATATCATTTAAAACGGATAAAGGGAAATTCAATTATCGTGTCGCCGGAGTCTGTGTTCATGATGGTTAT
>JBHJMN010000140.1:0-1022 GCA_042219835.1 Paenibacillus elgii
GCCTCGTTATAATTTGACCGGGGATTTAGGCTTTATACGTGCTTTATTGAGCCGACCCAAACGTCCCCAACCTTCACACTATACACCTTATCTATGTCCCCATCGGATAAATTGATTGTACCGACTTTATAAGCCTTACTCTTTATGGCTTTAGCCTCATTTTCACTCATCCATCCTCGCTGGATATTGTCAATTAAGTCACTCTCAGTGAAAACATCACTATCAATATGCAAACGCCAGTCGAATTTTTCCAACTTTTCTTTCAAATAAGTGTATTTGTCAAAAGGGAATTTCTTTTCTTTTTCTTGTCCTGCAAGATCAAATGTTTGGTCGTAAAAGAAAAGACATTCCTTATAAGCAGCCACGATTTGGGAATTAATAAAGTGCGGGTCGTATAGCCATATTTTCAGGTAAAACTCCTCATCCATTTTCTTGAACTTTTGATGCCAATTCTCATAGACCTCTAACATTGCTTCAAGGATTAAGCGATTGAACCAGACAGGGGGATTCCTACGATGGATGCCATAGAATGGAGCAATCCAAAGCTTGGCATAATCTCTGTGGTATTTGTTTAGTTGCTCCATATCTACGTTAATGACTCTTTGTTTCCAACTCATCGATTTTTCTTAAACGCCTTTTCCAACCTCTGATTTTTTTCTTTGTACCTGAGAACAAATTCCTTCCTCCCACCAAATATATGAATTATTACTGCTCTCATATTTCAACCTCATTGCTACATTATCAGTTTAGCTTAATGCCGTTTCAGTCTAAATACTATATTTCATCGAACATTAAATATTTTCCAAGTAACACCTATACTAAAAGTAAATCTCCATTAACACAAAAATCCCCATCTCGAAAAACGATGAGGATGAAGAGTGCAATGGTAGACCCGTTAATAACGACTTTTTTTCATTTTTATGTATTCAACCTGATCCGCTGCCTTTAATTTATCAGAAGCATAAGTAAGTCAGCTTCTTTTTCATTAATACCTTGCATCTTAAATCGATTTAATACGGCTG
>JBHJMN010000141.1:0-972 GCA_042219835.1 Paenibacillus elgii
AGTAGGCAAGCAGGCTTTCCAACTGAGTCTTACTCTCTTCAGACAGATGGTCGACGGGTGGATTTAGCAGTCGATGATGACTTTTCAAGATCGCCTTGGCTCGAGGGGACAGGGTGCGCTGAACTAACTTTCTGACCTCCTGGACACTTTCAATGACATAGCCGTGAACATGGAACCGATCCGCAATACGGATAGCATTCGGGAAACATTCGCTGATTCATGTGTGATACGCCTGAGCCAAGTCCATCACAACCGCTTTGGGGTTCAGTGCCAGAAAGTCGGGTTGCTGGCGAGCATAGGCACGTAGGTCTTCGAGCTTGGGGCCAGCCAGCAGGTCCAGCATGGTTTCGCCCCGAAGATTGTGAATGCCGGTATTGTACGCATGCCCTTTTTTGATCGCAAAATCGTCGATCCCCAGCACCAGCCCTGAAGTGTTTTGGGCTTCGCGCCAAGCTTGCTTGGAAAGGCGCTCGCTTTCTGTTGGAAGGGCTTCCTGATGCATCCGCTGTACCGTACTGGCAGGCGCTTCTTGCATTCTTGCGCTATGTGCTGCCGTGGAGCCAAATGCCTGTTCTACTGTTTGGATACGGAAAGCCCGGCTGTACCGCTGTTTAGGACCCACAAAGTCATACGTCCAAACGAAGCTGATTTGGCAACGCGTGCAAGCCAAGCGAAGGGAAGGCACATGCAGATAACTCTTTCTGCCAAAGATGCTCAGATGCCGAATCTTGCGCGGTTTGTTGCGGCCGTCACGCTTCACATCTTGTTCAGAATGGCAGATGGGGCAAGGTTGTTTGGTGGCTACAGGCAATGCCTCCAGATGAACTTCTTGGGCATCCATGGAGACGATTTTTTGAAGTTGTAGCTCTGGTAATCCGAGCAGTTCGTTGATATACTGGAGTGGCATCTGTCATATCCCTTTGTTGTTTGGTAGGACTTACAACAATACAGGATTTGCAGATGTTTTTCCAT
>JBHJMN010000142.1:0-951 GCA_042219835.1 Paenibacillus elgii
GTCTCCCGTTCGATGCGTTCAATATTTTCTTGAATTATACCATGTTACAGGAAAGATTTCATTGATTGTCACTCTTAAAAGGTATATAATAACAATACGAACCTCTTAAGCGTGACATAAATTAAAATTTCTGTAACGGAGGGAACTTTCAATGAACGTCATCGGTTATGTTCGAGTCTCAACAGCGGGCCAAGCGAGAGATGGTTACAGCTTATCGTATCAACGAGAAGAAATCGAAGCGTATTGTCAGCAGCAAGGATGGAATCTGCTTCACTTGTTCGTGGATGAAGGAATCAGCGGTGCAAAGGTTGATGAAGACGCCTTAGAAGTAGACAGAGAAGGATTTCAGAATATGCTTTCCCTCCTCTCTACTCGTTCTATCGCTCATGTTGTCGTTCTGAATACAAACCGTCTTTGGAGAAGCGATATCGTCAAAGTGTTGGTTCATCGTGAGTTTAAGAAATACAACGTTGATGTGAAATCGATTGAACAACCGACATACAGCATCTACAAGAAAGATCCTTCGGACTTCTTGATCAATGGTTTGATGGAGTTGTTGGACGCCTACCAACGGCTAGAAATCGCTATGAAACTAGGCAAGGGACGCAATAAGTAGTCCAAGGAAAGCGGTTACGCAGGAGGAAGAGTAACATTCGGCTACAAGGCTAAGAAAGGCTCGAAAGTCCTCGTCATCGATGAAAAATAAGCGGTCATTGTGGAGCGGGTATTCGAGTTAAAAGAGCTATTTCCCCACTGGACATTATCTGAAATTGCATACCAATTAAACCTTGAAAACTACAAAACGCAACAAGGCAAGGCATTCACCAAAGTACAGGTCAAACGAATCCTTGATCGTCGCAGCTTTTACAGCGGCATGTACCAGTATGCTAATGTGGAAGCTATCGGCAAGCATCAGGCGATCATATGAGGGGAGGCAACATGAATATGAAA
>JBHJMN010000143.1:0-941 GCA_042219835.1 Paenibacillus elgii
ATGGCGGCCCGCATGGAACTAAGCACCTTATTGGGGCAGTTTGACTTGTTTAGCGAGCAACTGGAAGCGATCATCAAGCAGGTGATGCAGATCCTAGAGAACATTCCTGGAGCGGCACACATGCTGAGCATGCCGGGAGTTGGAGCGGTCACGGTAGCCGGGTTTCTGGCTGAAGTGGGGAATCTGAACAACTACGATCATGGTCAGCAAATCATTCGACTGGCCGGACTCAATCTGAAAGAGAACAGCTCTGGCAAGCGGAAGGGAAAGACGGGAATTAGCAAACGAGGGCGCTCACGCCTGCGAGCGCTTCTGTTCCGCGCGGTGATGCCGATGGTGGCTAAGAACGAAGCGTTCAAGGCGCTCCACAAGCATTACACGACACGAAGCCGGAATCCGCTCAAGAAGAAACAGTCTCTCATCGCCCTATGTGGAAAACTCATACGCGTCCTGCATACGTTGGGGACTAAGCAAAGAGCATACAATGCCATTGATGTCATCGGCCCGGTTCGGCTATACCAAATCCAGCTAGAGGCCGCTTAAACCAACAATCGCCTGTACCATCGATTGATTCAAAAGTAAGCAACGAGACAACGGAAGCACCGGAGAAGCCGACGAACCACAATCCATAAGGGCAACGACCCTGTAAAGGAGCAAGAATCGGCCTTCACCCCTTGAGAGGTAGAACGAAGGAATGTAAGGGCGTAGACCCAGCGTGACATGGGAGGGTAAACCCCAAGGGCGAATGTGGAGATCTACTGTGCGATCAAACCAATAATTCACAGTTTTGGAAGTGGCGATTCCTAAGCTCTGTTCCCGCCTACGTTCTTACAGGAAATCGTGGTGCAGACTCTATTTTTCACCAATACCTCTTTAACTGTCAAAGTGAAATCTTGAGAACAAACGAGAAAACAGGCGAAAACATTACTTTATAGTGGGAG
>JBHJMN010000144.1:0-777 GCA_042219835.1 Paenibacillus elgii
CTTACATGTATTTATAAATGAAAACAACGATTAAGATACCTTGGTAAATTGAACATCATCAATGGACAAACTACCACCAAAATGCAGGCCCCAAATGAGATAGTAGTTAGCATACGCATCTGTCGTGAAGGTGATCGTCTTTGTCCCTACTGTTCCAACAGGATCTGTCCAATATTCCCAGCCCTTATCATGACTAAAATCCTGATACGCTGCTCTTGCTAGAAAATAAAAATGTCCATTGGCACTTGGCAATGCATTTACTTTATATTTGAATGTCACTGTGTATGTGGTGTTAGGTTCAAACTGAAACTTATTCGGATCAGTATGTAAAAACTCTGACCAATCAACAGTTGCTGAAGCAGTGCCTATTGCTGAATATTTTCCACTAATCACCTTTTGCGGATCGTTCGTAATGCTGCCTGCCTTGTCTGGGTATCCTGAATTGAATATTGTCGCGTCGTAAGACCCGCTTTCGAACGATTCCTTGTACCAATCTACATTTCTGGCAGTGGTGTTACCGTTCTGATCATAAGTAAAATTTTGAATTAATCTTTTGCCATATCTTGAAAAAATAAGTGACTGTAATCTGCCTGATGAATCGTAGATATTGGTATCAATCCTTTCTTGTTGCAAAGAAAGAGTCGTCCCTATAATAGTTTCAGCATTTACATGTCCCATCCCCAAAGTAAAGAATAAAAAACTTGCTGTCCAAATCATCGAAATAAACTGCTTTAATTTTCTTGACTTCATATAATCTGACAATGGTACTCTCTTTCT
>JBHJMN010000145.1:0-759 GCA_042219835.1 Paenibacillus elgii
CTTTTGCTTACTTACAACGGGCGGCGCACCTATTGAAGTGATAAAGAAATATATCGAAAATCAGGGGATGAAGTGAGGTGATTCGATATAGCAAACAAGGCCTATAAGTTCCGTTTGTACCCAACGCCTCAACAAGAGCAACGGCTTGCAAAAACCTTCGGTTGCGTTCGTTTTGTTTATAACAAAATGTTGGCTGAACGAAAGGAAACCTACGAGCAATTCAAGGATGATCCAGAGGCATGGAAGAAACAAAAGTTACCTACACCTGCAAAATACAAGAGCGAGCATCCTTGGCTAAAGGAAGTAGATAGCCTTGCGTTAGCAAACGCTCAGCTCCATCTGCAAAAGGCATACCGAAACTTCTTTTCCAGACGTGCTGAATTTCCGAAGTTCAAAAGTCGCAAAGCAAAGCAGTCCTATACAACGAATGTGGTCAACGGAAACATCATGCTCTTGGATGGCTATATCAAATTACCGAAACTGAAACTTGTAAAAATGAAGCAGCATCGAGAAATTCCGTCACATCACATCATCAAGTCTTGTACGATTTCTCGAACAAAAACAGGAAAATACTATATTTCTATTCTTACCGAATACGAACATCAACCTGTACAAAAAGAAGTACAAGCTGTAATTGGCTTGGACTTTTCCATGAACGGCTTATTTGTCGAAAGTGAAGAGGGGAAGACAGCCAATTCCCCTCATTTCTATCGTCGAGCCTTGGAAAAATTAGCGAAGGAACAGCGTATTCTGTCACGT
>JBHJMN010000146.1:0-698 GCA_042219835.1 Paenibacillus elgii
AATCAGCTTCACCATCTGGCCTTTTTTCGGCGGACGGCCCCGTCCCTTTTTTCTAACGGCGGGACGCTCATAGGCTACGGCATTGGCTTTGATCTTCGCGACGATGTCCAGACGAGCGGCTCTCAACTGATTCCACACGCCCAGCCGCTCCAAAGCGGGAATGGATAGAAAATAGCGATCCAACAGGAGCAGCGCACTCCCGAACGCCTTGGCGGACGCGAAAGCCTGATCGATCATTTGCACGACATGGGACGCTTGCCGATCCTCGGGCTGCTTACCCCAGCCGAAGATTGTTTTTACGCCGTCCTGCAGGTTTATGAACAAGGGCAAGCAGAAGTACTTCTGCGGCGTTCCGGCCAAAATTCCGATGGCGCCAAACAGATGGCCAAAGATGTACTCGCCCTTGGACTTGGACGAGTTTTCGGATTCTTGATGGAGCTTCTTGACGCCCGGCATCCGGCGGCCTTCCTTGGCCTGCTTCATCCCATCGCCGACGAGTACGACACGCTCCTGCACGTACAGGAGCGGATCCGTGCTACGGACCACCTGAATCCAAGTCAGCCGTAGCGATTCCAGCGACCAGGCGGAAGAACGGAAGAAATGGATCAGGGGCTCGTAGCAACGGGAATGCAAGGAAAGATCCCGGAGGATGGAAGTCAACCCAAGATGATCCGAGCGCAGCATCAAACCTATGACGG
>JBHJMN010000147.1:0-692 GCA_042219835.1 Paenibacillus elgii
GATCAGCTTCACCATCTGGCCTTTTTTCGGCGGACGGCCCCGTCCCTTTTTTCTAACGGCGGGACGCTCATAGGCTACGGCATTGGCTTTGACCTTCGCGACGATGTCCAGGCGAGCGGCTCTCAACTGATTCCACACGCCCAGCCGCTCCAAAGCGGGAATGGATAGAAAATAGCGATCCAACAGGAGCAGCGCGCTCCCGAACGCCTTGGCGGACGCGAAAGCCTGATCGATCATTTGCACGACATGGGACGCTTGCCGATCCTCGGGCTGCTTACCCCAGCTGAAGATTGTTTTTACGCCGTCCTGCAGGTTTATGAACAAGGGCAAGCAGAAGCACTTCTGCGGCGTTCCGGCCAAAATTCCGATGGCGCCAAACAGATGGCCAAAGATGTACTCGCCCTTGGACGAGTTTTCGGATTCCTGATGGAGCTTCTTGACGCCCGGCATCCGGCGGCCTTCCTTGGCCTGCTTCATCCCATCGCCGACGAGTACGATACGCTCCCGCACGTACAGGAGAGGAGCTGTGCTGCGGACCACCTGAATCCAAGTCAGCCGTAGCGATTCCAGCGACCAGGCGGAAGAACGGAAGAAATGGATCAAGGTCTCGTAGCAACGGGAATACAAGGAAAGATCCCGGAGGATGGAAGTCAACCCAAGATGATCCGAGCGCAGCATTAAACCTATGACGA
>JBHJMN010000148.1:0-681 GCA_042219835.1 Paenibacillus elgii
GCGATTCGATCCGGCGTTTTAAGATAGATGCCGTCCACGAGCTGCGGGTCTTTCAACAGACGAAAACGCGTCTCGGCGGCATCCTGTCCCTTGTACGCGCGAAGCAGGTCTGTGTCCGAATAGCCTGATGTTTCGGCATTGCTGATCAGGACGAAGGTGCTGAGCAGACGCTTCTCCGCTTCCACCGCGGCTTCGTCTCGAACAAACTGTTCGAGCTTCGGTACATATACGGTTTCCATAGACGAAGGCTCTTCCTTTTTCGGACGTCCTCGGCCGGTTCGCTTGGCTGGCCGCGTCACCGCTTCGACACCCAACTCCCACTGAAACCATGCGCTTCGCTGTTCGCTATAGAATCTCTGAATCGCTTGCCAAGCATCCGATTCGCAGTGGAATTCGGTTTCTCCCAGCTTCCGAATGAGGCGTGTCAACCGTTCTTCTTCTTTCTTTAGCGTACTGTCCAGTGCCCGCTGTTTGCGTGCATCCAAGTTGCTCGAATACACGACGATCAGCCGAAATGAACGGCCCTCAATCCGGCGCTCCATCGATTGAATGCGGTATTCCGCTGCGGACGGCCCCTGACTCAACCTGCCGATCTCTTGCCATGCATCGGATTCCCAAGCCGCTCGCTTGACTTCCTCACAGACGGAGAACAAGTCGGGCAAACGGGAAACGAAACGTAAG
>JBHJMN010000149.1:0-648 GCA_042219835.1 Paenibacillus elgii
AAGCGTCTATACCAATTCCCTTGTCCGATTTTCAAAGTGTTTCTGGAAATTCATAGGGCTTATTTACGCTCATAGCATCGCTAGCGGCGAAGAGCCAGAAAATTTGAGGAGGAACTAGCATTGTTGGATAAAGAATTACTATTTAATCTTGACAGAGTTCCAATAGATCAAAAAGACATCTGGAAAAATCAATTTATTGAAAAATTCTTCACAACAAACTGTGAGTATTACAAAAATTATGCAAATGTTGGTGATGGATATTATCTCTGGTGCTGCTTTAAACGGCAAGGACAGATTTACACTTTCTCAGTGGATGAGTTTGGAAGTGTAATAGATCGTATGAATGCAAAAGATGTATTCCTGTTCTGGGACCACCACATAATACCAGAAATTATGGATTTGGGGCGGAATGAGATGTTTACTTGTTCAAAGCAATTTTTAACTGATAATTTAAGCGCTTTTCCACTTGATTTTTACGTATTTGATCAAACATTGAAGTGGACAATAATTATGACTCATGAGTATCAGAATGAAACAGCAGATGGTGATAATGGGTTTGTCATTAAGTTAGAATAAAGCCCCAAGCTACAAAATCAATGATCAAAAAAGCGAAACACAGTTTGTCCTCGCTGGACTACCTAATTCTAA
>JBHJMN010000015.1:0-120006 GCA_042219835.1 Paenibacillus elgii
TCAAAAAATATGCCAGTTATGAGCATGCAATTGTGATTAACGAATTTATAGGAAACCATGTTGAAAAATCAAATCATTTCAGTAGCTTGACAGTAATTTGTACATGTAACTGCCCGCAAATCTTAGCTAATGATGAGACGCAAAAAATTATCTTCCATGAGGACAAGTCCTCAATCGCATTTGATCTAATGAAAAATCTATTGCATAATGTTGGTTACAGCTCACCAAACGAAAATAAATTTTTTGTAAAATTGAATATTTAATTTTTTTTGAATATAACTTAATCGTTTAAGTTAAAGGGGGATGCAAATGCAACCGCAATTTTCAGCTTCAAAACGCGAGGAAGTAGCGAGCAAGCCGTTACCGGCCTTATGGCAAAACAAACAATTCATCCTGTTGCTTTGTGCTTACACACTTTCTTTATTCGGGAATTCTTTCCACAGTATTGCATTAAACCTATGGGTGTTAACCAAGACTGGTAGCGCCAAGATGATGACAATTGTTCTGGTCACGAACCTCGTAATCAGCTCGTTACTTGGTCCGATCGCAGGTACAATTGCCGACAGAATGAATCGGCGAAAGATAATGCTTATCTCTGATCTGGTTAGATGTGGATTCGTTTTTACCATTGCTCTATGCATCACTCTTCCCAAAGTGCCTTTTATCCTAATTGTATTCCTTACCGGAATTGTAACCGCCTCTGGATTGTTTCACTCCCCGGCTTTTCATGCATCTCTTGTCAACATAGTTGGCAAAGAACATCTTCAAAGGGCAACCGGACTGTTGAACATTTCGGACAATATATCTAGAACGGTGGGATTTGCTGTAGGAGGTATTTTTGTAACAACTTTTGGTGGAGCTTGGGCCATTGTTTTCGATGGGTTTTCGTTTCTCGTCTCATTCTTACTGGTTTTAATTGCCGGCACTTTTTCTTCGCCAAACATAGAAAAACATCACCAAAAGAAATTTAAAGAGGATTTAATGACTGGCTTTCGTTATATTTGGAAGGATCCTTTTGCCAAGTCAGTTACAATATTGTCACCCACACTCATCTTATTCTTTATGTCTTCCCTGATGTTGACTCAAGTCATGGCCGTTAAGGTATGGAAAGCAAGTCCTTTCCATTTTGGACTGATCGAGGCTTGTATCCCTCTGGGATATATGTTAGGTGCAGGGATCATCGTTGCTCTTGGTGAAAAAATTAAAAAACGAGGCAAGCTTGTCATGTTAAATCTTATTTTAATGGGACCTTTTACATCGTTCTTTCATATTCTACGACGGCACCCATCGCCATTCCCATCATTCTTTTGATCGGCTTCATATTTTCATTTTGCACGTTGTTAATTAACATTATCTTAAGGCTTGAAGTTTCCCAAGAACTTCAAGGCAGAGTGTTTGGGACATTAGGATCTCTTATGAGTGTTTTCCCATCTATAGGTTTAGTTATTGCATCTTTTTTTGCTGATTTTTACGGCTCCAGTTCCGTGATGTTCATCATCGGATGTATACTCCTCTTGTTCGGAATTGTCGCCTCTATTCGGTTGAGGGAAATTCGGGACTATAACTAAGGTATAATGGCAATACGCTGGGACGCATCGGCAATATATTACGCCCGCCTGACAGGACCCGGCCGAAACTTACCGACACAAGCTGCTGAGATGGTCGCGGGCCAATGTTTAGCAAAAATTAAGCCTATGGCTATTTGGCCATAGGCTTTCGCAGCTTTCCGAGCAAAGAAATCGGCGAATGGAATAAACATGTATATAATTAGTTCGTCCCTGTACTCCAAATAGCTAGACGTCCGATGTAAATCACCACATTCCCATCGTCTTGAACAACAAGGTAGGCGCCCGGGTAACCATGCGTGTTGGAACTCCACAGAGCATCTGGATACCCGTATAGTACCAAGTTTCCGTCATGTTGCATCACAAGCTCCTTTACCGCACGTCCATGCGTTTTAGAATCCCACAACGCTTGACCACGCCCATACAGTACCAAATTTCCGTCATCCTGCAGAACTAGAGTATACTGCCCGTTGTTTGATTTTAGCCACTGTCCCCTTGTTAAACTTTCACCTTCTGCAAGATTGTTCTGGCCAGCAGCTGCAAAGCTGGGGACACTGAACAAAAACAGCATGCACACAACCGATAAAAGGACGAACAGCTTTTTCATAAACTATCAACCTCTTTCCCGAATATAGTATTACATTCAAATAATACCATATATTTTATTTATTTGTAAATAATTTTAAATAAGAAATGGACTGGAATATATGATCGATGCAGAAAATGCGTGTTACCTTCCAAAGAAAAGTGGTCTGAGACAATTACGATTACACGACTACGTTCTTTGAAGAAGGTATAAAGTCCATTCAAGAGCAACTACGCCATTCCGAGTTCTAGGATCACCGCTAATATTTACGTCCATGTGACTAAAATTTTTTAGGCTTGTAACTAATCATTTCAATTTCATTTTCTTTAAAAGCCCAACTTTGTTCTAAGTCCGTTGCAACATTTTGACTAATGCGAATCGGAAAACTTTTTACTTTATCATTTATTTTTATTCGCGTTGGCTTTGTTATACCTTTGATATAATCCTCAATCTCCTTATAAATAGGATATCCTTTTGGATAATGTAGGTTAATATCTTCATATGTGAAATATTCTCCTGTTTCGTCGTCAATTGCAACAGCCTTTTGATAAGATAACTCAAGATAAAGGTCATCAATCCAAAACCTTTTGACCTCATCCGAATATTGAAACTTATTACTTACAAGGTGAAACCCTAAAGTATCTGGAATTACAACAGAATATACGAATCCGATTCTGTTATTGATTTTTTCCATAGATGTAACATGATTATAATATTTTTTGTATTCAACAAGAACGTTTTCTTTGCTATGCTTTGGGGCGCTCAAATGTTGTTACTTCAAAAGTTATCCCATATTTATCGCATATTTCAAGAAGGTTTTCAAATTCATTCGGTGTAATAAGGAATTTTGTCGTCCAAAAACCGCATTTAATTGTACCCATTCCTCAACCTCTTTATCGTATAATATAAATTTAAATTTTTTACAAATCCTTATCCCACGATGGTCACATGTTCCCCAAAAAAAGAGACCCGCCAACGGGGCGAGTCTTCAAAGGTTTATATATTAAAAAGGGGGTCTTGCTTATTATATTACACCCCCAACATGTTAAATACGTAACAGAAACATTTCAATTGTGTAACAAAATTGTAATCGCTATCATTTCGCCAAAACCTTACTCTCTTTTCCCCAATGAGAAAAGAAGCACTACTGAAAATTGACACCATGGACTTCCCGCTTTCACCCCAAAAAGCTCCCTTACGTCATCCTACGCGGATCGAATCGTAAGGGAGCTTTCCCGTTCATTCTAGCTTCTTTCGTACCAATAGCCCGTGACACCTTTTTCCATACGAAGCAGCGCTTCGAGGTAGTAATAATCGCCCCAAATCATATAATCGTCCGGCGCCGACCCGCCGCGCACGCTGTACGAGCCGTGCTCCAGCAGCCCTTCCGCATCCGGCTGTCCGATCGTGGAATAATTCTCGATCAGCGATTTCATCGAGCGGTCCAGCCCGTCCTCCAGGAAGGCCCGGTCAGCATCCTCGGCGTTCAAATGAGCTAGAAGCTCGACAAGTCCAGCCGATGCGATCGCGGACGCGGAGCTGTCGCGTTTCGTCTCCGGGGTAACCGGCGCATCAAAGTCCCAATACACCACATCGTCTTCCGGCAGCCGCTCAAGGAAATAACGCGCCATACGGCGGGACGTTTCCAGATACTGCGGATTTTTCGTGTACCGGTAAGACAAAGCGAACCCGTAAATGCCCCAAGCCTGTCCCCGGGTCCATGTAGAGGCATCGCGGTAGCCTTGATGCGTCCCCCCGCGAATCGACTCGCCCGTTTCTTGGTCGAAGTAAAACGTATGGTAAGACGAATCGTCCCCGCGAACTAAGAAACGCCGCGATTTGTCGGCGTGCGTAACCGCTACGTCCAAGTACTCCTTGTTGCCCGTCTGCTCGTAAGCCCAGTACAGCAGCGGCAGGTTCATCATACAGTCGATGATGATGCGTCCGCCGTTCTCCGGATCGCCTTCCGGTCCCCACGCTTGGATGTAACGGCCTTTCGGACGCCAACGCCGCATCATGACATCAGCCGCTTCCAGCGCCAACTGCTTGGCAGCCGGGTCCCGCTCGATAATCCACTGCGCTTTGGCGGAAAGCGAGTACAAGAACCCGATATCGTGATGGTCCAGTACCCGATGGGCTTCAAGCCGTTTCTTGAAACTTTCGACCGTCCACACGGCTGCTTCTCGGAACACTTCGTCCTTGGTATGCTCATAGCAAAGCCACAGCATCCCGGACCAGAAGCCTTCCGTCCAATCGCAATTATCGTTTAAGATATATTTTCCGTTCTCGCTGACATGAGGAAACAAGCCGCCGAATTTACCGATGTTAGCTTTTGTTTTTTGAACCGCGTCTTCAATCGCCTTTTGCCATAAACTCATAAGGATCAAGCTCCTTTTCTGGTTGTCGTCTATGTAGGCCCGAAGGCCAATGCTGCCCGTTAGACGGACTGAGTGGACATGCGCGGGACAAGCTGCATCGGAACGCGAACCTCATGCGCATCGGTAATCTCGACACGGTCGGAAGTTCCATCGATCCGCTCCATTGTATCGATCTCCCCTAGCTGCTCCAACATTAACCGGATGGCCAGCCGGGCCTGCTTGTCGTAAGGAATGTTCATCGTCGTCATCGACGGATAGCAGACGGATGTGAACGGATCGTTATTGACCCCGATAATCTGCACGTCCTGCGGAACCTTGTATCCATGGCGCAGCACGGCAAACATGAACGCCAACGCCACATTATCGTCGAATCCCATAACTCCGATGGGCCGTACCCCGTCCGAAAAAGCGAGAATCTGTTCCACCGCTTCATCCATCGTGAGCCCATCATCCAGCTCCACAATTGCGGACGAGATCGTTTCCGGAAGCCGGTCCAGCCCGTTTCGGAAACCGATCCGGCGCTGCAGGTCCGTTCCAAGCGATTTTGCTTTTGCTAAGTAAATCATCTTTCGGCTGCCCTGCTCGTACAAATGCCGTACGATCGTATCGCAGCCTTCCAGAAAATCGAGATTGACCGCGCCGGCCGCGATGTCGCTCGGCCACCCCCAAGCATTAAACAGGACCAGCGGGGTACCGTCGGATACGATCTGTCTGGTAGCTTCCTGAGACATCGCCAACCCGTGGCAAAACAACCCGTCTACCCTGCGCTGCAGCAGCACGTCCAAGTGACGTTTCTCAATCTCCGGATCGAAGCCCGCTGCTGAAAATACCGACAAATGGTACCCGTACTGGTGAGCGGTACGCTGCATCTCTTCGGCAAAACGCCCATAATACCCGCCGAAGCTCGGTACAAGCATCCCCAGCTCGTAGGACTTTTTGCTGCTGAGGCTGGCCGCCATCACATTGCGGCGGTAACCGAGAAGCTCCGCCGCCGCCTCCACCTTCCGAATCGTCTCGGCCGACATCGGCACATTCCGTCGGTTCAGCACATTCGACACCGTAGCAATCGATACGCCGGCCGCCTCTGCCAGATCCACGATCGTGATTTGGCGCTTTTTGCTCATAACCGGCACTCCAATTCTTCAACATAGTTTAAACGTTTAAATTAATGTCTATTTTACCTTCTATCCTGCCGATTCGTCAACGGAATTTTATAGATAGCTTTGGCTTATTTTGTCAATAGATGATTTAAATTTTAAACCAATATAAAAAAAGTACTAAATATATGTTATCCTTTTTAGTAAACAATTCCATGACAAACCATTATTTAGGATTCGTTATTTTGTTAAAAAGTACACAAAAGGAGAGCCTCCATGAAATCGCCCATGTCGGTTATTCAAACTTTGCCAACAGGAGAAAGCAGACTCGCCGTTATTGATCTCCACAGCGATGTTCTTTATACCGAAAAGGATAAGTACGGAAAACTTATTTTCCATACCTTGCACGGAGAATACCGGGCTATCGCGGATTTGGATGATCTGGAAAATCTTATCGAGGACTTCTGGCAGCTCGATGGTTCCAATGTCGTGAACATGTCCAAGGTCAAGGGGGTAGGACACCACTTGAAGGCCTACTTTGACGATTTTCCGACAGAGCAAAGCAAGTTCGCTTCTATTAGTTGGATGTTCATGCATCTGCTGCAAGACCTCGTTCATCAGCGCATTAACCATAACCGATGTCAATCGATCCCCGGAGCGCTGCCGAAAAAAGACTAACCTTTCATGGTTGGTCTTTTTTCTTATTCAAATGCTTTAACACTTTTTTCATATTAGGCTCCGAAACGGGAGCGAATTTTTTGTTCTCCGTCGTTTCTTCCTCAAAAAAAACCGCCTTACGAACGGCATGATAACCTTCGATCCGGTCAATTCTTACGCTATAAGATCGATCCACCTTATCGAACGACAAATCTTGATACGCTTTGCTCAGCTGGTCGAGCGTCGTCGGAACGATATATCGTTCAGTGCGGGTATGTACGCTGATGACATTATTATGAGTGGTGAAAAAAATGATCTCATCGTCGTCAAGTTCGTAACCCGAACCGTCCTCCCGAAGCACTCGCATTATAAATCCAACTCCAAACTAATCCTTATTTTTATCCATCAATTCTTTTGGGACTTTGGGACTGAACAAAGCAGGTTTCAAAGTAACGGCAAAAAACATAGCGCAGGCATATAGTATTTTTGAAATCTTCCTGGCCATCAGTTTCTTCATACTAATTTATCTCCTTTTTAAAGAAATGAGGGTCAAACACTGAATCAGAAAAGAGACGGAAATAATCGAAGACCATAAGATTAAATTCGAGCTCACGATGCATAATGAGATGATTTTAAATAAACGTTTTAATTCCGGTTTGAAACCGGCCTCGCTATCCACTTGAGGCGCAAACCATAACAATAATAAAATACAAATCAAAGTAAATACCAACATTTCCGCCTTATCCAGTATGGGAAGGCGGGGAATTGTTGAACACAATACAATAGTTAACGCCATACAACCGAAACTGGACCTGATATGTACCCCACCCGAAAAAAATCTTAACAAAATAAAACTAAACAAGGCCAGAGCGGTTTCGCCGTATTTCCCCGTGCTATGTCCGATACCTAAAGAGATGATAATAATCAATGAAATATTAAATAAAATACGTAAGGCATACTCCATGACTTCAATGCTTGCGGTTTCCTCCGGATTGGCATTTTTTAGCCAAGCTGCAATGGCTCGTGACGGTCGTTTAATCATCGGAGCGATCCTTTTTGTATGCAAAATATAAGATGAAGTACATGATAAAAACTAAAGCAACAGGCAAATAAAAAAGCTGAATAATTTGATTCGTTAGATATAGGAGAGACAACACGAAAACAGATAATAAACTTAAACCAAGAAACGCAATATTAATTTTATTCATCTTAACTACTTCATATTGGGAGTGGGGAACAAAGTCGAATCCCTTGCGGTTTCTCTTGATCCACAACCCCAATAAAAAAGCGGTAGATGCCGTGAAAATTTGAAGCAAGTACGTTCCGATGGCGCTGGGAATCGGTAAATGCGAGTCAAAAAGACCAATTCCATTTAAAAGAAAATAATATGTAATTTGCAATATAACATAGCCGACATAAACCGTACATGTCATAATGGCCGCATAGAAAAAATGCGTTTTAAATAACAACCAGACAAACATAAACATAAGAAAAATTTGCACCACGACATCTACAAATTGAATCTCATATACATTCCGATTCGTATATGAAATGAACGAGGCGACCGCGCTCGCAAATAAAATCGAAACCGGGTACATATCGAACTTAAACAAACGGAACATCAAATAATACATCATCGAGGTTTCCAATATCGAAAAGACCATGAACAATATAAAATCGACCAATGCAACCGCACTCCCACAATCGCTATCTTAACATATTTTCCCGATTATACCTTGTCTTAATATACTTCCATTTACAAATTTCGACAAGGTCATAAATTGGAAAAGGTGATCTAAAATACCTATTCTCAAACAAAAAAATTCTCCCCTGCGATTACAGCAAGGGAGAATTTTACTATTAGTATGATTACACGCTTAGCCATTTCTTGAACAAATGCTTCGTCGTATCGAGGTTCATCGCCGCAATCGATGTGGTGAGCGGGATGCCTTTCGGGCAGGAACGCACGCAGTTCTGCGAGTTACCGCAGCCTTCGATGCCGCCGTCTTCCATTAAAGCTTCCAGACGCTCGTGAGCGTTCATCTCGCCCGTCGGATGCGCGTTAAACAAACGCACCTGCGAGATCGCCGCCGGACCGATAAACGTGGTTTTATCATTCACGTTCGGACAGGACTCGAGACATACGCCGCAGGTCATGCATTTGGACAGCTCATAGGCCCATTGGCGCTTGGATTCGGCCATCCGCGGTCCCGGACCGAGATCATACGTGCCATCGATCGGAATCCATGCTTTAACCTTCTTCAGAGCGGCAAACATGCGCTCGCGGTTAATGACCAAGTCGCGGACAACCGGGAATGTCGACATCGGCGCGATGCGAATCGGCTGCTCCAGCTTGTCGACAAGCGCGGAGCAAGCCTGCCGCGGCTTGCCGTTTATGACCATCGAGCAAGCGCCGCATACTTCTTCCAGACAGTTCGATTCCCAGCAGACCGGTGTCGTCTTATTTCCGCTTGCATTCACCGGGTTCCGCTGAATCTCCATCAGCGCGCTGATCACGTTCATATTCGGACGGTAAGGAACCTCGAACTCTTCCGTGTACGGATTGCTTTCTGGCGAATCCTGACGCGTTACGATGAACTTGACCTTTTTATTCGCTGCTGCAGTTGCTTCCGCCATGATTAATGACCTCCCTTCTTCTTGTCGGTCGTGTAGTCGCGCTTTCTCGGTTCGATCAGCGATACGTCGACTTCTTCCCATTCGATTTGCGGACCGTCCGGCGTCCATTTCGCCTTCGTCGTTTTCAGGAACTTCTCGTCGTTACGGTCAGGGAATTCCGGCTTGTAGTGCGCGCCGCGGCTTTCGTCGCGAAGCAAAGCGCCAAGCGTCATCGCGTGGGACAGTTCAAGCATGTTCCACAGCTGGCGGGTGAATGCTACACCCGGGTTGTTGAAACGGGCCGAGTCGTTGATATTGATGTTTTTGTAGCGCTGCTTCAACTCGTTGATTTTATCGAGCGTTTGTTGAAGCTGCTTGTTGTAGCGCACGACGGTCATATTGTTCGTCATCCACTCGCCCAGCTCTTTGTGCAGCACGTAAGCATTCTCGGTGCCGTTCATTTTCAAGATGCTTTCGTATTGGTCCGTGTGCTGCTTTTGATAACGATCGTAAACCGTCGACGAGACGTCTTCGGCATGCTTATCCAAGCCTTTGATATATTCAATGGCCTTCGGACCGGTAATCATGCCGCCGTAGATCGCGGAAAGCAGCGAGTTCGCACCCAGACGGTTGGCGCCATGGTACTGGTACTCGCACTCGCCACAGGCGAACAGCCCCGGAATATTCGTCATTTGGTTATAGTCGACCCACATGCCGCCCATCGAGTAGTGCACGGCAGGGAAAATCTTCATCGGAATTTTGCGCGGATCGTCGCCCATGAATTTCTCATAGATTTCAATGATCCCGCCGAGCTTGACGTCAAGCTCTTTCGGATCTTTGTGCGACAGGTCGAGGTAAACCATGTTTTCCCCGTTCACGCCGAGCTTCATATCGACGCAGACAGAGAAAATTTCCCGTGTCGCGATATCGCGCGGTACCAGGTTTCCGTAAGCCGGATATTTTTCTTCAAGGAAGTACCACGGCTTGCCGTCTTTATAGGTCCATACGCGTCCGCCTTCGCCCCGCGCGGATTCGGACATGAGACGAAGCTTGTCGTCGCCCGGAATCGCCGTCGGGTGAATCTGAATGAACTCGCCGTTCGCGTAATAAACGCCTTGTTGATATACCGCGCTGGCCGCCGTACCCGTATTGATAACCGAGTTCGTCGTTTTACCGAAGATAATCCCCGGGCCGCCTGTCGCCAAAATAACCGCATCGGCCTTGAACGTGTTGACTTCCATGCTGCGCAGGTCTTGTCCGGCAATGCCGCGGCATACGCCGTCGTCGTCCAGCACGGCGCCCATGAACTCCCAATGCTCGTATTTCTTCACCAGACCGGCGGTTTCCCAGCGGCGTACCTGCTCGTCAAGCGCATACAGCAGCTGTTGGCCTGTCGTCGCTCCGGCAAACGCCGTACGGTGATGCTTCGTTCCCCCGAAACGGCGGAAATCGAGAAGTCCTTCCGGCGTACGGTTGAACATAACGCCCATCCGGTCCATCAAGTGGATGATGCCCGGCGCCGCTTCGCACATTGCTTTAACCGGCGGCTGGTTGGCGAGGAAGTCTCCGCCGTATACCGTATCGTCAAAGTGTTCCCACGGGGAGTCGCCTTCCCCTTTCGTATTCACCGCTCCGTTGATGCCGCCCTGCGCGCACACGGAGTGGGAACGTTTAACCGGCACCAAGGAGAACAGGTCGACGTGAACTCCAGCCTCTGCCGCTTTGATGGTGGCCATCAAACCGGCCAAGCCTCCACCGACTACGATGATTTTTGAATTCGCCATGATCGTCCCTCCCCCTTAACCTTTCACCATTTTCGGCAGCTGACTGAAATCCGGATTCATAAATGCCGTCAAGGACAAAATAAACATGATGGACATCACCACGAATACGCCCATCCATACGTAAGTCGAAACTCGCTGCGCGCGCGGCCCCACGGTAATCCCCCAGCTGACGAGGAAAGACCACATGCCGTTGCTGAAGTGGAACACGGCCGCAACGATGCCAATACAGTACATAATGAAGTAAATGGTGTTGGTAGCGATCCCATGCATGTGAACGCCAATCGCCGCTTGCTCCACGTTGCCGAATGTAATCTGCAGACGCGTTTGGAAGAAGTGGAAGGCCACGAACAAGAACGTAATGACACCGGTTACGCGCTGTAAGAAAAACATTTGGTTGCGGAAATAGCCGTAGTTGGATACGTTGTTGCGCGCCGTATATGCGACGTACAAGCCGTAGATCGCGTGATAAGCGAGCGGAATCCAAATGCCGACAATTTCCAGCAGCAGCACGAGCGGCAGTTCATGCAGCCAGAACACCTGATCCAAAAAAGCCGCATGTCCGCCGCTGAACGCCTTGTAGTTCGTCAGCAGGTGCTCGATCAGAAAGAAGCCGACCGGAATGACACCAAGCAATGAATGCAGCTTCCGTGAAAAGTAAGAATTTTTAAACATTGAAACTCGTTCCCCCCTCAAATTAAGGCTTGTCACCGCTTCGTCAAAACCATTTACCATTGTACTCCCGCGTACTGGGAGCGTCAACAAAAAACGCTATGCCTATTTTCCATGTTCCGACAAGCTTCTATACCGTTTGCGGCAAAAAATGTGAACAAGAAGTGACATATTCCATACTACTCCTGAATCGCTTATAATGGAAGTGCTTATTTTTTATATATGCTTATAACTTATTAACATATGAAAAGGAAGGATACCCGCTATGGAGCTTATCGACGTATTTGCCACCGTCGTCGAGCAGCAGAGCTTGAACAAAGCCTCGCAGCTGCTCAACGTATCCCAGCCTGCGCTGTCGCGTAAAATTATGCGGCTGGAGGAGGATCTCGGCATTCAGCTCTTCGTCCGCAAAGGCAAACGGCTGGAGCTGACCCGTGCCGGCGAGGTATGCTACGAGTTCGCCCTGGAGCAAAAGCGGCTGGAACGCCGGCTGCACGAGAAGCTGCAGGCGTTCAAAACAAACGTCAAACCCGCGAGCATCGTCATCGGAGCAAGCCTGACGACGCTCCAGTCGACGCTGCCCGATCTGATCACGATCTATACCCGCGAATACCCGAATACGGACATCAAGGCCGTTACCGGCAAAACGCACGAGATCGTGCCGCTCATTAAAGAAAAACGCGTGGACATCGGTCTTGTCGCCTCCATGATCGAAGATCCGTCCATCGTCTGCGTGCCCTTATTTGACGACCCGCTCTGTCTTGTACTGCCCGAAGGGCAACCATTCGCAGACAAGGAGGAGCTTAATATTCAAGATCTGCATGAGCTGCCGATGATCTTGTTTTCGCGGGGCACATGGTACCGCGTCTTGATGGACGAGATGTTTCACCGCTGCGGGGTTCATCCGGATGTCAAAATGGAGATCGACTCGTTCGAAGCGATTACCCGGCTCGTATCCACCTGCAAAACGGCAACGCTCTTGCCCGAATCGTATTTGCGCCGCAATCTGATCGAAGACAACGAGCTGACCGTGCGCTTCATCCCCGAGCTGGAACAAACGAAAAGAACGACCTCGCTGTTGTTCACGGAGGAAGCCGTTCTTGAACCGTCCATCCGCCGCTTCATCGATCAAGCGGTCCGGCATTACCATACGTCGGACGAATACACGTTATAAAAAGCCGGGGAGACGAAGCGTCAGGTCTCTCCGCCCGCCTTCTCCTCCAATCCGAGCCTTCGGGCGACATACGCCGTCGTTCCGGCCTGCAGGAGGATGGTCAGCAAGACGGCCAGAAACGTGACTGATGCGATCACGTCCCCATACTTCACGCCCATCCCGACAACCATGCCCGATAACGCCGCCGGGATTACTCCCGTTTCGCGCACCCAGAACATGAATACAATCTCGTTGCGTTTCCACCCGGCCTTGCGGTCCGGAAGCGCGCAGGCCAGCACCGTCAATGGTCGAGCGATCAGCATAAATACGGCGATGACGGCAAGACTCGGCCATAGATGATCGAGAATAACCCGGAAATTCACTTGGCTGCCCAGCATAATAAAGATGAGCATCCGCATAACCACCGTCATATTTTCGGTAAAATGAGCCATTTCGTGCAGCTTGTCGTCCAGCTCCAGCTTGAACAACTCGTGATTGCCCCAGACGAGGCCGGCCACGAAGGTCGCCATAAAGCCGCTGACGTGCAGCACGTCGCCGAACCAATAGGCGCCGAGCGCCGTGACAATCAAGGCGATGGTCGCATAATCCCGCAGCCAGCCAAGCTTGAAGTGAGCCGTAACATAGACCAATACGAGTCCGACAAGCACGCCGACGACAATGCCGCCCACGGCTGTCTGTACAAACCCGATCACACTCGCGCCGACCGACAAGGCTTGTCCGCTTGTGATCGCGCCGAGCACCGAAAAGGTCAGGATCGAGCCGGTCGCGTCGTTAAAGGCGGATTCGCTTTCGACCGTTTCTCGTACCTTCGGACGAATGCGTACCTGCTTGAAAACGGGGATGAGCGTCGCCGGGTCGGTCGAAGAGATGATCGCGCCGAGCAGCACCGCGTACATCATCGGGATACCGAGCAGCCAGTGCGCGGCAAAAGCAACGACGGCGCAGGTGATCAGAACCCCGGGCACGCTGAGCAGCGATACGGTGATCCATACTTTGCGAAGCCCCGACAACCGGATATTCCGTCCGCCGTCAAACAGAATAAGCGCCGATCCGGCCGTCAAAATAAACTGGTTCATAAACGAGCTGCTGGGCTCGTTGACCAAATGCAGCCCTCGCCCCACGACAACGCCTGCGATCAAAAAAAGAGCGACGTCCGGCAGTTTCAGCCAGCTCGCTACTTTTCCGAAAATCATACCGATGAGGAGGATAAATATAATAAGAAAGAGTACGTGTTCGATCATAACGCTATTTTCCATTTGCACCTCTTCGCCTCCTGAAAACTCGGCCTTGCTGCGGACGATCGACCTTTGCTACCGGATAACCTCGTTCTCGAACATCTCAATCTGCTCATTCGTTCCAATGACGACCATAACATCACGTTCTTCCACCACATCTTCGGCTGTCGGAGCGATGATGACGCCGCTCTTCTTATTAATCGCCACGACGCTGCAGCCGTACCGCGCTCTCGGATCAAGCTCCTTCAACGAACGGCCGTTCAAGCTGCGCGGCACCGAAAGCTCCACAATCGTATAATCGTCAGACAGCTCGATGTAGTCGAGCAGATTGGGCGATACCAGCTGGTGCGCCACGCGGATGCCCATATCCCGCTCGGGGTAGATGACGCGGTCCACCCCGATCTTTTGCAGCACTTTGCCATGCAGCTCAGACAGCGCCTTGGCTACAACCATGCCCACACCGCTATCTTTTAACAAAATCGCCGTTAAAATACTTGCTTGAATGTCATCGCCGATGGAAACGACGACGCAATCAAAATTCCGGATGCCGAGCGAGCGGATCACATCCTCGTCGGTAGCGTCCGCCACCACGACGTGCGTCAGCTCGTCGCTCATCTCCTCCACCGCTTCTTCATCCTTGTCGATCCCCAGCACCTCATAACCGAGCTCGATCAGTTCCTTTGCAAGGCTGGAACCGAAGCGGCCGAGGCCGATGACTGCATACTGACTACGTTTCATTCGCTAGCTTCCCCTATCCGATCGTAATTTTTCCTTCCGGGTATCGGTACAACTCTTTTTCCGCTTTCGGCCCAAGCGCATAAGCGAGCGTAAGCGGTCCGAGACGGCCGGCAAACATGGTGAGAGAAATCAAAACTTTTCCAAAATAAGACAGTTCCGGCGTGACGCCCATCGTTAATCCGACCGTGCCGAAGGCGGAAGTCACCTCGAACAGCAGCTTCAGAAACGACTGGTTTTCCGTCATGGTGAGCAGCATCGTGACGAAAATGACCAGAAACAAAGCGATCATCGTGAGCGTAATCGCTTTAAGAATGCGATCCTTGCCGAGCCGGTAATGGAACAAGACGATATCTTCCTTCCCGCGAATCATGGCAATCATCGCACCGATGAGCGTCGTAAACGTCGTCGTCTTAATCCCGCCGCCCGTCGATCCCGGAGACGCCCCGATAAACATCAGAATGATGATAAAAAATTGCGACGCCTGGCGCATCGCACCAATATCGACCGAGTTCGCCCCGGCCGTCCGCGGCGAAACGGATTGAAAGAACGAAGCCAGAATTTTGCCGGACCAGTTCAGCGAGCCCAGCGTCTTCTGATTCGTAAACTCGAAAATGAAGATGACGACCGCCCCAACCACGATCAGAAGCCCGGAGGCGGACAGCACGACCTTGGAATGCAAGGACAACCGCTTATGCTTCTTGTAGTCGACGATATCGGACATGACGACGAAGCCTATGCCGCCCAATACGATCAAGCTCATCGAAACGATATTCACGATCCAATCGTCCGCGTACGTCGTCAGACTGGTGAACGGAGCAACGACGGAGCCGAATAAGTCGAAACCGGCGTTATTAAAGAATGAGATCGCATGGAATATGCCAAAATAAATGCCTTTGGCGATCCCCAAATCGAATGACCAGCGAATCGAGAAAATAACGGCCGCAACGAATTCGATCGTAAGCGAATAGACGAGGACGCGCCGGATCAGGCGGACGATCCCTTCCATGCTCCCTTGGTTCATCGCTTCCTGCAAGATGAGCCGCTCCTTCAGCGATATGCGCTTTCTTAGCACGAAAGCAAACAGCGTCGCCATGGTCATAAAGCCGAGGCCTCCGACCTGAATCAAGGAAATAATGACAATTTGTCCGAACATGGAATAATGGCTGCCCGTGTCCACAACGACCAATCCGGTTACGCAAGTGGCGGACGTGGCCGTAAACAACGCGTCCAGAAAGAGCGTAGGTTGTCCGCTTGCCGAGGAGATCGGTAAGGAGAGCAGAGTAGCCCCGAGCAGAATGATCGCCGCAAAGCCGATCACTAAAATTTGCGGCGGCTTCAGCTCGATTTTTTTGGCGATAGATTTCATCATACACCTCTGTTAACAGGTTTCAGGCAACAAAAAAGACACTGGAAACCCTAGTGTCGTGTGTAAAGGTTCCTGCAAAGAAAGCCTACGAGGTTAGCTGACGGATTCGGGCTTACAGGCACCCTATCCACAAGCCCCAAAGAAGGACTTGCGGAATTCACCCCTAAAATCATGGTTCCCCCGTTTTCGTAAAGAAATTCGGCTTGTTATTCAATTGATATGAATTGAATTATAATCCCGTTTGCCCGGAAGTACAAAGCTGTTTTTGACTGAAATGGCACGAGAATTAGAACCTAAAGTTAGATGTAAGCGGTCTTACGCCTATGTGGCTTCGCTTTTCGCGTTTTTACCTTGACATGCTCGCAATATCAATGGATTTTCCCGGAGCATGTATGCTAATTTAAAAGAATACAATGTTATTATTCCGGATCCATTAAGGAGCTCTTATGCTGAAACGATTCTATTCCGCAACTCCCCTGCCGTTGCTTGCCGTCGTCGGATTACTGCTGTACTTTGGCGTCATCATCGTCTCACCTTTTTTTCGGGACACGGAGCGGGTGGACCAAGCCCCGCCGAACACCCCGGAAGTATCCAAACAGCAAGCGGCCACGGCAGCGACAGACTTTGTGCGCAGCAGGTTCAAGCTGTCCCCGAAGTCGCAAACGAACGTGCTGTATCAAGCGTACACGGCCATTAGCGGCTATCTGCAAAAAGAACACCTGTACAACGAATACGCAAAGCGCTACGGTGACCAATATCCGCTCGAATATTATGAGGTCGAGATCAACGACAAGCGGAACGAAGCAACTTATTATGTCGCCGTAAATTACAAAACGCTGCAAATCTTCAGTTGGGAGCGCAGCAAATCTCCGGTTGCAAAAAGCGATGCGGTCAGCTCGTCCGAAGCCGATCCCGCCCGATTGGCGGAGCAAACCATCCGGGAGATGGGCTACGCACCGGAGCAGTTCACACGATCTGGTGAACAAGGCAGGGACCGCAGCGGGGCTCTCGTCTATGTGAGCAAAACGGAACAAATTGGCGAGGCGAAGCTGGAGCTGCGGCTCGGCGTGTCCGGCGGGCAAGCGGTGTCCTTTAAACCGGTTTTTCCGGCTCCCGACAGCTATATCTCCTGGCAGCAAGCCCAAGATGAGCGGTCGGCCCTGATGACTAGAATCAGTATGGCGGCATCTCTAACGATGACGTTTGCCGCGCTGATTGTTATCATCCGTTATCGGAGGCAGGTCCGCTTTGGACGTGGCGCGGCGCTGACGATGCTGTTTTTAGCGATCTACCTGACGAACAACTTCAATATGCTGCCGGCCTTCCGGACCATGCACGGAAGCGGTCCCTCGGAACTGGAGGCCGCTATCTATTTGCTGATTATGAATATTTTCATTACGCTGATGGCCGTCTCGACTTACCTTTCCTTCCTCGCCGGGCGGCAGCTTTGGCTGAATCGCGGCTGGAATGCGTGGCCGGTATGGCGCGATCCGCAGTTCGGAAGCGAGACGCGAACGGCCATGGTACGCGGCTACTTGATCTGCATGTTCATCCTTGGGGTGCAGCAAGTGATGCTCTTCATCGCCTCGGAAGCATTCGACGTGTGGGCGGTCAGCGAACCGACGGACTCCATTTACAATATGCGCGTACCGGGCTTATTCCCATTAATGGCTTGGGCTGCGGCGATATCGGAGGAAGCCGTCTACCGGCTGCTCGGCATTGCGCTCGTGCTCAAACTGACCCGCAGCCGGGTGCTGGCCGTGCTCCTGCCCAGCGTCATCTGGGCCATGAGCCATACGCAGTACCCGATCTATCCGGTGTACACGCGGCTGATCGAGGTGACGGTGCTCGGCCTTGTCTTCGGATGGGCGTTCCTGCGGTACGGCTTCTTGACCGCTATGTTCGCCCATGCCGCGATGGACAGCATCCTGATGGGATTATCGCTTATGTATACGGGAGAGCCGCTGCAGCTTGCCCTCGGAGCGCTATATCTTTTTGTACCCGCAGCGGTCGGATGGATCATTGCGTGGCTCCACAGCCGGTTTAATCGGCGTCCGCCTGCCGCATCTCTTCCTGGAGCTCCCCCGCTTCCGGAAGCGAATCCGGATTCCGGCCGTTTAACGACGATAAAATTTGGCCCGCCAGCTTCTCACCGATCCCCAGAGGCTTGAAGTCTGCGACTTCGGCCTCTTTTATTTTTTTAAGCGAGCCAAAATGCTTTAGCAGCGCCTTACGCCGCTTCTCCCCAATACCGGGAATCGCGTCAAGCTGCGAGACGGTCATCGACTTGGTACGGGTTTCCCGGTGGAAGGTGATCGCGAAGCGGTGCACCTCATCTTGAATGCGCTGGAGCAAATAAAACTCCTGGCTGTCGCGCGGCACCGGGACCACTTCGGCCGGATCGCCGATCAGCAGTTGAGCGGTTTTGTGCTTCGCGTCTTTGACCAGCCCGCAGACGGGGATGTACAGCCCGAGCTCGTTCTCCAGTACGTCGATCGCTGCGGACATATGGCCCCGCCCGCCGTCGATGACGATCAGGTCGGGCATCGGCAGTTCTTCCTTGAGCACCCGCTCGTACCGGCGGCGCACTACTTCCCGCATCGTTTCGTAATCGTCCGGACCTCGTACGGTACGGATTTTGTACTTCCGGTACTCTTTGCGGTCCGGCTTGCCGTCCGTAAATACGACCATCGCGGATACGGGGTCTGACCCTTGAATGTTCGAGTTGTCAAACGCCTCGATCCGGTGCACCATTCCGATGCCAAGCCATTGTCCCAAATTCTCGACCGCTTTGACCGTCCGGTCCGCGTCGCGCTCGATCAGACGGAATTTTTCTTCCAGCGATACGCGGGCGTTGTCACATGCCATGTCGACCATATTTTTCTTGAGTCCGCGCCGCGGAATATGCACTTTGACCTTGAGCCAGCTTTCCAGCGCTTCCTTCACATCGGTCTTGGACCCCGATCCGGCGGGGTCGTCCGCTTCCGCTAAGTCATCGGCCGGTTCCGGATCAGTTTCCGCAGAATACGCTGTTCCGGCTTCAGCCACCATTTCCACATGCGCCTCTGTCGTTAGCGCCTCAACGGCAGCGGCCGCTTCCAGGCCCGGCGCGGGCTGCTGCCCTTCCGTCCATGCCGGGAGGAATACTTCCTTCGGCAGCGCCGGATTCTCGCTATAATATTGCGTCACGAATGTCAGGAAATCGTCATACGCTTCGCCGTAGTATGGAAAAGACGACGCATGCCGCTCGATCAGCTTGCCCTGGCGCATATAAAGAATCTGCACGCACATCCAGCCCTTGTCCACGGCGAAGCCGAATACGTCGCGATCTACGGTATCCGTCGTCGTGATCTTCTGCTTTTCCATGACGGTATCGATATGCTGAATCTGGTCCCGCAGCTCCTTCGCCCGTTCGAAGTTGAGCTCCTCCGCCGCTTCGTGCATTTTGCGGGTAAGCTCCTGCTTGATCTCGTTATGTCCGCCGCTGAGAAACCGGCTGATCTCGTGCACCATCTTGTCGTACGTCTCCTGCTCGACCTCGTATTCACAGGGCGCGATGCACTGTCCAAGATGATAGTACAAGCATACGCGGTCCGGGAGCGTCTTGCATTTGCGGAGCGGATACAGCCGGTCCAGCAGCTTTTTCGTCGCCCCCGCGGCGTACGGGTTCGGATAAGGACCGAAATACTTGGCCTTATCCTTCAGCACCCGGCGCGATACTTCCAGCCGGGGATGCTTTTCGTTCGTAATTTTGATGTATGGAAACGACTTGTCGTCCTTCAACAGAACGTTGTATCGCGGATAATATGTTTTGATCAGATTGCACTCCAGAATGAGCGCTTCCATGTTATTGGCCGTAACGATATACTCAAAATCGACGATATCGTTTACGAGCAGCTGTGTCTTGATCGTATGGCTTCCGGTAAAATAAGACCGAAGCCGGTTGCGCAGCACCTTGGCTTTGCCGACATAGATGATCGTGCCTTCCCGGTTCTTCATCAAGTAGCAGCCGGGCTGCTCCGGGACGAGCGACAGCTTGTTTTTGATCGCTTCCAATATTTTTTTCCGGTCCTGACGATCCGGTTCCCCTGCATATTCGGTCAACGAAACCCTCCCCTTTCCCAACGGCAAAAAGCTCTTTTTCCAGCATAGCAGAAAAAGAGCTTTTTCTCACGCGATCCGCAGGCTGCCAAATTATTGATGGCGGCTCAATACGTTTTTCAGCGCATCTTTAGTCTGGAAGCCGACGGTTTTATCGACCGGCTGGCCGTCTTTGAACACGATCAGCGTCGGAATGCTCATTACACCGAAACGGGAAGCGGTCTCCGGGTTTTCGTCCACGTTCACTTTCACGACTTTCACGCTTTCGCTGATTTCTTTATCCAACTCCTCCAATACAGGAGCAAGCATTCTGCAAGGACCACACCAAGGAGCCCAAAAACCTACAAGAACTGTACCGGATTCTACGTCAGTTGAGAAAGATTGGTCAGACGCATTAACGATAGCCATAATTCAATTTCTCCTTTTGCGGAAATAATGTCAACATGTAAAGTATACCACAACGAGAGCCTTTTTCAACCGAGCCAATGTTTGCACAATTGTCACTTTACATCCTTTACAATAGAATGCGACTTTGGGTATACTAACCGTATATGAGTATCGCTAAGCTGCCTAAGCTGTGCCATCAGGCCGTTTTGCCCGGCACAACCCAAAGGAGGAACCTTGTATGAACGACTCGACAAGAAATCCCGAACTGCACGTGTATGAAGAAAAACGGGACGATTTTATCGACGTTGCCACGGGCTTTGGCGTGTTCTTCGCCATCCTGCTCGTGATCGGTATCATCGCGACAGCGGCTTCGCTTATGATGAAGTAAATGGCTCGGCCGTTGCGAAAAGCCTCTGCTTGATCTCCATTTCCGGAGGACGGCAGAGGCTTTTTTGTGCGGTTTAGGATTCAGGATCGCGTTCCTCGCTTGTTATGCCCGTTCACCATGACCATGTCGACGAACGGCCGAATCCGGTCCATGATGCGCCGTCCTTTGAACTCCTCGTCCCCGTCCTTGCTGGTAAAGCTGAAATGCTTTTCCAACGCGTCCAAATCGTGATTGGACGTGAAGAACGTCGGCTTGCGGTTCATCCGGTAATTCAGGATCGCTCCCATCACATGGTCGCGAAGCCAAGGATTTAAATTCTCCGCTCCGATATCGTCGAAGACGAGCAGATCCGTCTCTTTCAGGACGTCGATCGTTTCCTTGAGCTTAAGCGGATCTTGGAACATCGTTTTCAGATCCTCGGCAAAATCCGGCATGTACACGATCGCCCCGCTGTAGCCTTCTTTTGCCAGCTCATAGAGCAAATAGCACATCAGAAACGTTTTACCTGTTCCGAAGTTGCCGGCTAAGTAGAGGCCCGTTGGTTGCAGCCCCTGCTGACGAATCGTTACGATGTATTGCATAATCTGGCCGACCGCTTCTTCCCGGTCCGGATCTTTATCGAAAATTTCGAGCGACGAGTACCCTTGGGATAACGCCCGCTCGTCCACATAGAAGCTCCGAATCCGGCTGCGGACCGCATCCTGCGTCGCTTTGGCGGTAAATTTCTTGCATGCGACCTTCTGGTCGTACACCCGTGTCCAATCGTCCCCCGGCTCGACGTTCAGCATCGTGTAATGACCTTCCATATCGTTCGGACAACGGTCCAGCCCCGGGCAATTGTTGCAGTTGTTATATTCCGTTATATATTGGTGCAGCTTGTTCAAGTTCAGCTTGATCGTCTGGCTGTCGAGCTCCGGGTGTTTGGCTCTCAGCTTGACGATCAGCGGATCGGATGCAATTTCCCGCATCTTATTTTCCGCCTGCTGCAACAACTGACGTCCTTGACCGCCCCGCAAAAGTTCCCCAAGCGACTCCATCCGCTGCACCTCCCCATTGATTGCTAGCCGGGCATCGCTGATTTCTCTAGTACGATTGCAACTCTATTACAGCTTGCCGTCGAGCTGCTGCGCCATTTTACGGAGCGCTTCCCGCTCGGCCGCAGACAACGTTTTCGCTGCCGGTGTATCCTTGACGATCGGAATGACCGGCTTCTGCCGCCCCCGGCCTCCCCTGGCCGGAGTATTCGCGCTGCTTGCGCCTCCGCTGCGGCGCGTCCGCTGCTGCTCCTGATACTTCATTTGCTCGCGGATGTACTGCACCGCTTCTTCAAACGTGCCGACCTGCTTGGCCAGCATGTCCGTGACGCTGAATTCGATGGACGCTCTCGACCAGGAACGCTTATTGACATACATGTAATGAATCAGCACGTTCATAACTTCCTCGCGCAGGCCGTAGTTCAAATCGACCTTGGCCAGCGTATCGAGCAGCCCGTCCGGTATGGAGCCTTGACTAAAAATCTTCTCCAGCAAAAACGTATACGGCTCATTGCGCAAAATGTAGTTGTATTGATGCTGATTGCATTCTCCTTGAAACAGATCGGGCACTTCGAGGTAATATTCCATCTCGACGATTTTGTCTCCCGCAGGTGCCGGGCTCTTGCTAGCGCGGTCCGTCTCGCCCGTTTTATCCGCAATCCTCGCCATATGGCGCGTCCGCTCTTCAGTCCGCTTTTTGTCCTGCCGGAACACTTGGTTCGCCTTGTGCTGCAGCAGCTCAAGCACAATCCGTCCGTCTTCGTCGAACACGCCGTCTTCGTCCAAGAGCCGGCATACGTCGGTTAAAAACAGGTTGTACTTTTTCGCTACAAAATTGATCGTCGCCAGCTGCTCCGGCTCGTATTTGAGCCGCTCCACGAAGTCCCGGTTTACCGACTCCCGCGGGAAGTGCATAATGATCTCCGCATATTGGTAACCCTTGTACATGACCTCCGGCTTCGCTTCGGCAGGCTTGGCCGCCGCCGATTCGAAGAACGCCTTCTCCAGCTCGTGATCGATCACCTGCGTATTCAGACGGAACAGCTCGTAGAATGGCACAGACAAATTTTCGGTATTGGCGTCCGCCACTTCCTGCGCTTCCGGCAGCACCAGCTCGTCTCGCAGCGCAAACACCGCATATTTGCCGACCTTATCCCGCAGGAGGAGCGTCAAATGCTGATTCCGGAAAAATTCCGTCGGCGGCAGGGGCGCAAACAGCGTGTACTCGTACACGTAATCATCCGAAGCGGCCGCAAACCGGCGCGACGTCTTGAGCAGTCCCACCGCTTCCAGCCTTGAAGTCTGCTCGATGAACAGCTTGCGTCCGTTCTCGCTCGCTTCCAGCTCC
Source organism: Paenibacillus elgii (assembly GCA_042219835.1). Taxonomy (GTDB): domain Bacteria; phylum Bacillota; class Bacilli; order Paenibacillales; family NBRC-103111; genus Paenibacillus_G; species Paenibacillus_G elgii_A. The sequence continues at coordinate 23,124 of JBHJMN010000015.1, forward strand.
AGGGCCAGAAACAGCTTGCGCTGCTGCTCCATCGCCGAATGCCCGACTTTGTCCGCAGGCAGCTGCTGAAACAGCGTCATGTATACGCTGACGGCATAAGCGCCGATCATCGGCTGATACACCGCGGCCATCATCTTGTAATCCAAGCTGCTTAAAGCGAAATCCCGCACAACATAGAAACGGTGATATTCGGAAAAATGCAGCAAATTCGTTATCCGCATTCAGTCAAAACTCCATCCGTGATTCAAGTGTTTACTCTCCATTTTATCACACAAATCGACAATGAGGGTAGAAGGAAAAAGCAGGCTTTTGGGGGTTGGAGGTAGTTTTTTAGGGAACAGAGGCTTGGGGGAGCTGCGCTGCGAGTCGTGCTGACTGCCTCCGGCCGCTCTTAAAATCGGATTAATAATTAAACTTACCTTGCGGTAAGAATCCGATTTTAAAGGCGGCACGTAGACTCAGAGTTTTCTGAAAGAAAACTGCTTCGGAAGCATAGGCTCCGGCAAGTCACACGACTCTCCTCTCCACACCCCCTACTCCCACAAAAAAACATAGGCTCTGCCAACGGCAGAGCCTGCTTTGAAAAAATAAGAAAATAAAACCCAAAAACAAAAAACCTGAAAAACTAAAACATTTTAAACCCTTTTTCGCGAAGGGATTTGATCGTAGAGCCGCTAAGGATAGCGCCGATCAGGCCGCCGACGGCAGGGACGTAATCGGCGATGGAATATTCGGCCAGGTTCGAAGCAAGCGAGCCGGTGCCCCAGCCCCAATAAATGACCAAGCCGATCATGAGCGCTATATATCCGTAAATAGGGAACCAAGTCGTTTTCATAAGCATGTTTAGAATAAAACCGAGCCCGAAAAACAGCACGAACAGCAGCACGGTTACGATGATCAATTGAAGCAAAGCGGACAGCTCCTTTCCGTATGCCTATATTGTATAAAAAAACAATGGCGCGGTAAAGTGAGCCGGTGTGAACGAAATATGAAAAAAATCACAGGCCGAGCTAAAAAAGAGAACAGATAAAACGGTACCAGCCGATCGCCGCGATCCAAAACGGGATGCTGATGAGCGTCCCCACCAAAATACCTAGCGTTAATCGGTTTGTCATGACGGACGCCTCCTTTAACAGCTACATCGGCATAAGGGCTTCGAATTATAATAGTATTTTTTCCGGGAAGCCGTTCACAAAAAGTTTGCCGTTTCGTCACGGAGCCGTATTTGCCCTTTGCGGCCGATTTCGCTACAATAAAACAAGCAGCTGGCAGCAGTGCCCATTTTGAAGGAATAAAGGAGTGTCCGTTAATGAGTGAAGTCGTACATCCATTGGATGGCTGGTATAGCTTGCATGATTTCCGAGCAATCGATTGGAACGCCTGGAAAAGCTTGACCGCTCAAGAAAGAGCGCGCGCCGAGGACGAGCTGTACACCCTGCTTGGCAAATATCAGAGCACTGAGGACCAAAAGCAAGGCAGCACCGCCTTTTATTCCGTTGTCGGACAAAAAGCCGATTTCGTCTTCATGCATCTGCGCGAGACGCTGGAAGAATTGAATGAGCTGGAAACCGAGTTTAACAAATCCATGTTCGCGCAAGTGACGATTCCGACGTACTCTTACGTCTCCGTGGTCGAGCTCGGCGCCTATATGGCCAAGCCGGGGACCGATCCGATGCAGGACCCGGATGTCGTGGCGCGCCTGAAACCGACCCTGCCGAAAGCGGGACATATCTGCTTCTACCCGATGAACAAGAAGCGCGAGGGTAACGACAACTGGTATATGCTGCCTGCCGAAGAACGCCGCAACTTTATGCGCGGACACGGAATGATCGGCCGCAATTATGCCGGCAAAGTGAAGCAAATCATCGGCGGCTCCATCGGTTTGGACGATTGGGAATGGGGCGTTACGCTGTTCGCGGACGATGCGTTGCAATTCAAGCGAATCGTTCATGAAATGCGCTTTGACGAAACGAGCGCCCGGTTCGGGGAGTTCGGCGATTTCTACGTCGGCAACTTGCTGAATCAAGAGAAAATGGCTTCGATGCTGAAGCTGTAACGGGCCAATCCGTCCAAAAAACCCTTGCTGGCATTCGCCGAAACGAAAGCTGCAAGGGTTTGCTCGTCTATTCGTCGTCTTCATCCAAGAGTCCCAGCTCTTTGCGCCGCAAGTACTCTTCTGTGTCCCGGTCGCGCTGCCGCGATTTTTCCTTCAGCCGCTCGATAGCCGGAAGAATGAGGATGTCGATTTCTTTCTGCACGATATACGACAGGTCGTAACGGTTCTGTGATTCGAGGTAATGACCTACATCGAGAAGGGCGTTGTATCGGTCAAGCTCCTCCCGAGTAAGTAATCCCCGAACCTGAATGCTGCAGTTGCGCATGGTCTAGAAGCGGCCTTTCTTCAGCACGAGCGGAATACCGCCGATGATGTACAAGTAGCGCAGGTCGATGAGCTTTTTCATCACGGCCGCGGTACCTCCCTTGATTTTCTTGGAGCCGACGATCCCGATCGCTTCGCCGCGTCCGAGAGAGGCTACGGTACCTTTCGGTTTATACTCGAACTTTTTCAGCTCGGAGCCGCGGATTTGCGCTACCAGATTGTGCGCGCACACATCGGCCTGTTGCATCGAGATTTGCGCCGTTGGCGGATAAGGACGGCCTTCGGGGCTCATCACGATCGAACAGTCGCCGAGCACGTACACGTTGTCGTGTCCTGGAGCATGCAGCGTATCGTCGACCTTAATGCGGCCGCGCATCGTCTCGAAGCCGGCTTCCTCCAGCATATGGTTGCCGCGAATGCCGCCTGTCCAGATGACGGTAGCGGATTTGATCTCTTCTCCGGTTGCAAGCACGACGCCGTCCGGGGTACACTCTTTGATCGCGGTCGCGATTTTGAATGTGACGCCTTTGTTTTTTAATACGTTCATCGCGTACTCGACGAGCTCGGGGTCAAAGCCCGGAAGCGCTGTTGGAGCCGCTTCGATGTTATATATTTTTACGAGGGATGGGTCTACGTCGAATTCTTTGCACAGGTCCGGAATCCGGTCGGCCAATTCACCGACAAACTCGATCCCGGTGAAGCCGGCGCCGCCGACAACGAAGGTCAGATAGTCCGTACGGGAAGGCTCGCGCTTGAACTTCGCAAATTGGTACTCCACGTGCTCGCGGATGAAGCGAACGCTGTTGATGGAGCGAATATTCATCGCATATTCTTTCAGCCCCGGAATGCCGAACGTTTCCGGTTCGCCGCCCAAGCCGATGACCAAGTAATCGTAAGAGAGCGTGCCCTCTTCCAGAATGACTTTTTTCTCTTGCGGCCGAATTTGAACGACAGTCGATTTTACGAAATCGATCTTGAACTCGTCGATCAGCTTCAGAATGTTCACGCGTGCATTTTCGGGATTATCCGTCCCTGCGGCAGGCATATGCAGATGGGTCGTAATGTAATGATAGTCGTGCTTATTTACGAGCGTGACGTCAGCTTCATTATAATTCAGCTCTTTTTGCAACCGAATAGCCGTTACGATCCCGCCGTAGCCTGCGCCTAAAATGACTATTCTTGGAATTCGACTCATGGTTCTATCCCTTCCATCACATATTTTTCTATATAGTATATGAGTTTGAAAACTGTTTGTGAAAAATTACACAAGCGACGCCGAAAAATGGTTTTCTTCCTACAGGGTTTCCTCCGGCGTTTGAAAATATAAGCAAATGATGTGTATTTATACCAACAGTTTTAACCAATTCAAATGCAATAATATAATGATACGAAGCAAATAGCAAGTTTTATTTTGATTAAAAATCCAGGGAAATCGCCAGACTAACTAAGGTATCCCCCCCGATTCCTTCAGCTGCTGCCTATTGCCATATAAAAACTTTATCAGGCTAATTAATTATATTACTCATTGAAAAGTCTAATTTATATTTTCAATGCCGTAGCCGTACGATTATAATTAGAATGGACCTTACTATGTTTCGGAGGTGTTTGACCCACCATGAGCAGCGAAATCGTCGACATTATTATCGTGGGCGGCGGCCCGGCAGGGATGTTTGCGGCGTTTTACGGAGGAATGCGCCAAGCTTCCGTTAAATTGATTGAAAGCATGCCACAACTGGGCGGTCAGCTCGCAGCGCTTTACCCGGAGAAATACATCTATGACGTAGCCGGCTTTCCGAAGGTAACAGCACAAGAGCTTGTTAATAATTTGGAAGCGCAAATGAAGCATTTCCCGCTCTCGATCTGCCTGGAAGAAAAGGTATTGAAAGTGGAGAAAAAAGACGAGCGCCTGTTCGAAGTTACGACGGACAAAGGCGTGCATCAATCTAAAGCGGTCATCATTACCGGCGGCGTCGGCGCGTTCGAGCCGAGAAAACTCGAGCTCCCGGAAGCCGTGCAATACGAGAAGAAAAACCTGCACTACTTCGTCAGCGACCTTCACCGCTTCGCTGGCCAAAAGGTACTGATCAGCGGCGGAGGCGATTCTGCAGTAGACTGGGCGCTGATGCTGGAACCGATTGCGGAGAAAGTTACGCTGATTCACCGCCGCGACAAATTCCGCGCGCATGAGCACAGTGTCGAGAATTTGATGAAGTCCAAGGTGGAAGTCGTCACTCCGACGGAAATCAAGAAGCTTGAAGGCCGCGACCAAATCGAGAAAGTCGTCCTTGCCCATTGCAAAACGGGCGAAGAGCGCGTCATCGATGTCGATGCCGTAATCGTCAACTTCGGCTTTGTCTCCTCCCTCGGCCCAATCGCCGAATGGGGACTGAACATCGATAACGGCTCCATTATCGTCGACTCGCGGATGGAAACGAACGTGCCTGGCATTTTCGCGGCAGGCGACATTACGACGTACCCCGGCAAGCTAAAGCTCATCGCCGTAGGTTTCGGCGAAGCGCCAACCGCCATCAACAACGCGAAGGTGTATATCGATCCGACAGCCAAGCTGTCCCCGGGCCACAGTAGCAACATGAAATTGTAAAAATACTTTCATCTATATTGGCTTTAGCCGAAAAGATCGCTCTGTTCCTAACAAAGGCGATCTTTTTGATTTTTAACAGAAGAGTCTCTTCCAAATAAAAGAAAAAAAGCCCGGTCAGCTGACCTGGGCTTCACCTTCTTTGTAGAAGTCTAAGTTGATTTGTCTCCTCTTGATCTCGTCTAACAACAATTCGACAAAATCTTCTTCGAGTTTCAAATCGACGGCTTTGAGATAGGAGTCCACTAAAATCTCATTACTGATTAGTTTCATGGAACAACTCACCTTATTCTCGTAATGTAAAATTATATTAACATGCACCCAAAATTAGAACAACCGTTCCATTATCCACATAGAATTGTGCATATCTTGTGAGTATTATGTTAATAAGTGTCGAATATACGTCATTGGCGGGGTGCATAGTGTGGACAAAGTTATACACAAGCAGTGTACCGTTTTTCGTGATAAAAAAATATGATCGAGAAAGACCATTTTACTCCATTTTGACTATAATAGGGCAATTTAGAATACTCTTGTCATTTGTTGTTTAATCGTCCCTCCGTCGGTTGAAACTATGCAGTGTTGGATTTTGATATACAAAGAAGGGGGCCCTCTATAGAGGTACGTTAACTGATCGCTTCAGTCCAAGCAATCTAAACGTGCGATGCGTATGCTGGAAGTCAAGAGAGGCGATGGCATATGATTAACGTGTATTTGGATGACTTGCGTCCGTGCCCGAAAGGTTTTACGCTCGCGAGGTCCGTCGAGCAGTGCATCGATTTGATGACGGCCAGACCGGTTAACATCCTGTCGCTCGATCATGATCTGGGCCTCGGTAAAGCCAGCGGCTACGATCTGGTCAAATATATGGTCGAGAAGAACCTGTATGCAAAAGAAATTATTATTCACAGCGCCAACCCGATCGGGCGGCATCTTATGTGGACGCTGCTGCAGAAGCATAAGCCAAGCAAGGTCAAGCTGTCTGTTCGACCCCAGCCATTGGTGTTTAAGATTTAACCGGCGGATACGGATATGATACAATGAAGTATCCGTTCGCACGTTCGCTGCCAACTACGGCAGGAACCGCGGATTAAACCCATGCCTTAGATAGGAGCAATCACGTGAATGCCAATGTGCTGAATTTTGAAGGAGACTCGCCGAAAACGGAGGCCAAAGCTAAGCTTACCGACAACCCGGATATCGTATTCGAAGAGCTTCAAACGATTGCGATTCGACGGGAGGACGCCGATTTTTGGCTGAAATTCGCTTCCGAATGGGGCGGGGCTTTGTATTTGCTGGACGAAAAAAACTTCAAGCAGTTCGAACGCGGGGAGATCGACCCTCAGGCGTTTGAATTTGCGCGAAGAACGTATCGGCTCGGCCTTATTACGCTAAGCGCCTTGTATGACAAGCTGAAGGCTTGGTCGGATTCAAATCCGCAAGAAGACTACCAGCTGGCGATGAATGTATTGGAATGTTACTTTTTGCCGAGCTACCTTGACGACTACGGCCGTGCATACGCGCCGGGAAAGCAACAGGGCCGAGCCTACGTCGAAGCGATTCGGCAGGCTTTCGGAGAAGGCGGCAGTCTTGAGCAAAAGGCGGAAGCCCTGCAAACGCTAGTGAATGAATATATCGAGCATCTGCATGTCTACGCCAAACAATGAGCCGGACCATCAACCACGACAAAAAAACGGACTCCTTGTACAGGATCGTCCGCTTTTTTGCATGGGTGGGCATTCATCCGGCTTGCTTCTCCGCCAGCTGTTTAATGTAGAGATTTCGTTTCAGCAAAAAATTTCTCATGTACGCTTCCAGAAACATCCGGTCCGCCAGCTTGCCAAGAGGCCCTAATGGTGAAGTGTAATCAAATTCGTCAATCATCAACGTTCCCGAATCGACGGCGCAGAACTCATGCGTATGCCGAAACCGCTTAAACGCGCCCCGGACCATCTCGTCCACAAAATAAAAAGGCAGCTCAAACTCCGTTATTTTCGCGGTCAACCGCTGCTTGATACCGAAATGGACGGCCTCCCATGTTACCGTCTGCCCCAGCTCGATCAACCCGCTCGTGACTCCGCCGACCGCTCTTTCCTTCGTTTGCGAAGTCGATTGGGCATGAACGTTGATGCTTCGCGCCAGATCGAAGCAGGTTTCAATCGGCGCTTCTATGTACAATTCGGATCTGATTACCGGCATATTCGTCCTCCTCTCCAAATCGAACGAAGCGCTGCGTCTTCCACGCCCCCCAGTAACAAACACCTGTTCTGATATTACTACAAAATGGTTATTTGAGCAATGAAGCGCCGATTCGGTTCGAAGATGCACCGAAGGCAATCACCAGCGGACCAGTGCCCGGCCGCCAACAGCTCCGAGCAGCACACTTTTTTTGTATGTACTGCATACATGTTTTTGAGCTTCAAAATAAAAACCTCCCAACGTTGTATTCCGAAGAATAACGTCAGGAGGTATGGAGTTCGCAACCCATAAATGAAAAAATTCGGGTTGTTATCGTTTCATACGGATCAACCGCTTCAATCCTCGCAAGGCTGTGCCAGCGCTTTTTCTTCCGGCTTCGTGCGGAAGCTGGAGCCGCAGCCGCATGTGGCTACCGCGTTCGGGTTATGAATGCTGAACCCGCCGCCGATGCCGGTGTCTTGGAAATCGATCTCCACGCCGTACAAATATTTGGCGCTCTCTTCGTCCACGACGACCTTCAGCCCGTGGATGTCCATGACTTTGTCGCCTTCCTGCTCGTTGTCGTCAAAGCCCATCCCGTAGGAAAAGCCGCTGCAGCCGCCTTCCTTGACGCCTACGCGCAAGAACAGATTCGGGGCTGCTTCCTCCGCCGCGAGCATTTCTTTAATTTTATCGCAAGCCGTTTCGCTGATTTTAATCATATCGCCATGCCTCCCTTACCTGCTCGAAAATGTACTTCTATATAGAAGTATACTCCTTCCGGCCTCAGTCCTCAAGGGCTGCCTCATTTGCGGCTGTCCGTTTTCTCGGCTTCATAGTAACGAAGCAGCAATTGATCCAATTGTCTGCTGCAGTGCTGCACTTCCGGATGCATGAACCCGAACTGATTACCTAAACTTACCATTTGTTCACGCATGTCTTCGATTTCTTCGGAAATGGAGGCCTGCTCATCGAGAGCTGGAGTAAGCAACTTGGCACCGTCCTACCCAATGTGATTTCAATCTAACAGTATACTAGACTCCCCTGCCCATGAAAATAGGAACTAAACCCTATCTTGTTAGATTCTACAACAAGAATATAGGATTCATGTATTGCCCCTCTCCGGCAGTAGGTTTATAATAAGGAGTATTGTTTATCACACGTATCATTCGGGAGAAACGCATCGTAAGTCTGTCCAAGCGCTCAAGCGAAGCTTCGTATTTCATGGAATACGTCCAAGCTTCGCCTACCTGTGTGTCCTTGGCCGGGCTGACCATGTGCAAGCTTTCACAGCTTTCGCCAGTTCATCCGCAGCAGACTGTGAAAGAAACGATTCCCTGTATCGTTGTACAACTTCATCGACAGAGCGTCCCGTTAGCGGAAACCAGGGGCGCCTGACCCATTTACGGAGGTGGCTAAACCATGAGTACGACCATCAACAGCCAGGAAAGGCGCATGGCCGAAATCGCCGAAAAAGTGGAGCACGGAGAGCGTTTGACCCTGGAAGACGGCGTTTTTCTGTACGAAACGGACGATTTATTAACCATCGGACAATTAGCAAACCAAGTGAACCTGAAAAAGAACGGCAAAAAAGTGTATTTCGTCGACAACATGAGCTTGTATTTTACCAATGTTTGCGAGGAGCACTGCGCGTTCTGCCATTTCCGCCGCGACGAAGGCGAGGACGGCGCTTACACGCTGACGGCCGAGCAAATGTTCGATTACATCGACAGGCACTACCATCCGAACATGCAGGAGTTCCACATTACGGGCGGCCACAATCCGAACGTGCCGTTCCAATATTATGTCGACTGTATCAAGGGGCTGAAGCAGCGCTATCCGAATGTGACGATCAAGGCGCACACGGCGGCAGAGATTGAGTTTTTTTCCCGGCTTAGCGGGTTAAGCTATAAAGAAGTGCTGCAAACGCTGATGGATGCCGGACTCGGCACGATGCCGGGCGGGGGTGCGGAAATTTTGTCCGAGCGTTACCGTAAAAAAATGCACCTGGTCGACAAAGCCTCCACCGAAGCTTGGCTGGAAGTGCATCGTACGGCGCATCAGCTCGGCATGAAAACGCACGCCACCATGCTGTTCGGTGCCATCGAGACGTTCGAAGAACGGATCCGGCATATGATGTACCTGCGCGAGCTCCAGGACGAAACCGGCGGCTTCATGGTCTTTATCCCGAATTCGGTTCAGCCGGCCAGCGTCAATGCCAGCATCAAGCGCCGGGTATCGGCCTTCGACAATTTAAAGACGATCGCGATCAGCCGTCTGATGCTGGACAACATTCAGCATATCAAAGCTTATTTCATCAATCTCGGTACGCAGCTTACGCAAATCGCCCTGACGTTCGGCGCTTCGGACGCCCATGGCACGATTATCCAGGAACGCATCAGCCATGCCGCCGGAGCGACCTCGCCGGAAGGCATGACACGGGACGAACTGGTTTGGCTCATTCAAGGAGCCGACCGTATTGCCGTCGAGCGCGATACTTTCTATAACGAGATCAAGGTCTACTAATTAAGTCATAACAGAAAGGGTTAACCGTTGAATGAAAAAACTTGTCATTTTGGGCGGAGGCTACGGCGGACTGACGGTAGCGAAAGAATTGTTGGAAGGAGACATCCCGGCCGATACGGTGGTGATCATGATCGACCGGATGCCTTATCAGGGTCTGAAGACGGAATACTACGCGCTGGCTGCCGGAACGGTGTCCGAACAAGACGTCCGGGTGCATTTTCCGGTAGACCCGAGATTGATTCTGAAATACGGCGAAGTCACGGCCGTCGATCCCGAGCAGAAGGTGATCCGTTTCGCGAACGACGAACCGTTGTCTTACGACTGGCTGGTTATCGGGCTCGGATGCGTGGACAAATACCACAACATTCCTGGGGCGCAGGAATTCTCGAACAGCATTCAGTCGTTGTCCGCCACCCGCAAAACGTATCAAGCTTCCAACGATGCGGCACCTTACGGTCAGATCACCATTGTTGGAGGCGGTCTCAGCGGCGTAGAAATGGCGGCGGAGCTGCGCGAAAGCCGGCCGGACTTGAACATCCGCATCCTGGACCGCGGCGCCAGCGTTCTGTCTCCATTCCCGGAAAGGCTGCAGCGGTATGTGCGCGAGTGGATGCTGGAGCATGACATCGAGCTGCGTTCGCACGTATCGTTGAGCCGCTTGGAAAGCGGACTGCTGTATAACCAGCAGGAAATCATTCAGACCGACATTACCATTTGGACCGCCGGCATTCAGCCCAGCCCGATCGTGCAGAACTTGAATCTGCCCAAGGACAATCAAGGACGGTTAACGATTAACCAATACCATCAACTGCCGGACTACAATGAAATTTATGTCGTCGGCGACTGTGCGGCCCTACCCTTCTCCCCGAGCGGACAAGCTGCAGAAGCGCAAGGCAAGCAAGTGGCGGAGGTTCTGCAAGCCATATGGAAAAACGAAACTCCCCGGCTCGGTAAAATCAAGCTCAAGGGAGTTCTCGGGTCACTCGGCAAAAAAGCCGGCTTCGGCCTGATGGGCAAACGGACGGTCATGCTCGGCATGGTGCCCCGCGCCTTGAAGAGTGGCGTGCTCTGGATGTCGAAGCGCCATCTGGGGTAAACTTTATTCGTCTTGGAAGAGATCGAGCATATCCTCGATCTCTTTTATTTTAAGCAGAATGGCCGCCTCCAGCTCCTCTGCGGTGGCCGCCGCTACGATCTCGCCGTTCACCAGCGCAAACGGAGCCAAATAGCATTCGCCGCAGTTGCCGAGACATCCATACTCGATCACGTCATATTCCGGATTTTGCTCCAGTTGCTGCATCAGCTTGGCTGTCCCGTGGTGCATATTGTTCGTACAAAATTCAATGATCGGTCTCATCGTACTTCGCCTGCCTTACAGCCATTTTAATTTTCGGTCGATTGTACTATAATAAAATAAGAAGGGAGATGATGCAAATGAGCGAGAACACTCAGCAAAGCACCATGTACGACGAGGTTCTTGAAGTTCTAGATAAGCTGCGTCCGTTCCTGCAACGCGACGGCGGCGACGTAGAGCTGGTCGACGTGGAAGACGGCATCGTTAAACTGCGTTTGATGGGCGCTTGCGGCAGCTGCCCGAGCTCAACCATCACGCTGAAAGCCGGTATCGAGCGCGCGCTGCTTGAAGAAGTAGAAGGCGTTCAAGAGGTTATGCAAGTATTCTAATGCATGGACCGCCGGATCGCGTCCTACGAAAGAAAAACAGCCCTGGGCCCGCATGCAAGCATGCGCCGCTCAGGGCTGTTTGTTTGCGCCGTTTGCAGACGCTTGCACGGACCCGCTGCCGATCATGGCGCGGATCGGGTCAAGCCCTCCGGATACGTCCATAATGTTGCCGGTAATGAAATCGGAGCGCTCTTCGCATAAAAAAGCGATAACCCGTGCGATGTCTTCTCCCGTTCCGGGACGTCCGCGCGGGGATTCGTCATCCTGTAGATGCTCCACCTCGCCGATCGTCCGCTCTTTATTCGCGCCGCGAATGTCCCCCGGGCAAATCATGTTGACCGTAATCCCTTCCGACGCTTCTTCCATGGCCAGCGTTTTCGTGAAGGAGACGAGGCCGACTTTGGCCGCTGCATAGGCTGCCCGGTGCGGCCATCCCCGCGCCTCCGCCGCATGGCCGAAGCCGAAATGAATAATCCGGCCCCACTGCTTCCGGCGCATCATCGGAATAACCAGATGATCCAAATGCATCACACCGAGCAGATTGCCTTGTATGAGCTCGTTGATTTCCCCAAGTCCATATTCCATAAACAGCCGGCGCTCACGAATGAACGGACCGGCGTTGTTGATCAAAATATCGATAGATCCGAAATGGCCTATCGCTTCCTGTACGAGCCTTTCCCTGTCCTCGGGAACGGCTACGCTTCCCTGCACCGCCTCGCAGCGAACGCCCTTGCCGCATATCGCCTCGCGCAGCTCGAACGCTTCCTTCTCGCTGGACACGTAATTCAGCACGATATCGGTTCCCCGTTCGGCAAGCAGGAGCGCGGTCATTTTACCAAGACCTTTGGCGCTTCCCGTAATAAGGGCGGTTTTCCGCTGCCCCTCCATGCTCCCACCTCCCGCTTCTCGTTCGTTCCCATTCTATACAAAGTATAGTGCAAGCCGGAGAGCGATTCAACTTCACCCGATACACAAATTCAACACTCCCCGGATCACCGGACCAGATAACGAAATACGGTCGTTACCGAACGGAACGCCATGTCGCAGCCTTGCGCGAGATCGGTCAAATTCTCTCGGACATCCTCCGTCTCGGAACGCAGACGTTCCCCGTATTTCGCTTCCTCCGCCTTCATCAGATCGTCCAGCAGATCGGCGTTAATCGTATGGATTTCCATGTTGCGCTGATTGCGCAGACGCGTGAGAGGCTCTTTGTAGCTCGTTTTAAGCTCGTAGAGCTTCGCCTCCAAATCGGTAAACAGCTTATGTTGATGCATATTGCGAAGAACGGTAAAATAGGAGAACCTCGATTTGATCTTTTCAGTCTTCAAAGCAAAACGTTCGTTCATAAAATGCCCGAGCTTGTCCAGCACGGCGAACAGCCGAATCAGTGCGTTGTTATAATAATATAAATGGCGGTGGTAATCGTCCAGTTCCTCACATTCCATCCGGTCGATGAACGTCGTCTTCACCCGTTCCCCGTAGCGGACGGCCGCGTACTGGCTTTGCTCCAATTCGTCCAATGCCCGCAGAAAGCTTTGGCACCAGATCGCATAACGGCGCTCCTGCGGGGTCGGAGCCGCCCCCTTTTTCCGGGTGACAGTCCGCATATAGCCCCGGATCGCCTCGTTGGCCTCAAGCAGGAGCCCGGTGTCCTGCCTGAGCGGCTCCCCAAAAATCGCTCTTAACATAGGTGTCCCCATCCCATCCTGTTGTCCCATTCAGTATACCCGATCCCGTTTTGCAAAAACAATCGCACCTGCAAAAAAACGACAGCGGCGCATCGCCTTGGTAAAAGGATACGCCGCTATCGTCGGTTACGTTCATGAAACTAAGCAAAATATTCGCTCCATCTGGAATCGACCAGCTTCACAATATCTTCCCGCGGGAAAAGCTCGTCCGGGTAACCCGGCTTCATCCGGGCGTCGATCACGAGCGGCAGCTCGTAGCCGATATGATGACGCTTGACCTGCGTGCGTGCGTAAATATCGGCCGCCGGGTTGAAGCGGGTGAATACCGTCCACAGAAACGCCGTTTGGTTACCGGCAATAGACGTCTCGTCCGCTACGATGACAAGCGGCCACTGGGCAAGACGATCTCCCGCCTCCTCCGCCAACCGATTAGCCAATCCGGGATCGTCCGTATAAGAGGCGCCGGAGACGACGAGACAGCCGCGGCAATAGACGGCGGCAGACGAAATGCCTGGCAGCTCCCCACCCATATAGACGGCCGGCAGCTCCCGCTTCGGCTCACCGACACCGACCAGCACCGCTTTGCTGCCATGGTTAAGCCGGTCGCCGGTATAATCGAGCGTATCATTCGACGTATTGGCGAATACATACAAGTCCTGCAGCGGATCGAACCGCTCCAGCACCGTCTCCAGCAGCGTCGGGAAACGTTCTAGTTCCACTTGCCGATCCGTCAACATCAAAACCTTCGTCAACGACAGCTGGCCCTCGCCAAGAATACGGAAAGCCGTGACGATCGCTTCGCGGCTGTAGCTTTCGCGGACAATCGCCGCGGCAAGCGCATGAAAGCCGGTTTCAGCGTACGTCCACAGGTCTTTGACGCCCGGCATCGCCATCGGGAAAGCAGGCGACAGCAGCTTCTGCAGAAACTCTCCGAGATAATAATCCTCTTGTCTCGGCTTGCCGACAATCGTGGCCGGATAAATCGCATCCTTACGATGCCATACATGGCTCACGTTGAACACCGGAAAATCGTGGGTCAGCGAATAATAACCGAAATGGTCTCCGAACGGGCCTTCGGGACGGCGCACATGCGGCGCTACCGAGCCGCAAATCGCAAATTCCGCCTCGGCGACGAGACGATGTCCGCCGTGCGGGTTGGCCACAAGCGGCAGCTTCTGCCCCAAAATGAGCGAGGTCAGCAGCAGCTCCGGGAGATGCTCGGGCACCGGCGCGATTGCCGAAGCGATCAAGGCCGGCGGCCCGCCGAGAAAGACTGTCACCGGCAGCACTTGACCGCGCTTCTCCGCTTCGTGGTAGTGGAAGCCGCCGCCCTTATGAATTTGCCAGTGCATCCCTGTCGTCCGGTCGTCATACACCTGCATCCGGTACATCCCCAGGTTATGATGGCCGTTTTCCGGATGCTCGGTATACACCAGTGGCAGCGTGACGAACGGCCCTCCGTCCTCCTGCCAGCTCGTCAATACGGGCAGCCCGGCAAGCGGCGCCTCGGTCTTGCACTGCTGCAGCACCGGAGCCGCATCGGAGGACACGTTCTTGGTCCCGACTTTGAGCAGGTCCAGAAGAAGCTGCCGCTGATCCCAGACCGTCTTCGGCGTTGGCGGAAGCAGCGTATCCTTGGCCGCGATAATATCCTTCATCAGCTGCTCGGGACGCGGCCCGAACGCGAGATCTACCCTTCGGCTTGTGCCGAACAGATTCGTTACGACCGGAAAGGAAGCGCCTTTTACATTGGTAAACAGCAGTGCAGGCCCTTGCTCCTCAATGACCCTGCGGTGAATTTCGGCAAGCTCCAAATTCGGATCGACCGGCGCGGAGATGACTTTTAATTGATTTTCCTTACGAAGCGCTTCCAGAAAGCTGCGTAAATTTTCGAATCTCATGGCCAAGCGTCTCCCTTCTTTCATCCCACAAAGTGAAATAGATCATTGCTAAATGTCCCTGAATAGGACGTATAGTAATAAGAGAGGCTTACGGCAGCCGAGGAGCCGCGTAAGCCTGTACCTTCCCCTCTGCCGCGTGCAGAGACGTTATCCCCAAGTAGCACTGGATGCCGAACAAGCAGGAGATCAACAGCGCATGCAGCATGCTGGCGAACAGATAAATATCGTATCCCATGGCCAGCGTGACAAAGCCGCCGCTTAAGATTTGCAGGATGACAACCGCCAGCGATAGGCGAGTCGCCCGATAGATCGCGCTATCCGTATGCGCCTGCTTCCGTATGATCAGGAACAGCGCCAGAATAGCGATCCCAAGTACCGCAGCCGCCACGCGGTGCATGAATACGATGCCGGTCGCCCCGCTCAGCTCCGGAATGACTTGTCCGTTGCACAAGGGCCAGCCGATACAGCCGCCGGTCGATTCCGTATGCCGGACGAAAGCTCCCAAATAAACGACGACATAAGAGTAGATCAAAATGCCCCAGATGGCGGCACGCACGCCTTTGGTTAGTCTCGTTCCGTCACCGCGATGCATCGCGTCTCCGAATTTCGTGAAAACCAAATACAACAGCAGCGTAAAGGCAAACGACAGCAGCGAGAAGCCGAAGTGCAGCGCGAGCACCGGGCCGGATTGCGGCCATACGACGGCCATGGCGCCGAGGATCGCTTGCAGCACCGTGAACGCCATCGCCCCGCCTACGTACCATTTGGCATCTTTACGATGGCTGTACAACAGCACGAGAATGGTCGTAACAAGCAAAATAATCCCCACAACCCCGACCACAAAGCGGTGGCTGTACTCTATCATCGATTCAATCGTATAAGCCGGAACGAACTGTCCGTTGCATAGCGGCCAATCGTCGCCGCAGCCCCGGCCCGATTCGGTTTTCGTCACTAACGCGCCCATCAGCAAGATCAAAAACATCCCGGCCATGCTCATAAAAGATAAGCGTTTCAGCCAACGTTGTATGTTCATACGTACATTCACCCGCTTCTTCTATAAATTACGTCAATCATCATTTGTCGACAACATTAGACAAAAGCGAACGTCCAACCCTTATTATAGCGATAAAAAGTACCTAAATCCATGCGGAAATGTTACAAAGCCTTGAAACCGGACGAACCGGCTGCGCCGCCCTCTTCAACGAACAAAAGCCCGGCCGGAACGGTTTCCGGCGGGCTTTTGCGCTTTGGCGCTCTATGGCTGTTATTTCTGCAAAGCATTCGATACTTCGAGTGCGCGATCCAGGAATTGCTCGATTTCATCGCGCGTTTTGCGCAGCTTGCTGACAAAGCGGACAAGCTCTTGACCGTCGCGGAACGCGATAAAGCTCGGAATGCCCAAAATGTTCAATTCCGAGCTAAGGTCCGGCAAATCGTCGACGTCGATATGAACGAGGTTCAGGCGATCTTGGTACGCTTCCTCCACTTGAGGCATGAACGGATGGATAAAATGGCAATCCTTGCACCAAGTCGCTTGGAAAACGACAACGGTCGGCTTGGAGCCGGCGATTACTTCTCTAAATCGTTGTTCGGTTGTCACTTGTTCCACAGAAAGCACCGCCCTTCTTCGGTCATCGTTTTGCGCTATTTCTTTCGCTTACCCCACTTATAGCACTCGAAGTGGCTTCTGTCAATCTTGCGTAGGCGGAGCCAATTTCATTAGTAAATTGAATTTCCAGTTTATACACCTTTACAATTATTTCTAAAAGTGATATCATAAAAATATCAAAACAATATGATCCCCTTAGAAAAGGAGTGCTTGCGATGAAAGAAAGAAAAGCATGGGTGATGAACGGATTTCTCGGGCTGCTGCTGGTGCTTGCGCTGGTTGGAGGAGGACTTTACCTGCTGATTACCGAAGCTTCGCCCGCTCTGGGCATCGTCTTGATCGTCCTGTCGGTGCTGCCATTATCCTCATTGACAGTCGTTCAACCGAATCAGGCGATGGTCGTAACGTTCTTCGGCAGCTACGCCGGAACGCTGCGCGAGAGCGGCATGTGGGTAACCGTTCCTTTCTCCGTCCGGAAAAAGGTATCGCTGCGCGTCCGCAACTTCAACAGCGCCAAGCTAAAGGTGAATGACATCGACGGCAATCCGATTGAAATCGCCGCCGTCGTCGTCTTCCGCGTCGTTGATTCGGCTAAAGCCAGCTTCGATGTCGACAACTATGAGCAGTTCGTCGAGATTCAGAGTGAAACTGCGCTGCGGCACGTAGCCAATAAATATCCGTACGATTCTTACGAGAACGGCTACTCCTTGCGCGGTAACTCCGAAGAGGTCGCCCTGGAGCTGAGCCGCGAGCTGCAGGACCGGCTGTCGGTTGCCGGCGTCGAAGTCCTTGAAGCCCGCTTGACGCATCTGGCTTATTCCACGGAGATCGCCAGCGCCATGCTGCAGCGTCAGCAGGCAACGGCGATCATCGCCGCACGCGCCAAAATTGTCGAAGGCGCCGTCGGCATGGTGCAGCTCGCTATCGCCCAATTGCAGCAAGAAGGCGTCGTAGAGCTTGACGAAGAACGCAAAGCCGCCATGATCAACAATCTGCTTGTCGCCATCGTGTCAGACCGTTCCGCCAGCCCGGTCATCAATACGGGAAGCTTATACTGACGGTCCGCCATGGCCGGCAAAAAAAACTTCCCGCTGCGGCTTGATCCGAAGCTGTACGAAGTGCTGGAAAAATGGGCGGCTGACGAATTCCGCAGCGTCAACAGCCACATCGAATATTTGCTGCGGGAGACAGCCGCCCGGGCCGGTCGGCTGCCTTCTCCCCGGTCTCCGGGGCCGGGAACGGAGACGAAAGCCCCAACTTCCGATTTAACCCAGGATTAGGCCTGATCCTCGTATATGAAATAGAAACAGCCCCCCATCTTTCCGAGGCGGAGTCGGATGGGAGGCTGTTTTTTGCTTTCAAGGCCGAATAGTCCGGCCTTGAAAGCACATATTAAGGATGAAGCCATATTCATATTAATCGCGGGTAATTTTAACGGTTTGCGTTGCTTGCTCCCAGCCTACTTTCGCTCCAAGGCCTTCGGAAACGACGCGAACAGGAACAAAAGTAACGCCTTCTACGAGAACAGCCGGCTTCTCCAGCTTAACGGTCTTGCCGTTAACGTTAGCTTCGTCGCTGCCGATCGTTAATACGAGCACAGCGCCGTTCAGCGGATCGGTCACTTTGACTTGCTTGGTGGCCGCATCCCACTTCACATCAGCGTCCAATTCCTCGACGACAAAACGCGCAGGGACCATAATCGTGCCGTTGTCGTTATAAGGAAGCGTGCCGAAAGAAAGCTCTTTGTCTTCGCCGACGATCATGCTGATATTTTTCTTCGTTACGCCAAGATCGTCTTTAAGCAGTTTATACAGTTGAGAGCTCGGATCAAGCGATGCGACGAATTTGCCTGCCGTCAAGCGGCCGTCCGCACCGTTCATTTCGATAACTCCGCCTGCGGTATCGATTGTGGCGGCCTGTACCGGCTTGTTCACGTTCCACACTTCGTTGACCGCTGTAATTTTGACGCTTTTCAAGCCGTCTCCCTTGCCTTGCGGAAGGGTGAATCCAATTTCCGTATTCGATTTGCGGGTAACGTAATCTTTGTCTACATACAAGTCCATCTTAAGCGATTGGTTGTCGCTCAACCAGGCTTTGGCTTCCGGATCCATCTTATCGACCGACGCGTCGAAATCCTTGAGCGCTTGCTCCAAGTTGGTTTTCACGAACGTATGAATGAATTCTACCGCCAGCGCCTTATTGTTCAGATAAGGCGTAAGCGTATCGTTCGAATTGGCATTATTTTTGCCGACTTCCTTGGTAACTTCCTTCAAGATCGGCACGTACAGATCGTACAGCACGCCGATGAAATCTTTCAGACCTTGATCGTCGGCGAGCACGTTCGTCAGGAAGCCTTTCACCAAGCCCAGCAGCTCGTTGCCGTAAATTTCGGCATGAACCTTTTGCAGGGTCAGCGCTTCGCCGTTCACGGTTTCGTTCACTTCCGCTGCCGTAATTTTGCTCGGGTTCGGGAAGTTGCGGGTGAAGAACGGCGTGAGCGAAGGCATCGCTTCAACCGCCTTCTTGCTAAGCTGCTGAAGCTGCTCCTGCAATTCCTTGGGAAGCTCGGTACCAGCCGTCGCGCTGTTGCGGATCATGATCGGCTTTTTCGCGCCTTCGATTTTGAGCGTGTAATTCATGTCGGACATGACCAGCTCGAACGGCACGCGGCCTTTCTGATACTCGAATGCGCCTTTCATGGACGCGTGCAGCTGATCTTGCGTCTTCATCTCGGTAATGTCAATTTTCACCTTGCTGAACAGATCGAAAACCCGCTTGCTCTCCGGCGACATCGTGACCGCCGGGTCCGGCGTCAGCTCCAGCGTTACCGTTTGCTTACCTTCCGAAGATTTGACGGCCAAACTTCCGGACATCGCTTTGCCTACGTCGACATTGCCGACCGGTTGGCAGCCGGCAAGCAGGATCAAAATGCCGACCAGCACGAGGCTCAACATGGTGTTCCAACGTTTTGTTCTCATCGGGAACCTCCTAAAAATATGTACTATGATGCATGCAACCCACCGACTTATACGAAATAATTGGCAGAATGTTGCGCACTTGCATATGGAATTATACGACATCCGTTTGGAAAATCCTTTTTTTTAAGGCGGGAGGTCTCGGACCATGAACCGGAGAAATTACCGTTGGAATGGCATCGATCTGCTTCATAAGCTGGCAGATTTGCCACAGGAGGCGGTAGAGTGGATTAAAGGAAAGGCGCAGACGGTAGCGCATGAAAAAAAGCTTTTGGCCGCGGCACACCGTATTCCGATCGATCCGCTTTCGGTCAAAGCGCTGCGCAAGCGGCTGCAATGGAAGCTTGCGCTGCAGGAAGGGAACGCGGAGTCGGCAAAAGAACCCCCGGAGGCCGGGCCGGATGCTAAAGAAGAGGAACAGGAGCTGCTGGAGCGAGTCCTACGTGAGCGGGACGTGCACATCCGCAACAACGTGACGCGTACTGCGGCTTATTTGCATATGTACCGGGAGCATCCCGAGCTGCATTGGGCGTTTCTGGCCCATATGGTGTCGCGCAACGGGGGATGGAGCATGACGGATCTGCGTGGAGATCTGCTGCCGTTTCTGTTAAACGAGGAGCAGTGCGAGAACGTCTGCGCTTTTTTGGAAAGAGCCAACGCGCTCATCTTCCGGGATGCTTACCCGCAGCTTCTGCTGTACCGGGCCAGCGTGCAGTTAAAACGCCCGCTGTTTCATCTGCTTCCCTTGCTCGGCGTCTCGCGCTTTATGCGTCCGGTCTGGGACCGTTTCTGGATCGAGCGGGAATCCGGGCTGTTGACCATCGCGTTAATCGTGAACGAGCAGCATTATATTGAGGAGCGCGTCGTCCGTCATCCTTCGTTTCAAAGCACCGTGCTCGACACCTTGTTTTTTCAAACGCAGACGCTGCTTCAGCTGAACCAGGTCGTGTTTCCTTATGTCCAGGGCGACCGTATACGGCTCGCAGGTCTGATTCTGGAGAACTTCAACAGCGTGCACGAGCGCATCGAGGTCGGCAAAAAGCTGTACGCCATTCTATTCGGGATCCGTGCGGTAGCCGAAGGCGCTCAGGCGTTCGCCTGCGGACGCCGTCACAGCGGCTCCCGCGCGGATTACTGGCCGCACCTGTTCGCACCTGTGCGCAAGGAGCCGCCCCGGCCCCGCGGCCAGCTGCTGGAGCGGCTTGACGGCTGCAAGCTGCGGCCAGGCGCGGCCCCGCTGTACAGTCCGGCGCTGACGGATGCATGGAGAGACAGAGACGTTGAACCGCCTGTCTCGGGGGACTGGTTCCGCGACCTGTCCGTCCTCGATTATTTTACGGAAATCAGCGCGCCGTTCTCCTTCGAAATGACGCAGGAATGCGGCCTCGGACTAAAAAAAATCGAGCTCGCCGTACTCGTCGGCGATCTGATCGTTTAATGCGCGGACTCCGGCGCAGGTCCACTGCGGCAGCTTGCCGCCCTGAACGGCCTGCTATACCCCTTCGCTGGCAGTGGAGCAAGCCTGGTTCTCTGCGTGACTCTCATTGAACAAAGTGTAAACTGCGCGGCGCACACGGGAATGACAGCGCGCTCCGAAGGCGCTTCTGAACGACGAACAGCCCCGAACCTCCTTAGCAGCATCTGCTTGGAAGGTTCGGGGCTGTTTTTACAATCGTCTACGAGCACTGCCGCATCGTTACCGTTTTTCTTGCTGCGTCGTGCGGCCAAGACGGGCGAGCAGCGGCTTCGCCAGCTTTCGGAGCGGTCCTGGAAGATGCTGCAAATCGTGCAGCGTCATGACCCGCGTCAGGAAGAGCAGGACGGGATAAGCCGCGCCGATGATCGCGCAGATGATCAAAGCTTGCACCATATCATCCCAACGTTCGCTACCGAACGGATGGACGTAAGCAACACATAGCTGCTCCAGTCCATAGCCGAGCAGGCAGATCAGCGCCGTCGCCGCCGCCAGCGACAACCAGCGGCGCAGGCCGAACACCTGGAACGGCACGGCGGACCGCAGCACCGCGAGGTTGAGCCACGCCATCACGATGAAGCACAGGGCGGTGGCGGCGATGATGCCGTAGATGCCCCAGTACGGAGCCAGCGCATAGCTGCCTGCCAGCTTGACCGCGATGCCAAGGATCACGCTCAGCACAAGCGGCTTCATGCGGCCCATTCCCATCAGCACCGCGCCCGAGGTCTGCATGACGATCTGGAACATCGCACTGACGGTAAGCAGAGTGATGATTGAAGGGGCATATGCATCCACGATCAGCGAACCAGTCGGGTTCGCAAAAATAAACCCGTTGATCGGGCGCGCCCCCAGACTGATCAGCAGCACCAT
Organism: Paenibacillus elgii; assembly: GCA_042219835.1. Lineage (GTDB taxonomy): Bacteria > Bacillota > Bacilli > Paenibacillales > NBRC-103111 > Paenibacillus_G > Paenibacillus_G elgii_A. The sequence goes on from JBHJMN010000015.1 coordinate 45,007, forward strand.
CGGCAGGCCGGTAAGAATCGATAATTGCAGCACCTTGGCCGTCTGATCGGATACCTGCTTCATGTCTTTTTGCGAATAGGCTGACGAAATAATCGGTACGACCGATTGGCTGAGCGCCACGGCAAGAATGATCGGAATGCCTGCCAGCGATTGCGCCCGGCCGGCTAAAATCCCAAGCATTTCACGAGCCGCGTGCTCGCCAAACTGATCCTTGAGCAGCAGCGTCACGATGGACGAATCGATCGTATAAATCAGCGTGACGGTCATCGAGAAAATGACGATCGGCACGGACAGCTTGAACAGCTGCGCATAGATCGCTTTAAACGTCAGCGGTTGGTCAGACGCAGCAGCGCCCGCGCTCTCTGCCGCCGATGCGTCGGCGCCCTCCGCGGATCGCTCGCGACGGTCGCTTTGCTTCAGCCGCATCGCATAATACAGCATCACGGCCGCTGCCGCAATGCTGCCTGCCACGCCGCCGAACGAAGCTCCGGCGACGGCATAGTCCAAGCTGTGGCTGAGCAGCAAATAGGCAAGCGCCACCGAAGTCACGACGCGGAACAGCTGTTCGATGATCTGCGATATACCGTTCGGCATCATCATCCGGCGTCCCTGGAAGTAGCCGCGCATGATGGCGATCAGCGGAAACAGCAGCAGCGCCGGTGCAATAGCTTGGATCGGCAGCGCCGCCTGCGGGTTGAGAATGCTGTCGGCAAAATACGGCGCTGCGGCGTACAGCAGTACGGTCATCAGCACGCCTGCACATACGGCGAACCACAGCGCCGCCTTGTAGATCCGGTCCGCCTCCGCATGCCGGCCGAGTGCGGTCTTTTCGGAAATCATTTTGCTAAGCGCGCTCGGAATGCCTGCGGTGGCGACGACGAGCAGTACGGAATACAGGTTGAAGGCGATGCCGTAGGCCGCCATGCCGATATCGCCGAGCAAATAAACGAGCGGGATGCGCTGCACCACGCCGAGCGCCCGGGCGACCAATGCCGCCAAGGTTAGAATCAGCGTTCCTTTGACTAATGAATCTTTGGACAAAACGTTCCCTTCTTCCCTTCATACCTTACACGACCCAGATGATAAACAGCACGATCATCAGAAGCTGCAGCACGAGTTTAACGACGAGCCCCGAGAAAAAGCCGACCAACGCCCCGATTCCCGCCCGTACCGCCTGGCGGAATTCCGTTCCGACGATCAGCTCGCCCACAACGGCGCCAAGAAACGGACCGATCAGCAGCCCTGCGACCGGGATCACGAACGGGCCGATCAATAGCCCGATCGTGCTGCCGATGACGGATGCCCGCGTGCCGCCGAACTTTTTGACGCCAACCGCGCTGACGGCATAATCGGCCACCATCAGAACGGCCACGATCGTCGTTTGAATGAGCCAGAACCAAACCCCGAACGGTTCGAAGCCGACCATAAAGCCATAGACGAAAAACGCCGCATAAATCGCGAGCGCTCCCGGCAGTACCGGGTATACCGCCCCCGCCATGCCAACGAGAAACAGAATAACGACGATGATCCATGCGGCGATGACCATAGATGGATGCCTCCCTTTTCAGCTGCCATGCGTAACTTGCCGGATGGCACGATCCGCTATTTCAGCGCAAATTCTCTGATAATCTGAGCGACACCGTGTTCTTCGTTCGTCCCGGTCACCGCATCGGCCAGCCGCTTGACTTCCTCTTGCGCGTTCCCCATCGCCACACCGAGTCCCGCTTCGCGGATCATGGCCGCATCGTTCAAGCTGTCGCCCATGGCGATCACCTGCGACATCTCGATTCCCAGCAGCGCGCATACTTGTCTCAATCCGCTGGCCTTGCTGATGCCTTTTGGATTCACCTCGATATTGAACGGATGAGAATTCGTAATTTCCAGCTTGTCCCACGATTCCAGCTCCCGGCGGATGGCGGCAAGGCTTTCTTCGTTTTCGATATAGTATCCGAACTTCAGCCACTGCTGCGCATCGATCTCCGCCTCCGGCAGCCAGTGCTCTTTGTTGTAGATGTCCTTGACGCCATAAGCCCAAAACCAAGTATCGTAATGGACCGCGAGCCCATGCATGCGGCGGATCAGCTCCGTGTCCAACGTATGACGCTCAAGCAGCTCGCCCGGCGCTTTCCATACTTCGCTGCCGTTCACCGTGACGAGCGGTGACTTCAGGCCGAGCTCCTCCGCATAAGACTGACAGTTTTGAATCCCTCGCCCGGTCGAAAAGACGACCGTTACCCCAGCATCTTGCGCCGCTTGAATAGCCGCGCGGTTCTCCTCCGAGATCGTCTTTTCTTCCGTCAGCAATGTGCCGTCCAGATCCAACGCTACCATTTTGAATCGACTCATGTTCGCTTCTCTCCCTTTTCGTCCATTCCTTGAGGCTCGTACCTGCCGCGGTCTGCGGCCGCAAGCGCTCCACTGCGGACCTTCGCTTATTGAGCGTGCGCGAGCGTTCGGGCCGGCAGCTCCTCCATGTAGGCCGCATGCCAAAGCGCGAACATATAGATCGTCCAAATACGCCGGGCGTAATCGCCCTTGCCGCTCTGATGATTTCCGAGCATCGCCCTTACCGTGTCCATCCGGATGTAATTGTCGATGCCGCTTGCCGCGATCTGCTCCATCACGATGTTTCCTTGCGGACCCTTCAGCCACTCGCGCATCGGCACCGGAAATCCGAGCTTCGGCCGGTTCAGAATAAAGTCCGGGATGATGCCTTCCATCGCTTTGCGGAATACGTATTTGGTCGTACCTTCCGCAATCCGGTATTTGGCCGGAATCCGGCGCGCCGCCTCGTACACCTCCACGTCGAGGAACGGCACGCGCAGCTCCAGCGAATGCGCCATCGTCATTTTGTCCGCCTTCATCAAAATGTCGCCGGGCATCCACAGATTCATATCGATATACTGCATCCGGGACACGGGGTCCAGATGCTTGCTTTTATCGTAAAACGTTCTGGCGATATCGAACGGATTGCGGTACCGGCTCAGCAGCTCGCGGTCCGCGCGCACGATATCGGCCTTCATGTCTTCGGTGAAAATTTTGGCGTTGCCGAGGAATCGCTGCTCCAGCGGCGTCGTGCCGCGCAGCACGTAATTCCGGCCGTAGACGCCGTCCGGCAGCAGCCGGGCCAGCGCGTGCAGCAGCCGCTTCACGCCGTGCGGCAGCCGCTCGATCGGCGCAAGTGACTGCGGCTCGCAGTAGATGCGGTACCCGCCGAACAGCTCGTCCGCTCCTTCGCCGGACAGCACGACCGTTACATGCTCGCGTGCAAGCTGCGCCACATGATACAGCGCAATCGCCGAAGGGTCGGCCACCGGTTCGTCCTGATGCCAGGCGGCTTTGGCCAAGGTGCCGAAGTAATCTTCCTTCGTAATAATTTTATCGTAATGCTCGGTGCCCAGCGCCTGTGCGGTTTGACGCGCGATGACGGTCTCGTTGTTGGCCCCCTCGAAGCCGACGGAGAACGTGCGGATCGATTCGATCTGGCGCATATGCGCCGCGATCGCCGTCGAGTCGATGCCGCTGGATAAGAAGCAGCCCCGCTCCACGTCGCTCTGCATATGGTGAACGACCGAATCCTTGAGCGCCTCGCGGATGCGCTCGACGCATTCGTCAAACGGCCGCTCCTCCGGCTCCAGCATCGCATCCCAGTATTGCTTGACCGACAGTCCGCCGTCGTACGATACGGTAACGGTATGTCCCGGCGGCAGCTTATGTATGCCTTGAAACATCGTCGTCGGCTCCGGCACGTATTGGAACGTCAAGTAGTTCAGCAGACTTTCCGTATGAAGCGTCCGGGTGACTCCGGCGGCCAGAATGCTTTTGATTTCCGAGCCGAACAGGAATTGACCGTTGTCGTGGTAATAATAGAACGGCTTGATGCCGAAATGATCCCGCGCGCCGAACAGCTGCTTTTTCCTGCTGTCCCAGATGACGAACCCGAACATCCCGCGAAGCTGCTTCACGCATTCTTCCCCGTACTCCTCGTACAGGTGGACAATGACTTCGGTGTCCGAATGGGTTTTGAATTGATGTCCTTTCGCCTGAAGCGTATTGCGTAAATATTTATAGTTATAAATCTCGCCGTTAAACGCAATCCATACCGTTTCGTCTTCGTTGGCGAGCGGCTGATGGCCTTCCTGCAAATCGATGATAGACAAGCGGCGGAAGCCGAGTCCGATGCGGTTCTCACTCCAAAATCCAAAATCGTCCGGTCCCCGATGCACGATACAGTCGGTCATGCTCTTCAGTATGGACGGGGAAGGCTCGCGGTCTTCAAAATACATGACGCCGGTGATCCCGCACATTGTTTTTCCTCCTCAAACGCTAAAAAATAGTCCGATACAACAGTATACCATATTCGTACGGGTTTCAGGAAATGGTAGGCTTCCTGAAAATTATGTCGCTTTTTCCGAGTAGACAGCCTGCGGAGCGGCGGTTTATGATGTGGGCGGATAGACCTTGTGGAAGGAGAGGACGAACGGATGATCAAGGGATTGACCAGAGCAGGCATCGGCGAGGCCGGGACGATCCGCGAGTTCGCGGAGCTCGCCTCCCGCTTCGGGTTTGGCGCGGTCGACGCGCACGGCCAAGAGCTGGAGGCATGGATCGCAGCGGCAGGCTTGGAGCAGGCGAGAGAATTTTTGCAGGAGAAACAAGTGCGCATTGGCGCGACCGGACTCGCCGCGGAATGGCGGGAAACCGAGGAGTCGTTCCGGGACGGCTTGCCCCGGCTCGCCGCAGAAGCGGCGGCGGCAAGCAAGCTCGGCGTAACCGCCTGCTGCACGCACGTGCTGCCGTCGACGGACGAGAACGCCGCGCGCTTCATGGCCGTCGCAACCCGGCGGCTGCGCCTTTGCGCGGACATTTTGGAGGCGTACGGCATCCGGCTCGGATTGGAATTCGTCGGGCCGCATCATCTGCGCACGCGATGGAAGCATCCCTTTTTATGGGATGCGGAGAGCATGCTGGAGTGGATCGATACGATCGGCAAAAGCAACGTTGGCCTGTTGTTCGACGCCTACCATTGGCATACGACGGGAGGTACGGCCGCCGATATCGCCAAGCTGCGCGCCGATCAGATCGTGCATGTCCATATCAACGACGCCAAGGACGTTCCGGTCGCCGAGGTGCTGGACAACGACCGGCTGTATCCGGGCGAGGGCGTCATTGACCTGACGACGTTCCTGCAAGGGCTGCAGCATATCGGCTATACCGGCGTCGTGGCGCAGGAGATTTTGACGCCGCAGCCGCCGGCGGAAACCGCCGAAGCGTTGGCGGCGCGATCGCAGCAGGCATTTAAGCGCGTATACGAAAAAGCCGGGCTCCAGTGAGCCCGGGCTTTCCCATTATACGACAGCGGCCTGCTTCCGTCTGAATTTGCGCCAGACGATGCCATGCGTCGGCGAGAACAGCAGCGCTAGGATGAACAGCACGCCTGCAACGACGATCATGCAGCCTGCGATCGAAGCGTCCAGCACGACAGCGGCGAAGTAGCCGAGCACGGCGCTCAGCACGCCGACTCCCATGCTGTAGAAGATCATGCGGCTGAGCTTTTCCGTAAGCAAGTACGCTGTGGCGGCCGGTACGACCAGCATGCCGACGACCAGAATGGCGCCTACGCTTTCGAACGAAGCTACCGTCGTCATGGAGACCAGTCCCATCAACAGGTAATGGAACAGCGCAACCGGAATGCCTACCGCGGCAGCCATGGCCGGGTCGAACGCGCATATTTTGAATTGCTTGTAGAACAGCCCGATGATCAAAGCGCTGAGCGTCAGCACGATGCCGAGTCCCCAGACCGCTTTCGGACCGATATCGATCCCGTTCCATTCCACCGTTTCCCACGGCACATGAATAATTTCCCCGTACAGCACGCAATCCAAGTCCAAGTCCACCTGCCGCGTAAAGAGACTCACCAAGACGACCCCTATGGCGAACAAGGCGGTAAACACGACGCCGATGGAGGCGTCGGATTGAACCCCGTTCTGATGAAACCATTGGATCAGAAACACGGTCACGAGGCCGATGACTGACGCTCCCAGCATCATCCACAACGAATCCCGCGAGCCGCTGAACAGAAACGCCAGCACAATTCCCGGCAGCACCGAGTGGCTGATCGCATCCCCGATCATCGCCATTTTCCGCAGAACGAGGAAGCAGCCGAGCAGGCTGCAGGAGACGGCTACGAGCGAAGCCGTCAGCAGTATCCAAAAGTCGTTCATGCCTGCCCCTCCTTCCGAAGCTTTTCGCCTTCCGGACCGATGCCGTGCAGCTGCGGCCGGAGCTCCCTCTCGTTCAACACGCTGCGTTTGACAGCCAATCGCTCAAGCAATTTGGCCAGCAGCCCCCGGCGCGGCGCGAACAGCACCGACACGACGAAGAAAAGAGTAGCCGCCAGCACAGTAAGCGGTCCGGTCGGCATATTGTTCGCCATACTGCTAAACAGTGTGCCGAAGAAGCCGCTTAGCGCTCCGAAGACGCCCGAGAGCGCCACCATGACGCCCAGCTTCTCGGTCCAATACCGGGCCGAGACGGCCGGCGTAATGAGCAGCGCCGACATCAGCACGACGCCGACGGCCTGAATGCCGACGACCACGGCCACCACGATCAAAAACATCATGAACTGGTCGAGAAAAGCGACCGGGAGCCCGATCCCTTTAGCAAAACCCGGGTCGAAGCTGAGCAGCTTGAACTCCTTGAACATCAAGGCGCAAACCATCGTCAGCAACAGCGCCACAACCGCCATTGTGATGACATCCGACAGTACCATGGAAGCGGCTTGCCCGAACAAGAACTTGTCGAGGCCGCTCTGGTTGCCGCTGCCGCTATGCTGAATTTTGGTCAGCAGCACGATGCCAAGTCCGAAAAATACCGACAATACGATGCCAAGGGCCGTATCCTGCTTAATCCGGGAGTTGCGGGTGACATAGCCGATCCCGAAGGTGGCCGCCAGACCGGCGACGATCGCGCCGAGCAAAAAGAAAAAGATCGATTTCGAGCCGGTGAGCATAAAAGCGATGCACACGCCCGGCAGCGCCGCATGAGCAAGCGCGTCGCCCATCAGGCTCTGCTTGCGCAAATAAGCGAAGCTTCCGAGCACGCCGCTGCTTAGTCCGAGCAGCATGCTCCCCATTAATATCCACTGCGCGTTCGGATCGCGGAACAATTCCAGCCATGCCATGCCGATCACCTCGCATTCACGATGAGCGCGCCGTCATGCTGCTGATCCAGAAACGCCAGCCGCCCGCCGTAGGTTTGTTGAAGATTGTCCCTCGTAAATACGTCTTCCACAGGTCCGATGCCTTGAAGCTCCACATTCAGCAGGATGACCCAATCGAAATATTGCTTCACAGTCGCGAGGTCATGGTGCACGACCAGAACGGTCTTGCCCTGCTCGCGGAGCTCGCCCAGCAGCGTAACGATCGCTTTCTCCGTAGCCGCATCGACGCCGACGAACGGTTCGTCCATAAAATACAGCTTCGCATCCTGCGCCAGCGCCCGGGCCAAAAACACGCGCTGCTGCTGCCCGCCGGATAGCTGGCTAATCTGTCTGTCGGCAAAGCCCGCCATACCTACTTTGGACAAGCAATCCATCGCAATTTCCCGCTCTTTGGCGCCCGGACGTTTAAGCCAGCCTAAATGACCGTATCGTCCCATCATCACCACATCGAGCGCGCTTGTCGGAAAATCCCAATCGACGGACTCCCGCTGCGGCACGTAGCCGATGAGCTTCCGCTGCTCGGCGTAAGGCTTGCCGTAGATCGAAACTTCCCCGGTTACGCTGGGAATGAGTCCGAGAGCCGCTTTAATCAACGTCGATTTGCCGGCGCCGTTCGGCCCGACGATACCGATTAATTTTCCTTCCGGCACCTGAAGCGATATATCGCGAAGGACGGGCTTTTTCTGGTAAGCTACGGTCATGCCTAGTATAGATAACGGTATCCGCTGTTCTTTCATTGGTTCCACTCCCCTTTTCGTTCGTCCGTTTCTCGCTCTCTCCGCCAGAACTGTTATTTCAACGCCTGAACAATCGTATGAATGTTATGCTTCACCATGCCGATATAGTTTCCTTCCGGCGTTCCTTCTTCCCCCATCGCATCGGAGAACAGCTCGCCTCCGATTTGAATCTCGTGCCCTTGCTTCTTGGCCCCTTCAATAACGGCCTCGATCGATTTTTTCGGTACGCTCGATTCGACGAAAACCGCCTTAATCTTGTTCGCTACGAGGAAGTCGCGCAGATCGCTGACGTCCTTGGAGCCGTATTCCGAAGCGGTGCTGATGCCCTGAAGCCCCATCACTTTGATGCCGTAGGCATCCCCGAAATAACCGAACGCGTCATGCGCCGTAACAAGTACGCGCTGCTTTTCCGGAATCGAGGCGATCTGCTCCTTCGCGAACTGATGCAGCTCCTCCAATTGCTTGATGTACGCCTCCGCGTTTTTTTTGTAATCGGCAGCATTGTCCGCATCGTGCTTGCTAAGCTCGTCGCGCACCGTCTCGGTAGCGCTGATCCAGTGCTTGACATCGAACCATACGTGAGGATCGTGCGCTCCGGTTCCGTCCTCCATGCCGCGAAGCTTGGACTCCGGAATGTTTTTCGTCACGGCTACCGTAGGCTTGGACTTCTCCATTTTCTCGAAGACGTTGGTCATTTTGCCTTCCAAATGAAGACCGTTATAGAAAATGATCTCCGCCTGATCCAGCTTTTTCAGATCTCCTTGCGATGCTTTGTATAAGTGCGGGTCGACGCCCGCCTTCATCAATCCGGTCACCTCGACGTGCGTCCCCCCGACCTGTCTGACGATGTCGGCGATCATCCCGATCGTAGCCGTTATTTTCACTTTGCCGGGAGCGGCATTCTCCTTAGCCGCTCCGCATGCGGCGAGCGATACGGCAAGTGCGAGGAACATGATCGTCATAATAAATCGCTTGAACGAAGACGATAGCCTCGGTTTTGTTTTTACGTTTTTCAAAGTAACCCTCTCCCATCTTCCCTATCAAGTTGTATTAATCCATTTTTATTTCCCTAATGACTATATGTTTATAATATACAAATATTTTGACCTAGTGCAACATTTTTTTTATAAAAAAAGAAATCCCCTCTGTTTAAGGAGATTTCCAGTGCTTTGTTATGGCGTTTTGGTTGCGGTCGGAGGCCCTTTCGGTTTCCCGTCTAGTCCGTAATATTGATCGTAAGCGTCGAACATTTTGCGTGCGATCGGGCCGGCGCCATAGGCGCCGAATCCGCCTTCCGGCACAACGACGGCGACGGCAAGCTTCGGATTTTCCGCAGGCGCGAAGGCGATAAACACGGCGTTGTCGACTTCTTTGCCGCCGGCCACTCTTTGCGTGGAGGTCCCTGTTTTTCTGGCGACCGGATATGGGAAATCGTCAAAGCCTTGAGTGCGGACATTCAGCATTCCTTTGATCACGGCGTCCCAATAAGCTTTCGGGAAATCGGTCTGATCCAGCACGACCGGGTCAAACTTCTTGACAATCTGGCCTTTGTCATATGTCTCGATCCGGTCGACAAGCAGCGGTTGAAGCCGTTTGCCCCGGGTCGCGAGCGTTGTGGTATACTGCGCCAATTGAAGCGTCGTGTACTTCTCGTTCTGCCCCCAGGAGGCGAATACCATACGGGATTGTTCAGTTTCTTTTGTATTCGTCTTGTACTCGCTGATTCCCGCGCTTTCCCGCGGCAGGCCGCTGCCCGTAAGTACGCCCAGACCGAATTTGGCCAAATACTGGTCCCAGATCTCTACAGCCTTGCCAGGGGAGCGCATATATAGCGGGTTGCCAATCAACGCTGACATGAATGTGTTAGACGAGACCCGAAGCGCCTCGCTGGCATTGATCGGTCCAAAAGCGGCTCTGCCGGAATTCGTATGTCTGGAGCTGTTGTTTTTACCATAGGTAAATACGCCGGTATCGTTGTAAATCATATTGGGCGTAAGCAGCCCTTCGTTGAACCCGATCAACACCGTGAGCGGTTTAATGACAGAGCCCATATACACGATGGACGTAGGATGATATTTTTGCTCGTCGTCCGGATAGTCCGGATACGCTGTCGTAATCGTGCCGTTGTTGATTTTCGTCTGAACCTGCTTGTAATCGGCATCCGAGAACGGATTGCTCCAGAAGGTCGGATCGTAATCCGGCATACTGGCCATCGCCACGACTTTGCCCGTCTCGACCTCCATCGCCACGGCATAGCCCGCGACGGCGTTGACTCCTTTGGCCGAGTAAGAATTGGAACGATAAGCCGAGCTTTTCAACGTCGCCAGATGGTCCGTGATCGCCTGCTCGGTGGCAAGCTGGACGTTTTTGTCAATCGTCAGGTACAGGTTGTTCCCCTTCTCCGGCGGGGTGACCGTAGGGGCTTCCGCATCGCCGATAATTTTCTGCAAGACATTGACCGGATACGACTTCACGCCGTTTTTGCCACGGAGCTCTTCCTGGTACATCAATTCAATGCCGTCATAGCCGACGTATTCCCGGTCGAGGTATTCTGCCGTTTTTGTTTTATCCTTATAAAATTCAAGCCCGTTCTTCGCTTCTCGCGCCGTTGAGAACGGCCGCATGTACCCGACAAGCTGCACCGCAATGGTGTTCTCGCGGTCGTACGTACGGAGGCTCTCCTCCATGATCTCAGTCCACTTCAGCTCGTCGCGGTGCTCCAAAATAAACGCCATTTCCATTTGCGTCAAATCGGTCTTGATCCGCCTCGGCACCCAGTAATAGCTCGGTTTTTTGGCCGTATCGTCCTGGTTCAAATCGAAGCCGACATCCATTGCCTTAATGATTTCCTCCGCGGTCGGCTGCTTCACGTCCTTGTTGCCGTACTGCGCAAAAATGTCGGCCAAGCGCTTGGCCAAGGCGACCACTTGATCCTTGGGCTGGTCCTGCTCGATGCGGAAATAAAGCGACTGGGTCGACGTCGTATAGGCGATCGGGGCACTGTTGCGGTCGAAAATATTGCCGCGTATCGGGGGGATCGGCGTATCGGCGTTGTTACTCCTGTCCTTTTTCGCCGCCAGCTCTTTGCCTTCGACAAATTGCAGCATCGCCAGCCGCACGATAAGCACGGAAAACAGGAAAAACGTAAAGAAAAAGAACAGGTTGATCCGGGTTGTAAAACGACGGCGCTGGCTTCCGTCCTGCTTGCTTGAGTCTTCCATACCGATAGGTTTCTTCATCTTGCTTGCGGCTCCTTCCTTCCAAAAATAATTCCCATATGCTGCTTCACGTCCGCAGCAGCTCGCGCAGGGAAAGAATACCGTCCCAGTATGATAAAACGATAAACCCACCTATCGTAACAAGTGTACCATATTCGAGGAATTTATAGAAACGTGCGGAAAAGGAAAAAACCGGTTCGTCGCTTGTGGCGGCCGTCCGGTTTCCGTCATTAAGTATCTTTAATATGCGTTTCCTGAAAGCGTGGCGGATTGAACCAGTTGCCTCCGCTGGCTACCCAGGTGGAATCGAGCGGCACCCACTCGTTTTTGTCCCCCAGGTACACTTCGTTCCACGCGTGAGGGCCGTAACCGCCACGTCCGTCATAGCCGAGCCCGGTCACAACCTTGACGTCCAGCCCGACCGCCCTCGCCATCACCGCGTACAACCTGGAAAAGTCGATGCAAACGCCCTGTTTCGTGTTAAACGTATCCTCCGGCGTCTGCTCTCTCCAAATACGCTGCTCCTCGTACGCCTTCACTTTGTCCCAGTCGTATTTGATGCGCGTGCCGACCCAGCGGTACAGCAGCTTGGCTTTCTCTTCGTCGGTCTGCCCTTTGGCCGTCACCTGCTTAGCCGCTTCCGCGACATCTTGGGGAATGCGGGCATCCACAACCTCGTATTTCCGCTGTAAAATGTTGGCGAACTCCTGTTCCACGGCCCGCGTGAAAACCGGGAGCTGGTTAGCGAAAAAATCGCCCGTCATCGGCCGGATCACTTCCGTCGCCCCTTTTTGAAAAAGGGACGAGTCCTGAATATAAGCGGCCACCGGCGTCTGCGGGAACAGCGTCGTGACGATAAACAGCACGGCAATCATAATCATTCCCCGGCCAAACCCGGTCACCGAGCCGATGACGCCGCCGATCAGACTGCTGAGCAGGGAGGGAGAGGCGACTCGTCCCCCGTTGGCGGAGTCCGCATTCGTCCGTTCCGCCAGCCAATCGTTCACCAGCGGGTCGATCATGCGGTAAACCAGCTGCTTAATCAGACCGTATCCCAACACAAACAGGACGCTGAACCGCAGCAGGGAAAAATCGCGCAGAGCCGTTGCGGCGGTGTAATATAGCTGCTTCCAAAAGCCGAGTTCCTCCGACGGTATTGTCAGCCCGAGCCCTACAAGCCAAGCCTGCAGCTTGGGAGACAGCCATGAAGTCAGCTCCCAAGCGAGAAACAGGCTGAGTAGCGTCACGGCCCCTTCCGTCATCATAAGCGCGAGATGCTTCGCAGAAGAGGACGCCCCGCGAAGCAAGCCCTGTACAATCGATACTACAAACAATACGGCGATGAGCACGGTAATCCAATTGAGTTGTGCCAGCTTCTGCAGCTCGTTCACCAGCGTCCCCCTCCTTTCCTATCGAGATGCGTTCCGAAGGTTTATTGGCCGGCGTTTTTCTTCGCCTGATCGATGAATCCTTTCAGGACATCGTCCAGCTTCATCGTGAACGTTTGGTTCATAAAGGTAACCTGCACATCGCTAGAGCCGGGCTTGCCTTCCAGCTTCACGCTTCTGGTGCTTACGGTATACGAGCCGTCGGCGTTCTGGCTGTATTTCGCTTCTTTCACTTCGTCAGTAATCGCTTTGACCGTTTGACTCTTGACTTCGGCGGCGACTTTCGCTCCCACCGTCGTGCCCAGCTCCAAAAGCTGATCCTTGTAGCTGGCGCCATACCAGATGAGTCCCGCCAGTATCGCGAGCACGAGAACCCATTTGATGACGGTTTTTACCACTTTGATGACGAGAAACAGCACGATCAGCGCCCCGACGAGCACATACCACCGCTCGGATAAAAAAGCCGTTACAAAATCCACTTCCATCGCTCCCTAAAAGTCCGTCTCCTATCGCTTATATAAATCCCTGATAGCGGTTCTCCGCGCCCTTATCATACACCAGCCCCGCGTCACTCTTCATCTCTTTTTTTGCGGAGCTCGGCGAGCTTGCGCTGGATTTCCTCCCCTTTGTCTTCTTTTCGCCTGGTTCGGCGAAGCGATACGAACAGCCTCCACAGCGCCAACAGCAAGACGGCCGCCAGCACGATTCGGATAAACAGCTCCATCCGGCATCCCTCCTTTTGTCCGCCGGAACCCGCGTTTCTTATACGCTGAACGATCCGGCATGTTGCAAAATACTTGTACTATCCCTTTGCCGGCAGACGTAAACGTATAGAGTAGCGATGGACGGACGAACCCCATTATGAAAAGAGGTGATTTCATGAAAACCGCCGTATGGCTCTATCTGTTCATGTTCGTCGCCATTTTCGACCTGCATGCCCAATACCCGATTCTTACTCCTTTTGCCGTGTCGCTAGGTGCGACGCCTTCGTTCATCGGGCTTATTCTCGGGGTCTATTCGATCACGCACTTGCCCGGAAACCTGATCGCAGGCTACGGCGTCGACCGCTATGGAAGCAAGGGCTTCATTGTGTTCAGCCTGATTGTAGCAGGAATCGTGCTCTTAATTCAATCCCGTGTCAGCGATCCGTGGGGGCTGCTCGTCATCCGTTCGATCAGCGGCTTCGTCCTGGCATTTCTATCGCCGGCCTGCTTGTCCCTGCTCGCCAAAATCGCTAAAAACCAAATTCAACAAAGCAAGCTGATGGCCGGCAACGGCATGGTGCATACGATTGCTTCCGTGCTCAGTCCGGCCGCAGGCGCCTACCTGGTCTCACAGCTTGGCTTTGCCAAATCGTTTACGTTTCTCGGATGGGGCCTCATCCTTACCGGCTTGCTCGCTTGGATCGGGGTAAAGGAAAAGCGAAGCGAGCGACCCGCCAACGCGGCGATTGCGGGGGAACCCCCCCTTCCTCCTGCTTCCCAGGGGAATTTACCGGTCTCCGGCCAGGAAAACGTTCCTTGGCTTTTCTTCGTTGTTCCTCTTGCGCTTTCTTGCTCCCAAGGCATTTTGTTTTTCGAGCTTCCGTTGATGAAGGAGGCGAGCGGCTCCATCATGACCTCCGGCGTGTTCTTTTCCGTCATTTCCATGGGGTCATTGGTGACGCTAAGCCTATTGTTTTTGAACCGGTTTTCCCCTTTTTACCGGATGCTGTTCGGCAGTCTTGCACTGGCGTTCATTTTTTTCGGGATGTCCGTTCATTGGCCGCTGCCGCTCTACGCTTCGCTGTTTTTGATCGGGATGACCAAGGGGGTTATTTTCCCGGCCATCGCATCGCTGCTTGCAGCCCTGACGCGCGCGGACCGTTATGGACGCGTCTTCTCGATTCTGTCGGTCTCGTACTCGATCGGCGCCTTTATCGGCCCGATTGTCGCCGGGCATACACGGACACAAGTATCACCGTATTTTCTCGCGTTTCTCTGCCTTATGCTTGCGCTCGCTCTGCTGCCGCCCCGTTCGTTCACCGCTCCCGTGCGAGTTTGAAACGATTTTGAAAATAGGAAATATTTTAGCCGTCCGGATGTCAAATGGTATTTGGCTTTTTCATATGGAATGAAATTCCCAGCTCAGTTGATTTATAGGAATTTAGTCATAAATTAATAGTCCAAAAGTATCAATAAACAGTTCGGAACGCAACTTTACTTCGCTCTCTGCCGTTTAAGATGCCGAGATGTTTCACTGCGGGCAGATTTGGGTAATGTTCAAAGGGCTGCTGTAATGGATCATTCTTCCATTGGCGCGACGGACATAAACAACTCTGTCCGATTCGAAAACATCTAAATGATATCGATTATTGGCCGAAGGAGGTGAAAATGCATTTGTCCAGGAAACCTGTTCAACGCAATAGCAATAATCCAATATTCGTCAAGAAAGATAGGAGTGAACCCTGCATGAAACCTGCTGTGCTTAAAAAGACAGCACAAGTGACCGTACTGATGCTTATCATCTCTGTTTTGGTTCCTGTGTTGGCGTTTGCCGCTACGGGATTCAAAGATTTGAAGTACAGCAACGATACGGTGACTGGTGTCGTATACTCCGACGTATACGACGTAAACGCTCAGGTGTATGCTTACGATCCGAGCGGAAACCGGGTAGCTGTAACCAATGTTACGTATGATACGTATGATGAAGTCAACAAGCTGTATATTTACAAACCATTTACGGTAACGGCCGGAGTGTACGATTTCGTTTATCTGCATGGCTTGTACGTAAACGGCAATAAAGTAACCGGGGCTGTTTACGAACAGGTAAATCGTGATAAAGGAACCGGCGGTAACTCTGGCGGTGGCGGTTGCTGCTCCGGTGGCGGCGGTGGCGGCGGAATCTGGGGCTCGGAAACGATCTACGTGAACTCTGACGGTTCCGTTGATGCCGACCAACTGAAAAATTCGTTCAAGGACCGCGACAAAGTGACGCTGAAGCTGAGCGGCGACATCGCTCTGATTCCGGCTAAAGCGCTTGTCAATTATGTAACGGATTCCAAGAAGGTACTGGTCATCGTTAACGACAACGGCTCGTACATCATTCCGCTCAACGCGCTGAAGCTGCAAGACTTGGCCAGCAAACTGTCGGTAACGACAGATGAGCTGAAACTGAAAGTAACCATCGCGAAAGCAAACGATACGACGAAGGACGGCGTAGACAAGGCTGCTAAAGCGCTTGGCGGTACGGTAGCCAGCAATGCTGTCGATTTCGATATCGTCGGCCTTGGCAAAGATCAGCAAACCGCTGCTCTGGACCTCGGCAACAATTACATCAGCCGGATTCTTCCGCTGAGCAAAGCTGTCGATTCGTCCAAAGCGACTGGTGTTCTGTACAACCCGACAACGGGCAAACTGAGCTTTGTGCCTGCTGTCTTCTCTTCTTCGACGGATGGTAAAGGCGAAGCAACCTTGAAACGCAACGGCAGCAGCATCTATGCCGTGATCGAGTTGGATAAAACCTTCTCTGACATCAACGGCCACTGGGCTGAAAGCTACATCAAACTGCTGGCTAACAAACTTGTCGTTGACGGGGTAACCGACACAACATTCCAGCCGGAGCGCAATATCACCCGTGCGGAATTCGCAGCACTGGTTGTTCGCGCACTGGGTCTGGATACGAATAGCGGCAGCAGCACGTTTAAAGACGTTGCAGCTAGCGATTGGTACGCAAGCGTTGTAGCAGCAGCAGCCAATGCGAAGCTGGTTGACGGCTACGAAGACGGAACGTTCCGTCCGAACGCTACGATCAACCGCGAAGAGCTGGCGGCTATGGTCGTACGCGCTCTGAACTATGCCGGTGCGAAACCGGACGTCTCGGCTGATAAACAAACTCAGCTGTTGGCGAAATTCAAAGACGCAAGCAAAATCGTATGGGCGAAGAACGAAATCGCCGCTGCGATTGACGCAGGCATCATCGACGGCATGACGGACGACACGTTGGGCGCCCGCGATACGGCGACTCGCGCACAATCCGCAACCATGCTGAAACGCCTGCTCTCCAAAGCAAGCTTCATCAACAACTAATTGCTAACACATCATGAACCACTCTCCACGAACTTGGGCCGTTTCTTTTGTCTCTCGCAGACAAGGGCAGCGGCCCTTTTGTTAACGAATGCATCTTCCTCGAAAGGGCTTCGGTAAGAAGCTTGTAAAGTAAAGGTGACAATATGGATTTTAACGAATATATGGCGTTTGTCAGAAAATACAGTCAAGAGCCGATCCAAGAGCTTACTGAACTAGACTTTGATAAATTAGAGAAGACTTTAGATACAAACTTGCCAGTAGAGTTTAAGTCCTATTGCTTGGAACATAATGGAAATTAATCTGTTCCAGATGAATGTTGTTATTTGTTTTTCCCGATAAAATACGGATTTTCTATCGAACGGCGATTAGAAGTTTAGCAAAACAAGGTATTCACTTTGGAAAAAAGATACCGTTCGCCGGGGATGAATACGGACATACTTATGTTTTGTCATTGGAAGATAGCAGCTTTGGAAAAGTACTATTTTTGCAGCATGAATACGAAGATAATCAGGAATACGAGGTTGTTGCCAATAGCTTTTCTGAATTTTTAGCTTTTTTTGTATCAAAAGGAAAGACATTTGTGAGGTAAACTGATTGGCCTTAGTTTCCCTAAGATTGCCCCGCCGTCCATTACAGTCGGCGGGTTTTCTGTATCCAACTCCGACATTTCCTGGGAAATACATACACGAAGGGATTGGAACGGACAGTAAAAGAAGATATACTACAAGAAAGAAATTCATTGCAGGAACGGAGGCAGTCGATGTCAATAGCCATCATTGTGGAAGGAAAAAACGACAAAACCAGGCTTCGCCGCCTGCTGACAGAG
The DNA here is from genome assembly GCA_042219835.1 of Paenibacillus elgii. Classification (GTDB taxonomy): domain Bacteria; phylum Bacillota; class Bacilli; order Paenibacillales; family NBRC-103111; genus Paenibacillus_G; species Paenibacillus_G elgii_A. Next base: position 62,465 of record JBHJMN010000015.1, read on the forward strand.
GACATCATCATCGTTTGTACCTTCGGATCACTGAATACGGATCGTTTGGAAGAGTTGAAGAAGAAGATCGGAACACGCGACGTGTACTTATTTACAGACAATGACCCCTCGGGCAAAAAAATACGCGCCATTCTCCGGGACATGTTTCCGGATGCTGAACAAATGTATACACGGCGCGGCTATGCCGGTGTGGAAGGCACACCGGACGAGTACCTTATTCAGCAATTGGAAAAGGCCGGGCTGGAGGAGTTTATTATTTATCCCCCGATGATCCCGACCTTTGAAAAGTTCTAACCTATAAATTTTATCAAATAAATAACCAGCGTCACCGTAAAAATGCTGAATATCGTTGAGGAAAACACCGCCTGCGACGAAAATTCCGGTTCATTGTCGTACTCGACGGCGATGAGCACGCTGCTTAGCGACGTCGGAACCGCGCAGGACAGCACAAGAGCCTGCGCCATGACCCCTTCGATCCCCATTAGCAGGACGATCAGAAAGCCGACAGCCGGGCCCACACAGAGTCTCAGCACGTTCGATAGCATGACATCCGTCAGGTTGAACGTCCATTTCATGCTTCCCAATTGTACCCCGAGCGTCAACAGAGCGGTTGCAATAAACGCGTCCGATACATATTTGATTGGAGCATACACCGGTCCCGGAATAGGAATGTCCAGCCCCTTCATCAAAAACGCGATCGGAATGATGTAGATAACCGGCAGCGTCAGTATCGTGCGGAGCGTCTGCTTCATGTCGTTGCGCTTGGAAGCATTAACGGCATATATGCCGTATGTGTTCGGCAGCAGACTCTGCATCATCATAATGATGATCTGAATCGACAAGGTGAACGCGTCCCCGACAAACACGAGCTGGTTAAGCGGAATCGCATAATTCGCACTGTTGTAAAAAATAACGCTATTTCGCATCGCCGGGATCATGCCGCCCTTATAACCCCGTAGACGGATCACGATTTCCATCAAAAGAAACATCGCGGCAAAAAACAGGACGAAAAACAGCAGCGTTTGTCCGAGAACAGACAGCGAGAGCGACGATTCATACAGCATTTTGAAGACGAGCGCCGGGGAGAATAAGTAAAAATTTAATTTGGAAAGCGTCCTGATATCGAGCTTGAATGCCCGGTACAAAATGACGCCTATCGCAATCATGATGATCAGCGGAATGACATTATTGAGCAGGATGTGCGTAAAATAAGTCATGTCAATAAGGTGCCTTAGCCGCTTGCCTAGGATTCCTTGCTAACTTGAATCAAATCGTTTGCGATTCCTTCGATATCTATATTTTCGTCGTTACCTGAATAGTAGGTCCGTACGTTACCTTTACCGTCGACCAGTAAAAATAAGTTTGTATGCGTAAAATTGCCGGTTTTCGGGTCTTTGGTTACGAGGACGTCGAACTTCTTGGCAAGGTCCGCCGTATAGGCCTCATCGCCGCGCAGGAAGTACCAGCCCTTATAATCCGGATGATAACGCCCGGAAAATTCCTTGAGCCGTTCAGGCGTATCCCGCGTCGGATCGAAGGTGATGGAAAGAAGCGCCGTCTTTGTGCCGAACACGCCCTTTTTCACCAAGACGTCCTGAATTTTAGACAGGTTAAAGGTCGTCGGCGGACAGACGTCAGGGCAATGCGAAAAATAGAAATATACCAGCTTTGCTTTTCCTGCCGTATCAGCTAAAGTTACTGTCTTGCCATCCAAGTTTTCCAGCTTGAAATCCGGCGCCTTCTTGAGCACCCCGATTTTTTTCTCCGAACCTTTCATAACCATATAGGCCAATGTTGCGATCAAACCAAGCAACAGCACCATGACAACGATTTTAAAACCGGTTTTCTGCATTTCATCGCTCACCTTCCCATTGTCCAAAAAATAAATCCCAAGGCTGGAGCCAAGGGACTGTCTTCCACCGTGCTGCACCGTTCGCGAATACCTTAAGGTAAAGGAGTGGTGCTGATGACCATGATGATATACAACAAGGTCAAATAGTTAATGGAGTAAATAAACATTTTTTTGGCCCATTGCACTTCGTCTTCCGCTTTGAACCCTTTGAGGCTCAAGAACGCCCAGTACAAGCCCATGATCGTAGCTGCGAAAAAGTAGAGCTCTCCTACGAAACCAAGCCAGTACAGCAAAAGCGAAACGGGCACGAGCAGTACGATATAACGAATCATCGCCATCTTGGTAATGTACGTTCCTTTGACTACCGGCAGAAGCGGGAAGCCGGCTGCGCGGTATTCTTCCACGCGGCGAATGCCAAGCGCCCAGAAGTGCGGCGGCTGCCACAGAAACATAATGCCGTACAGAATAAGTCCCGCGGCATCGATCTGTCCCTGAACGGCACAATAGCCAAGCAGCGTAGGCATCGCGCCGGAAAAGCTGCCGACGAACGTGCTCCATACGGATGAACGCTTAAACCATGCGGTATAAATCCATACGTAAATGAACAAACCGAGTAAACTTAGCAGGGCGGTAAGTGGATTCGTCAAGAACCACAGCACCGCAAGGCCAACAACGCCGAGTACGATGCCATACCATAGCACGGTCTGCGGAGCAATGCTGCCCACTGCGGTAGCGCGCTTTTGCGTCCGGGTCATTTTCTTGTCCATGTCCCGGTCCAAATAGTTATTCAGCACGCAGCCGGACGCCATGACCAACACGCTCCCGAGCAGCATATATATCAATTTATCCCACTGGATATGCCAGCCTGAAGCGACCCAAAAGCCGCCAAATGCCGTAATCGCGTTGGAAAATAAAATGCCGGGTTTGGCGAGATTCACAAAATCTCTCCACGTAGCCGACGGGTTGACAGCGGCATCCGCTTCAATATTTGTCGTCTCTACACCCATCCCCAAGCCTGCCTGTTTTTCCACCTCTATGCAACCCCCTTGTGTGAAGAATTCAAAAACGACTGTGATATCCTTCACTCTTGAAAAGATCCTCTTTATCATAACAACCTGCGAACCTTTTGACAACAAAGGATGGCGTTGTTCAAAATATTGTCGAATCCCCCAGCAAGGGACGAGAGCGGTTGTGTGCTTGGAGACGCCGGACATGCACCGCGCATATTTTCTGGAATAACATCGGAAAATACAAGGGGCGGCGAGCCCCGGCTTTTTCCGTCTAAGACCAGAGACATTGACTGGAATTACTTGGGAACCCTCAACACTTCCTTGCCGAACGCTTCCGTACGGATATAACGCCAAGCTGCGTCCAGCTGCTCTTGGACATCCCCGATACGATAGCCGAGGACGAAACGGCAAGCCCGTGCTTGTACGTCAAGCATACGCCATAGTAAAGCTCCGAATCGGCCGCAGAAGCGGGAACAAAGCCGTTCAGCCGCTCGCGCAGCCCTTTCCACAAGCCGTGCGTCAACCCGGTCGGAGAACAGATACAGCGTCCCCAGATGCGTATAAAGATCCCAGCGGGCCATGGAACGCGGCGTCTCAAGCTGCGGCTCCACCCGCTGTCTGGCGCTAAAGATCAGCTTTTCTACTTCATTATAGTGGTTATTCATCAGCCTCATTCATCCCACGAGATCCGGACCGCAATTTTTCGTTCCGCAGCCGTTTGTGTTATCATGAGATGGAATGAAATTTGTCCAGGGAGGGAATTGAACATGACCGAGATTCAGCGAAACAGCGACACTACGGTGTTGAACAACGGCGTCCGCATGCCATCGCTCGGACTGGGCGTCTGGAAAACCAAGGAAGGCGACGAGGTCGTCCAAGCCGTGAAGCATGCGTTGGAAGCCGGTTACCGCTCCATCGATACGGCTGCCGTCTACGGCAACGAAGCTGGGGTAGGCCAAGCGATTCAAGCCAGCAGCATTCCGCGCGACCAGTTGTTCGTCACGACGAAAGTATGGAACGCAGATCAAGGCTATGACAGTACGCTTCGGGCTTTCGAGGAAAGCCGGCGGAAGCTGCAGCTCGAGGTCATCGACCTATACCTCATTCACTGGCCGGTGAAGGGCAAATATAAGGAAACGTGGAAAGCGCTCGAAAAGCTGTATAAAGACGGAGTCGTCCGGGCGATCGGCGTCAGCAATTTCAAAGTGCACCATCTGGAGGATTTGCTGCAGGATAGCGAAATCGTTCCTGCGGTTAACCAAGTCGAATTCCATCCGCTCCTGATTCAGCAGGAGCTGCGGACGTTCTGCAAGGAACACAAAATCCAGCTCGAAGCTTGGAGTCCGCTGATGCAGGGTAATCTCGATCTGCCGCTGTTGAGCGAGCTTGCGGACAAATACGGCAAAACGCCGGCGCAAATCATTCTCCGTTGGGATTTGCAGCACGGGGTGGTCACCATTCCGAAGTCCATTCGCGAAAGCCGCATCCGCGAGAACATCGACGTCTTCGACTTCACCTTGTCCGACGAGGATATAGCGCGTCTGGACGGCCTGAACCAAGACCGCCGCTTCGGTCCGGACCCGGATCATATTGATTTTTAGTTCGGGAAGAGCCCTTGTAAATCGAGGGCTCTTTTTGCATCCGCGTACTTCCCATAAAAAAATCCGTCACCAAACATTCGCCCACACCATAGTATGAATGGTGTGCTCCAGCCCAGTCGAAACCAAATCAAGCGAAGTTTGAAGGAGGATTTATAAGCGATGTATAGCAATCCGACCAAAGCAGTACCGACTCCTTACGGCGCCGGTTACCCCAGCTACGGCCAGCCTACTGCGCAATCGGTGACGCCGATGATTCCGGCAGGCTCTTCGATTACCGCTACAGGACAGCCGGTGCCGACGGCGGCCGCGCCAACCACCCCAGGGCAGCTGCCGATGGAGCAGTCCTTCATCGAAAATATTTTGCGGCTCAATTTGGGCAAAATCGCTACGCTGTATATGACGTACGAGAACAACACCCAGTGGAACGCCAAAATTTTCAAAGGGCGTCTGGAAGCCGCCGGCCGCGACCACATCATCATAAGCGACCCCAAAACCGGCATGCGCTTTTTGCTGCTGATGGTCAACCTCGATTACATCACGTTCGACGAACCGCTTCAATATACTTACCCGTACGGCTCGGCCCCGCTGCCGGGACGCTAAGCGCAATTAAGACCGGATCCTGCCAGGCGGCGGAGTCCGGTCTTTGCTTTGAAGCGCGAACGATCACACGCGGGAACCGGCAACTTCGGCGTTTTTCCGCTTCAGCATGACGGCCTGGAACACCAGATACAGCACGAACAGCGCCAGCACTAGCCCGACGCCATAGATCGACGTCTCCACGCTTGTTCCCGCAGCGGTCGCCTGCGTATACGCCCGCACGCCCGCGAACATCAGGATGTTTTCGAACAAATTTTGTACGGCAATCGTTTTGCCTGCGCCGATCTTCGGATTGCCTACCTTCTGCAGCACCGAGTTCAGCGGTACGACGTAGACGCCGCCGGCAAAACCGACCGCTAGTAATATGAACACTGTCACGTACAAATTGCTCAGCATCGGGAAAACGAAAATGAGCACCACCATCACGACGCCGTACAGATAAGAGTTCAAATACTTGTGCGCCGGGATCAGCTTGGGAGCAGCCAGGGCTCCGGCCATAATGCCGATCGCCGTAACCGCAATCAGCATCGAAATCTGATCGACCCCGTGAATGCCGAGATGGAGCGGAATCCAGGCGATGACTGCCACGCGAATCACCGACGACGTCAACCAGAACGAGCCAGTGCCGATCAGGCAATAGCGGGCCGTCCGGTCCCGGAACAGCCGGGCGATATCTTTGAAGAACAAGATCGAATCCTTAACGTAATGAATGTTCGGGTTCCCCGCCACCCGCGGAATCGAAAGCGACAAAAGCAGCGCGGTCACGTACAGCAGCAGGCAGGCGACGATGCACACCGTCAGCGACTGCTTCGCCAGAATGCCTCCGCCCACCGTACCGGCCAGAATGGCGATGATCGTATAGCCTTCGATCTTGGCATTCGCCTTGAGCAACTCGGAATCGAGCTGCTTCGCGTCCGTCGCGGATCGGCTCAAAATTTCGCCGAGGATGCCGTACTTCGCCGGACTGTACACGGCCGCGCCGATTCCGATTACGGCGTAGCTTAAGGCAGGCTCGAGACCGAGCAGCAGCCCGATGATCCCAAGCGCTTTCAGCGCGTTGCCGATCAGCAGCACGACCGACTTCGGATGCTTATCCGCGAAGCTGCCGACGAACGGCGCCAGAACGACGTAAGCGAACAAAAAGGCTTGCTGCACGTTGCCGATATACGATTCGGGATACGCCTTGGCCCGCAGCATCTCTATGATCGCGAACAAAATGGCGTTATCGGCGAACGCGCTCCAAAATTGCGAGACGAGCAGCGCATAGATCGGCTTGAGTCTGAGTTTTTTCCATAGGTTCATACGGCGTTCGCCCCTTCGTCTGCCGCCGGCTCTTCGGCCAGCTTTTTGAGTGCCACATAATCCGGCTTGCCGCTGCCCAGAAGCGGCAGCTTCTCGACCCGCACCAGCTTGGACGGGGTCATGAGTTGAGAATGCCCGTGATCCTTTACGAATTGCTTGATCGTCTGAATCTGATGCTCTTCTTGCGTCACGAACAGAATGATGCGCTCGCCTTTGCGGCTGTCCGACACGCTGACTGCGGCTACGTTCGCGTCCCGGTAGCAGCTTGCCGCCATCTCTTCCACTTGGTTCAAGGACACCATCTCGCCGCCGATCTTCGCGAACCGCTTCACCCGGCTCACGATCGTCACGAAGCCGTCCTCGTCGAGCTTCACCACGTCTCCGGTATCGTACCATTCGGGGCACGGCTTGAAGCCCTCTTCGTGAAGCAGGTAACCCTTCATTAAGTTCGGGCCCTGAATCAGCAGCTTTCCGCCTTCCAACCCCGGCACCGGCTCCAGCTTATATGCGATGCCCGGAAGCAGTTGGCCGACCGTGCCTTTGCGGTGCCACATCCGGGTGTTCATCGCCACGACCGGTGACGCTTCCGTCGTGCCGTAGCCTTCCACTGGGCACACATGGAACTTGTCGACCCACAGCTGCCGGACTTCGTCCTTCAGCTTCTCGGCTCCGGCGATTATGCAGCGAAGCGATTGAAAATCGTACGGATGCGCCGCTTTACCGTACGCCGCCAGAAACGTCGAGGTGCCGAACAGAAACGTCGCATTTCGATCGTAGGCCAGCTCCGGAATGACCTTGTAATGGAGCGGGCTCGGGTACAGAAACACCTTTACGCCGTTCAGCACCGGAAGCACCGTCACCAGCAGCCCGAGGCTGTGGAACATCGGCATTGCGTTGAAAAAGACGTCCCGGGCATTAATGTCCATTACCGTACGCGTCTGCTGCATGTTCGCATACAGGTTCGCATGGTCCAGTACGACCCCTTTCGGGACGCTTTCACTGCCGGAGGTAAAAAGCACGATCTCGGTATTGTTCACCGCCGCCTTCCGCTTGAGCAGAAAATCTGCGAAGCCGGACAGCTTATCGCTCACACGGAGCGTGTCCTTCATGTCTTCCAAATACAGCACGCGGTACCTTTGACCAAGACTTTCCATTACCGGCATCAGCTTTCCTTTGTCGACAAACTGTCTGGAAGTCAGAATCGTACGGACGGAAGCGGTTTCGCAGGCAATGCGCATGTTATTTTCCCCGGCCGAAAAGTTGAGGATCGCCGGCCGTTTGTCAAGCTTGAACAGTGCGAACAAAACAAGCAGATGGGCGGCGGAATTCGGCAGCAGGACGGCGACGCCCGGCTCGTCTTTCAGCTCGGCCGCAAGCTTTCTGGCAAAGACGTAAGAAGCGGTCAGCAGCTTTTTGTAAGTAAACGTCTGGCTTATATCCTCGCACACCGGGAAGTTGTACCCGTGATGGTTGGCGGCGGTCAGCAGTTCGTTGAACAGGTTGATCCTGGTCTTCACCCGGCTGCTCACCAGCTCGGCCTCCAGCTTCTTCTGGATTTGTGCCGCGGCGCGTTCCTTTTGCGATTTCATCGACTGGCTGCGGTCGTAATCCAAGGTAAACGGATCGCCGATCTGCACGGTGACTTTAAGAAACCATACCTGCCGGATTTTATGCTTCAGGTAAGAAAATTTCGACCGTTCCGGGCCGTTCAAGGCAATCGGGTACAGCGTCGCACCCGTGCGGAGCGCAATGTAGCCAACGCCGCTATATATTTTCATCAGCGAGCCGCCGCTCGCGGTATTGATGCGTCCTTCCGGGAATACGAGGAGCGGGGCCCCTTTCTGCACCGTCTTGACCATCTGCTTCACGGAGTACGGATTCATCGGATCGACGGCAATATGCTTGCGCAGCCGAATCAACGGGGCGAACCGCTTGGCAATGCGCGTGTTCACGACGAACGTCACTTCCTCCGGCAGCCTCGTAGCGAGCAACGCCGCGTCGATCAGCGACAGATGATTCGGAATCAGAATGGTCGGTTTGCGGAAGTCGAGCTTTTCCAAACCGCTGAATCTCGCTTGAAAGAACAGGTTGAGTACGATTCGGGCCAACCATTTTACCAATACCATAGCCATTCCCTCCGTCGGTGCCTTGTGTTTTTTGCGATTAGTTCCTAGCACTTGGTCTTAAACCATATTGTACGCGGATTCGACAAAGCGGGTAGTACTAACTTCGCGTAGTACCCGAAGCGTACTGCATCTTATTCCGGAAGAACGAAAAAAGAAGCGCCTCCGACCGCTTTCGCCGTAAGAAGTGCTTCTTTTGTAAAATGGACGGATCAATTATGCATTCAGCGTGCTAAGATCCTCAAGAGAGGCCAGCTCGATGACGGACAATGCCTTCGCAACCTCGGTCTGCGCATCCCCCGGATTCGACCATTCCCGGGTATAGCCGAGACAGCTGCATACGTACAGCGTGCCGCCGAAGGTTTGCCGCTTCCGGTAATGCACATGGCCGCAGACGGCCAGCTTCACGGAGGAGGCGTACGATTCGATCAGCTTCCCGTACTGCTCGCTTCCGAGAAAGGCGTTAAAATAGCCCCACACCTCACCGGCGTTCGGGACGGTAAAATAACGGTGCGGCAGGACGTGGGTCATCACGATGACCTTCTTGTCCCGAAGCGCGCTTAATTGTTTGCCCAGCTTCTGCACGAAATAATCGCAGACCTCCGTCGTCGGCCGGTCCCACCGGGCGAATAGGCTGTCCTGCCATGTCCGCTCGCCGAGCGACATCCGGTCAAACTCCTCCTTCGTGTAGCGGTCTGCGCCGAACGAGTAATCGTACCAGCCGATATCTCCGACGACGGCCCATTCTTCATTGATCATGCAGGCGCCGTTCGCGAGGTTCCCTTCGAACGCCTGCAGCTCGCGGTACGAATCCCAAGCCGTACGTTCCGGATTATGGATGTTCCACAGATCATGATTGCCCGGAACGAACAAGCACGGAATGGACAGCCGTTCCCGGATGTACCTAAGCGTCTTCAGCGTCGTGGCGCTGTCGTTGGAGATGTCTCCGCCGATCAGCAGCAGATCTACCTTCTGCGCAAGCGCTGCTTCGCAGAGCGCGTCCTCGACCGAAACAGAGCAGCCGGGATTATTGGTATCGATATGCAAATCCGACAAAATGCCGATGTTCAAAACGGTTCCCTCCTCGTTCTCCTGTAGGCTTGAGCGGATCGGATGGCGATGGCGGCTTCTGCAAGCTGCGCCCCGCCGCTCCGATGCGAATGCCGCTTAAATCAGCAGGCAGCGCGCGTAATGGTCCGGGCCGACGGGCTTCCAGTCCGGCAGCACGAGGGCGCATTCCGCCACCGCCTGCGGACAGCGCGTGTGAAACGGGCAGCCCGCTGGCGGATGAAGCGGACTCGGCACTTCGCCGCGGAGCACGATGCGTTCGCGCCGCTCTCCGGCACGGATGGACGGGATCGCCGAGATCAGCGCCCGCGTGTACGGATGTGCCGCGCCGCGAAACAAGGTTTCAGCCGGCGCGAGCTCAACAAGCGTGCCCAGATACATGACGGCGACCCGGTCGCTCATATACTGCACGACGTTGAGATCGTGCGAGACGAACAACGTCGTCAGCGCGAAGCGCCGCTGCAGTTCCTTGAGCAGATTCAAAATTTGCGACTGCACCGACACGTCGAGCGCGGACACCGGCTCGTCTGCCACGATGAATGAAGGACGCAGCATAAGCGCCCGGGCGATGCCGATGCGCTGTCGCTGGCCTCCGCTCAATTCGTGGGGGTACCGGTCGGCGTAGCTGCGGTCCAGCCCTACCGTCTCCAGCATGTCGCGGGCCTGCTGCCTGCGCTCGGCAAGCGATCCGATCCGGTGGACGCGAAGCGGCTCCTCCAGGATCGAGCCGATCGTATGCCGCGGATTGAGCGACGCGTACGGGTCTTGAAAGATCAACTGAATGTGCTTCCGCATTTCCCGTATTTCGCGGCCCCGCAGCGTGGTCAGCTCCCGTCCGCGAAAGCGGATGGACCCGGAGGTCGGCTCCATCAGCCTTGCAAGCAGCTGTCCGGTCGTCGACTTGCCGCAGCCGCTTTCGCCGACGAGGCCGAGCGTCTCGCCGCTGCGGATATGGAAGGAGACGCCGTTCACAGCGTTTACCCATGCCCTTGGCTTGCCGAAGCCTGTGGCGGCGGCCGGGTAGCGCTTCGTCAGCCGGTCGATGGCCACCAGCGGTTTAAGTTCAAGCGAGCTGATACTCACGAACGAACGGCCTCCCTTCCTCGGCAAGCAAGCAGCGGACCTCGTGCCGGTCCGCGATCAAGCTGCTCGCCGGCCTAACGCCGGAGCAGGCCGCAACGGCGCGGTCGCACCGGGCCGCGAACGGGCAGCCTCCGGCGCGCTCCTCCGGCGAAGGCACGCGACCGGGAATCGCGTACAGCGCCTCGCCTCGCTTGTCCGGCGAAGGGATCGACCGCAGCAAGCCCGCCGTGTACGGATGAGCGGATGAGCGGAACAGCTCCGCTGCCGGGGCCGTCTCCGCCACCTGCCCGGCGTACATGACGGACACGCGGCTGCACATTTCCGAGATGACGCCGAGGTCGTGCGAGATCATCAGCACCGACGTGCCCTCCGTCCGGTTCAAGTCCCGCAGCAGCTCCAAAATTTGCGCCTGCACCGTTACGTCGAGCGCCGTTGTTGGCTCATCGGCGATCAGCAGCTTCGGACGGCACGCCAGCGCCATCGCAATCATGACCCGCTGCCGCATCCCGCCGGAAAGCCGGTGGGGATATTCGCGCATCAACTGCTCCGCGCGGGACAGCCCAACTTTTTCCAGCATGCTTACGCTATGATTATACGCGTCTTTGCGGGACATCGCCAAGTGCAAACGCGGCCCTTCCATCAGCTGCTCTCCGACCGTAAATACCGGATTGAGCGAGGTCATCGGGTCCTGGAACACCATCGCGATCTCCCTGCCGCGCAGTCTGCGCATCGCCTCCGGCGACAACCGTGTCAGCTCGGCGCCGTCGTAGTCGATCGCCCCGCCCGCAATGCGGCCGCCGGCGGGCAGCAGTCCCATCACGGCTTGAGCCGTGATGCTTTTACCGCAGCCCGATTCTCCCACGATGCCGACGATTTCCCCCCGCCCGACCGACAGAGATACCCCTTCGAGCACAGAGCGCATGCCCTGACGAGTCGGAAGCTCGATATGCAGCTCGTCCAGCCTCAAGAGAGGCGTTTCTTTTCCTCTGGCCATGGTTCGTTCCCCTTTCATCGTTTCGGGTCGTTCCAATCGCGCAGCCCGTCGCCGAGCAGATTGAAGCCGAGCACGGTCATCGTGATCATAAGTCCCGGCGCCAGTGTATACCAAGGCGCTTTCGCGATGTAGCTCTGGGCCTCGTTCAACATGCGCCCCCAGCTCGGGTCGGGAGGCTGAATACCGAGCCCGAGATAGCTCAGCCCCGCTTCCGCAAGAATCGCCCCCGAGAAGCTCATCGTGGCCGCCACGATGAACGGCGACAGGATGTTCGGGAAAATGTGGCGGAACACGATGGCGAGCGGACCGGCCCCGATGCCGCGCGCCGCCTTCACAAAATCCATCTCCTTGTACTGCACGAACCCGCTGCGGACGATGCGGGCAAACCCGGGCACAGCCATCAGGCCAATCGCCAGAATGGTATTGTTCAAGTTCGGCTGAAACACCGCCACCAGCATGAGCGCCAGCAGCAACCCAGGGAACGCCATCATCGCGTCCATCAGCCGCATCAGCACTTCGTCCAGCCAGCCGCCGGCATAGCCGGCGGCAGCTCCAACGAGCAGCCCCCCGGCCGCGCCGATCAGAACGGTCAGGAAGCCGACCTGAAAGGCGGTCCGGGAAGCCGTCATCACCCGGCTTAAAATATCCCGCCCGAAATTGTCCGTCCCGAGCAGGTGCTTCGCCCCGGGAGCAAGAAACCGTCCGGCCGGATTCATGCTATTGACGTCGTAAGGAACATACAGCCAGCTAACCAGCATGAGCGCCAGCATCGCACCGACCAACGCGCCCCCCACGAGCAAATGAACGTTCCGATTTCGTGTCATGCCGCTCTTCTCCTACTTCAACCGAATTCTCGGGTCCAGCACCCGGTACAGCATATCGACGGCAAAATTGATCGCAATGACCGTTACGGCCGTAAATAAAATCATCCCCTGCACAAGCGGAAAATCGCGGGCGCCGATCGAGGAAACAAGCAGCCGCCCGAGCCCCGGCAGCGCAAATACCTGCTCCACCACCAGACTGCCGCCCAGCACGTCGGCAAAAATCATCCCCATCACCGTGACGACGGGGATGAGCGCGTTTTTCAGCACATGCTTGTACAGCACTGCTCGTTCTCTTAGCCCCTTGCTGTAGCCGGTCCGGACGTAGTCCTGCTTGAGCTGCTCCAGCATCGTCGTCCGCAGGTAGCGCACCACGACGGCGACCTGCGGGATCGCCACGGCCAGCGCAGGCAGGAACAAGGAGCGCAGCGCCTCCAGCGGCGATTCCGACCAACGGACGTAGCCTCCGGCCGGAAACCAGCGGAAGGTCAAGGCGAACAGCAGCACGAGCAAAATGCCGAGCCAGAACGACGGAACGGCCAGTCCGAGCTGACTGAGCAGCGAAATCCACCAGCCGGATGCCCGGCGCTGGGACTTGGCCGCCGCAATGCCCAGCGGCACGGCGATGACGATCGTTATCGCCATGGACAGCACCGCGAGCGATGCCGTCACCGGCAGCCGGTCCAAAATCAGCTCCCCGACCGGCCTGGAAAACTTGAGCGATTCGCCAAGATCGCCCGATACAACGCCTCCGAGCCAGCTCGCAAATTGCTCTCCGAGCGGACGGTCGGTGCCCAGCTTCGCTTCAAGCGCAGCCACCTGCGCCTCGTCCGCCTCCATACCGAGAATGGTCAGAGCCGGATTTCCCGGAATGATCCGAAAGACGGCAAAGGTCATCATCAGGACCAGCAGCACCGTCAGCACGAGCGTAAAGGCTCTTCGCCATGCATACGTCACGTCGCTGTCTCTCCTTTCCTAAAAAAGTGGGCGATTTATTCGAGATGCCGCGCGAGCGGACCGTTCTTCAGTGTAATCCGCTCGCTTAACTCATAATTAGCCCAGCTTCCTGTTACTTCACGCGGTGAATCGTGGACATATCCTGCACGTAAATCGGGTACAGCTTGTAGCCGTCCAGCTCTTTTTTCATCGCTACGGTGAAGTTCGGGTCCATGATGTAGACGGCGACGGCGTCTTTGGTCAATAGTTTTTGCGCGTCTTTATAGAGCTGCGCCCGTTTGGCGTCGTCCAGCTCGATTTGAGCCGCCTTGATCAGCTTGTCGTATTCCGGGTTGTTATAGTTGTAGAAGTTCGACTTGTAGTCCGACGCGTAGCGCACCAGCACCTCATGCGGATCAAGCTTGCCCGTCAGCCCGATGATCGTCATATCGTAGTCGCGGCCTTTGTAGATCCGGTCCAGCCAGACGGCCCATTCGACCATTTCGATTTTGGCGGTGATGCCGACCTTAGCGAGCTGCTGCGCAACGACCTGCGCGGTATCGACATGAAACTTGTAGTTGGACGGCACCGAAATCGTTGTGCTGAAGCCGTCCTTCAGCCCCGCCTCGGCCAGCATGGTTTTCGCTTTGTCCACGTTCACGTTGTAGGTCGATTCCAGGCCTTCCTGAAAATATTTCTGCATGACCGGGCTCATGTTGGAACCAAGCTTCGTTCCTTTGCCGTCGACCACGACTTTAATAATTTCATCGAGGTCCACGGCGTAATTGACCGCCTGACGCACGCGCTGGTCGTCGAACGGCTTGCGGGCGATATTCATTGTCATGAGCTGGACCATGTTTTGCATGCCTTCCACATAGCGGAATTGATCCCCCAGCTCGGCGATACGCTCGTTGCCGATTCGCGGGTACATGTCAATGTCTCCGGATTTCAAAGCGAGAAGCGAAGCTTCGGCGTCCGGCATAATGCGGAACTCGACCTTGTCGAGGTAAGGCACGCCTTTGACATAATAATCTTTGTTCTTCTCGATGACGAGCTTCTGGTTCGGCTGGAACTCGACGAATTTGAACGGCCCGGTGCCGACCGGCGCTTTATTCTGGGTGTCGTATCCCTTCGGCAAAATAGCGGCCGTGAAATTGCTCATAAACGAGACGTCGTTCTTTTTCAGCTTGACGGTAACCGTCTTGGCATCTGGCGTATCGACGGCTTCGACGTTCGCAAAGGCGCTGGAGAGCGGCTTGCCCGTATCCTTGCCCATCAGCCGTTCGTATGAAAACTTCACGTCCTCGGCCGCCACCATCTTGCCGTTATGGAACTTGACGCCGTCGCGCAGCGTGAACGTATACGTCAGTCCGTCGGGAGAAACCTTGTATTCCCGTGCGACCGCGGGCTGCAGTTCCCCTTTTTCGTTAGGCTTCAGCAGGCCTTCGAACACGTTGAACATCATCTCCTGCGTCCCTGAAGCAACGGCCAGATGCGGGTCGAGATAATCCGGGTCCTGCGGAACGGCGACGACGACGCTGCCGCCCTGCACGGGTTCTTTGGCAGCAGCTTCGGCGCCGGTCGCAGGCGTCTTCGCCGGGCCGCCCGAGCCGCAGGCGGACAGGACGGTGACGGACAGCAGCAGAGCGGCAAGCAGCAGGGGGGGCCTTCGCAATCTTTCGGTTAGCATGGTTTCTCCTCTTTTCTATCCGTTGTTTTTATTTCTTCCGGCTGTTCTACAGCCGGTATTGATCGCCCGTTCGGGCGAGATCAATCGGTCCTGAATATGTCTCTTGCGCTTCCCTCACAAGCTGGCCGAGATCGCCGTATTGGGGAAGATGCGTCAGCACGAGCCGCTTCGCTCCGCACTGCAAGGCGAGCCTTCCCGCTTCACCGGCGGTCAGATGGCCGCCGATTTTGCCGAAGTATTCGTTGTACAGATTGCTTTCGCAAAGCAGCAGGTCCGCGTTCCGGCCGATTCGCACCAAATCGTCGTTCCAAGCGGTATCCGCCGTAAACACGAGCGTCTGTCCCCCATGCTCAATCCGCATGGACAGGCACGGAACGGGATGGGTCGTATGCCCGAAGGTCCAGGTCAGATCGCCCAGTGCAAGCGTATCTCCTGCCGCAATGACATGCGAATGCATGTACTCTCCGTAAGCGAGCGTTGCGAAGGCCTCCGGGTCCGCGTCGTGAGCGTAAATCTCGATCGGCTTCGTCCTGCGGCCAAGCTGCATCAGAATCATCGCCGCATGCTGAAGGCAGTACACGTCGGCGATATGATCGGTATGGTAGTGCGTGAGCACGACCGCGTCCAGCTCCTCCAGCGGCAGATGCCGCTGGAGCTGGGCGAGCGCGCCGGAGCCGCAATCCAGCAGCACGTTGACCGACTCCGTCTGAATCAAATACGACGCCGACGCGGAATACGCAGCCGGATAAGCGCCCCACGGGCCCAAAATCGTCAATTTCATTTCGTTGTCCCCTTTCCGTTCGGTCCGGTCCACCCGGACGATTCCGTCTCGAACATCCGGAACTTCCGTTCCATCTCCACCATATTGCGCTTGACCCGCTCCAAGTCGAGCTGGGCCATCTTCTTGATCAAGGCGTTCGCCAGCGCAAGCGGAGCTACGTACGAATCGAGAAAGCCCCGCGAACGGGTGGCGGCAAGCAAATACACGTCGGCCAGCTTGGCAAATGGCGATACCGGCGAATCCGTCAAGGCGACGATGCGCGCGCCCTTCTCTTTTGCCGCTTCCGTCAAGTGCCTCGTCGTCTGGCAGTAGCGGGGAAAACCGGAGACGAGCAGCACATCCCCCGGCCGGAAATGCGCCGCATATTCCGCCGCCTCGCCTTGCGGCACCAGCCGGGCTTGGCCGAGCATGTAATGCATGATGTAAGCGAGCGGCGCCGTCACCGCAAGGCCGACGCGCCAGCCTGCCGTATACGTGCGCTCCGCACCCAGCAACAGCCGGACCGCCTCCTCCACCTTCGCCTCCTGCTTGAGTGCAGCCGTCTCGCGGAGGTTGTCGATATCCTGCGCGAACAGCTCGTCAAGCCACGTCGCCTGCTCCTCCTGCGCCGTCTCCAGCAACCGCTGCACGGGACGTGCCTGCAAAAACTGCGATTGCAGCTCACTCTGCAGCGCGGCGTAGCCTTCGAAGCCAAGCGTCTGCGCGAGCCGGTGCACCGTAGCCTCGCTGACGCCGGCCAGCTCGCCCATCTTTTTGGCCGGCAGCACGGCCGCTTGGCGGATGTCTTTGGTCAGGAAGTAAGCGGCTTTCTTTTGGCTCGGACTAAGCGAATCGAATAGTTGCTCAATCTTGCGTTCCACGCTCATACGCTGCGCTTCCATTCCTTTCTTTGCAAATAAGCGGGCAGCTCCTGCACCGACGCAAGGACGGGCTCATACCGCACCTCTTCGATGCCGACCCGGCCAAACCGGTTGATCAGGCAGCAGTCCATCCCTACCTCACGGCAGCCGACGACATCGTCGTAATAATTGTCTCCGACGTAACAGCATTCCTCCGCACGTACGCCCGCCTGCCGCAGCGCCAGCTCGAAGATGGCCCGGTCCGGCTTCTCAACGCCGACTTCCGAAGAGACGATCACGTGGTCGAAATACGGCAGCAGTCCGGTATCCGCCAGCACCTGCCTGGCACTTGAATCCCAGTTGGAGATCAGTCCGATTCCGTAAGAGTTCCGCTTCAGCTCCGCCAGTACATCGGCCGCGTAAGGATAGGCCGCCCAAGACGAACGAAGCTCTGTCCGCAGCTCGTTCAGCCGCCGCCACTGCTCCTGCAGATCGAGACACAGCCCCAGCCGGTAATTCAGAACGCCCAGATACCACGGGAAGAACGTCGCCGCCTCCCGGCCGAGGACACCGGGGTATTCGCGCATGAACAGCTTGTCCGCATAATGGTAAGCCAGCTCGATCTCCCGCAGCTTCTTGGCGATCCCCTGCTCGGCCAAATAAGCCGCAAACCATTTTTCCCTTTCCAAATATACTAACGTATACCCCAAATCGAACCACACAAACGTCGTTTCCATGCCTTTCCTCCGCTCCGTTAACCCGCCAAGAAGGAAATCCTACATTTTCCTTCGTTTTGTTGTATTCTCTACATCTTTACTTTATCCTCCGATTGTTTGCGCAATGTTAAATGAATCCAAAGATGATGTGAAGACGGCGCTACGCTAAAGCAGCGATTTTCATTTCGTGGAACAACGCAAAAAAGGCTCTTGTTCGCATCTTTTGCGCCAAGGGCCGATCTTTATTTTTCTCCGGATTGGAAAACCTTGCGCAGAGAGCCGCACGAATCACTTGATGGCCCCGCTGCTCTTGAGCGTCAACTTGACTTTTACGTTTACGTCCGCTTTTGCGAACGCATTACCCCACTCTTCCTGCACCTGCTTGAATGCCTTGAATTGATACGCCCGCGCAAAGATGCCGAAGCCGACCGGATCGACCTTCAGGCTCTGGAATTTTTTCACCAGCTCCGAGAATTGCTTGTCCAGCTGCTTCTCAATCGCGGCTTCCAGCTCTCCTCCTTTTTTTTCAATATCAAAAGGAAACAGCCTCTGCGTCAAAGCTCCCGTCAAATAGATACCGACATCAAAACGAAACTTCCCTTGATTGTAAGCCGTTTTGATTTTGACCTTCTCGGTACCTGCGTTGAAGCTGACCGTATCCGAGGCGAAAACACCGCTCTTCCGCTCATGCGGGATATGGATATTGAAAGGAATCTCTTCTACCGTACGCCGCTGCATAATAAGCAGCAAGGAGCTTTCCTGTTGATTCAGGGAGCCCTTGTATTTGCCCTTGTTATCCAGCAGCGCCGTACCCGTCACCTCGAATTCCTTGTTCAATTTAAGCTCTGAAATGGAAATGGTCATGCCTTTCTCGTACTTTTGGTCGATCAGCTTTTGAAGCGTTGTCCGGACGGTGAAATTACGCCGATTGTTTTTATCGAGCAGCCTGGTCAGATGAAGGGAAAGCCGCGGCTTGTCCTTAGGAGAATGGTGCATCACATCGGATACCCGGCCGTCCACGAGCACGACCTTGGCACTGATGGTCTGCTTCCCGTCCCGGAAAAAGACATCCGTCAAGGGAAGCCAATCTGCCCGTTCCGTCAATCGCTTGCCGACAAACAATATTTGCGATTTCCCACCGACGGTAAGGGCGGACACGACGGCATCGAACCGGTTTCTGGCCGTGCGGATCGTCTTGGACCGGAATTCGTAGTCTTCATTTTTTTTCTTCGCTTCTTTACTGAACACGGGAGCGGCCATAGAGACCAACAATTTATCTTTCTCGTCTAAGTCGACGCCTATCGCTAAACCGAGCGTCAAATCCTCGATATTCGCCTGATCCCAACATCCGGGCAGCATCGCCACGAATAGGACCAATGCTGCCGTCCGTACCCATCGCTTCATGCTCCCCCTCGCCTCCAGCGCAGACGATCGTGAAGCCATACGTACAGCCACAATATATATGGGAACAAGTAGCCGAAGAACATCTCTATCAGGTTGACAAATTCAATCCATTTATCGGTCTTGTTGAACGTCGGCATAATAAAGATCACGCTGCCGACAAAAAGCAGCATTACCCATTGAAGCAGTTTACGGTGATCCTCTCTGCCGAAAATCCAATTGATCGAGAAAACGGAAAGGTATATTCCCGGCAGCCATGTTGTTGAAATGATCATAATAAAGAAAGAGAGAAAAACGATTTCCAGCCGTTCGATAAACCGGAATTCCATCGTTTTGAGCACATTGACTGAGGGCTCGTTAAAGTGGGTAATGGCATCCGGGCTATAAAAGACGTTGCAGGTCACGGTAACATGCAGGTAAACGAGCAGCGTCAGCACATTGGCGACAACAATCCCCCTTGAGGCGTATTGTTTGGATTTTAGAAACGGATACAGGAGAAACGATGCTTCAAACCCTAAAAAGGCGTACAGCGCCGGCTTCATCGCAAGCAGGATCGGATGCAGACCCTCTTTAAACATAGGAAGCATGTACAGCCAGTTGCTTTCTTTCAAGGAGAGCAGGTAAAAGAAAGGCATCCATAAGGTGATATAAAAGACGAGCTCCGCATAGCGGCCTAAAACGCGAACGCCTCCCCGGGCAAGCAAATACGACGGAATGGCGAGTAGAATCAGCATGACGACATCAGGAGTTTTCGGTAAAATCCATGACTTGATGAACAAAACAGCCCTTACCATGATGGTATAGGAAAAGAAAGCGAAATACATTGCGGTCAAGACCGCTGCGGCTCGTCCCACCCATTTCCCCGCGTACCGCTTCAGCAGATCAAAAAGCGTCCCGTCCGGGTACCGCTTCATCACCTGAACAATCGTTAAACTGGAGCAGGTGGCAATGAAAAAACAGATGACGATAGCGATCCATCCGTCGGTTCCTGCGAGTTCGGCCAACTCCCGCGGCAGCTGCAGCAAGCCGACGCCCAATTGAATGCCGGCGATCAGAAAAATATATTGCATCAATGTAATGTCATTAAACGCATACTTTTTCATTCGTTATCACCCGCTTTACGAATTGAACAAGCTTGGGCATCTCTTACTTGGTCGGCCCCATATCGACAATCTCTGTTTTTACGGAAAGCTTCACATCCGCCTTGGCAAACGCTTCGCCCCAATGTTCCTGCACCTTCTTGTAGGCTTGATACTCATAAGCGCGGGCATAAAGCCCGAGACCGATCGGATCGACCTGATGCTTTTGAAAACTTCGGATCATTTGTTCGAACTGCCGTTTCAACTGCTTGTCAATGGCCTGCTGCAGCTTGTCTCCCTTTTTTCTGACGTCAAACGAGAATAACCGTTCCGACAAAGCAATGGGCAACCGAATATCGATGGCGAATTGAAACTTGTCTTGAGCGTGCTTCGTTTTAATCTTTATCTTGCTACTTTTGACCCGAAAGGTGATCACGCTTCGTGAGACCGGACGTCCGTGACCTTTTCCGGGAATTTCAACCGACAGATTTATTTCCTTCCCGCGGTTTTGCAAAAGAAGCAGCAAGCTGCTCTCTTGAAAGCCCAACAGCTCCGCATACTTCCCGCGCTCGTTCAGCACCGCCGTTCCTGTCACCTCAACGGCTTTGTTCATTTTCACTTCACTCATGGTGGGCGTTAGCCCTTTCTCGAACATTTGCCGGTGCAGCTCCTGCAGCGTCGTTCGCGCGGTTACCCCTCTCCGGTTGGCCGTGTCGATCAATTTGGTCATATGCAGAGGGAGTCGCGGCTTATCGAGCGGATAGAAGTCAATGATTTCTGAAACCGGCCCATCGACGGCGACGACTCTGGCGTTTACGGAATACTTGGCGTCCCGGTATACGGCATCGAACAGCCGGAACCAATCCGGATGCTGTAGTACGCGCTTACCTACCAGCATAACCTGTACCTTCCCCCGGATGGTCAGTCCCGTCGTCATCGCATCGAACCCCGTCATCGATTGACGAAACGTTTCTGTCTTGCGGCCGAACTCTTCGTTTTTCTTCTTCGCTTCCTTATTAAATACAGGGCTGGATAAGTAATACACCATATGGTTATCTTGGTCCAAATCCATACCGAGCATTAAGCCGAGCGTCAAATCCTCGACATTGATCTTATCGTTGCTGCAGCCTGGAACGAGCAGAAGAACCAGCAGTCCGAGCATAACCCATCGTTTCATGCGAGCTGCCTCCGGGTAACACGAGTTTTCATCCACAGCAAAGACCCACAGCTTCCAAAAAAGCACGGCCCGAAAATAAACGAGCACGCCGAGCTTCCCAGCCCAACGGCCGAAATAAAGGGTCGTGGATCACCATTTGCGTGAGCGTGATTTCGTTAAACACATATTTCTTCATTCAGCCGTCACCTTTCGGATGGTTGTCGCCCATTCTTTGCGAATTAACGGCCCGCGAGCTCTTGGGACGCGCCTTCATACGCCATAAGGGCAGACGAACGAACGTGTCTTTCATATCCGCGAACCGCATCGGGGCAATCGGGTTACCGTAAGGCGTGCCCAGCGATTCCAGCGAAATCAGATGCCCGATCAAGGTCATCATACCGATCACAATGCCCACAATCCCGAACATCGAGGCGATGATCATCATCGGAAACCGAAGCAGCCGGACGCCGGAAGCCATATCGTAATTGGGGATAATAAACGAAGCGATCGCAGTGGAAGCGACCACGATAACCATGATGTTGCTGACGATTCCCGCGGAGACGGCCGCTTGCCCGATGACGATGCCCCCCACAATCCCTACCGTTTGCCCGATTGGCGCCGGGAGCCGGACCCCCGCTTCGCGCATCATTTCCAGCGTAATTTCCATAAGCAGCGCTTCGACAAGCGGAGGAAACGGAACGCGCGCCCGGGATTCTCCGATCGACAACAACAACTGCAGCGGAATGACCTCGTAATTAAAGGAAATGACCGCGATATAGAGCGCCGGTAAAAAGACGGCTACGGTAAAGCCCATAAACCTCATCAAGCGGGTAAAAGACGCGACCATCCAACGTGTACTGTAATCATCCACACTTTGAAAAAACGAAGTAAACGTCGCGGGGCCGATCAATACGCTGGGCGAACGGTCGACAATGATGACGAATCTCCCTTGCAGCAATTGGGCGGCAGCCGAATCCGGGCGTTCCGTGGCAATAAACTGCGGGAAAGGCGAATACGGGTTGTCTTCGATCAGTTCGGCCAATTCCCCTGTGTTAATAATGGTATCGATATCCAACTGCCGAATACGGTCATCGATTTCCTTTAATACTTCGGGATGAACGATATCGGCCATATATAAGATGGATATGAGGGTGTTCCCCCGGCGGCCGATCGTCAGCTCCTTAATTTTCAGCTCGCGGTTCGGGATGTAGCGGCGGATCAGAGCAATGTTCTGACTGCCGGTTTCGACAAAGCCTTGATGCGCGCCCTTAAGCGATGCTTCGAGCTGCGGGTCTTCGATCGCCCGCTGCGGCCATCCTTGGGTGTTGAAGACGACGGCTTCGCTGCGGCCATCCTCGAACAACATGCTGACGCCCTGCAGCATGCTCATTTCGATATCGGACCACAGATTGATCGTCCGGACACTCCCGACGTTCACCCGGGGCAAATTGCCCGGCGCGTCCGCATCCGATTCGAATTGAAGCGGGCGCAGCACGTTGTTGTTAAGGGCGTTTTTATCCGTAAGCCCGTCCAAATAAGCGATTGCCGCCTGTCTGCCCGTCTGTTTGATCACGAAATGGCGTATGACCAAATCGGGCGTCTGACTGAATAGCTCGTGCAAATCCGCTATATTTTGCGATAATACGGAGCTGATCGGGGTATTCAGCTTGTGGTTCGCCTGCGACTGAGCTGTAAAGCTCTTCTTTCCTCGAATCCAATTATGCAAAAAAGCCATGGCGATCATCCTGTGTGTTGTAGAGAATAAGTTACACGTTAGGATGTGGCTTCCATGGCAAAGTTATACGTGAATTCGTAGGATCAACCGATTCTTTTTTGAAACGGTACAATGGCTCATTTAAGCACTTATCCTATATAGTCTAGTTCATCCGTTCTCATTTCGCGGCTGTTTCCCCATTCAAATCTTCATCCGTTATCGAATATCTAATCAGAAATTCATACCAATATTGATCAAAAGAAATTTTGTTCCTGTCCTGCAAGGTCAAGTATCGATCCCATAATCTCATCCGGAGTTTTTCCAAGTCGGTTGTTGGCTCCATATAGCATTCTCCTCCCAGGGCGCATGATCAACTTTATGTGATCAGTCTATGGGGATATATCCAAAGGAACACGGTAGTTGCCCAACGAGGAGAAATAAAAAAATCCCACCAGCCTGTGTAGCGGAACGGGCCGAAGCCTTCCAGCACAAGTTGGAGGGATGTTTGCTGATATCCGTCTGGCGGCCGAAGCGCAGCGAGCCTCGACCGAGTTAATTCTAAAAGAGTCCCTGATCAGTCAAATTACTGGCCGGGACTCTTATTTTCTTATCAGCCGCCCCATCCATGATGGTCTAAAGTTGAGATAGGCAAGTTCTCTGTTTGTTGTGGCGCTTCCCATCCATGATGATTAAAGGCTACTCCACCTAAAAGTACCAACCCCATTACTAAAGATAAGAATGCTTTTTTCATGAGTCAAACACTCCTTCTACGATATGTTTGTAATTCCATTTTTGCTGTTCTGTCGCATAATCACCATGTTCCCGGTACAAAGAAACACTCTTCTCAAAACCAGAATAATACCTCATTTTATGAGCTAAGTATAAAGCATATAACAATTCATCGATGCCGAGGATCAACCGATTTTTTTTAAAGCTATACACAGCTTTCTCGTACCAAAAGTGAAATAATTGAGTGCCGTCCAAGTAGGTTACATCGGAATTAATAGGAGGGATTTGGGGGACGAGTTTTTCCATGGCCTCGTCTACACAAAAATTATTAACATTTGCTGATTCAATAATATTTAATGCACCCGGAAGAATTTCATTTTGTTTTTCTACGTATTCGAGATAATCGTTTAGGACTTTATCATTACCTGTTTTCAGTTCAAGAGCATACATATTTCCTTTGCCCCAAGTTTGAAACTTCTCAACCTCCTTTTTACCCGTTTCGTCAAGGCACTCGAACCACCCAAGGTCAAGTCGGCCGACCGTTGTTCAAATTTATTAAAGATTAGGAGGAGATTCTTTTGATCAAAAGATCAGCAAAGGTATTGCTTCAATTTGCACTGGTGGCGGTCTTAACATTTAGCGCCGTCGCAGTTGGCAACGCAGCCGAAAAGCCGGAATTGGCAAAAGAGGAAAAAAAAAGTTGCAAAGTCATGGCGGGTTACTGAAAATGGTTAGTCGAAATTCCAGAAGCCGAAGTGCAAAAGCTTCGTGATGAAGCATCTTTAAATGAGCAAAAGCGCGAAAGCGCTAAGCGCAACTTCATTGCAAACAAGTCTATTTATAATTCATCCGGAAACGTGCAAGCTTTCAAGTCTTGCTGGTCGTCAACCTGCGAATGGGATGTCTATAAACAATCATCTAGCTATTTAGCGCCTCGTGGTCAACTTAGGAAAAGAGTCACTCCCGAGTGCACAATGGTGGTGAAGTGCAGTTTCAGGTGCAAGAACAGTATCAATATAGTCTTAATCTTACTTTAACCGGTAAGATCAAAGATGCACTTGACATCGCATTTGGTGGAAGTTGGTCAAAAGCAACAAGCTATACGCGCAACATGGTCGTTAAAGCACCGGAAGGCAAATATGCATGGTACGAATTTACGCCAATGATGAGAAACTCTTATGGAGTTATGGAGCACTGGGAAAATAGTTACTATACTGATTGGAAAGATAAAATGAGAGGAACGTATTTTGTTGATTTATGGATGACAAATGAAGTCGGAGGATTCCAAGACGGTATAATGGAACAAATAATTTCGGATTCCCCGCCTTCCGACTAAGAAGAACAACAATCAGGTGACATATCGTCTGATTGTTGTTTTTTTATAAAAAACTTATTTTTTCTTCCTATATTCGCTGATTTCTGCCCATAATAAATAAATTATCCCAACAACAAGAGCGATGATAGTAATTTCATTAAATTGCTGTACAATATTTTTGTTCAAAAGAAAAATGTACGTTTCGAATTGAGCTGAACCTGAAGTAATGATGGCTGCTAAAAGATTTGGCAATATATAAAGAAACGTAGCTAGAAAACAAAAAGCTGCCCCTACTCCCCTTCTTGACATAACGCACCTCCTTCTACACGTGATTGCACCTCGATTAAGCGGCGTTCCCCTTCACGATACATTATATGGTATAATAAACCATTATTTCCCCTTTTTCAATCAGACTTATTGCTTACTTCCCCCGCCAGCCTATGCCAGCGGAACGGGTCGAAGCCTGTCGGCACAAGGTGAAGAGATGGTCGCGGATATCCGCCACATTTCCGCAGCGCAGCAAACCGCGACCAAGAAAAATTTTTGAAAGTTCTTCAATCCCCTGAGATTGGAAAAACGATGGAACTTAAAAATCAGACGGTGTTGATTGAGGGCGTGCCAGTAGAAACGAAAGCTACTTTTGTTCTGACCTGCCTTATACGTTGAGTGCTCAATGGGATTCAACCGTATTTGGCGTTAGCATTACATCTTTTTACTTAACATTAATTATAGGTATGATATCACCAACAGTCGTGTCACAAAAGTTGTAGACGCAAATGGAGCAAACAGAAATTACAACCCCGGGGTAATCATCAGCGAGAGCGGATCGGTAGCCAAGGAAATGTCCGGCACCGATGCATACAGCAGGCAGAACTGGACGGCAAAATTACTAATCTCCGCAAACTTCATTGAATATACTCTCATCGGCTATTTAAAAGGGGATGGTCGTTCTGGCCATGCGAAATTTGAAGGGAATACTTCAGCTTTAAATAACATTAACAATGGTGCTTGGCAACAAATTTGGTATAATGAAAGCGTCCCCACCTTACAATAATTGGGAGGTGCTTTTGGATAGAATATTATCATCTTTACTGGATTTCGCTTGCGCTTGTAAATACGGGTTTAGCTCAAAGTAAAAACCTTAGCGGGTTTAACTGGTTTTTAATTTCTCTTTTTATAGGACCTTTTGCTACCTTGGCTTTAGTGATTGATTTTAAGAGAAGGCGCTAGAAACAAGGGTCACTTTCACGTATATTGCGTGATGTGACCCTTGTCCTTTAAATTATGTTGTCGGTTGCCCCAACGCCTTCCGCGGCTCGTTCGCCAGCCAATGGATATAATCCGCCTGTTTTGATGAGCCGCGACTGGCTACGAAACGGTCAGCAGCCGATGGGTATGTATGATTACATGTCAATTGCCATATGTCACCAGTCCATACATTCGCTCTGTACTTGAAAGATTGAGAGGAACTGTAGCTGCCCTTCTTGCGGCAATTTTAGCCTTTATTCCTGGTGCTCAGGCAGGAGCAATCGCCGCAGCCATTATATCGGCCGGAGCGCTCATGATGGCGAACTCCATGTCGTACCATAATGCCGGAAAAGGAGTAACACTCAACCTTCACTGCCTTCCGTTTACTTACTACGAGGCGACACCAAACCAGTAATGTAATATAATTACAATAATGACAGCGCTAATCATCGGCTTTCTTTTATTGTCTGCGTTAATTATCGTACTAGGTGTAAAGCTCATGCAATGCGATCGATAGTAGGAAAATTGGAGTTCCTATTTCAAGTTTCCCATAAAAAGCCTTTCTTTTCTTTAGGACCATTTATTTTTATTGGGCGTCGCGACAACCCTATGACGAGAAGGAGTTCAGGTAAGAATGAAAAAACTTTTTGCTACAATCTCGCTAGTCGTGGTTCTTGCAATGAGCATCCAGCCGACTTCTGCAAAGGACCCATTGCAGAGCAACCCGACCAAAGGCTGCTACGACGATTTGGAGTCGTATCAGTACAAAGTGGTCGAAACCAACTACGAAGAAGGTTTCAAAAGGATCAAAATCGAAGGAAAAGAAGCGGAAAGGTTTATTCAAAATTCGAATATGGAGAAGCCGCCAGAACATGCTGAAATTGGCGGGGTGTTTTTAAAATTGCCCTTAGCTGAGCAAAAACCATCCACCATCGCAAGTCCTCAATTGGCCGGGAGTCAGTATCTTAAACCCACAGGTGCATCCAAAGCATGCGGAGAAATCTTCAATCGAACTACTGCACTAGGTCCAGCTGAATATACGTATAGTGCCAAGACTACAACCAAAGTGACTGCAACTGCCACCGTAGGTATTGACTATGCTTTAGTCAAATCAACATTTGGCCTCACGGTTGATGAAACAAGAGAAGTATCTGATCAGATGAAGTACACTATCGCTGCGGGTGAATATTGGTCAATGGTTGCGGCGACGAACTTAAACATTAACCGATTTGATGTTATGGAAAAAGGATGGATTTGGGATTCGAAGATCGGGGAAGGTAGTGTAACGGAACCTATAGGAGTTTGCTTCTATTATTACAAAATTTAAACTTGTAGGTATCCTCTTAAGACAGCCAATGGGTATGTATGCTTACATGTCGATTGCCACATGTCGCCAGTCCATACATTCGCGCTGTACTTGAATATCCTAAGATTGAGAGTTACCGTTACCGGGAGGGTTAAAAACGGTACTCAATCACATTCAGAGGAGTGTTGACCAATGAGTTTCGTTAGAGGTTTTACTTCCACCGGTGTTATTCTGGTTCTTTTCATTCTGCTCGTTATCGTTGCTTGCAGTATATGTTTTATTTAAGCGAACTAATGTAGAATGGGGCCGCCGACAAGCGGCTCCTTCCACATTAGGTCTAGTTTGACCGTTCTCAATCATGGTCAAAATCAGCTGTTTCTGAAGACCTCCTCAAGCATACTCAAACTATAATCGGAATAATGAAGATGTTCGCTTTTTCCATCATGGTTGCAAATCGTTTTTCAAACTGTGGCGCGTCACGCATTATATACTTGTAGTTCATCACCCATAGCTTCATCAGATGAATCCATTGGTCATTTTCAAACCGTGTTTTGTCATAGACCAAATTCTTATCATTGTTCAGGATACAGACGTCGTAAAATGTGAAAGGATTATCTCCTCCAATACTAAAAATTTCTCAGGCATCAGGCTGTTTGCAAAATCATACCACGCCGGTTGGAACTTCGCTTTTATACGATGTTCCCATAAGATCTCCAGCCCCCTTCTTTATATAACTATCGCAAAAAAAATAGAATCCGCCTGTTACGGCTGATTCTATAGGCTCTTGCTCTTCGGGCTCTAGCGTTCCGGGTGCTTCGGTTTAAGCTCGGGCATCTCCAAAACAGCCGAAATGTTGCACAGCATGCCGTTCGCCATGAACATGCTGACCGCTACCTCCGGCTACACGATGCCCGCTTCGCGAAAGCGCGCAGCCACGTGAGCCGTCACCTGAGGAAACAGCCAAGTCATCGCTTCCGGAAAACGCTTGACAAAATACTTCGCCTCGTGACCCGCGCCGTCTTCGATTTCAAACCGCAGCCGATCCCCGGCGAACCCGCGCTCCGTCAATATCGCATGGGCTTCCCGGGTGTACGGAACCATCATTTTCTGGGCGCTCGGTTTATGGATGCCTTCGATGCTTCCCACATACATATAGATTTTGCGCCCCGCTGCCTCCATCGGTTTCGTTCTCACATACTCCATGAAGTCCGGGTACCAGAAGGAAGCGGACAACAGTCCGAACCGGCCGAACACGTCGGGATGCAAATAAGCGGCATAAAGCGAGACCAAGCCCCCGAACGAGCCGCCGGTAATGCCTGTCTCCTCCGGCAGGCGGGATGTCCGGTACTTCTCATCGATCCAGGGCTTTAACCGGCCGGTAACGAAGGCGAGATATTCGGCGCCCTTTCCACCGAAATTCCGGGACGTGTCCGCCAGCGAAGGGGCAAGCCACGGCGTGTACTCGTCATTCCGCTCGAACGGCGTAATGCCGACGAATATAAGCTCGCGCAGCTCCCCGCTCCCAAACCTGCGTTCCAGCTCCTTGATGGAAGAATCGAACAAATAGCTTCCGTCTTGTACATACACGGCCGGATATGCCGCTCCGCTTGTAAAATACGAAGGCGGGAGATAGACGGTTATCTCCCTGCCACCGAACGATTCGACGAGGATGTTCCCCTGCATGATGCCCTCCCGGGTTGGGGCCAGTCCTTGCGTCAGGCTCTGGCCTTAAATAACAAATACACAAAATACGGAACGCCGATAATTGAAATCACAATGCCGACAGGCAGCTCGGCGGGCGAAAATACCGTCTTCGCAATAAAATCCGATACGACGACCAGTGCCATGCCGATCAGGCCGCAGACGGGAACCATGCGGACGTGCCGGATGCCTACGAGACGCCTGGCGATATGAGGCGCCATCAGTCCGACGAAGCCGATCCCTCCCGACACGCTGACGCAGGCGCTCACCAGCCCGATGCTGCTGAGCAGCAGGATCATCCGCTCTTTTTCTACAGCGACGCCCAAGCTTCTGACGCTGTTCTCCTCCAGCTGAAGTAAGTCCAGAATATATGATCTGCGTACGATAACGGGAATAAGCACAACCAGCCACGGGAGCATCGCGACGATAAACTTCCAGTTGGCGCTGTAGATGCTGCCGGTCATCCAGACCGTCGCCATCTCGAAGTCGGACGGATTCATTTTCAGGCTGATGTACATGGAAAGCGCACCGAGTCCGGAAGCGGTAGCAATACCCACCAGAAGGACGCGCTGCGGGTCCAGCTTGCCATCCTTCCAAGCGAACAGATACAGAAATGCCGCCGTGCTTAGTCCGCCCGCCCAACCGAAGAGCGGCATCGCCATCGTGGAGAACCAATCCGCTCCCTTGATCTGACCGCTGAAAAAAAACATAAAGATGACGACGGCAGCGCCCGCTCCAGCGTTGATACCCAAAACTCCCGGATCGGCCAGCCCGTTCCGCGTGACGCCTTGAATCGCTGCGCCGGCCACACCCAGCCCCAGACCGACCAAAGCGGCAATAACGATGCGGGGCAGCCGAAAGTCGAAGATGACCAGATCGTGCTCAGGCTGCGGGTCGATCCGAAGCAGCGTTCGTACGATATCGCCGACCGTCATGTCGAAGGCCCCGTTTGTGAGAGACAGGTATGCGGCGATGAAGATAAGCGCGACCGCTCCGAACAGCACAGCCATGTACCTGCCGGCTAAAAGATTACGCACGCTGTTCCCCTCCCTTCTTCCGGATCAGATACAGAAAGAAAGGAACCCCGATCAAGGACGTCACGACGCCGATCGGCATCTCGAAAGGGTAGTTCATGAAACGGCTTGCGACATCGCACAAAGCAAGAAATACCCCGCCCAGCACACCGGCGCACGGCACGATCCACCGGTAATCGAGGCCGACGAGAAAACGGGTAATATGCGGGACGATCAAGCCGACGAAGGCGATCTTGCCGGCCAGCGCCACGGATACGCCCGTAAGCAAAATGACGGCAGCCATCGCGACCGCTTTAACGATCAGTGTCCGCTGTCCGAGGCTAAGCGCCACTTCCTCCCCTAAGGAAAGAATCGAAACGGATTTCGAGATGAGCAGCGCAAGCACGATCCCGACCACGGCAAAAGGAATCGCCAGCTTGATCAGATTCGGGTCCATCTGATGCAGGCGGGCGTTATACCAAAAGCCGATTTTTTGCGAAACCTGAAAATATGTCGAGAACGCGGTCGCCATGCTGCCGAGAAACGTTCCGATTACGGTGCCCGTAATCGCCATCCGGACCGGAGACATCCCGCCCGGCAGCAGCGACGCCAGTCCGAAGACAAGCCCTACGCCGAGCGCCGAGCCGATGAACGAATAAACGATCATTTCAATCGAAGAAGAGCCGGGCAACGCGATCATGCAGACCGTAATGGCGAATACCGAGCCGTCGGTCACCCCCATGATCGAAGGGGATGCAAGGTAGTTCCTTGTCATCCCCTGCATAAGCGCTCCCGACATTGCCAGGAAAGCGCCGATGAGCAGCGCTCCGACCGCACGCGGGATGCGGGAGTGCATCACGATTTGATGATTGACGTTGCCCGGGTCGAAATTTGCGAACGCCTCCCAAAGTGTGCCTGCATCGATCGTTTTGGAGCCGAAACGGACGGATAAAATGATCGAGAGGACAATCGCAACCGGCGAAAGCCATAAGATCCACGCCGGATGAAGCTTGTATGCTTGTCTCATGCTTTGTCGGCTCGCCTGCCCGGAATCAGGAGGCCAGCTTTTCCATAGCTGCTTTCAGGAATTGAATTTTGCTCCACGAGGTGCCGCCTTGCCCTAACGGATCGACGACGTTGACGAATACCTTGCCGTTTTTCACCGCATTGATGCTTTGCCAGATCGGATTTTTTTGAAGATCCTCCAGCGCCTTCGGCTTGTCTTTGTTTTCGTCCTCGGAAAACTGCAGGAAAATGTAATCCGGGTTCATTTCGCTGAATTTCTCGATTGAGATGAGCTCCTGCGCCTTCGCGGCCTTCACTTCCGGAGGCGCTGTAAAGCCGAGATCGGCATACAACGACGGGTTGAAAAACACGCCTTCGGGATAAATGTACAGGTTGCCGGTCCGGATTCTCAGGGAGACGACCTTCTTGTCTTTCAAGCGATCGCCGAGCTTTGCCTTGGCCGCTGCGGCATCCTCCTTATACTTTTGCAGCACCTGCTTGGCCTGCTCCTGCTTGCCGGTCAGCTCGCCCAGCAGCAAGAGATTGGCTTCCCAGTTCGTCGCAATATGGGAAACCGGGAACGTCGGCGCGACTTTGGTCAGCTTTTCGGCCGTTTCGGGCGGGAACTTGGAGGAGCCGAGAATGACGTCCGGCTTCATCTTCAAAATGCCTTCCATATTCGGCTGCGCTTTTTCGCCGGTGCTCTCCACGCCTTGCGTAATGCTTTCGAACAGTTTCGGAAATTTGCCGCCTACGGTCATCGCGCCGAACGGTTTCACGCCGAGCACCAGCGCATCCTCCATCGCTTCCATCGCGCCGGTGATGACGATTTTGTCCGTTTTGCCGGGAACCGTGTAATCCTTGCCGAGATATTTGATCGTTTTGGTCGCCGGAGCCGCAGCTTCTTTGGCTGCTGCCGGCGGCTTCTCCGTCCCCGACGAAGCCGCCGGCTGCTCTTTCCCCTGACCTGCCGTGCCGCAAGCGGACAAGGCAAGCGCAAGCAGCGCCGCAGCTCCTATTCCTGACCATCTGCGTTTCATCATCTTGTTAAACCCCCTCTAATTGATAACGATTCTCATTTTCGATTATAAGCGACCCTCCCCGCTTAAACCATGGACAATTTCCAGATTCAACTTTGGACAATTTCCGGAAAAAACAATGATAACAATTGCCCTTGCAGTAGACCTGGTTTTTCGTGTGACGTGATTAAAACTTTACAAAATACCACGTTTGAGGCCATACTTCCGTTAGCAACTGAAAAACGAAATAGGTGATTATATGAAAAAAACCTTACTTATCGCATCTTTATCACTAGTTATCGCTTGTTTATGTTGTTATTGGTTTATTTTCTATTTGTATCAACAAAGCGAAGACGGTATTCCAATACCTACCAAGTCAATAGTAAAAGAAAAAATCGTTTCGGATAAAGGCATCATGCACATCTATAAATTAAATGGTTTGCAACAAACAGACGGTTTCCCCAAAAGTTATAAAATTCGACTTCATCTTGCAGGGTGGGAATATTCAGCAGGAGAAAGTGAAGGGGCAGAATTTGTATTTACAAAAAATGATGGCAGCAAAGTATATTTCTCTATTTACATAAACGAGTTTTCACTTTTTAGACCGACGACCTGAGGCGATTTTTTCCAAAAAGTTCATTTTATCTTCACAGGAAACCGCCTCAGATAGCCCGACCGGGCTATGGGCAACCCGCTTTCCGTTCTATACAATGAGGTAGCTTGCCTGTTTCGTGAAGGAGTGATGAGATGAATCGTAAACGAATGCTGACGGTCCTGCTTGGCCTGCTGCTGGTGGCTATAATAACTGCCTGCTCCTCCGAGCGTCCGATTGATCCGTCGGAGGTGGAGGTCACGCTAACGACCGACCCTTCGCCGCCCAAGGCGAACGCCGTCACCAAGTTCACCGCCACGTTAGGCGGTGTGCCTGAATCGACCAAAGCCACCCTGTCCTTCGACATTCGCAAGTCCGAAAACGATACGCTGTCGTATTTGAATGCGAAGCAGGAAGGACTCGCGTTCTCCGCGGACAAAGAATTGAAGGAGCCGGGAACGTACACCGTCTATGTGCATCTGTACATCGGCGACCTGCACATTACCAAGAAAAAGAAGATTGAGGTCGCTTCATGAGCCGCATCTGCACCCGCAGCCTGATGCCGCGCGCATCTGCCCTGCGAACCGCGCTGCTGGCGTTCTCGCTCGCGGTCCTGCCGTCCACGGCGGTCTTCGCCGCAAACAGCGAGAGCAGCGGGAGCAGCGGGAAGGAAATCCCGCTCCAGCAGCTCGTTGACGAAGCGCCGCCGGGCGGCACGCTGAAGCTGGCGGAGGGAACCTACCGGGGACCCGCCGTCGTCACGAAGCCGCTTCGGATCGAAGGCGCGGGCGGCGTACGGATCGTCAACGAGTCGGATCAGCCGGCGGTCGAGCTCCGCGCCGACCGTTCCGCGTTAGCGGGCCTGGCGATTCGGGACACGGGAGCCAAGACTACGGCCGCCGTGCTGCTTTCCGGCGCCGACAGCACGCTGGAGAATCTGCGGATCGAGACGGTGTCCTCAGGCATTCATCTGCGGGACGCAAGCCGCAACAGGATCAGCCGTACGACTGTAAGCTGGGCGGGACCGGAAGTTAAGATGACGGAGAAGGGCAACGGCATCGACCTGTACGCCTCCCATGACAACGTGATCGCGGGCAACACCGTCATCAGCATGCACGACGCCATCTACATCGAGAACAGCAACGGCGTCCGGGTAGAACAGAACGAGGTGAACGAGTCCCGGTACGGGGTGCATTTCATGTACGTCAACGACTCGTCGATCCGGAGCAACATCGGGGCGCGCAACATCACGGGAGCAATGGTGATGAACGTCAATCGCGTAGAGGTATCGAGCAACACGTTCGTTAAACAGAGCGAGAACGTTAACTCCCAAGGCCTGCTGCTGTTCGACGCGAGCGATTCCGTGTTCACGGACAACCGTCTGGAGGGCAACCGCGTCGGCATCTACGTCGAGCAAGCGCAGAAGAACGTGCTGGAACGCAACCGGGTTACTGTGAACTACGTAGGCCTGCAGCTCAAAGAATCCGAGAACAACCGGTTTCAGGGCAACGATTTTCAGGGTAACGTTATCCCGGCGGAAGCGACGGACAGCCAGAATAACGATGTGAAAGCCAACTATTGGGACAGCTTCCAAGGCATTGATCTGGACGGAGACGGGTTCAGCGATATGCCGTATGCGATCAATCCTTTTTTTCAAAAAATGACGAAAAAGACTCCGCCGTTCCAGCTGTTCTTCCAGTCGCCGGGCATGGCGTTTCTGGAGGGCATGCTGACCTCGTCCAAGCAAGCCTGGACGACCGACCGCGCGCCAGCGATGAAGCCATACGCAGCGGACGATGACCGTCCGCCGGGCGCGTTCGAAACGACGGGAACGCTAGTGATCAGCCTCCTCCTGCTGGGGAGCGCGGTAACAACCATATTCGTAACGGGGGTTCGACGAAAATGAAAAAATTCACTTTAAGCCTGGCCATCATCATGATCATTCTGGTGCTGTCGGCATGCGGAGCCAAAAAGTACGAGCCGCAGGCCGTCAACGAAGCGACGGACAAATGCGCCGTGTGCAACATGCAGGTGAAGGACGACCAGTTCGCGACGCAAACGGTCCTGAAAGACGGCAAGTCGCTCAAGTTCGACGATATCGGCTGCTACAACGAGTGGAAGAAGAAAAACGATATCGCGCAGGTCGGAGCGACGTTCGTCCGGGATTACCATTCGAAGGAATGGATCGAGCTGGAGAAAGCTTACTACGTGTACGACAAATCGTTCAAATCGCCGATGGCTTACGGCATCTATTCGTTCAAGGATAAAGCGGCGGCGGAGAAATTCATCTCGGACAACGGGAAGGGCAAGCTGATGACAGGCGCCGAGCTGGGCTCCCATACGTGGGAACGCAATTCGGATAAAATGAAGCATATGAAAGACAGCCACAAGCCCGGCGATGAAGGCAAGGAAGGGACGAAAGACATGAAGGACGGCCATAGCGGCGGCGAAGCGAAGAAAGAAGAGCCGAAGGTCGCGCACTAATGAGACCGATGCTGACTGTGGCGATTCGCGAGATGAGAATCGGCTTCCGCAACCCGTGGGCATACTCGTTCCTTGGGCTCTTTTCCTTATTCAGCCTGGCCCTGCTGCTGATTCACTCCAGCCGGGTCGTCGAAGGGTATTCCAGCGTCACGGGCACGATGCTGAACCTGATCTTGTACCTGCTGCCGCTCATGACGCTGCTGCTCGGCTCCTTCTCCCTGACCGCGGAAAAGGAGGAAGGCGGCTGGCAGCTGCTCTCCGCTTATCCGCTCGGCACGCCCGCGTTCGTGCTGGGCAAATATGCGGGCATTGCCGTTGTACTGCTCGTCATCGTCGCCTTCGGCTACGGCTTGACCGGCGTCGTCGGGCAGTTCACCGGAAAGCCGTTTGATGTCAAAACCTTCACGTTGTTCTTGGCCTTCTCGGCCGGCATCGTGCTGCTGTTTCTGGCTGTGGCCGCCATCGTCGGCACGCTCGCCAAAAACCGCTGGCAGGCGCTGACGTACGGCGTAGCAATCTGGTTCTTCACCGTCATCGGGTGGCCGACGCTGCTTGTCGCCGTGTTGGGCTTGCTGCCGTACCTGTGGATCAAACCGGCGCTGGCCGCGCTCACCCTGCTCAATCCGGCAGAGCTGGTCCGGCTGTTCATCGTCGTCAAGCTGAGTGGAGGGTCCGTGCTCGGGCCCGAATATTACGAATGGATCGGGTGGATTCGCGGGACGGGCGGCACCCTCCTGTTCCTGCTCGTCGCGGCCGTCTGGATCGCCGGTTGTTTGGGCGCCGCCGTTCTGTTCTGGGAAAGGGGGCGGTCGCGTGGCTGACCCGGTGCTGAAGCTGACGAACGTCCGCAAAACAATCAACAAACAACCGATCGTCAAGGGCGTCGATCTAGAGCTGTACCCCGGTCAGGTGATGGCGCTATGCGGCGGCAACGGAGCGGGCAAAAGCACGCTGCTGCGCATGATCGTCGGCAGCTCGCAGCCGACCGAAGGCTCCATCGAGGCGTGCGGGCTTAAGTGGCGCGCCGACCGGATGCGCTACGCCGCTTCCGTCGGCTACATGCCCGACGACTATGTTTTCGGGCAGGCGCTGTCCGCTCGGGAGACGCTCACGTTCTGGGCGAAGCTCCGCAGCGTGCCGCCGACCCGTGTTCAGGAGCTGCTGCACAAGGTCGGCTTGGCCGAGGTGCAGCAGAAGCCCGTCACCTCCTTCTCCAAAGGGATGCGGCAGCGGCTGTTGTTCGCGCAGGCGCTGCTCGGGGACCCGCCTCTGCTCGTGCTGGACGAGCCGACGAACGGCCTCGATCCGTACTGGCTGCAATCGTTCGTGCATCTCGTTGAAGAAGTGAAACGCGAAGGCCGCGCCGTTATTTTCTCGACGCATCACCTGCAGGTGGCCGAATCCGTCGCCGACCGGGCCATGTTCCTGCGGAACGGCGAATTGGTTCGGCAGGGCTCCATCGACGAGTTCCGGGAGCACTACGGGCCGAAGGGACTGGACGGAGCGTTTACGGAATTTATGGCTTGAACGAGTCTTTGAATCACAAGAAAGCCTTGTCCTCTTTCCATGAAGAGAACAAGGCTTCTGTCTTATCCGCGAACAAGTCCCACCTGCTTGCACGCCGCCTCCAGCTCCGCCAGCAAATCGGCCAGTTCCGGGGAACGATTCAAATTCGCCAGCATCCCAAGCACGATGACCTTGCGCGGACGGATCTCCACCAGCTCCTGCTCCAGCACGGTCAGAGAATCCAGCGCCTCGTTGCGCGCTTCCCCTTCGGAGAGCCGTTCCAGCCGTTCCCGGCAACGCTTTACGAGCAGTAGCGGATGAGCCGACTTCTCGCTTCTCGCGGACACCTCCTTCAGCCCCGGCCAATTGATTTCGTTCAGAAAAGGCTTCGGCTTCTCCCGCAGCGCGCGTTCCGCTACGGCATCGACGATATGCATCGTATGGCGGCACACCTCTTCCGGCCCCAGCGTGATCTTCTCGACCAGCTGCAAGCCCGAGTAGGCCGACATCAGGCTGCTCAGCAGCAGCACGCCCTCCGGCGCATAAGGCGCGTAGCCTTCCCCGTAAAGGCCTATAAGGCTATCGATAAAGTTCAGCCGTATTTCGGTATTCATCCGCTTCAAGTAATCCTGAATTTCCTGGCTTACGAAGCCTCCGTTTTCCCGCATTTGCATGGTGAGAAATTCGGGATATTCGGCCCACAGATGAAGGTAGGCGAGTATTTTCCGCTCCAGACGTTCCCTCGAGTCCAGATGCCGTTCGCATTCCACCAACTGGAGTCCGTCGTTCACCTGCTTATTAAAAAATTTAAAAATATCCAGCAGCAGCTCCTCCTTAGAGGCAAACTGCTGATACACGCTGCCTTTGGATATTTTGCAAGCTTCGGCGATTTCCTGCATCGTCGTCTGCATGTACCCGTTCGCAGCGAACAGCTTCATCGCGGCAAGCAGGATGTGCCGCTTCTTCTCGTTCCACTTATCTTCCACCATTACACCGCCCCGCAACTTGTATGGTCTGCTTCGTTTCCGCTATTGCGAAAAGCTCCGTCTATTCCCGGGCAGCAGCAGCGCCTTCTTTTACCTGAGCCGGAATCCCTGCCTGCTTGTGACGATCCGAGCTCTCCCTCCAACGGATCAGCATGACCGTGCTTGCCACCATGACAACCGCTCCGAGCACATAAGGGTAATCGACGTTTACGTCGAACAGTACGCCGGCAATGGACGGTCCCGCAATCGTCCCCAAGCTCATATAGGCATTGTTCATCCCCGCGACGAACCCCTGCTCGTTTCCGGCCATTTTGGACAACAGCGTATTGACGGCCGGCCGGATCAGCGTCGTGGCGACGAAAAACAAAATGGTAACGGCAAAAACGGAAACGTACGTCTTCGTCACTAAGATTGCCAGCATCATGACCGCGGAAAGCAGAAACATAGCAATAAGAATTTGACGCTCGCTAAACCTCCTCAGCAGCCTTTCGAAAAGAACGGCTTGGGTAAAAACCCCTGCCAGCGCGCCAAACGTAATCATCAGGGAGATATCCTTCGGCGTAAATCCGTGCTTCACGTCCACATATAAACTAATCACGGATTCAAAATTCATCAGACCGAACGTCATCATGAATACAAGCAGCAGCAGCATGAAGTACGGCGCGCGAAACGAGCTAAGCAATTGCTTGAGCAAACTTTCCCGCTTCTTCTCCGACGTCCGGGCCAAATGCCTCGCTTCCCGGCTTTGGGTTTCCGGGAGAAACAGCAGGGATAGCAGCACCGATACGCCGGCTACGGCCGTCGCCACGTAGAACGGAACCCGCAGCCCATATTCGGCCAGAAATCCGCCGATGCCCGGCCCGATCACGACGCCGAGCGACATCGAAGCGCTGAACAGGCCCAGTCCTTTTCCGCGTTCCTCCTCCAGCGTAATGTCGGCCACATAGGCCATCATTGCCGGTGCCAGGAGCGCCGCCCCGATTCCGCTAAGCAGTCTGGACACGTAAAGCAGCCACATCTGATCGGCCAGCCCGAACAGCAGCTGGGACAAGGTAAACACACCGATCCCCAAGACAATCATGAATTTACGCCCGTATTTATCGGACATTTCGCCGCCAATGGGGGAAAATATGAGCTGCGTCACCCCCATAGCCGCGACAAGGTAACCCATATCCTGACCTCTTGCCCCTAATTCCGTCATGAATTTAGGTAAAATGGGGATGATCAGTCCCATACCCACCATCGTAATGAACATGTTCACCATCAAAATGACGAGCGGTCCCCAATTTGATCTGGTTTTGGTCATAACATTCACCTCTCTTGTAGATTTCAATTCCGAACTATTTGACCAATTGGTTCTATAAATGACTACCAGGTTACTTGAAATTATATCCTTCCCCATTCCGATAAGTCAACTTGTTGAAATTAACAAAGGGGTATGATATGATGGCTCAAAATTAATGGGGAGCAAACGAAAGTATTGCTGGCTGCCCTGTTTCTTAAGGAAAACAGCTTTTTGTTGATTGACGAGCCGACCAATCAATAAAACCGACATCGAAATTCAAAAAGGCAATTTTTCCGATTGGTGGGAAAATAAACGGAGACAAGACCAATTTGAGCTTGACGAAGAACGGCACAACGAATTCCGGCTCCAAGGTGGATAAAGGGGATATCGGCCACAAGGCCGCGAAAATGATGAAACGTTCCAAAGCCACGGAGCATCGATAGCAGTCTGCGATCGAGGAAAATTCGAAGCTCTTGAAAAATATTGAAAGCTCCGAGAGCTTGAAGATTACCCGTTGGCTTATCATAAAAACCAGCTCGCCGAGCTGGACCGTGTTTCCATTTATTACGGGGAGAA
Organism: Paenibacillus elgii; assembly: GCA_042219835.1. Taxonomy (GTDB): domain Bacteria; phylum Bacillota; class Bacilli; order Paenibacillales; family NBRC-103111; genus Paenibacillus_G; species Paenibacillus_G elgii_A. The sequence continues at coordinate 101,993 of JBHJMN010000015.1, forward strand.
GAGGGGCTGCACCGATCTCAGCTTTGCGATTGAGCAAGTGTTGCGGATTGCGCTTTCAGGTGCGAACGGCTCCGGAAAATCAAGCATTATCAAGCTGATTTGCGGAGAGGATATTGCGTATACCGGCACGTTCAGAAAGGGAAGCCAGCTGAAAATATCGTACGTTTCGCAGGATACTTCACATTTGCACGGCAACTTAACGGATTACGCCAGAAGCAGCGGGATTGATGAAAGTCTGTTGACAAGGATATAAATGGGCACAAGATGATAGAGGCAGCGGCAGTCCGGGACGTTATTTTCGCGTCTGAAGCTGCCGCTGCCTTTTATTTGAGAGAGTTTACTTTTTTTCCATGACCGCAAAGTAATTGTCTTCATGATCCGCAAAGTTAAATACTCTTCCGGAAGGCATCGTTACCATTTCGCCGACTTTGACATTTTTATTGGATAAATCGCCAAACAACTGATCGAGATTTTCCGTAAAAAACATCAGAGAAGGCGTACCGAGATTTAATCCGGGCGACATTTTGGCAACGAATTCCTTGTTATGGAGAATGATGCTTGTTTCTGCACCGTTGGCAGGAGCAATTTCAATCCATCTCATGCCTTGGCCGTTATTTTCTTCCGAAATGACCTTAAATCCTACTTTTTCCGTCCAAAAATCCCGTGCCTCATCTTGGTTATTTACATACAACATAATTTGACCGACTTGACTAATCATCAATGGTTCAGCTCCTTTGCTATAAGTAATTACCAAATCCGACGCTTCTAATCCTTACTATAGGCGCAGGTTTCTTGATCAACGGCAGGCTTCGTATGATTCTGGCTTCTCCCATTACCTCCGACATTACGTTGCGGCAGTCTGCGTGTCGGAATCTCGTCGTCCTATGGCCAAATTACCGCTTCTTCCGGGCTCAAGGGCCGGTCGTATAAATTATTGCTCATCAAACCCGAGTAGACGATATACCGGACCACCTTGCCTTTATCGCAAAAAACGATGATCTTGTTGGCATTGTCATAGGATAAATGTTGATCGGTCCAATTATAGCCTACAGCGGCATTGATGGTATGCGGATAAGTATATGGCGGGAAAAAGTATGCCTTATCCCAAGCGAAGTCGGTATGATCCTTCAAATAAACCGCTGTACCCGCTTCCCGGGCCTTCAATGCTTCTTTCTCAATGGCGCGGACGAGCTGCTGCTCCGGGCCCCCAATTTCGAGCCGGACCACACCGTAAACGACGATTGCGGCAAGCAATATGGCGGCGACTGGACGGAAACGAGAAAAAGGACCGGGCTTAAGCCCAGTCCTCCATAAAGCGGATCAAACCCCCGGCGTCGTCGGATCGAATGGATAGTTCACCGGCGTAAAGAAATCCTTGTATCGTTTGAATGACGGCGTCGTGGGCGACAAGATCTCCGCCACGGAGTTGCCGACAATCGTTGCGACGTTGGCCAATTTGTCCTTGCTGATTTTATCGATCGTGTCGTACCGGGAATGGTATTCAGGCTCGGCAGGGGAATGGGTGTACAAAGCGGTGGCGACTCCCCGCTGATAGAACGGAACATGATCGCTCCGTCCGAACCGCCCGTACGGAATGACCCCGGATAATCTGGAGGCAAAGGTCGCGCCCAAGTCGGTGACTACGTTTTTCTGTCCGTTCACCGTGTACATAATCAAGTTGCCCGAATTTTTGCTGCCAACCATATCGAGTTGAAAATGCCCAATGAACCGGTCAATATCCGTGGAGCTGAGCGACCTGGCATAGGCTTGGGAGCCGTATAAGCCGTATTCTTCCGCGCCGAATGTCAGAAAACGAACCTCGGAATCCCGCTGGGTACCCGCGACGGCCCGCGCGATTTCCAACACAACGCCCACGCCGGAAGCGTCGTCGTTGGCTCCGGGGCCTGCGGACACCGAGTCGTGATGTGCGCCGACTGTAACTAGATCCTTGGTCGTTGTCGTCGTATTGGGCCTTAGCGTAGCCACAACGTTGTAGGAAGTCGCCGCAATGGCGGCTACGCCTTGAACACTGAGACTTGCCCGGGGACTGCCGTTTGCCGCCAGCCTTTGCTTCAAATCTTGCGCGTCTTTGCCCGAAAGGCTGACGGTTGGAAGGGAAAGCGTGCTGTATTGCGTATCCGAAATCGGGGCATTGGAGGAAGGATCGTAGAGAATGACGGCCACGGCGCCTTGATCCGCGGCGTTGGCGATTTTTTCATTATTATCGATTTCGCCCGCTTCGATCAGAGCTATCTTTCCCTCGAGCTCCAGACCTTTCAAATCCTGCAGCGCTCCTTTTTTCGCATCGACAACCTCGCCACTGACCTCGCCGCCCTGCGTGTTTTGGAGTGCTTGTGGGGCAAGATGCTCGCTTACGAATCCTTGAGCTCCTTCGATCGTCAGTTCAATGCTGCTTGGGGCGGTATATTTGTAGAAGGTAAAGGACTGCAGGGTGACAGAGTAGCCGTACTTCTCCAATTCGCCTTTGATGTACTGCACCGCATTGTACTCACTTTGCGTCCCCGCTACCCTCGAAGACGCGGCCAAGCGCGAAACGTGGTTGAATATGGCGTCTCCATTCACAGTGATGGCATTAGCCGGGCCATAAACGACAACGCCTTCGGGTCCAGCCTCCGCTGGATTCGCTACAGCAAGCCCTGCGCCCGTTCCCCAGCAAAGACTGGCTGCCAAAAGAAAGCGCGACCAAAAAATTCCTTTCATCACGTCACTCCTTTTTGTTTTGAAAATGTAATACGCTTCTACTTTATTGCGGCGGCCAGCTCAAATATGTATGCATTTTTGGAATGAACGAATGAAAAAAGCGCAGCCATATTCCCATAACTACAGGGAGGCTTGCGCTTTTGAATAATTCAGCTCACGCTCTCGATCCGATACCGCCTAGGTCCGAGTTCGATACGGCCGGCACGTTCCGCCTGAAGTTTAACCGTCGTCGGAAAAATACCGGGCATCCGTTCATCCGGAAACCAAGGGCGCTTGTGATCGATAACGATTAACAGACCTTCCACATTGCCGACCGCGGCAAATTGCAGGCCGTCTCCGCTCCATTTCTCCAGCGAAAACGATTCGTGCAGCTGCCGGAGGGCGGCAGGCAGATCCTCGACCGGAAGCCCGATCTCGCTAATCCGTAAAATATGTTTGGACGAAAAAGGCTCGTTGGTTGCATTGCTCAAGGAATGATGGGCGATCAATTCGACGAGATTGCCGTCCGGATCGTAGAAATATAAGGCCGTGGCATTCCAATTCGGAAAAGGATATTGCACGGCATCGTCTTTGGCAATCGGCTCGATTCCTTTGCTGCGAACCCATTCCAGCGCTTCGTCCGCTTTATTGTCGGGAATCGTGAAGGCCATGTGGTAGTAAGCTTGTTCCCGGTCATCCGCAACAAAGGTAAGCTTGGATTCCCCCGCCTGAATCACCAGCGAACCCGCATTCTCTTCAAGCACGGGAAGCTGAAGCTTATCGCAATAAAACTTTTTTGTCGCCTCGTAATTGGAGGAGTGCAAAATAACTTCACGTATTTTCATCTTGATCTCTCCTTCGCGATAGGTCACGAGAAGACTTTCGACGCATCCCTTCCGCCCCGCGGAACCAAGGGATAGCTGTGGAACCCTTGTCCATACACTTCGCTGGCTTCGCTTAGAATGACGAACGCTTGCGGATCTACCGTGCTGACGATTCTCTTAAGCGGCGCAATGTCGGCATTTCTCAGGACAACCATCAGGACCCCGCGGGGTTCCCCGGTATAGCCGCCCCAGCTTGTGAACCGGGTCAAGCCACGATCCAATTCCAGCAAAATCGCGGCGCGCAGCGTCTCTTCGCGTGCTTGATCCGTAATGATAAAGGCTACCTTGGAATCCGATGCCGAGTGGATCAGCTCCAGCGCCTTTTTGGTTAAAAACAACCCGATCCATGCATACAGCGCCTTCTCCGGCGAAAAGACGATCGCAGCCATTAAAATAACGGCAAAGTCGAGGATCAGCAGCGCCTTCCCCAGTCCGATGCCGAGCTTGCGGTTCAGAAGCAGCGCCACGATCGTAAACCCGCCGGAGGAGGCGTTGCCTTTGAAAATCAAGCCCAGCCCGAGTCCGGTCCCGATACCGCCATAAATGGCGGCCAGCAGCATGTTGTCCGTCAGCGACGGCATGCCTTCGGTGAACAGGATACACAAAGGCAGCAGGACGGAGCCCAATACCGTTTTAACCGCAAATCCCCGGCCGAATACCGCCGCGCCCGCCAGAAGCAGCGGCACGTTGATCAGCCATTGGCTGATCGCCGGCTTCAAGCCCGTTACAAATTCGAGAACGGTGGACAAGCCGGTCACACCGCCCGCAGCAATCTGATACGGATGCTGAAACATGTTATAGCTGATTGCCATCAGAAGGCAACCGATTGTCAAGTAAGCCATTTGCACTCCGAAGGCCGCCGCACGGCCATACCCGGAAGTGCCGCGATCCGGTTTCATGTTGCCTTGCACACTCCCTGCTCTTGGATGTAGTTCTTCATCTTTTTATCATGAATGCTACACCCTCGCAAGAGCGCAGTGCAACGCGAATTCGCTGTATAACGCCTACGCCGCAATGCTTTCACACTTTCTTGTAACACAGCAATCCGGTAGACTTCTGCCGGTTTTCATCCGCTCCTTTCTTGTAAGTCATTTATAAACTTAATATACTTTTATGTTTATAAATTATGATATCAGTTTACGGATTTGTCAATGGCGTTCGTTAAAATTTGGCAAAGTAATCAATCATAAACTGCCGAAAAATTCGGGAGGATTCTGTAAGATAGCGATCTCTTACCCAGGATAACCATAGGATTCGTTGACATATAGGCTCCTCGATATGCAAAAGAATAATGGAAGAACCCGTTGTGCCCCCCCATGAAACTCCAGGAATAAAGGCTACCCCCAAGCCTGCTTTCACCAGCCTGCTTACGGTAGCAGGATCATCCGTTTCGAACACGATGCGTGGAGTAAACCCGGCAAGCCTGCAAAAGTCATCGGTTAATCCTCTCAAGCTTTTACCTGGTCTTAAACTAATAAAATCTTCATCTGCTACCTCTTGCAGCTGGATGCTTGAACGTCCAGCCAAACGATGATTAGCTGGAACGGCTAGAAATATTTTTTCATTTACCAAGGGTGTACTCTGGATATTCTGGAGTTCAAGCGGCGCTGAAGAGATACATAAGTCAAAGTTGGGTTGAATGGCTGATCTGGAGACATGCTGGAGTAAATGAAATCCAATACTGGAGTATTGTTTACGAAATTCCACCAGGATATCCGATAAAATATGGGAACCTACAAGAATTGCAAGATCGATATACTTGTGTTTCTCTAAACTGAGGTCGGCCAGTTCCCGTTTTCCGTCTTCTAACGAGCTTAAAGCTTTTTCCACATGTTTTAAGAATGCGCTTCCATTCTGATTTAGCTTGATATGCTTTCCTACCCGGTCAAAAAGCTGTACGCCCAGTTCCTTTTCTAACAGGGAGATCATTTTGCTAAGAGCGGGTTGGACGATGCACAATTCTTCTGCGGCCCGGGTCATATGTTCATGGCGGGCGACGGTTTGAAAATATTTTAGCTGCAAAAGCTCCATCTTCATCCCTCCTATATAACTCTTTATATCAAATAATATAAAAATATATATTAGATTGCATCGATTTAGTAAAGGTATAATTTTAAAAAATAGATCATGCGGATGGGTAATGCGAGAAAACATAGCCGGGAAAGGACAATGAAGAACATGACAATAAGTCTTGAGAAAATTGAATCCATCATCTGTGACCGAAAAGAACAATATTTAGCGCAACTGTTTACGCTGCTGCGACAAAAAAGCATCAGCGCCCAAAATGATGGTATTGTAGAGTGTGCCGAGCTGTTAAGGGAATTCATGGAGGAGATTGGGATTCAAACACGTTTAATCGAAACGAAAGGAAATCCTGTCGTGTATGGTCAGCTCCTTAAAAATGAAAGCGCATTCACTTTGCTCATCTATGGTCATTATGATGTCCAGCCACCAGACCCCCTCGAAGAGTGGTTGTCCCCGCCTTTTGAGCCTACGATTCGGGACGGGAAAATTTACTGCCGAGGCGCAGGGGATAACAAAGGCCAGCTTATGGCTCAAGTTCTCGCGGTCAAAACTTATTTGGACGCCTATGGCGAGCTTCCGATCAATGTGAAATTTGTATTCGAGGGAGAAGAAGAGCGAAGCAGCGTCAACCTTCCTTCCTTTGTCCGAGAAAATAAGGAGCTTTTAAAAGCAGATCTGGTCTACACGTCGGATGGGCCATCCCATGAAAGCGGAAATCCCTTAATCTTATTAGGAGTTAGAGGGAACCTCAAGGTACAGTTAACTGCGGCTGGGGCCGACTGGGATAATCATTCGGGAAACAAAGGGAATATTGTTCCTAACCCGATCTGGAAACTTATCAATCTATTTCTCACCCTGCGGGATGGCGATGAACGTGTATTAATTGAAGGTTTTTATGACAACATACGTCAACCTACCGAATTTGAGCTTCGGCTTCTGAAGGAGATCCCTTATAATCGGGATGAAATTTCCGAAAAAATCGGATACAAGGATTTGGCTTTGGATGGAGAAACCTATTATCGCCGGCTCATGTTTGAACCGACTTTCAACATTTCCGGATTTCATAGCGGTTATGGCGGGAACGGGGTTAAAACCATTATCCCCTCAAAAGCTACAGCAAAAATGGATATTCGTTTAGTTGCGGATCAAGATCCTGAAGATATTTATCAAAAGCTTGTTCGTCATGTCAAAAAGCACGCACCCGATATTGACGTACAATTCATGGGTGCCGTTGATCCATCCCGAACCAGCTCGAACCACGAATTGGTCAAAGTGGTCACAAGCGCCGTTCGAGAGGCTTATCAGTTGGAACCTATTATTCAACCCAGTTTAGGCGGCAGCTTGCCGGACTATGTATGGACAAAACTATTAGGCTTGCCATCGATTGTCGTTCCTTACGCCAATTTTGATGAAGCCAATCATTCTCCGAATGAAAATCTGAATATTGATCATTTTTTTAATGGGATAAAGTGTACGTGCCACGTGATTCATAAGCTTGGAGAACATTCGAGAGCATTGATTTCCATATAGGAAGGAAGCGTGAAATATGGCTAAAATACAGCCTCTCATTCAAAACAATCCTAAAGGGCTGATGGGGTTTTTGAACTGGATTGAACGTACAGGGAATCGTATCCCTCACCCTTTTACCGTATTTCTATATTTAATCTTGTTTGTTCTGGTCGCTTCGTGGATTGGCAGCTATTTGGGATTAAGCTCGATTCATCCTGGTACGGGGAAGGAGCTTCATATCAAAAGTTTAGTTTCTACTGAGGGTGTTCATTATATTTTGGAATCGACGGTCGATAATTTTGTAAAGTTCAAGCCCTTAGGATTGGTTTTGGTCATGGTACTTGGTATCGGGTTGGCCGATAAGGTTGGATTGTTTGAAGCCACGATCAAAAAACTTCTTTTAAACGCGCCGAAAGCGGTCATTACGTATGGAGTATTGTTTGCCGCGTTTATCGGTCACTTGGCTTCAGATGCCGCTTATGTCATTATTCCACCGTTAGCAGCGATGGTATTCCGGTCGTTCGGGAGGCATCCTGTTGCCGGTCTTGTTACAGGTATAGCGGGGGTGGGGTGCGGATTTACAGCAAACATCTTTATAGCCGGTACCGATGTACTTTTATCGGGGATTACCACCGAAGTGGCGCGAGCGGTTAACCCCAACGTTCAAGTAACGCCTATAGACAACTGGTATTTCATGTCCCTTTCTGTCTTTGTGCTCACAATCGTCGGAGCGTTTATTACGGAACGGATTGTGGAACCACGGCTCGGAACCTATCAAGGAGAAGATTCGATTCCACAAATGATTGAACTCAGCCCCTTAGTGAATAAAGCGCTTCGAAATGCTATGGTTGCAGCATTGATCTATATTGGCTTCCTTGCCACTGTCCTTTTTATTCCTCATTCCCCTTTGAGGGGAGAGGATGGAGGAATTCTAACATCTCCATTTATGGAAGGGATTATCCCCATTATTTTATGTTTCTTCATTGTTACGGGTTTAGCTTACGGAATTACGATGAAAAAGGTTACTTGCACAGCCGATGTAGTCAAGCTCATGTCAGACTCGATAAAAGATATGTCCGGCTTTATCGCATTGGCCTTTATTATTTCACAGTTTATCGCTTATCTGAACTGGAGCAATTTGACCATGTGGATTGCGGTCAGCGGTTCCGAAATGTTGAAAGCGGTTCATTTGACAGGCTTCCCGGCAATACTCCTTTTTACGTTCGTAGCCGTCATCATGGCTCTGCTTATTACTAGCGGATCTGCCCTATGGTCGGTGCTTGCGCCAATCTTTGTTCCCATGCTGATGCTGCTAAACTTTCATCCCGCTTTTATCCAAGTGGCTTATCGAATTGCGGATTCCGCAACGAATATGATTACCCCGCTTAATCCTTTTGTAGCTGTTATGCTTGGCTTCTTGGCACGGTATGACAAGAAAGCGGGTTTGGGGACGCACATCTCGTTAATTTTTCCTTACACTGTCGCTTTCCTTATTATATGGGTTCTCATGCTCTGCCTATTTGGACTATTGGGAATCCCTGTAGGGCCAGGCGTTACCATGTACCTTAAATAAGTCTTCCGAGGAACCAACACATTTCTATTGAAAAAGGAAGGAAGGGTGCGACGTTATGAACCGGCAAACACTAGATCAAGCAACTGGGAGATCGTGGACGACACGTCGTGATCAGAAGAATAGCCGCTTGGAGAAAATCAAATGTTTTATGAAGGGACGCGTACTCCCTGCAGAGCGCATCGTCAACGCCCTGGAGTCTATACTGGCGCCAGGCGATCGAGTGGTATTGGAAGGGAACAATCAGAAACAGGCGACATTTTTATCTCGGGCTCTAGCCATGGCGGACCCGAAAAAAGTAAACCGTCTGCACATGATCATGTCCAGCATTTCCCGCCCGGAACACCTTGATCTATTCGAAAAAGGAATCGCAAGAAAAGTCGATTTTGCTTATGCCGGTCCACAAAGCCTTCGTATTTCACAAATGCTCGAGGATGGGCAGATTGAGATCGGGTCCATTCATACGTACCTGGAGTTATATGCGCGGATGTTTGTCGACCTCATCCCCAATGTCGCCCTCGTCGCCGCTGACAAAGCGGATGCGGAAGGAAATCTGTATACCGGTCCGAACACAGAGGAGACGCCAACGATCGTTGAAGCGACGGCGTTTCGCAACGGCATCGTTATTGTACAGGTCAACGAAATGGTTGACCGTCTACCGCGTGTGGATATTCCCGCATCCTGGGTGGATATTGTTGTCCAAGCCGACGAGCCTTATCAATTGGAGGCTTTGTTCACCAGAGATCCTCGCTTGATCACAGAAACGCAAATTTTGATGGCCATGATCGCCATTCGGGGCGTATACGAGCGTCATGAGGTACAATCGCTGAATCATGGCGTTGGATTTAATACAGCCGCGATTGAATTACTATTGCCGACGTACGGCGAAAAGCTCGGTCTTCGCGGGAAGATATGCAAACATTGGGCTCTTAATCCTCACCCTACAATGATTCCGGCTATTGAGAGCGGATGGGTGGAAAGCATTCACTGTTTTGGCGGGGAGGTAGGAATGGAGGCGTATACGGCTGCACGTCCCGATGTTTTTTTTACGGGTTCGGACGGCAGCTTGCGCTCGAACCGCGCCTATTCGCAAATGGCCGGTCAATATGGAGTGGATCTATTTATTGGCTCCACGCTCCAAATGGACGCTGTCGGAAATTCCTCAACCGTGACGTCCGGTCGACTGACAGGCTTCGGCGGCGCCCCTAATATGGGTCATGATCCTCGTGGACGACGCCACGCAACTCCGGCTTGGCTGAATATGATCTCCGAGGAAGGAACAATCGTAAGAGGAAAGAAGCTTGTTGTCCAAATGGCTGAAACGTTCCAAAAAGGAGACCAACCCACGTTTGTTGAATCTCTGGACGCCGTAGAGGTTGGGCTTGATGCCAATATGCCCATCGCACCGGTTATGATCTATGGGGACGATGTAACTCATGTTGTAACTGAAGAAGGAGTTGCCTATCTTTATAAAGCACGCGACCTCGAAGAACGTAAATTAGCGATTGCGGCTGTTGCCGGAGTCTCTCCCCTTGGTCGTTATCATGACCTGTCCTTAAACGACCGGCTCCGCAGCGATGGTTTAGTCGCGTTTCCGGAAGACCTTGGAATCCGTCGCACGGATGCGAAGCGTTCTCTGTTGGCAGCCAAAAGCGTAGAGGATTTGGTCGAATGGTCGGGAGGACTCTACAAACCACCGGCGAAATTCCGGAGTTGGTAAGATGATCGAATATTCTGTTCCATGGACGAATGCTGATTCGTGCAGCACATGGCTCGCTGATTTTGTCACAAAAGCACTGATCGATGAAGCAGAGCTTACTCCGAAGCCTGGCTTGGTTGACATGGAAACGGCAGGAGCCCATACGGACTTGCATATTGATCTCATGCGGCGATCCGCTCAAGCCTTGCGTGAAACATTTGCCGAGATGGCGCGCGTTGCCTTTCGAAGTAAGCCGAATCAAGAGCTGCGCGAGCAATTAGCACGGATTGGGCGTGACGGCGAAGAAGTGATGTTAGAAGCAACAGGAGGAACGAATACGCACCGCGGGGCCATTTGGGCACTAGGTCTATTGACCGCTGGCGCCGCAATCCATGGACCCCCTGCCTCTCCGAAAGAGATTGCAGCACTTGCCGGAGAGATTGCGCGTTATCCGGACCGGTTTGCTCCCGTTAGAACTACAAATGGAATACGCGTTCAGCAGCAGTATAAGGTTTCCGGCGCCACCGGAGAGGCACAGCAGGGATTCCCGCACGTGATTCACATCGGATTGCCGACGCTGCAGTCATCCCGCCACCGCGGCGCATCCGAGAGCCAAGCCAAATTGGATGCCCTGCTGGCGATTATAGCCAGTCTTGATGACACTTGTCTGCTGCACCGGGGCGGTAGGGAAGCGCTCCACTTTGCGAAGCAAGGGGCACGCCATGTTCTTGTATTAGGCGGAACGTCCACCGAAGAAGGCTGGAATGCCCTTCGGCAGTTAGATACGGGTCTGATCGCCCGTAATGCTTCGCCTGGCGGAAGTGCCGATCTTCTCGCCGCCACATTGTTTTTAGATCATCTCTCGATGTACGGATCTAATCGATATAAGGTCGTAATAGGAGGTGCCTTTGGGTGGAACAATTAACGTTTGAATATTACGCTAAACAAAAAGTATCACGGCGTGCACACGTCGGAGTGGCCGGTTCCGGGGACTTGGAAATCTTGATTGAGCCTTGTCAAGAGCAACGGGCCTATGTGGTGATTCGTACTCGGTCGAATGGGTTTGGGAAAACGTGGAAAGCGGTGCTGGATCGCTTTTTTACCGTCTACGATTTGGCTGTGTCCATAGAAATCAATGACTTTGGAGCAACACCCGGCGTCGTATCGCTTCGATTGGCGCAAGCTGTGGAGGTGCTTATTGGTGAATAACATGCTTTTGAAACATAGCTTCATTGAATTAAATGCCAGAGAGAAAGCTGCGGCGATCCTCGACCCGGATACTTTTCGCGAGATCCTCGGGCCCTTTGATCGAATAGAGTCTCCTCACCTCGCGCCTCAGGGCATTGTTCCACAGAGTGATGATGGTGTAGTCATTGCTCGCGGCTTAATCGATGGAGCTTCCGCTGTCGTCATCGCCATCGAAGGCGCTTTTCAAGGAGGAGGAATTGGAGAAGTTTCCGGCGCCAAGATCGCAGGGGCACTTGAACAAGCGTTGAAAGACAATGAAGAGGGCATTCGTACGAAACCTGTATTATTGCTTGAGACCGGGGGCGTGAGATTGCAGGAAGGAAACTATGGGTTGCTCGCCATTGCAGAAATGCAAGCTGCCATTGTGGCATTGCGCCGCTACGTACCCGTCGTAGGTGTCGTGTCGGGGATGATCGGTTGTTTTGGCGGCATGTCGATCACGTCTGCCTTATGCACAGCTCTGATCATGACTCGTCAAGGACGGTTGCAGCTAAACGGACCTGAAGTCATTGAACAGGAAGCGGGAATCCGGGAGTTCGATTCGAGTGACCGTCAACTCATCTGGAGCACGGTTGGTGGCGAGCAGCGATTTGAAACCGGTATGGTTGATACCTTGGTCCATGACGACGTGGCAGAAATTTATCAGGCTGTTCGTGATGCATGTCAGCAAGACGTGCCGCTTGAAGCTCGTAGTTCCCAGGTGGAACGGTTTCTTTCCCGGCTTGCCGTTATTGACCCCTCCGCTCCTCTCGATGCTTCACGGCTACGGGCCTTATGGGGACGGGATCAAGAGCAAGAGATCTCCCCTGCTGACGAACGGATCAGGCGCTTGGAAGAAGTGTGGCGCCAGACAGAATCGAAAGATAGGAGTCGTGGGAGAACGTGGTTTGAAGCGTTGACCGGCGCAGCGAAGCCGGAAAAGGCAGGGGCGCCATCTGTGTTGTGCGCAGATGCCTCCTTAGACGGTGAGTGCGTTCGTTATATTGCGGTCGTTCCCAATGCAAAAAACCGATTCCCCCGTGCCCGCCACGGCGAGGTAGGTTTGGACGAGGGCTGGACCATCGCACGATATGTCCGTGATGCCATCAAAGCTGATGAACACGGTAAGCGCCGAGCGATCGTTGCCATTGTCGACGTGCCGAGTCAAGCTTATGGCTACCGGGAGGAATTGCTGGGTATTCATTTGGCTTGTGCCGCTGCCGCAGACGCCTACGCATCCGCCCGATTGGCTGGACATCCTGTCATTACGTTCCTTGTTGGAAACGCCATTTCAGGCGCTTTTCTTGCCCACGGATTACAGGCCAGCCGCCTCCTCGCGCTGGATGATCCCAGTGTTGCAGTACAAGTGATGTCCCGAACATCTGCCGCTCGCGTCACCCGCCGATCGATCGAAGAGCTGGAAGAAGCGGCCAAAAAGCTGCCCGCGACCGCTTACGATATACGTTCCTTTGCTTCACTAGGTTCATTGCACGAATTACTAGCGGACGTGTCTGCCAATGAGCCTGCGCAATCAGACATCGAGATCGTGCAAAGCAAATTAAAAAATGCGATTTCCGAGACACGAATCGCGACAAGGGATTTAAGTCGTCGATTGACTTCCGATCATGCCCGAAAGGGACGAGCGGCATCCATCAAAGTACGTGCCCATATGGCGGAACAATGGAACTGTTAGTTCATGATCTGCTGCAAATTTGCCATATAGAGTCTATCGTCAGTAATGAAGAAGTACCACAATGGGTGTACGAATCGTTGCTTCAGTCCCCTTGGGTTGTTGTTCGCAGAGCGCCGTTCCAAGATGGCATGATTCCGATCGGGGTACGTGGTGAACATAGAAATCAACGTTTCGGCGCTTATCTTCCATCCTCTGAGGTCATAATGAAAGTCACGCCGGAGCAGCTCGTCTCACAGGCCGGCTGGAGAACGAGCGCACGGCTTCATACCACTCGGGCTTTCCTGATCCTTGATATCGTTTCTTCGTATTACGGTCGTTATGATTGGTCTTGGGGACTCACGGGCAGCGTCGGTTTCGAACTGGCAAGCTCTACACCGACTGCTCGTCCCGACAGCGACTTGGACATCGTGATCCGGATGCCTCAACCACTTGACGGGGAGACTGCAAGAACTCTCCACGATTGGCATGCTCAACTGCCGATTCGAGTAGATGCCCAGCTTGAGACTCCCTTCGGAGCGGTTGCACTCGCCGAGTATGCCCGTCATGAAAAGCAGGTACTCCTCCGTACAAGCTCCGGTCCTAAATTAGTGAACAATCCATGGTCTCCGTAAATAAGAATCGGGAGGATGGAAGATGAGCGTTGTGTTTCTCTTTCCCGGCCAAGGTTCTCAACAGACAGGAATGCTCCATCAATTGCCTGATCATCCGGTGATCGAAGCAACTTTTCATGAGGCAAGCGAGGTATTGAAAGAAGACATGGATACGTTAGATTCAGAAAAGTCTCTTTCCTCTACGGTTGCCGTTCAACTTGCTTTACTTATTTCCGGAGTAGCTGCGGCTCGTGCTTTACAAGCGGAAGGAGCATCGCCGAATTGGGTGGCCGGTCATTCTGTGGGAGCCTTCGGTGCTGCTGTCATTTCCAATGTTTTGGAGTTCAAAGACGCGTTACAGCTTGTAAAGCTGCGTGCCACGCTAATGGAAAATGCATATCCAAGGGGGTATGGGATGGGGGTTGTCGTAGGTCTCCATGAACGCCGATTATTTGAAATCATCCAAAAAGAATTTACGCGCGAGGAGCCTGTCTACATAGCTAATCTGAATGCTCCTCAACAAATTACCTTTGCAGGTGCGATTGCCGGGCTCGAAAAAGTCTTTGCAGCCGCGCGTTTGTCAGGTGCTCGGATGGCCCGGTTATTGAACGTAAGCGTTCCTTCGCATTGCCCGTTGCTCAATCGGGTATCAGAGGAGTTGATGGCGGCTTTGGAAAGAACAGCTTTGCGTGAACCAACTGTCCCTTACGCAGCGAACGTTAACGCACGAACTCTTAAGAACGCAGCAGCCATCAGAAAAGACCTTGCATTAAGCGTTGCTAAGCCTGTTCGGTGGCACGATGCAACTACGCTGTTATATGAACGGGGAGCCAGGCTGTTTGTGGAAATGTCGCCTGGTCACATCTTGACAGACCTGGCTTCTGCGGCATTTCCTACCGCACGATCGATTTCGTTCAGCAAGAGTGGATTGGAGGACGCGAAAATATTGATTTTGCGCGAGTCTTCTTAAACTAAAAACCCCCGGCGCCAATGCAGACGCCGGGGTCATAGCCTTCCGATTCTATTACAGCGCGAGCTCCTTCAGCTCGGCCGACTCCAGAAACCTCTCGCAATCGAGCGCCGCCATGCAGCCTGTGCCGGCTGCGCTGATCGCCTGCCGATACCGGCTGTCTTGAACGTCGCCACACGCGAACACGCCGGGAATGTTCGTTTCCGTCGTTCCGGGCTTCACCAGCAGGTAACCGTTCTCGTCGGTCGTCAGCTGGCCGTCCAGAAACTTCGTATTCGGCGTGTGGCCGATCGATATGAAGACCCCGCTCGTTTCGATGATTTCTTCCTCGCCGGTATCGTTGTTTCTCACCTTAAGCCCGGTAATGCCCGTTTCTCCCGTGATGACTTCCAGCGGAGTCCGGTTCAGCTTCCAGCTGATTTTCTCATTGGCGCGCGCCCGGTCCTGCATGATCTTCGACGCGCGAAGCTCGGTGCGCCGGTTCACCATAACGACCTCTGAAGCGAAACGGGTCAGGAAGCTCGCCTCTTCCATGGCCGAATCCCCGCCGCCGATGACGATAACTGTTTTGCCTCGGAAGAAGAAGCCGTCGCATGTCGCACAGGCGCTTACCCCGCGGCCGATGTTTTCCTTTTCTCCCGGAATGCCGAGGTATTTCGCAGAAGCTCCGGTGGACACGATCACCGTTTCTGCTTGAATGTCGCCCATGCCTTCTACTGAAAGTGTAAACGGCCGCTTGGAAAGATCGGCTTTGTTCACCCATCCCATCCGAAATTCGGCGCCGAAGCGTTCGGCCTGCTTACGCATATTATCCATTAATTCGGGACCCATGATCCCTTCCGGGAAGCCTGGAAAGTTCTCGACCTCGGTCGTTGTCGTGAGCTGCCCTCCCGGCTCCGGACCTTCGATCACCAAAGGCTTCAATCCCGCTCTTGCCAAATAAATAGCCGCTGTCAAACCTCCGGGGCCTGTTCCGATAATTACGCTGCTATACATGATGTGTTCCTCCTTCATCCATCCTATCCTTAAGCTCTATCATATCTCTCTCGGAGACAGGTTGCATGAAGGTTTGATTAAGGTCGCATGAAGGATTCATGAAGAAAAAGCAGACAATTTCGTATCCATCGCTGTAGTAATTGGCTTTATTTGTGTGCTACAGTAGGGGTAAAATAATTTAGTATGGATATTTCAGATTTGGTGGTGATAACAATGCCGATGTCTACAGAAAATATACAGGCATTAAAAGATATTATTGAAGGTAAAAGTAGCGTTTGGTGGCATAAGTGGTGGGGGGATCATGCCGCTGCTCTTGAAAAGGAATTGGGAAGAACAGACTATTTAAAGTTAAAACATGGGCGTTTAACAGCTGCATCAGAATACTTGAACAACATAGGCGTTTCTTATATATGGAGTCCAAAAGGCAGGCTAGCCGAAACTTATGCGAAATTAGACACAAGTTTATTAGATGAGGACGGCAAATTGAATGAGGCTGCGCTTGATAAACATTGGGGCGGTGCAGCGCCCTTTTACGTGGAGGGCGCTTGCCGTCGGTAATCCTCATGCGTTAAACCAAAAGCCTTGAAGTGAAAGGTGTTCGCATCCGGATTTTTGCAATCCTCGTCATCATTCGGTTCAAACCATAATTCTACATTGCTTTTTAAAATACGAATAATAACATTCTCCAAACTCTTGTTATGCACTAAAGTAAAGCTGATTTTATGTTGATTTAAAACCTTCATTGTTTTTGACAAAGTTAAGTACCGTGTTTTTTCAAAAAACCATTTATTTAACTGAATATGCTTTCCTGCGTTAAATCGATAAAAATTATCACACCAAATCAAGTAAAGTACATCATGATGAAAATGAAACTCAATATTTCCATACTGCCAGATATAGAGGTCATGGTTCATGTTAGACTTCGAGTCTGGATCAGGAAAGTTGTGTAAAATCCATTCTTTTGTTTGCCCCATTTTTATATAATCAAACTCGCCATGAACAATAAACTTGAATAAATCAACATGAACAGGGTTTGTTAGTATAATATTCATCACCTTATCTCAAAGCTATGTAGTTTATTTCATCTGCAAGTGGCATCCTTTATATAGAGGAGTCCCCCTTGGTCAAAGAAATGATGTTCTATCTTTTAAAAAATACCTACAATATCCCCTTCCTTCGGATAGACCGAAATATAATCCTCTTCACTATTAAGGTAGGCGACAGTGCATGATATTAGGAGATTATTTTTCTCTAGTTCTTTCACTATTGTTTTGATTGCAATTTCAACATCTACGACAAAACAAAAAATATTCATAGTGCCACTGCCATAATCTCCCCCATCGCAATGGCCATTTCCCGTCCAGCCTAGACATTCATTCATCAATGATTCTACACGTCCACGCTTTTTCAAATCTTCCTCTACGTTATTGCCCTTATCAATCTTATATTGAATCATTACTCCGGTCAGTTCTTTTTCCTCAAGGAATTGGTATCCTTCTCTGCTTTTCTCGATCGCCAATTCCTCCATAAATTTTTTGATATTCGTTCCGGTTTTCTTTGCGTGCGTTTGATGTACTCCTGTATCTCCTACTATGCCGAAATGAATATGAAATTTTTTCGAATCATACCATACTTCCCAATAGTGAAGTAAATCATTTATGCTCTTGTACATCTTTATCATTCCAGGTCACCTCATATTTTTTTATGGGATGTTATCTAACGTACAACGCTTTAAATTATTCTTGTATTGGATTTATTTAGGATTTTCAAACGGCTCTCGATATTATAACGAAACTCTTTACTGCCAGCAACCGTCCGCAAACATCAAAAGGAACAGAATTTCTCCTTCCTAATCAACTTACTAACCCATGCTTGTGAAAATCCTAAAATTTCGGATAATTCCTTTTGTGAAGCTTTAGGTTCTCCTTAATTGTTTGATGCAGACGATCCAATGCTTTTTTCCTTCTTGGGGTCATTTTCTTCTTAATTGTCTCATTTACTCGAGGGAATCTTCTCAGCCTTAACGATAAAAAAAGAGGACCATCCCGCGGCTTTTGTTCATTCCGCTCCGGGGATCGTCCTCTTTCCGTAGAAAGCGTTTCTTTTAGCTTAACGCTATGAACTTATTTCTTCGTAACAAGCTCCAAATCA
>JBHJMN010000150.1:0-646 GCA_042219835.1 Paenibacillus elgii
AGATAGCGGCGGCATCGAGATCAACAGCGACAAAAAAATCGTGCTGACCGCCAAGGACGACATCGAAATTACAGGAGAAGCGCGCATCCTGCTGCAAGGCGAAGCAGGGATCGAATTGAAGCAAGCGGATGCTAATCTGAACATTGCCGATCACGTTACTTTAAGCGGCGGGAAGGTCAATATCAAATGAACCGGGTGATGACGAAAGACGAAGCGCTGCAAGACTTGCTGGAACGGTATGTGTTCGACCGGTGGCAGTTCGATCTTCCGGAGATCGACGAGCGGTATCGGCAGGAGAAGGAGCTTATTGAACAAGGTTTTCTGGCTGCCTTTGAAGCGGTATGCAGGCAAGCGGTCAAGCTGCAGGAAAAGGGGCGCAAAGGAGATATTTATTACGTGTATATCTCTTTTTTGCGGACGAGCATCATGGCGGATACAGCCGAATACCGGATGGACGCCTACGACGAAAACTGGTTTCTCGATCCGGAAGAATGCGCGTCGTTGTGGTCTGCGGATTTTATTTTCGCGCCGCTGTTCCGTCGAATGGGGGAGCTTGGGGAGACGCGAAAAGCGTATGCAAGAAAGATCACTTCGATGGACATCGAGAAGATCAAGCTGATTGAAGCCTACAAGTATCACCTCTTGG
>JBHJMN010000151.1:0-643 GCA_042219835.1 Paenibacillus elgii
ATTTGCTCCTCGTTCTACGCTCATCTGAATTCCACAACCGCTAATTTTGGTTTTGAGCCTAATTTTTTTGTTAAAATTCATTCATAGAGAAGCTGCGTTTTTTAATTGGTGAGATGTTTCAAGATTACTTTAATTAACGAGTAATTGTTTTAGTCAGCTTAAACTTAAAACGTATGGTAAATCTTTTATACTTATTATCGTATTGAATTTTTAGAGGATTATTTATATATCCTATCCATTCTAATTGGAATAAGATCATTGTTTGTAACGATAATTCCAGGTCTATGGTAAAGTCCCAATTTTAATGCTAATGTTTTTTCTTCATCATGGTATTGAAGCTACTCTTACTGAAAAGAAAACAAAGAAAGAGCACAAGATCAAAGAAAATGGCTTCAAGATTGAGTTGAATGATAAAGTTAAAGCTCAATTACCACTAATTGCACCGGTAGCGGGTATTCTTGGCAGGGCTGTAATCGAAAGATTGCTTGGACTTGCACTTGCAATCACAATTAGAGGAGTAACTTGGGTTGTTGCTAGTGAAATGGCGGATACCATTCGTAACAGGGAAGAGCACTATTACGCTGCTAAAATTATCCAAAATAAAGTTGTTATCTCCGGATCAATTGATTATAATACGGCATAT
>JBHJMN010000152.1:0-642 GCA_042219835.1 Paenibacillus elgii
TCAAGAGGTGATACTTGTAGGCTTCAATCAGCTTGATCTTCTCGATGTCCATCGAAGTGATCTTTCTCGCATACGCTTTTCGCGTCTCCCCAAGCTCCATTCGACGGAACAGCGGCGCGAAAATAAAATCCGCGGACCACGACGACGCGCATTCTTCCGGATCGAGAAACCAGTTTTCGTCGTAGGCGTCCATCCGGTATTCGGCTGTATCCGCCACGATGCTCGTCCTCAAAAAAGAGATATACACGTAATGAATATCTCCTTTGCACCCCTCTTCCTGCAGCTTGACCGCTTGCCTGCATACCGCTTCAAAGGCAGCCAGAAAACCTTGTTCAATAAGCCCCTTCTCCTGCCGA
Organism: Paenibacillus elgii; assembly: GCA_042219835.1. Classification (GTDB taxonomy): domain Bacteria; phylum Bacillota; class Bacilli; order Paenibacillales; family NBRC-103111; genus Paenibacillus_G; species Paenibacillus_G elgii_A. Next base: position 357 of record JBHJMN010000152.1, read on the forward strand.
TACCGCTCGTCGATCTCCGGAAGATCGAACTGCCACCGGTCGAACACATGCCGTTCCAGCAAGTCTTGCAGCGCTTCGTCTTTCGTCATCACCCGGTTCATTTGATATTGACTTTCCGCCGCTTAAGGTAACGTGATCGGCAATGTTCAGGTTAGCATCCGCTTGCTTCAAGTCGATCCCGGCATCGCCTTGCAATAGGATGCGCGCTCCTCCTGTAATTTCGATGTCGTCCTTGGCGGTCAGCACGATTTTTTTGTCGCTGTTGATCTCGATGCCGCCGTTATCC
>JBHJMN010000153.1:0-647 GCA_042219835.1 Paenibacillus elgii
TGCAACCGCAACAAGTGTTACCACCGCTACTACCGCTAATCCAGCCAAAACATTGCCCCACAATTTGCCCCAATCGAACTTCGGGGTCGGCGCTTCGCCCTTCTTGGGCTCATCCGCAAACGGCGCATACTCGGTCCGGTCTCGCCCAAGCACCGCTACATGCTCCCCGAGCAGGTGATACTCGTTCTCGATCGAGAAACCGCTCTGGGCGGTAAGCTTCTTGACAAGCACCTGGCTTTGGGCATGAATGCGAATGCACTTCGGCGTAAACAGCGAAATATCGTCCTTCGCATTCAACACCAGCTTCTTATGGCTCGTCATCGTGACGCCCGTCGCATCGTCGAAGCTGAGCTTGAGCGGTTCCTTGCTACCGCTGACGATGTTGATCGCCGTCGGGGACAGTTCCAGCTCGCTTCCGTGCTCCGTGCCGAAATAGCGGATGTTCGGGTCGCTCGTCTTGGCGCAGCTGTCGCCGTTCTTGCGCACACAGCCGACCGCAAGCGCCCGCCCTCCCGTAGCGTCGGGCAAGTACAAGGTCGCTTGCGTGCCGACCTTTGGCATACAGTACATGGCGTTGCCCGTTGGCGGCGCAAAAGGAAACCAATGCGATGCAGACGGGGCTTGTTCCTTGTCGATGTCTAGTCGAT
>JBHJMN010000154.1:0-634 GCA_042219835.1 Paenibacillus elgii
AAGCCGTGTTTGCTTGTTCAGGATGTGGGAGAGAGGCGCAGCCGGTACAAGATATTGCTGACTATGATCAAGTGTGGCGACATCTCAATTTTGCAGAGTATCCGATCTATTTTCATGCGGAACATCCCCGAACCCAATGCGGGGGATGTAACCGTATTCTTCGGGTTAACGTGCCTTGGGCGATTAAGCCGCGTGCAGGGTTTACGTTACTCTTCGATGCATGGATAATGGCGATGGCCAAAGAAATGACGATGAGTGCCATCAGTCGAATGGTTAACGAAACGGATAAGCGCCTTTGGCGAATCCTGCATTATTACGTGGATCAAGCGATTGCGATGCAGGATTTGTCTCATGTCACGGCAATTAGTACAGATGAAACATCAGCTAAGCGCGGGCATGACTACATTACCATCTTTATGGATCCCGAGCAGCGTAACGTCATTCACGTCACGAAGGGCAAGGATGCCGCTACATGGAGAGCCTGTAAAGAACATCTGGAAGCCCACGGTGGAGACGCAGAAAAAGTGACGGAAGTCTGTATGGACATGTCACCAGCCTTTATTAAAGGGGCTACCGAGAATTTTCCCAAAGCAGCCATTACGTTTGATAAATTCCATGTCATCAAGGTTGCCAA
>JBHJMN010000155.1:0-622 GCA_042219835.1 Paenibacillus elgii
TGTAGAAAACAAAATTAGTTTGCCGTTGAGCACTTAAAGTCTGCCACTGAGCACTCAAAGTTTGCCGCTAAGCCGACCGGAATCAGGCGTTTGCCCTGTATTCGCTCGGCTTTTCTCTTTTCTCAAGCGATCTCCCAGGATGACAATTCGATCTTCCGCCGCGGCAACTTTGAACCCTTGTTTAGCCTCAACTTTCTCACCCTGACTAGTGCTAATCCAAGCCATTCTCAATCAATATCCCTTGCCACGCCTGCTTTTCCTCCCCAATGAAGTCTCTCTAATTGTCCAACCAGGCATTTCCCAACCCGATCCCAATTGCTCTTCTCAGGCTGTTTCAATGCTCTTTCCCAATCGATTGACTCAAACGAATTACCCTCCCAGCCCTGGTCTTACCCAGTCTTTTAACCTGCCCTCCACATCAAACTTATTTTGCATTTTTTCGGTATTTTCTGATGGTTTTTCTGGCTTTTACCCTGTAGATCTCCGATTACAGCGGCAAACTTATTTTGCAACTACGGATTGAGGAAAGGGAGGGGGAAGGGTGGAAAAGCCTTGTGGGACAAGGGATTGCGGTGATTGGAGGGGATGGTGTGGGAGTGGCAAACTTATTTAGAAGTGGACA
>JBHJMN010000156.1:0-602 GCA_042219835.1 Paenibacillus elgii
AGGAGCCATTCCTGTAATGAAGTAATTTGAGATTTGAGCGAAAAAAGCACCTCTAGTATACTGGGAGACGTTCCGCCAAGAACAACACCCAACATACGAAAAGAGGCACTCATCATGAAGCATAAGCTAAAACAGAAACAGAATCAACGGATTACACGAATTACCGAAACGACGCTTGTAGTAGGCGCAGATATCGCGAAGAAGGTTCACGTTGCTCGAGCAGTGGATTTTCGCGGCATAGAACTGGGAAAGGACTGCGTATTCCACAACAACGAAGCGGGGCTAACCAAGTTGGCGGCGTGGATGAAGGAGCTTGGGCAAGCCCAGGGTAAGACGGACATCGTGTTCGGCATCGAGCCTACCGGTCATTACTGGTTTCCGTTAGCTGCCTTCCTGCAGAATCAAGACATTCACGTTGTCGTCGTGAATCCGCATCATGTCAACAAGACAAAGGAACTTGAAGACAATTCGCAGACGAAGAGCGACTACAAGGACGCTAAAGTAATCGCAGATCTGATCCGGAACGGAAGGTACTCCGAACCGAAGCTGCCGACCAAGGAATATGCAGAACTGCGTATCCTGATGAACCTGCGGGAGAAGGT
>JBHJMN010000157.1:0-600 GCA_042219835.1 Paenibacillus elgii
ATCCAGACGAAGCTGAACTTGTTCGCCCTTGACGGCCAACACTTCGCCTTCCAATGAAAGCCCGGTCAGCTTCGGGTTTAACAGCCGCTCCTGACGCACGCCCTCCCGCCGGGAAAGCCGGTACGTATAGACAAACTGGCCCCGGTCCATCCGGGCTAATACCTCACTGACCACAAGCTGTTTATTGCGGAACATCACTTCGTCGCCGATGGCGTACCGCGTGCCGCTTTCAATCTCGCAACTGTAGAAATCGGTCGGATGCAAACCTGCTTCGTAGCCGCCCGCCCTTTGAAATGCTTCAAAGTCCCGACGGGCTATGTACGGAAGGTCGTTGGGCAGTTCATAGTTTCTTCCTTCGGGCATCCCGAAGATAAACCTCGGTCTTGCTTCCAATATATCACAGACGAGCACGGTATGAAAATGGCTGGCGAGCCGCTTCAACAGCTCCCAATCCGTCTCGTCGTATTGGAACACAGGCTCCCCGATGCTCGCCTTCTCGCCCGTATGATGGATGACGTCGTGGCCCGGATACGCCTTGATGATGTCTTCCACGAGGGTGGTATACGTCATCCCCGTATCCTGAAAAGAACGGCGATTACG
>JBHJMN010000158.1:0-600 GCA_042219835.1 Paenibacillus elgii
GTCTAGACGAAGCTGAACTTGTTCGCCCTTGACGGCCAACACTTCGCCCTCCAATGAAAGGCCGGTCAGCTTCGGGTTTAACAGCCGCTCCTGACGCACGCCCTCCCGCCGGGAAAGCCGGTACGTATAGACAAACTGTCCCCGGTCCATCCGGGCTAAAACCTCACTGACCACAAGCTGTTTATTGCGGAACATCACTTCGTCGCCGATGGCGTACCGCGTGCCGCTTTCGATCTCGCAACTGTAGAAATCGGTTGGATGCAAGCCTGCTTCGTAGCCGCCCGCCCTTTGAAATGCTTCAAAGTCCCGACGGGCTATGTACGGAAGGTCGTTGGGCAGTTCATAGTTTCTTCCTTCGGGCATCCCGAAGTTAAACCTCGGTCTTGCTTCCAATATATCACAGACGAGCACGGTATGAAAATGGCTGGCGAGCCGCTTCAACAGCTCCCAATCCGTCTCGTCGTATTGGAACACCGGTTCCCCGATGCTCGTCTTTTCACCCGTATGATGGATGACGTCGTGGCCCGGATACGCCTTGATGATGTCTCCCACGAGAGTGGTATACGTCATCCCCGTATCCTGAAAAGAACGGCGATTACA
>JBHJMN010000159.1:0-599 GCA_042219835.1 Paenibacillus elgii
AGGCAATCTATCCAAAACCGAACTTGAGCAAACGTCTCCATGCCAAATACACACGTCCCTATTTACTTCGTGGCTTAACCATTGACAGACCCAATCAGGTCTGGGGAATCGATATCACCTATCTGAGGATGGGCAAAGGATTTATGTATTTGTTCAACATCATTGATTGGTACAGCCGCAAGGTAATTGACTACGAGTTATCCAGCACGCTCGAAAAGGGCTTTGTTTTGACGTGCCTTAAACGTGCATTCAGCCACTGTAAGCCCGAGATCATGAACAGCGATCAAGGCTCTCATTTTACCAATGCAGATTATCTGGAGCTGCTAGAAAAAGAGGGGATCAAAGTGTCGATGGACGGTAAGGGCCGGGCAACGGATAACAGCCGTACAGAGCGTTACTTTCGATCGCTTAAATACGAATGTATCTTCCTAAATGAATTTGAAGACCCTCGCGCGCTGCGCAAAGGGATAGCTTGCTATGTCCAGTTTTATAACCAGGAACGTCCCCATCAATCTCTTGGCGGGTCTAAGCCCTGTCAATATCATGCCCAGAACGATGAAAAAATCGCATCCTAATTTAATAGATTACGAGAATGGAGG
>JBHJMN010000016.1:0-119361 GCA_042219835.1 Paenibacillus elgii
GTTATTTTGTATTAATTAAACTTTAATAGAATAGATTAAAGAGCTGGGATTGTCCGTGGACAGGCGAACGAGTTGCAGAAGACTTTCAGACAACCACCCACATAACCAAGGAAAATTTTCCTTACCCCGCTGGCATATGCAAATTAATCGTAATTCGATTGAAAAGTCTATCGAAAAGAATACGGAATTTAAAGTGCATGATAATTTAAAACAGGGTCCCAATAGTAGCGCAATAGTCCCATTCTTTGGCTAAAATCTATTTTAGAAAAATACCATTATGTGTAATAATGTTTTGGAAGAATGAGACTGAGAGGAAATGAGTGCTGTTGTTGGAGAAAACAATTAAACAAATTATTGAATTTATAAAGAGTCTATTTACGGAACAACTGTGGTTATAACAACCTTACTTGTTGTTGCAATATCTGGAATAGGGTGGATATTATTCTCGTTAGGCAATAGAATGCGAAGAGGGGACGAACTCAAAATATGGAAGGTTGAGTTGAAGCCCAATAAAATCATTGAGAAACAGAATAAATTGCTAGAAAAGCTCAACGAAGACTCGAAACAAAAGGCTCAGACCATCAAGCTTATTGAGCAGATTAATTTAGAAGTTTCTCGCGCTTTAGCATCACAATCTTTGGAACAATTTCATAAAAGGAAATCAGATACTTATCGTTTGGTATTACATGGTATCGGGACAAAACTTACCAAAAAGAAATCGAATAGTCATTGTGTTGCTATTTTCGTGGACGACCTCTAGGGTAACTTGAAGGTTATGGAATCGTCCGGATTTAGTGCTGAACCGACTCGTATTCGCCTGTTTGAAATAAACGTAAGGGAGGCGGAATTCCGGCAAGGGGATACCCATAGAAAGCATACCCGAGTTCTGTCGAATTGCCAAGCTCCTTGAATATTGTTGTGCAGGCAAGACAGTCAGGTACAAAAATCCACCCCATGAAAAGTTTCTATACCTCTGTTGGTTCAGGCTGGCGGGGGATTTTTGCTTGTTCGCATTCATAAAATTAATGTGCAACATTTTCCACAGCGCTTTCGTCACTGTCTTCGGTGATGATTGGAAATCCGCGAATACGTTTAATCCACTGCCCGGAGAACAATCTCCGGTTTTTCTTTTTGCCGGTTCTGATATTGTTAATGATCTACAGGGTCAACTATGAGGGACCTTAAAGAATGGAACATACGGAATTCGTCAAACCTGTTATACTAAACTTTAGCGATGTCAAACGAAAAGAAGAGGAACAATATGATCGGAGCCTACTGCAGCTTGTATAAATTGTGCAAACGCTGCGGACAAAGCAAATATTATCGGCAGTTCCCGACCCGAAGAAGCCGAAAGTCAAGCGGGTCCTCCCGCAAAAACGTATGCCGCAAATGCGAGAGGAACAAGCCGGCCGCGCCAGCTCCGCAAGCGCCCCCGATACCGCGCACGGCGAAGCTGCTGAGACAAGACCGGAAGGGCATGATTCGCATGAAGGGGAAAAGCAACAGCGGCAGGCCGTGGATTCAAGAGATCGAATGGAGCCTCGCAGTGCTGTTGGTAGAGGAACGGGCGGCCGTCGTTGTCACGCCATATATGATTCGCCGGTTGTACAGCAACGACGATTTCCGCAGCATGATTATGACCCGGGACCGTCATACGTGCCGCTACTGCGGCGGATACGGCGATACGATCGACCATATCGTCCCGAAATCCAAGGGAGGCCATACGACGCCGGTGAACTGCGTATGTTCCTGTTATGCGTGCAACCAGAGCAAGGCCGATCAAGATGCCGCAGGATTTATAGAAAAGCAGCATTCTCCTGTCTGAACTGGGGCAGCGCCTACCTGTCTGCTCTCGATGGATAAGCTTTACAGTGAAGTAACTACGCAAGCACAAAGTTATCCAAGCTTGCTGTCGAATATTACGGCAGCGGAGGTTATCGACAGGGGAGCATCAGCAAGTCATTAAGGCGCTGAACAAAGCGTGCGACGAGGAAGGTAGTATGCTGTTCTCTTTACCGATGGACCTGACCGTTGTCATCTTGTTCACCTTCGTGCTGCTAATCTTCGGCAGGATTATCGGGTTAGCGCTGAACAATATTGTACATTTCCTGGGAAATTTCGATTTGTTGTAGAGGCTTGCGCAATACGCCATTCCGCTGTGACTATTGCTGTCGTATTCGTCCTGCTGTATCGCTTCACGCCGAATTTCTTGTCCATGTTCAGGGAAGTGCAGTAATGGAGGTTAAAACGTCTATATGTTGAAGCGTAAACATAAAAAGAGGAAGACTACCATTCCTTCAGGTAGATGTCTTCCTCTTTGCTTTCTTGGGCGATCTGCTTACGCTTCTTCGTCTTGAACAAGCGATGATACTTGTACGACGTAAGCTTTAACCGTCTTGTTTCCTTGCTTCAGGTCCTCGGTGGAAGTGTACGTGCCCGTTACGACCGCCGGACCGGTGCTGAACTTGAATTTGCCGGTCAGCACAATGTACAGGTCGTCGAACTTGACGATGGCCCGATGGTCCGCGACCGATTGGATGTCGCATTGGAACACGACCTTCGCGTTTTTGTGCTTCGGCAGCTCGTTGGCCACGATGCTTTTGACTTCCTTCGCACCTTCTTTGGCATCCTTAACCGTGCCGTCCTTCGTTTCTTTTTTGTCTGCGTCCTGCTTCATGTCGCCGTTTCTGTCCCGGCCGGCGTTGTCCGCGAAGTCCATGTCGGACTTGACGAAGACATACCGCCCGCTGCGGTATTCGTAGATCGCTTTCGCTTCGGCTTGAGGTCCCGAAACTTCCGTACCGTTCTTGTCTGCACTGTTCTTATCCGTACTGTTCTTGTCAGCGCCGTTCTTTTCCGGCCGCTCGGGCACCGGATTATCGGCGCTTACGACGCCTTTACGCACTGTCTCCAGCTTGTCGGCCTCCAGATCGAGAATCGGTTTAAGCTCGGACCCGTGCGCTTCGAACGCGACATAGCGGGCTTTTCGCTTTTTGGAGGCCGCTTCGAGCAGCAGCACGGGCTGTCCATCCAGGCTGAGCTCGTCGGCCGGGCGAAGCGATTTGACGGCTGCTAAGTCGCTTGGGACGGCTCCTTCCACGACCTCAAGGCGCTGGTCCGGGAACAAGCGGACGAGCATGAGCTTTTTCTTGTCCGTAACCGCCGCGGCTGCCGTTTGCACGCCGTTCGCCCCTTTTAGACTTGTGGCGGCGGTGAAGGCACCTTCGATGCCTGCCTTTTGAAACAGCACGGCCGGATCGTTTTCCAATCGGCGCTGATCGAGCGCCTGCAGTTCTTTAGATGTGTCGCGGAACGTGCCGAGTGTTTTGTACAGCTCGTCGGCCTCCGCGTACTTTTTCGCAGCGATCAACTGCTCCGCCCGGGCCAGTCGGCCGTTTATTACCGTTTGGATGTACCCGTTCAGCTTGCTGCCGTTGCCGAAGCGCTCCTTGTTGGACTGCACGGTTTTGGCAGCGGCCAGAAAGCCGCCCAGATCGCTTTTCTCCAGCTTGGCCAGCGTGTCCTGTGCCGCCTTCTCAAGTCTTGCAGCGACCCAGGGAGCCTCCCAGCCCCGATCCTTGTAAAACTTTTGCAGCCCTTCGCCTTCCTTCAACATTTCGTCCAGCGATTTGGATTTGAAAATTACGTCCAGTCGGCCTTGGTCGTATTTTTGCAGCAGCGGATTCAGAGCTTTTCGCTTCGCCGCTTCGTCTTTATAATAGGCCGCGGGAATTTGCAGCAGGAAGCCGACCGCGGTGTCGGTGTCGAATTTTTTCTTGGCTATAGCGCCCTCAACGTTTTGGATCAGCGCTGTCTTGACCGAGCCAAACGCTTCCGCGAAGCGTGCGTCGATAATGTAGGACGCCGCCGTTTCCGCAAACCGCTTCTGCGAGCCTTCGTCCAGCTTAGTAACCTGCGACTTGGCGGCTTGGTACGTTGTGTACGCATTCACCAAGCTGCCGGCATCGTTGACGGCAACCGCCGACGCGATCTGTTCAGTCAGAGATGAGAACAGCCGCTTCGCTTGCGTAACCGGCTGAAGAGCACTAAGCGCCTGCGCGGTCTCCGCCTCTTTATAATCGACGAAGTTGATGTTTTGCGCCTTGAGGAACAGCAGCTCGGCTTCGACCGCATTGCCTGCGGCAAGCTGCGCCGCCGCCTGCTGGTAAAGCTCCGCTTTTTTCCACCAAGCGTACACTTTGAAGCACGCCGCCAAGAGCAGAAGGGCAAGGACGGCAATCGCGGCGTTTCTGTAACGGACGGACCGTTTATACGTAGAGATTGACATAGGCAGCCTCCTTTCCTTTCTACAGGATGCCTTGGAATTCCGGGTCGAAGTCGTATTTCAGCTTCACGGCATCGCGCGCCTTCTGGGTCAGCTCGGGGTCGGCGTCCGGCTGCTCGGCAAGCAGCCGGCACAGCCGCAGCAGCCGGTCCTTCGGCAGCTCCTGGGCGTGGTCCATTAGCAGGCTGCGGTACGTGGGCAGATTGGACTTCACGCGCAGCGCGGCTCCGGCCGCCGCCGTCAGAACGTCTCTTCCCTCGGGAAGCCTCTCGATCATGCCCCGGTATTTCATGACGTAGTCGAGCGCTTCGCGGGTGATGAGTTGAGGACGCACTTTGCCGATTTCATGCATGTATTCGACGACGTCTTTGTCGAAACGGTTCGGCAGAAGCGAACTGAGCTCCAGGTCCATGTCGCTGCGCAAAATAAATTTGTTCAGGCAATACACCTTTAAGATTTTGATCGAGTCGTCGCGAATGAAATACCCGATTTCGCGGAACTTTTCATAGGCGGTCTTAAAGTCTTCCGCCCGGAGATCCGCTTCCGCATCGTCGATGTCGAGCAGCAGTCCTTCGCGAATTTTTTGCTGATCTTGCAGGAGTAAACGGCTTAGTGTACGTCTATATAAAATAGGCTCGTAGCGCTTATACAAAAAAACGTACAGCGCGAGCAGCAGAGCGGCGCCGATGAAAGATAAAATCATCTGCTCTGCGTTGCGGGCAAGCAGGAAGGCGAGGGCGCCGATCGCGCCGACGGCCAGCATGCCGGTCTGCCTGCGGTGCTTTAGCACCGCTCCGGCCAGCTCGGGGACGGCGCTGCGGCTTTGCTCGGCCTGGCATGAGAGGCAGCGGTCGTCCCACATGCAAGAATACCGGCTGCAGCGGCGGCACTGCTTCAAACGGTCAAACAAATGCGTGGTCGCCTGCGTTTTGCGGAATTGAACGGCAGTCTTAGTCGTCATGGCGTTCACCCTGATTTAAACTTGCCGCGAATGCGGCATCAATGTCTGCAAGCGGAACGTCTTGCTTCCGGCTATAAGAGCAATACATAAAATAGGCTAGAAGAAACAGGGCTCCAAGAGCCAACACAGCTGCGGTCAGCATGATTCTCTCCCCGGTATTTTCGAATTTGAAAGGCAATAACTTAAGAATTCTGTAAGGTTTCGTTAGTGGAATTTTACTTTGTGACCAGTTAATATGTAGATTAGTAGTCGACATGCAGTTCCATTGTACAACCCTCTACGGCAATTTACTACACTATACCATATTGGTTCGGAATGGTTCGACATCGGGCCGTCCATAGGTTTGGAGGAATGAACCCCGTGAAAATCATCAAAGCGCTGCTCCGACCCGCCGCCGCTCTGCTGCTCGCCGTCCTGATGCCGCTTCAGGCCGCGGCCGCTCCGGCAGGCGCAGTCGATATGAAAATGGACGCCGTTCTGTCGGTGGATGTCAGCACGTCCATGAACGAGAGCGACGTCAACAAAGTCAGCAACGAAGCGATGAAAATGTTCGTCGACATGGCGTCCGTACAGGGCGACAAAATCGGCATCGTTGCCTATACCGATGAAGTGATGCGCGAGAAGGCGCTGCTCACCATCAACTCTGCTGCGGATAAGCAGGACTTGAAATCGTTCATCGATAAACTGGCGAAGGGGCCTTACACCGACATTGCCGTCGGCGTTAGCGAAGCGGTGAAGGTGCTCGAATCCGGCACAGAGCAAGGGCATGTTCCGCTTATCGTGCTGATGACCGATGGAAACAACTGGCTAAACACTGGCCGCACGCAGCAGCAGTCCGATCAAGAACTCGCCGATGCGATCAAGAAAGCGCAGGACAAAGGCATCCCGATTTATACGATCGGGCTTAATGCCGACGGAAAGCTGAACAAGGCGGTGCTGGAGCGCATTTCCCATGAAACGAAGGGCAAATCGTTCATCACGAGCACGGCGGACAATCTGCCGCAAATTTTGAGCGAAATTTACGCGAGCCACTTCAAGCTGAAGGTCGTGCCACTGAACGGCTTTGTGGCGAACGGACAGTTTCAGGACGTGACGGTGACGATTCCGAACGCCAGCGTGCAGGAAGCCAACATCTCGATCATGTCTGCGAAGCCGGTGGAAGTCAAGCTGTTCGACCCGTCCGGCAAAGAGCAGAAAATTCCGTCGGACCGCGTCGTTTATACGGCTTCAAGCGCCTACTCTTTGTTGAAAATATTGACCCCGGCGCAAGGCGATTGGAAGCTGCAGGTCAAAGGTGTACAGAAGGAAAAAATCAACATCAACCTCGTTTACAATTACGATCTTCAGCTCATTATGGAACCCTTGGCATCGACGACGCTAAAGCCGGGCGACGAAGTGCAGGTCAAAGCGTATTTGCAGACCGCCGGGCAAAAGACGGCCGATGCGGATTTGTACAAGGGCTTGAAGGCGTCGGCGGTCGTAACGGACCTGGATACGAAGAAGACCGAGGAGAAGCCCCTGACGATCGGCGCGCAAGGCATCGCGGGCAGCTTCAAGGTCGCGGACGCGCACGACTACGAGCTTAAGATCAAGGCGGAAGGCGCGAACTTCCTGCGCGAGACGCCGCCCGTGAAGCTCTCGGCCAAATCCGGCGGAGCGGCGGCCAAGCCTGCGACCGAGCCGGCGAAGGAACCGGCGGCCGGTGCACTCAGCCCGACCGTATGGGCGGCGATAATCGCCGGTGCGCTTGTGCTGGCGGGAGCCGTCCTGTACGCGCTGGTAGCTTACCGCAAAGCGAACAAGGGCTTCGTCGGGCAGCTCGTGATCGAGGTCAAGGACGAGGACACGGGCGAGCGGACGAATCCGCAGTACCGCAAACTGAACGCGTTCAAGGGCAAGGTGACGCTGCATCAGCTGCTCCAGCTCGCGCCGGAGTTTGCGGAAACGAAGGACATCGTCTTCCGGCCCGGTCCGAACGATAGCGTGCTGCTGCACAATGCGACGCCCTGCGTCGTCGAAAAAGGCGGACGGGTGTTCGATGCCGCCAAAGGAAAAGAAATTCGTGCAAATGACCGCATCAAAATCGCGCTTCAAAACGTCAATAAGTCGATAAGCGTCGAATACTTGAAATAAATATCCCATTTGGCCTTGGTAACAGGAGGAGTCCGGACATGAAAGCAGTAGTCAGAGAGCATATACAGCAGTTGGACGTATCCTTGGGCGGCGGCATTGTCAGCGAGAAAATCCGCGTCGACACGATCGATAACCCGATGCTGGTCATCGGTCTCGGCGGCACGGGCATTGATGCGCTGCTGCGGCTCAAGTATCAGGTGAACCGGCGGTTCAAGCTGCCGGAGGACCCGTTCACGAAGAAAAAGCGCGAAAAGCCCGACAACATCGAGTTTCTCGCGTTCGAGACTAACGAGCACGACCGCAACAAGCGGTACAAGGGCGTCGGCCTCGATCCGATGACCGAATTCGTGCTGCTGTCGAACGCGGAGATTGGCAGCGTGCTGCAAAACCGCAGCATTTTGGAGCCGTATATGAAAGAATGGCTGTCGCCGGAGCTGACAATCACCGACGGCATCAACGGCGCTTCCGGCGTCCGGCAAGCCGGCCGGCTGCTGCTATTCACGAAGATCGTGCAGGTCGTGCAGACGATCGAGCGCAAAATCAAGACGCTGTCGGTCGGCACGAACAAGAAGCTGATGGTGTTCTTGCTGACGGGCATCTCCGGCGGCACGGGCAGCGGCTGCTTCCTCGATATCGCGTATATCGTGCGCGGCATTTTGGAGCGGGATTACGGCTCGGCCGGCGTCGACAAAGTCGGCATTCTCGGCTACCTGTTCACGCCGGATGTCAATTTGGCGAACAAGGCATTGACCGAGCATTCGCGCGAATATATCAAGAAGAACGGCTATGCGGCGCTCAAGGAGCTTGACTACTGGATGAACGTCGACGAACGCGGCGACCGTTTCAAGCAGCAGTACGCGAACATTTTGACGGTCAACTCGCCGATGCCGCCTTTCAACCTCGCGCATCTCATTTCGGCGACGAATCTCGAAGGCAAGCAGCTCGAAAATGCATACGACTACTGCATGAACGTGACGGCGGAGAACATTACGAACTTCATGGCAAGCGAGCAAAAGCAGTCCGGCGAGGAATTCGCCATTCACGACTATATCAGCAACATCCGCACGAACATCAATCAGATGCCGAAGACGTATGCGGCGAACTATCAATACAATATTTTGGGCGCGTCGTCCGCAGTCCTGCCGATCGAGGAAATGACGACGTTTTTGGCTTATAAAGTATTTCAGCGCATGTCAACGATGTTCGAGGCGGGTCCGAGTCAGGAGGACGTCGAGAAGCTGGCGCACAAGCTGGGCCTTGACCCGGATTCGATCCACCGCGAATTCGACAAAAACGTGCCGGAGCCGCTGCCCGGCTACCAGAACAGCGAGCGGCTCAGCTATAACAACGTCGTCAAGCAGCAGGTCGTCCATATCGACACGGAGCTGGAGCAGAGCTACCTGTCCCGCGCCCGGGAGGAGTACATCAAGGCCCGCAAGCAGCTGCCGGGTCAAATCCGGGAAGTGTTCGCCGAGCAGATGGGCAAAATGTTCCGCCATCCCGAACAGGGGCCGTTTTACGTGTCGCGGATCGTTTTACAGGACAAAGGCTTCTGCCTGCTGAAGCTGATCTCGTCGTACATCGAATCGCTGAAGGAAAACGTGTACCGCATTCCGCGGGATATCGAGGCGGCGGGCGATACCGCCATACAGAAGCTGACCGAAGCGAAGAGCGCGTTCATCTCCAAGGACAAGAAGAAGGACGCTTATATCGAAGCGAAAATTCAGGAGTATCTGCTGCACGCCGACCGCGAGCGGATGGAACAGATGATCGAGTTCTACGAGGATCTCTACACGCTCATCAACAACGACAACTCGCGCATTTATCAGGTGTTTACCGAAATCTTGAACGAGTTGAATAAAATTTTCCAGAAGAACGGCGATATCCTCACCAAAGGGCAGGAGGAAGTCGATCACAAGGGCAACCGCACGTACTATTGGAACATCGTCAGCGTGCCGGATATGGCGAAGCTGATCGGCGACGTGACCGACGAGAAGAACGTCACCGAGTTAATCCGCGACTTTACACAGGAGCTGCTGGAGAAGTCGAACCAGTGGATCAAGGAGCAGGAAGTGGACGTCGTCTCCTCGATTTCCGAGTTTTTGACCGAACAGTTCAGCGACCTGATCACGAAGTCGATGGAGGATTTTCTGATCATCAAATACGGCCATGAGGATTCGTTGGAGAAACTGGTGGAACAGAAGATCGCCGGCCGTCTGTACGAGGAAGCGAAGCCGGTGTTCCATCTGACCAACAGCTCGGGCCATTTCAATTTCCCGTCGTGGGGCTTCGTCTCCGTGCCGGTGAAGGCGCCGAATATTTTCAAGGGCATCCGCAACTTCCAGGACAACGCCATCGCGAACTCGCGCTTCACGATCAAGGAGAGCGAAGTGAAAAACCGCGTCTTCTGGCTGAACACCCAGAACGGCATTCCGCTGTTCCTGTATACGCCGCTGAAAGTATACGAGGAAAGCTACGAGCGCTCGATTCTGGAGCCGGAAGGCGTCGGACGCCATCTCGTCCAGACGGAGAAGACGAACTGGACGTACCTGCCGTCGCCAATTCCGGAAAAATCGTGGGGCGACACGTACGAAAACGCGCGCGTAAAACATTACAACGCCGAAGTCCGCAGCGTGTTCGACCAATCGCTGTCCTTGCGCATTATCCGCGAGAAGTCGGCGGATCAAGGCACGACGGGCCGCTACGAGTGCGTATTCACGAAGCCGTTCGATCTGGAGCAAAAGCTGGCGTCGTACCTGATGCAGCTTGACGCGGCGAAGCCGAACCTCGGCGAGATCAAGCGCTGCGTCGCCGACTTGAAGGAGCTTGTGGCAGGCGGCTTGGAGCAGGACGGCCTGAAAGACGTCTTCGGCAGCGTAAACGAGGAGATGGCGAAGGAGAACCTGATCCGTTCGCCGGAGCTGCTGCGCCGCGTCCGCGAGGAGTTGGGCAAGTACCGCCGGATCGAGGCGAAAATCGCGGAGCTGGAGCAGGTGCTCGCCGCCCATCAGGACGAGGAGAAATTCATCCAGCAGTTCATCGAGGCGATGTATACCGGCGCGATCGTCAAAAAAGGCGCGCTGTACGTGTACGACCACGACGCGGAAGAGGACCCGTGGGAGCCGTTCGTCAACCTGATGCAGGCCGGCAAATTTCCGGAGTACGAAATTTACCGCAAAATCCGCGGCCTTGATGCGAAGCGCCTCGGTCTGCTCCAGCGCAAATCGTCGAAGCTCAGCCAGCAGCTTACCGCGCAAGAAGACATCAGCGGCCTGCTGACGAAGCTGCAGGACATGGCCGGGGCCTACCAGGACGCCAAGTCCGCGCTTGACTACGACCGCGGCGAATACGTCGACGGCGAAGATATGTACCAATTCTACAAGCAAATCGCCAGCAAGGTGAGCGATATCCTTCGCAGCCTAAAGTAGCAACATCGTAAGTCATAGCGATAGCGATATAAATAAGAAGCCGAATCCAAGACTGCGGCGGTTTTTTAGTTAACTTCGTGAAATTTAGCGAGATTCGGCAAGATATGCCCTGGAAGAAGCGCTTGCGCTGTCCGCCTTTGAAATTGTGAAAATACTATTAAACTTCAATTCAACTTTCACAGGTTTCAAGAGCGGCTGGAAGGGGATATCTTGCCGTTCTCTCGGTTTATTTCACGCTTTGATTGGAGGGTCAGGATCATGCGGGAGAAATTGATGCAATTCGCGAGCGCATACGCCGCGGAAACAGACAGCATGGGAACGGGCGGGGATGAGCTTCGCAGCATCAACCATCCCCTCGTGTTCCTGTTCGTCGGCGACCGGTCGGCAGAGGCGCTGGAACAGGTGTACGACCTGAACCGGAAGAAGTGGAACAACAGCGCAGGCGTCGTTTATTTACATATCGGCACGGAGGCCGGTGCACAGGAAGCCGCCATGCGGGACAACGTCTACAGCTGCTGTCTCAGCGGAGGAGGCGGAGACAAGAAGACGCAGCGCGCCGAAGCATACAGGCAGTTTTACCGGGACGAAGCGAAGCTGTTTGAATTGAACGTCCTCTTGCGGCAGATGAACAGCCGCATCTCGGAGTTCGGACGGCTGTACGCCTCGCTGCAGCGGGTCAATATCGCCGTGGTCACGCGGATGGATGATCCGCTCAACGCGCTTGTGCCCGAGCTGACAGTGCTGATGAAATCGATCTTCGGCGAGAGCTTCCGCTCCGTGGTCGTCGACTTGTACGGACTGCTGCAGGAGCAGCAGCCGGGTGACGACTTCGCGTACGCGGCATCGCTCGGCGTCAGCTTTATGCGCGAGCTGGACGAAGCCCAGCGGCGGGAGTTCCGCTTGGCCGCGGAGCTGCAGGTGACGGGCGACGGCATCCGGCTGCCGGTCGAGCACCGGGACGCGGCATTGTTTGATACGGTGTATATGATTGGAGACAAGGACGAGCGCGGGCTATTTGCGGCCGGCGGCATGCAGCGGTGCTACGAAATCGTATGCCATTTGAACCTGCTCAAGAACCGCAAAGCCGCTGACGAGATCGATTCGAGGCACGGCGCTTACAACCACCAGCAGTTCAAGCAAAACATGATGCCGCCGGGCGAAGCGGGCGGCATTTACGCCTCCGCCGGGTTCGCCAAGGTCACGCGGCCCAATCAGGCGATCGCCCTGACGGTGCTGTATCATCTGTACCGGGGAATGCTGCAGCGGATGCGCGATAACGCGGTTATCCATCCGGCGGAGCTGCTGGAGCTGGCCGAGCTGGACGCGAGGAAGGCGGAGGCGAGCGTCCGGGCCGTTGCGGGCGAACGGGCGAATCCGGTCGACGCCATGTACGGCTTGCTTTATGAGAACGTGCCGCACCACGAGCTGCGGTCGATGTCTCTGCGGCAGGCGGAGGCGGCTTTGTTTGGAACGAACGCCCGAACCTTCTTCGAGACGAACGCCGTCCGGATCATGGAAGCGGCGCTTGAGACGCGGGATGGGGCCGGAAGGCTCGGTCAAACGCTGCAGCGCAAAGCGGTCGATCATCCGTCGTACGGGTGCTACTGCATGTACCTGTGGACCTCGGAGCAGGAACGCGGAGCGGAGACGCCCAGTCTCGTCGCCATAGTCCGGGAGTGGCGCAAGGAGGCCGAGCGGCAGCTCGAAGACGGCAAGCTGGACCTCGAAGCGCTGTATGAGGAGCGGGTGGGAGATCAGCGGTATGCCAAAGGCTCGCTGCTCGGTTTTCTTTCGCCCAAGAGCCAAGTCAAGCCGCTGGCCCGCGGAATGCTTGAGCAAATTTACAGCTTGAAATACGAGCTGCTGCTGCTGGAGCTGACCATCCGCGAGCTTCGGAGCTGCGAGCGGAAGCTGGAAGAGATCCACGACCGGATGAAACGGTATGTCCAGCGGCTTCATGACATCGAAGCGGCACTGCTCGACGCGAGCCGCCGCAGCATCTCGGAGACGAACGACGAGCTGGGCCGCAACATTAACGAATACTACGGCCATGTCGTCGAAGTGATCGCCGCCGAAACGGAAAACCGCCGAGGGCCGCAGTTTTATTTTGACGAACGGTGGGTCGGAAACGTGACCGCGCTGCTTGCGCAAAGCGACGAAGCGCTGATCGACAAGCTGATTGCGGCAGCGAAGCGGGAATGGTTCGTCCATCCGCTGTTCCATCAGCCGTTCGAGCAGGAACTGCTGGCGCGTGCGAACGTGGCGGTCAGCTACGACAACCGCGAGGTGCTGACGAAGGAAGAGCTGTACCGCGATCTGTACGTGACGCTCGAGAGTGAGGCGGCGATCCGGCTGGACGTCTACAACTATACGCATAAGCACCGGTACGAGGAAAAATATTTTTTCGGCGATTTTCAAAGCGAATTGATTCAATATGCGTACAGCGTCGATCACGGCAGCCGCACCTACAAGCTCGGCTGCATCCATGAGAAGAAGCAGAGCGGCGTCGAGAAGCTAAATCTGATGGGCGGGTTCCGCATGGCCGATCTGATGTACTACCGAAACGGCAGGCGTTATTACGATACGTATGTGCGCAGCGGATACGAGTTTCACGGACGTGAGATGCCGGAAGAACCGGCGGCGGAAGGGTGAATGGAACGCATGAACGATAAGAACGCAACTATTTATATTCGCGCTTACGAACCTTCAGATGCGGAGGCGCTGCTCGCTTTGCATCTGAATAACCGGGAGTTTTTTCAAACGTATAACCCCACTCGCGACGAAGCCTTTTATACGCTGGAAACCCAGCTTGAGTACATCAGCAACGGACAAGACGAGCGGAGTCAGGACAAACGATATCCATTCGGTATTTTCCTGAAGGAGACGGGCGAGCTGATCGGGGAAATCTCGTTGTTTGAAGTGAAGCGCGGTCCGCTGCAAAAATGTATGATGGGCTATTCTCTGGATCAGCGGCATAACGGAAAAGGCTACATGTCCGAGGCGGTCGGGCTGGTCGTGGAGTTTGCGTTTAAAGAGGCCGGCTTGCACCGGATCGAAGCGGGCGCGAGTCCTCGCAACGCCGGTTCGCTGCGCGTTCTGGAGAAGGCGGGCTTCCACCCGGAAGGCTTGGCGCGCAAAAACGTGAAAATCAATGGGGTTTGGGAAGATCATCAAATGTATTCGCTTTTGGACGAGGACGTTTTGAAGTAGAAAGTGAGGAAGGCTGATGAAACGTCGGAAATGGAATCCGCTGTTGACCGGACTTAGCACCGTGGGTGGCTTTCTTGGATTTATTGCAGGGGAAATGATGCTCAGCCGGTGGGAAGGAACGCTGCACGAAACGGTGCTGATGGGGCTATATTTCGGGGTGTTCGCCCTGATCGTCGGTCTGTGCTGCCTGCTGGCGGAGATCCTGTCGCCGCAATTGAACGGAAGAAACTGGCGTCTCCGCTATGCCTCTGACGGATGGAAGCTGCTTGTTCCCGGCACGCTTCTTCTTCTGTTTGCGGCGGGGGCGCTGTTTCAATGGGCCTACGGGCTGTATTTCGATTCTGCGAAAACGGGGCGGCCGCAAGATTACGTGCTCATTTTGGATACGTCCGAAAGCATGAAGCAGAACGACCCGAACAAGCAGAGCTTGCAGGCGGTCAAGTCGCTGATCGGGCAAATGGACAGCAACAAGCGGGTAGGCGTATTGACGTTCAACGATACGGTGACGTGGGTGCAGAAGCTGACGCAGCTCAGCAGCGAAGCCGTCAAAAGCCAGGTGCTGGCGCAAATCGACGCGATTCCCGCCCCGACGGATGGAACGAATATCGCGCTGGCGCTTACTCAGGCGATCGACCATATGCAAAAGGAATCGAAGCGCAAAGGAGCCGTCATTCTCATCTCGGACGGCTACAGCGATGTGGACGTCGACCGGGTGGTACAGCCTTACAATCTGGAAAACATAACCATACACACGATCGGGATGAAGCAGCCGAACGAGGAAGGAAGCCGCCTGCTGCAGCGGATCGCCGAAGCGACAGGCGGAACATTCCAAGAGGTGAAGCAGGCCGAACTGGTGACGGACGCTTTCCGCAACATTTATGTGAAAGACCATCATTTCCATCTCATGAACGAACGGCAAGGTCAGATGCACGGCAGCGGTTGGCACGCGGCGCTGCGGGTCGTGCTGATTCTGTTCATCGGCGCGCTGCTTGGGCTGTCGCTCGGCATCGTGTTCGACAACCGCTTCCTGGCGCGCAGCTTCGTTCTCGGCGGTGCGGTAGCCGGCCTGCTCGCAGGCCTGACGCTGGAATACGGCCTGCCTTCGGAGCATCCGAGCACCGTGCGCGCTATAGCGGACCTTATTCTGGCCGTCGTGCTGTCGCTGTCCACCTTGCTGTTCGCCGTTCATGAAAGCACTGGCGCGAACACCGGTCTTCGCCGCGGCAGACCGCGTGAGCTGTATGCCGGTGCGGATGGCGAGAGCAGCCGCTATGGCGGAAGAGACGGCAGCCGGACCGGCAAGCGGTTCCGGTAACGACGGGGGGCTGGCAAAATGATGCAATGGAATGAACCTGACGAGCGGTACCGGATTGTGAAGGCGGCTTCCGAGGTCAGGGAAGGCGAATGTCTTCTGACCTGGCATTGGCCGAAGGAAATCAATTACGTCTACATCGACAGCTTCGAAGACGGGGGCGAGCAGCCCCCGGACGGGTTGGACCCGAAGCGGCTCAAGCTGTTTACCCGCGAGGAATACAAGGCGAAATCCGGCTACCGCGCCCGTGTCGACTTTACGGGGCCGTATTATTACCGGATCTACCCCTGCGTGATGCTGGAAGGAAGGCTAACCCCGCTGCTGCAGCGGGACGGAGACAATCTGACCCGCGTCAGTGGAGGCCGGGCGAAAATCCGCTACGGCATTAAATACGGCGGCGGCTGGTTTAGCAAATATAAAACTGTGCAGATCCGGCTGTTCTGCGAAATTCCGGTCCCGCGGGAAGCTCTGTGCTACGTGAAAAAAGAAGGAACGGCCCCGCGAAATAAGGAAGACGGGACCTTTTATCCGTTCATGAACGATTTTCCGCCGGGGCGCACGGAGCTGCCGCCCATCGAGATCGGCAAAAACGACTATATCCGGTTGTTTTTTACCGAAGGACCGGTCTATGGCGAGCGCTTTGAACTCATTCCAGAATAAAGGAGGGATGTGGCATGTTGGGGTTTTTCAAGCAATTTTTCGAAAAAAAGCCTGTGGAAAAAGAACGTCTGCCTTATTACAGTATCGTTTGTCCGTACTGCTTCCATAAATTCGAGCCGGACGAGGTCGTGTTCCGCGCCGCGCATACGAAGGAGAACGACGACGAATTTACGCTGCAGGAAGATGAGCGGCTGAACGCATGGCGTCGCAAGTTTAACCTGTCGCAGCAGGACATGGAGGCGGTGATCGAGCCGCATACGATCCCGGAAGAGAGCCGCGTCTACTCGGAAAACGTGCTGGTGGCGGTCACCGACCGTTACGGCGTGGCGACGCGGCGGCGGTTGTGTCCGAGCTGCCACAACGAGCTGCCGATTTCATCCGGCAAAACGCCGAGCAACATCATTTCCATCGTCGGGGCGTCGCAGGTCGGCAAATCGGTCTATATGACGTCGCTGATCCATACGCTGCAATCCTCTACGGCTTCGAATTTCGACGCGGCCTGCATTCCGCTGAGCGCCGAAATCAGCCGGAAGTTCCGGCAGAATTACCTGGAGCCGATCTTCGACCGCGGCATGATGCTGGAGTCGACGAACCCGAACGAGCAGCAGGAACCGTTTATTTTCCAGTTCGTGTTCAAGGACGAACGGCGCGCGCCGCTCACGCTCGTCTTCTTCGATGTTGCGGGCGAAGGCATGGTGGAGCGCGATTATCTGGAAATTTACGCGTCGCATATTAAAAATTCGTCCGGCATTTTATTTCTCGTCGACCCTCTGCAAATCCGCACGATCCGCGATAAAATCCGCCTGAACGTCGGCCAGGAAGAAGGCGAGTTCGCGAGCCGCTACGACGAGCCGCGCGAGGTCGTCATCAGCTTGTTCGAAAACTTCATCGCCCACCAGCAGGGCAGCAAGACGAAAATTCCAACGGCCATCGTTCTGACCAAGAGCGATATGCTGCAATATTTGAAAGAGGAAGACAGCGAATATATTCAGTCCAACAGCAACGTGTTCCGCAACGTCATTCACAAGGGCTATTTGGACGAGACCGAGTTCGAGAACATTGACGGCGAAATCCGCCGTTTTATCGAGAAGGTGGACCGGCCGTTCAAGGATGCGGTCGACGTGTATTTCCAGAATACCGCCTACTTCGCCGTATCCGCGCTCGGCTCGAATCCGGTGAACCGGCAGGTGACCGGCGTCATTAGCCCGACCCGGGTGGACGAACCGTTCATCTGGCTGCTTCACCAGCTCGACTACATCGATAGGAGAGATGCGCCGTGAGCCGGGACCGAAACATACAGCAGCACTTTTTTACCCGGGATCGGGAAGGGATTTTCCGCACGAACGAAGGGTTCGATACGGTAGCGAAATCCGCCGGGCTCGATAACGGTTTTATTAAAGCGGCGCTGCATCCGTACTGCGTGTACAAGGCGCCGCAGGAGCTGCTCGCACGCGGGGAAGTGGACGAGAGCCAGTATCCGGAAGCGTTCGGCGTCTTCCATGCCGACAGCGGGGAGCTTGTGATCGGACGCACCATTTACGTCAGCGCCGACTTCACCGGACAGCGGAGCGCTTTTTTCACGCATCATTACGTTGTGCCCAAGGAGCGTCAAGAGGCCTTTGTGCGTGAGCCGCAGCGGTTGTTTTCCCTTCGGGGCTTCCGAAGCGGCTACGATCTTCAAGAGGGGAAGACGATTCCGGAGCTGGACGAGCTGGATTGTGACACCGCGGCCAAAGGGGAGAACCCGGACCGGCTGCTCGGCAGACTGAAGCTGGACCGCGCCCGGTTTCTGCAGCTGCTTTATGCCGTGATGGCGTCGCTTACGAACAAGAAGAAAGTGTACGTCGCGCTGGACGCGGACGTGTCTGCCGCGAGTGCCGAAGCGAAACGGCTGATGGAGCTGGTCTACCGCTGCCTGCCGTATGCGATGCGCCGGCAGCTCGGATTCGTCACGTACCAGAACGAGCCGGAAGGCAAGCAGCATTACCATGTCATGTTTGTGGAAAAAGGCAGTATCCGTCTGCCTGACCGTCAGCTTGAAAAAGATTATTTATTCGATCTGCCGAATGAGCGGATTCACGGGGTGGACGTATCCGGCGCCGAGCCTTCGTATCTGGACTTCGTTTGGGAGCACCGGGGAGATAAGGCAGGTCTGGAGCGGTTCTACGATTTTTGCGAGGAAGCGTTGCAGGACGCTGGTCCCGCTGCGCTCGCCGTACCGACTTATTCCCAGCTGTGCGAGCTGTTCCGGATCGAGCAGGGACAGGACGGCTTGTACGAGCAGAATCGGGCAGGCACCGTGAAGGGCATTCTTCATTACCTGACCGCGGAAACTGCAGAACGGAAAAAACGGCTGAACGATCTGCTCGGCAAGCTGATCCGCAAGGAACTGATGGATGGGGACAGCGTGCCTACGGCGGAATTCGTTGCGCCGCTGCTGGATTATTACGCTTTTGCCGACGAGGGGACCAAGACGCTGCTGATTGCCAGCTTTGCGCTTTATATCCGGCGAGCGGCGTCTGCGGCCTCGGGCGATATCGGCGCGGCGGTTCCGCTGATCGATCCGCTGCGGAAGCAGAATGCGGTCTTTCTCTCCGTTCTAAAGCAGCTGCACGAGCAGCATCCCCAGACGGCGGAGCAGTATGCGGCCTATCGCATCGCTGCGAGCGGATCGATGAAGGAGTTTTTGGAAGAAATCAAGTTCTGGCTGGTCTCCACGGATGATCTGCTGCTGCAGCACTTCTTCCGCAACGAAGTATTGAAAAAAACGAAGCGGCTGCTCAAGGCGGAGAAATCAAGACGGATGGAAGTGGCCAAAAATACATACATCTACTTCGACCGTCTGCCGGAGCGCGAAGGAAAGCCGCAGTTCGAAGACTTCTGCATGCAGATCAAGCTGGAAATCCAGCTTGAATTGCTGGAAGACCTGACCCCAACTGGATTGAGCTACGAAGATCTGCTGCAGCTTGAGTTTATGCTGGACCCGCCGCAGCCCGAGCTTTTGTCCAACCTGAACAGCGGCGAACGCATGACGCTGGATCTGCTGACCGCCGTGTACCGGGTGCTGACGCTCGAGCAGCGTAAGCCGTCTGATGTTGTAGCAGCTATCGAGCGGCTTGGTCCGTTGGACTTGGAGCGGGCGCAGGAGCTGCTGAAGAAGACGCTCAGCGATAAGGTAGGGCCGGAGACGTTCGGCAAAATCGCCTACGCCTTCAGCCGTCCGGATGCCGGAATCCGGGGCGGGGGCGAATACGAAGCCGGGTATGACTTTGACCGGATGCTTGAGTACGTAGCCGCTCGGACCCGGGGGACGGATACGATCTACGAATTTATGCTATGGAGCGCGGGGGACTCGCGATTTTCCGGCGGCTCGGGGATCGATATTCACTACCGCGCTGCGCTGACGCGGTATTTTGACCGGCATGATTCCACGGCGTTCAAGAACAAGCCGATCAAGGAACTGCTGCTTGGCGTGCCGAACGAAGCATTCGCCGCCGTGTTTAAAGAAATCAAGATGAAGCAGGCTCCAGGCGTTGTCCAGTTTATGCAGCGGTATAAAAGAAAACTGTTTCGGCTAGGTCTTCTGGCGCTTCCGCTTGTGCTCATCATTATGCTGTTGTCCACGTTCTGGACGCCGATGATAGGAGCGATTCTTCGCCCGGCGCCTACGCTCACGGTCGAGACGCTGCCGGAAAAAACGGCCCAGCCGGTTATCACCGTGAAGGCAAGCGCGACAGACGGCGGCTACGATCAGAGCCCGAGCATTTTCGTAAACGGGCAGCGCGTCGGCAGCGGACAAGTATCTGCTCCTGTCGTCCTGATGATCGGCGAGAATACGATCGAGATCAAGGCGGAGAACAAATACGGCAAAGCCAGCGAGCCGGTCGTCAAAAAAGTGCGGCTCGATCTCCCGATGCAAGGCCCGTCCCTTCCGGCGGGCGGCGCATCCAAAGCCGGCGGGGGAACGTCAGGCGGCGGGGCTTCCGGCGCTCAGACATCTACCGAACCGGTCGCCGGCCCGAAATTTACGCCGCCAAATACTAAGGGGAAACCGGATCAGCAAACAAATTCCGGCGGACGATAAAACAAAGCAGCCTGAATCCTTTCACCACCGAAAGGGATTCAGGCTGTCGTCGTTTCTGATGCTGCGGCTCGTTACTTGTGACGTGTTAGGGCGACGAGCGCAATATAACCGGCGGAGCAAGCGAACGTCAGGAGCATGAGCGTCAGCTGCAGAGGCATTCCGGTGAAGCCCGCGGCAGGCAGCAGCCGGCCTCCCCAAAGCATGACGACGCTGGTTAGCAGCAGCAGGACCACGGCGTTCATGGCAAGCGTCCTCCCGGAGAAGGAAAGCTGCAGATCGCGGCGGAGTACGGTAAGATTCCATAGTACCGGAATCATTTCAAGCAGCAGCACTCCCGCCGCGATCCCGGTATAGCCCCATCCGGGAATCCCCGTCAATACATAAAGCATAATCATTGAGCAGGCAATGCCGACGAGAATACCGCGCATCGGTTCTTTTTTTCGGCCGACGGCCCACAGAACGCTTGTCGTCACTTCTCGCAGTCCCGCTAGCAGCGGACAGAGCGAAAGCAAGCGAATGGCTGTCGCAAGCTTCTCTTGGTCGAACAGCAGGCGCGCCAGTTCTTCGGCGAAGGTAAACAGGAAGAGCGACGCGCTGATTCCCCATAGTATACTTAAGTTTAGAGCCTTGCAGATTCTCCGGAAGGCGCGGTCGAACTGCCGTACCTGCCAATCGGCGGCGATTTTGGGGGACAGCGTGTGAGTAAGTGAAAACGTGATCAGGGTCGGGATATAGACGATCGTCATCGCCATCCCCGTCATTTCGCCGAATATGGCAAGTGCTTGTCCCGACGATAGTCCGGAGGCCTGGAGCTGCATAGGAACGATGGCCGCTTCCAAGAAATCCGACAACGGCATGATAAGCCGGGTGGCCGTCAAGGCAAGCGCCGTATGCGCGAACAAGCGGAAATTGCGCTCCGGCAATGCTTCGCTTAAGGTGGCGCTCGCGGAAGAAGACGGTGAATGGCGAAGCAGCATCACAAGCAGGAAAGCCAAGGCGCAGCCGGCCCCCGTCGATGCGCCCAGCGCAGCCGTACCCAAGGCTTGCGGCATGCTGACGATCGTGCCGATCGAGAGGAGCAGCAGAATGGTTCCGACCCGGACCGATTGCTCGACGAGTTCGGAGGCCGCGATGGCCCCGAACGCTTCCAGGCCTTGAAGATATCCGCGAAGCAGACTTAGCAGCGGCACAAGCCAGAGCGCCGGCAAGAACATGCGAATCGCCAGCTCCAGCTTCTCGTTGCCGAGCAGAAGCGCAATTTCGTTCGTGAA
Organism: Paenibacillus elgii; assembly: GCA_042219835.1. Taxonomy (GTDB): domain Bacteria; phylum Bacillota; class Bacilli; order Paenibacillales; family NBRC-103111; genus Paenibacillus_G; species Paenibacillus_G elgii_A. Next base: position 21,345 of record JBHJMN010000016.1, read on the forward strand.
CAGGAAGAAGCCTATGCACAGCAGCGTACATACCCCGATGTAGAGCACGGACATGTTGCGGTAAATCCGCCAGCCGTTTCCGGCATCTTTGGCGGTGGACAAGGTCACCGCCATAGGCATGCCGCCGGTGAGCAAGGTCAGGGCAAGGCCGTAAAACGAGTAGGCAATCTGATACAAGCCGACTCCTTCCGGACCCAAATAACGAAATAACGGAATGCGGAGGAGCAGCCCGAGCAATTTCACAATTAACATTGCGCTTGTCCGGAGCGCCATCTGCTTGAACATCGGGGGCAGAATCATCCGCATCACCACCTCGGCCGGACGGAAAAGTGTTGTCCACTTTCATCTTATGTCCGAGGCGGCGGCCGTATGATTTCTCTAATCGGCGATATGAATCAATACAAAGTGGGTATAATTTTCCCAGCCCAGATCAAACGGAACGTGGTAACGGTCTGTCGTATGGCAGTTGATCAAGGGCAGTCCCTGCTCATCCTTGTCCACGACGACGGCAAAGTGGTCCACGTCGTTATTGTACATATAAGCAATCAGGTCGCCGGGCTTCAGCTTGGACCAGATGTCGGACGCCGAAGGGTTCCGCATGATCTGGTCGAAGGTGCCGCTGGCGATTACTTTCCCGTAACCGGAATAAAGGAGAAACGACTTTAAAGCGTCGGTGCTTACCCATGCCCGGCTTCCGTTGCCGGCGCTATATCTCCACGTGCTCGTCATCGGCAGACCTCCGCCTTCGGCCGGGTCGCCGATGACTTGAGAAACGAAGTTCGTACAATCCCCGCCGATGCCGGTATAATCGCGGTATTTCGGATTGTAACGGTTATCGTTCCCGGCTCCCCAAGCCGAACCGGCGTATTTATTGGCATACGCTACGGCTTTTTCACGGTTGTACCGCTTCTTTTTCGGCGACTTTGGCTTCGTATCGGACTTCAGGCTTTCGGTTTCCGGCTCCGATGCGAAAGAAGGCTGGTGAAGCCATGCATCGTCTGAATCGATGTCAAGGGGATCAAGATACCATTCTTTAAGCACCCGAAGCTTCCCATTTTCTTTTTTTAAGGTAAGAACGTGCCGTGTTCCGATCCCGAATGCGACAGGCGCTTCGCTGCCTTGGGCGTACGAATAAGTGACTTTCATCCTGTGCACGAGCGATACTTTGACCAGCGAATCGGTTGGTCTTATACGAAAGATCTTCAGTGTCCCTTCGGTTCCATGGACGATGATACCTCTTTTGTCGGTCCAGGCCTGAAAATACGCTTTCCGCTTTTTTTCAAGAAACAGGGCCTGTTGGCTTGTAGGCACCTTTTCGAAATAAAAGGTGTCGATCGGCATGTCCCGAATTAGAAATTCCGCCCGAGCCCGGTATAATTCCGTTAGAAAATTGTGGATTTCCTCGGTCTCCGACGAGGGCTCGGCGTTGGCTTGAAACGGGCCCAACATTAGCGATAAGATAATGATCCAAGCGATACGGCGCATGCCGGGTTTCCTCCATCTCATCACACATTCAGTCCCGCATTAGTATGAGACAAATCGGGGAAAACATACTTCCTTTTACTTGGCTTGTCGATTTCCAGGAACCCGCGCTTCCGAAACGAATCGGCAGGAAACAATTGGCGAATGGGATTTTAAGAAATGCTTAAGAAACTTGTTGACAAATTGTAATATTATTTTAAGCTTATTTTAATGATCGTAATTTATCCTATTTAGTAACTAGTAAACTATGACATAGGACGGTGTGAGGATGAAAGTTTTTGTAACCATTCAAAACAAAGAGATCCCCGTTTTCGCCGACAACTTGAATAAAAAGACATTGAAGCTCCTAAAGATGGCGCTGGATAAAAAGGTTGAAAGCGGAAGAATGACGCTGAAGAAATGTCTACAAACATTAATCAGCATTGAAGTGATCGGCTGCGAGGCCATTTTACATTCGTTTAACGAAAAAGATTCGCTTGCTTTGTCTCTCTACTAAAGTAGGAGAGACTTTTTTATTCCCGGCGTTCGCCGCTTCGGTAGGCGCCCGGGGAAATGCCGAGCTTGTCTTTGAACACCCGATGAAAATACGAATATCCTCCGAAACCGCAGCTTTCGGCAATTTGTTCGAGCGTCATGGCGGTATATTTCATCCGTTCCAAAGCGGCGGTCAGACGGATTTCGAGCGCGTATTCCAGCATCGTCTTGCCATAGCATTCCTTGAACAGATGAACCGCCCGGGATACGCTGAGTCCTGCCTGACGCGCGGCATCCTCTACCTTGAACGTCGAAGTGGCATGCTCCTCCACGAACCTTTTCATCCGAAGCGCCGTAAAGGACCGGCCATAGGAGGGGGCGATTTCCGTGGCTGCGCGCTCTAACGACAGGCAAAGGGCCTGCAGCAAGCAGCCGATGAGTTCGCCGGTCTGTTTGTCCGCCGGGCGCTGCTTTTCAATAATCAAGTGCCGCCAAAGCGTCAGTAGCTGCTCTCCCGGATCGATTCGCGAGAGCGTCGGCTTGTCTCCGCGTTTCCACCATTGGTCCATCCAACGGCCGCCGCAGATCAAGTAGTAATCCCCGCTGGAAATTGTTCTTCCCTTGGACGTCGTTTCATATTCGTCGATAAACAGCTCGTACGTTGTTCCGGGATTCAGCAGCAGCAGATCCCCTTGTCCGAGCCGGTGCGTTTTGCCGTCGATCACCGCCTCGCTGGCCCCTTCCGTCTGCAGCCGGAACAAATAGAGCGGCAGCCCGGTTTTATAATGGGTATGAAACCGCTGCGCATGATACGAATAACCGCATGTGAACACTTCCGCTTCCATGGCCGTCCCTCCGATTCACAAAAAGTAATAGCAAAATTGTTGATGTCACGATTATATCGTTTATGTTCATTTTAGGCTATTCTCGTGTATGATGAGAGCAAATAAGCAATCTATTCCTAAATCAGGGAGTGTTCACGATGAGAAGAATGGGCATCGGGCTTCAGTTGTACACATTGCGGGATGAAACCGCCGCCGATTTTCGCGGCACGTTAAGGAAAGTGGCGGAGCTTGGCTACGAGGGCGTTGAATTTGCCGGATACGGCCGTTTGGCGAAGGAAGAGCTGAGAGATTTGCTTCAGGAGCTGGGACTTAAAGCGATTGGCAGCCATGTCGGACTGCAGCAGCTGCGGGACGATCTGCAGGGCCAAATCGACTACTTAAAAACAATCGGCGGACAATATTTGATTTGTCCTTACGTGGCCGAAGAAGACCGCCGTACCGAAGAGGATTGGAAATCATTGTTTGCTTTCCTGCAAGAAGCGGGAACGGAAGTGCGCAAGCAGGGGCTTATTTTCGCCTACCACAACCATGCTTTCGAATTCGAGATGAACGTCGGCAGCTCTTATGTGTTCGATGCGATGTACGAAACGACTTCCCCCGAAGCGGTGCAAGTGGAGATGGACGTCTGCTGGGTGCAGTTCGCCGGGCAGGACCCGCTTGCCTATATTCCGAAATACGCCGGCCGGCTGCCGCTGCTGCACTTGAAGGATTTCGGCAAAGACGATAACGGAATGAAAACGCTGGAGCTCGGCTTAGGGGTCGTCGACCTGCCTAAGGTCATCGCCGCCGCATCCGAGGCAGGGGTAGAATGGCTCGTCGTAGAGCAGGACGTATGTCAGAAGCCTCCGCTGCAAAGCGTGGCAAACAGCCTGCAGTGGGTGAAAACGAACTATCTGCAAAATATTTAATTTAACAAACCGAGGGAGCATTGAAATTCATGAGCAAATTGAGAGTGGCCGTGATCGGCTGCGGCGCCATTTCCAAGCACCGTCATATTCCCGAGTACGCCGCAAATCCCCATGTGGAGCTGGTCGCTTTTTGCGATTTGGTTAAGGAAAGAGCCGAGCATTACGCCGGACAGTACGGAGCAAAGGCTTACACCGATTATGAAGCGCTGCTGCGCGAGGTTAAACCTGATGCGGTAAGCGTCTGCACTCCGAATGCCCTGCATGCTCCAGTATCGATTGCCGCAGCGAAGTCCGGAGCGCATGTGCTGGTCGAGAAGCCGATGGCTGCGACGGAAGAAGAAGCGCTGGCGATGATCGAAGCAGCTAAGGAGAACGGCGTTTACTTGATGGTCGGTCACAACCAGCGGCTGATGCCTCACCATCTGAAGGCCAAACAAATATTGAGCACGGGCGCTCTCGGCAAAGTGCTGACGTTCCGTACCGCTTTCGGACATCCGGGACCGGAAAGCTGGAGCGTCAACGGACGGGATAGCTGGTTTTTCCGCAAGGAGGAAGCGATTATGGGCGCCATGGGCGATCTGGGCGTACATAAATCCGACTTGATCCGCTGGCTGCTCGACGATGAAGTGGCGGATGTCGCCGGCTTCATCGGCACGCTCGATAAAGCGGGAACGGACGTAGACGATAACGCGGCCTGCGTGCTTCGCATGAAGAGCGGCATCATCGGCACGCTTGCCGCAAGCTGGACTTATTACCAAGGCGGGGACAACAGCACGGTGCTGTGGTGCGAGAACGGCGTCATGAAAATCGATACGCATCCGGACGATCAAATTATCGTGGAGCTCTGCAACGGGTCCGTCGAACGGCATAAGGTGGGCGCCATCGCCACCAACGAGAAGCAGACGGTTAGCGGCGTGATCGACGCGTTCGTGGAATCAATCGTGACGAAAACTCCGCCGAGCATTTCCGGGGAAGAAGGCATGCGCTCGCTGAAGGTGATTTTGGCGGCGTTCGAATCGCAGGCTACAGGTCAGGTCGTCAGGCTGTAAATAAAGAAACAAGGCAGTTCTTCGCGTTTCGAAGGGCTGCCTTTTTCTCATGGAACGACCACGAATACAAACGATCTGGAGCGGCTGTGTCTATCCATAAATTGTAAAGTAGCTTGTCCTTGTGGTAAAATATGACATGAGGCGCGGAGTTGTAACAAAATCTGCGTTTTTTTTGAAATTTTGTTCAGAAAGATATGGACGATGGTTAAATAAAACCTTTATAATGGAAATGGCTATAGAGCTTAATTTTACGCTTACATACAGATACATGGAAGGGGCAAACAAAAATGAAAACATGGTTTAAATCAACGGCAGGCCTCATGCTCGCGGCTACGCTCGTCCTGAGCGGATGTGGAACGAAACCGGCGCCGCAAGATGCGGCTAACGGCGGCTCCAAGCCTGCGGAGAGCACAGCGGGAGCCAGTAAAAAAGGGGAAAAATTTAACATCGGCATGGTTACCGACATCGGCGGGGTCAACGACAAGTCGTTTAACCAAAGCGCGTGGGAAGGCCTGAACGAGATTAAGAAAGAAACCGGCGCCAATGTGAAGTACCAGCAAAGCAAAAGTGACGCGGACTTCATTCCTCATCTCAATTCATACGTTAAAGATAAGTACAATCTGACCTGGGGGATCGGGTTCCTGATGGGAGACGCCATCAAGACGGTTGCGGCGCAAAACCCGAAATCGAACTTTGCGATTATCGATAACGTCGTGGAAGCGCCAAACGTGGAATCCGTCACGTTTGCGGAACAGGAGGGATCGTATCTGACAGGCGTCGTCGCCGGTCTGATGACGAAAACGAACAAAATCGGCTTCGTAGGCGGCCTCGAAATTCCAGTCGTCAAGCGTTTCGAAACAGGCTTTAAGGCGGGGGTTGCCGCGGTCAACCCGAATGCGAAGGTTACGATCAACTATACGGCATCTTTCGACAAGCCGGACCTTGGAAAAGCGGCGGCAGCAACGATCTTTAACGACGGTGCGGACATCATTTTCCAGGTGGCGGGCGGAACGGGCAACGGCGTGTTCAACGAAGCGAAAGACCGTGTCAAAGCAGGCAAAAAAGTATGGGTCATCGGCGTGGACAAGGACCAGTCGCTTGAATTCGGCGACGATGTAACGTTGACCTCGATGGTGAAACGCGTCGACAAAGCGGTGAAGCGCGTGTCCATGGATGTGATTGACGGCAAATTCCAAGGCGGCAAAAACATTGTTCTCGGTCTCAAAGACGACGGCGTAGGCTTGCCGGAAACGTCCAAGAAGAACGTACCGGCTGATGTGCTGAAAAAAGTGGACGAATATAAAGAAAAGATCATTAAAGGCGAAATCAAAGTTCCAGAAAAATAAATTCCAATTCGACAAGGCTGGTGACCCACCGGCCTTGTCGTTTGATTTGCATCTTGTACGTACGTTACATTTTGTGGGGAGGGAAGCTCATGAGTTCACCCGACATGATGGTCGAACTGCGAGGGATTACAAAGCGTTTTCCCGGCATCACGGCCAACGACTCCATCAGCTTGAAGCTGCGCAAGGGAGAGATCCATGCGTTGCTGGGCGAGAACGGAGCAGGTAAATCGACGTTGATGAACATTTTGTTCGGCCTATACCAACCGGATGAGGGCGAGATCTGGGTCAAAGGCAGCAAAGCTGCGATCGATAGTCCGATGAAGGCGATCGAGCTGGGAATCGGTATGGTGCATCAGCACTTCAAGCTCGTACAGCCGTTCACCATAACGGAAAATATTATTCTTGGCAGCGAACCCCGTAAGGGCTCTTCCATCAACTATAAAGAAGCGGACGAGAAGGTTAGAAGAATCTCGGAGCAGTACGGTCTCAAAGTCGATCCGAAAGCGAAGATCGAAGATATTTCCGTCGGCATGCAGCAGCGCGCCGAGATTTTGAAAACGCTGTATCGCGGGGCGGACATCCTGATTTTCGACGAGCCGACCGCCGTGCTGACGCCGCAAGAAATTCAAGAATTGATGGATATTATGCGACGGCTTGCCGCCGAAGGGAAATCCATCATTCTGATCACGCATAAGCTGAAGGAAATTATGGCGATTGCCGACACCTGCACGATTATCCGGCGCGGGAAGGTTATCGATTCGGTGAAGATCGCCGAATCGAATCCACAGCAGCTTGCCGAGAAGATGGTTGGGCGCAGCGTGACGTTCAAGGTCAGTAAGACCAAGGCTGCACCCGGTGCTCCGGTGCTGCAGATTCGCGGTCTGACGGTCAAGGATAACCGGAACCTTCCCGCCCTGAAAAGCCTCTCGCTTGAGGTGCGGGCGGGAGAGATTCTCGGACTCGCAGGCGTGGACGGCAACGGGCAAAGCGAGCTGATCGAAGCACTGACGGGGCTGCGGGCTGTGGACGGCGGAGAGATTCTACTGCAGGATAAGCCGCTGGCCAACCGTTCCCCACGGTTCATCTCCGAGGCCGGTGTATCGCATATTCCGGAGGATCGGCATAAACACGGACTCGTGCTGGATTTCTCGATGAGCGAGAATATGGTATTGGAGACGTATTACCAACCGAAATATAACCGTGGGGGTTTTCTGAACAGCAAGGCGATCGAAGCCCAGGCGCAGCGGCTGATCGGCGAGTTCGACGTGCGTACGCCAAGCATCCATACGAAGGCGCGCGCGCTATCCGGCGGGAACCAGCAGAAGGCGATCATCGCCCGCGAGCTGGATAAAAACCCCGAGCTACTGATCGCAGCTCAGCCGACCCGGGGATTGGATGTCGTCGCCATCGAATTCGTACACCGTAAGCTGATCGAAGCCAGAGATCAGGGGAAAGCCGTGCTGCTGATCTCGTTTGAGCTGGATGAGATTCGCAACGTATCCGACCGGATTGCGGTTATTCACAGTGGCCGAATTGTCGGCGAGGTGGACCCCGAAACGACGAATGAGGAAGAATTGGGGCTGTTGATGGCCGGTGGACAAGGAGAGACCGATCATGGATAAATTGTTTAAAATCATGACCAAAGACTCGGCGCTGGTCCCGTTTGTCGCGATCTTGATGGGGCTGCTTTTCGGAGCGCTGGTGATGCTGGCCGGCGGCTATAATCCGCTGGCCGCCTACGGCGCGCTGGTAGGCAAGGTATTCGGGGACTCTTACGATTTTGGTGAGACGATCCGCGAGATTACTCCGCTTATTTTGACGGGACTGTCCGTCGCTTTTGCATTCCGTACCGGGCTGTTCAACATCGGCGGGGAAGGACAGTTCATGATGGGGATGACAGCAGCCTCCGTTATCGGTATCAAGCTGCAATTGCCTTGGTTTATTCATGCGCCGCTTGCCGTCGTCGCCGGTGCGCTGATCGGAGGGATATGGGGCGCGATTGCCGGGTATTTGAAGGCGAAGCGGGGCGTTAACGAAGTTATCACCACGATTATGCTGAACTGGATTGCGTTGTATATCTCCAACTACGTGGTCAATCAATTTCTGCTGCAGCCGGGACAGCAGCGTTCGTATCCGACGCAGGATTCGGCCACGCTCTCGATCGGCTGGCTGTCCGAATTGATGGGCAACGCCCGGATGCACTGGGGCACGGTGATTGCTTTGGCGGCAGCAACGGTATTCTACGTGCTGCTGTGGAAGACGAAGCAAGGCTATGAGCTGCGCGCCGTCGGACACAATCCGCACGCCGCCCGCTATTCGGGAATGAACGTGAATCGCAATATCATCAAATCGATGTTCATTAGCGGCATTTTTGCCGGGCTGGCAGGCGTCGTCGATGTGCTGGGCGTGTTCCATTATCAGACCGTGGTGGCCGCTTCGCCGGGCTACGGCTTCGACGGGGTCGCAGTAGCGCTGCTGGGCGGCAACAATCCGCTGGGCGTCGTGCTGGCAGCCGTGTTGTTCGGCTCGCTTACGTACGGCTCGGCCGGGATGAGCTTCGCCGCGGACGTTCCGCCGGAAATCATCCGCGTCGTCATCGGCTCGGTCATTTTCTTCGTAGCGACTCACGGTATCGTGCGCTGGGTGCTGCTCCCGATATACGCCAAGCGGAAAAAAGAGGAGGCGGCTTAGATGGATGCATTGAATATCTTCGGCGAGCTGATCAACACCACGCTGGTGTTTTCCACTGCGCTGATCTTTGCCGCCTTGGGCGGCATTTTCTCGGAGCGGTCGGGCATCGTCAATATCGGTCTGGAAGGACTGATGGTATCCGGGGCGTTCGCCGCCGCTATCGCCACGTATTTCGCCGAGAAAGCGGGGATGGATGGAGCGGCGCCGTGGATTGGCCTGGTGGCCGCCATTATTTTCGGGATCGCCTTCTCTCTGATTCATGCCGTGGCAACGGTAACGTTTAACGCGAACCAAGTCGTCAGCGGCGTCGTCATCAACTTTTTGGCGGCCGGGCTTACGGTATATCTAGTTAAAATTCTTTTCGAAGGGTCGGGGCAAACGGAAACGCTGAATGCGGTATTTACCAAAGTGGCGATTCCGGGGCTGTCTTCTATCCCGCTGATCGGCGAAGCCTTCTTCAAGGCTTATCCTACGACGTATCTGGCGCTCATTCTGGTTGCCGTGACGTATTACGTCATCTACAAAACGCCGTTCGGCTTGCGTCTGCGTTCTGTAGGGGAGCATCCGAGCGCAGCCGATACGATGGGCATCCGCGTCTCCCGTTACCGGTATATCGGCGTCATGATCAGCGGCGCGCTCGCGGGTCTTGGCGGGGCGACAATTACGCTGACGACGACGAGCAGTTTTTCGCATAATACGATTTCCGGTCAAGGCTTTATCGCCCTTGCGGCGATGATCTTTGGTAAATGGCACCCGGTCGGCGCGTTGGGCGCCGCGCTCTTCTTCGGCTTTGCTCAGGCAATCCGCAACTTCGTGCAGCTGTTCGATTTTGCCAAAAACATTCCGATGGAGTTTCTCTTCATGCTGCCGTACGTGCTGACGATTTTGGTGCTTGCCGGCGCCGTAGGCCGGGCAGTACCGCCCTCCTCACTTGGCCAAACGTACGAACCCGGCAAACGATAATCCTTTAAAAAACAAAGTGCTTCCGCGCCGCAGGTTATGCGAACGGAGCACTTTGTTTTTGCGTTATGGTCCGGTTTCTTCGTCGCCCGGATCATCGCCTTCGGCATACCCTTCAACAAGAAAGCCTCCGAACGGCTCCAGCAGCTTTTGTACGAAAGCGGAAAGGGGCTCGGTGCGATCCAGCCGGTAATAGGCTTCAAGCGCTTCGTACAGCTCTTCCGCGAGGGCCGGGTCCGACTGCTTGAGGCTGCGCTGCAGCCACTTCCCGTCTCCGATCCAGAAGCCGCTGGTCCGCAGTGCGAATTCAGCGAGCATCCCGGCAAGCTTTGCCGTTATGAATAAGCCTTCGGATCGCGAGGCGCTGCATTCCAGATCCGTCAGCGTCTCGCCGATTTCATACCGCGCCCGGTCGAGCTCTTGGAGGGACCAGGCCGGAGGACCGGCATCGAAATCGTGCCTTGCTTCCTCGATGATGGCCGCAATGTGCTCGTAACCGCGGAGCACGATGCCCTCCGAGCACATGCGCAGCAGAGAAGGAATGGCCGATTCCACCGCCTGATCAAAAAAGTAGCGGTACGAATCTCTGTTCAATACGAACGCTTCGATGACCCACCCGAAAGCCCGGTACGTTTTTCGGAATGGCCCAAATTGGGATTCATCGAATAGGACGATGTCCAGGTCCGACCCTGGCGTCGCGCCCCCTTGGACGACGCTTCCGGCCAGAATGGCCGCTTCGCTTTGCGGAAACCGCATATTCACAAACCGCTGTGCGGCTTCAAGGCCTGACAGGCTCATGGTAGGCATCACGCTCAACTTAATTTAGGATAGTTCAACATATGCTTAAGCCGGCCTGATGTTGCTACTTTTCGTCAAGACGCTCGTCATTTTCGGGCAATAAACAGGGCGTGCTCCAAGTAATCGTGGTTCGCGGCAATCAGATCGTCGTGCGCAATCGACGTTTGCCAGACGGATGCATCAAGCAAAGCTCCCGGGTCCATGACCTGGTTCATATCGGGGTAGGCGATTTGGTCGTCCGTGACATGCTCCTTAAAGGCCGAGCGGTCGCAAACGGTGGTCTCGGTAAAACCGGACGCCTGAAGCAGCTCGATCCATTTTCGTTCCGTGAGCAGGCTTTTCAACTGAAAGAAGCCGGTGACCTTACGGTAAGCCTCTTCTGTGATCGAGGGGGTGGCGATCACCTCCCGGTCGTAAAGAATACCGCCGGGCCGGAGCACTCGGCCGTATTCGGCCAACGCACGTTCGATGTCGGCAAAATTCGTAACCGATTCGGCGAGCACGACGTCGAAGGTCGCGGCTTCGAACGGCAGTGCCGTGATGTCTCCTTCCACGAACCTCACGTCAAGCTGTTCGGCTTCAGCCCGGAGCTTCGCTTTGGCCAGCATGTCGGGACGAAGGTCGAGCCCTGTAATGTCGAACCCTTGTCTTGTCAGATAGCAGGACGTTCTTCCCGTACCGCATCCGACCTCCAGTACTCGGCTTCCCGCGGGCAGCGGAAAGCGGGAAAGCTGGGACATGGTGGCGGAGAAGCCGCCGGGATGCGCGCTTCCGACGCCCAAACGGGACAGCATATCCAAATAGTTCACCGCACTGCTCCTTCCTCTTCCTAAAATACAGATCACTGTATGGTATGGAAGGGGAGGGCATTCGGTTATGGATGGATGTCCGGGGTGCGCAACTTTTTTACGGGGTTCACTTTGCCGTAGGTCAACAGCTCCGATACGGTAACGAAACGGAAGCCGCGCTTCTTCAGCTCGGGTAAAATTTCCTTGAGCGCATCTGCAGTCTGGCCTTTCCCTTCCACGTAATCGTGGAGCAGCACGATATTCCCGTTGCGCGCATTGCCGAGAACCTTGTTGACGATTTTGTCGACTCCCGGAGAACTCCAGTCCCTCGAATCCTGCTGCCAGGACCACATCACGACCACATACCCTTCGCTCCTCGCCATTTGGATCAGCTTCTCGTTGTAAAAGCCCCCTGGCGGCCGAAACAGACGGCATTTTTGACCGGAGGCTGCAAAGATGACCTCCTCTGCGCGTTGTATATCTTGTTTCAGCTTGGAGACGGATCCGTTTCGTTTAAAATACGTATGGGTATACGTATGATTGGCCAGCTCGTGGCCTTCCTCCGCTTCGCGCCTCGCCAGCTCCGGGAACCTCTCTACCTTGTTGCCGACCAGGAAAAACGTTGCCTTCGCTTCGTAAAGCTTGAGAAGATCGAGAATTCGTGCGGTATCGTCCGGGTCGGGGCCGTCATCGAACGTAAGCGCAATGACTTTTTCCGCCGTCGGCACTTCCCAGATGACCTCGCCTCGTCGTTCGTAGTAGGCCCTTCCTTTCCGGGGCGCGTCCTCTGCCGTGACGGAAGACTGAACCATAAGCAGGCCTGCCACGGCAGCCGCCAATGTAGCCGTAATGATCTTACGAATGACCGATCCCTCCTGAACGCAAATGTTAGATTTTAGGATGGCCTGTCCGGTGAGGATTATAACGATCCTCCGTTTCTACCTTTTTCCTTGTGTGAAAATGCCATCGAAACGGCAAGCTAATGTCATATCCTTGAAGTACGGAGGAAACGTATGAAAAAAGGGGTTCTGATCATGGCGGCGGCCGCGGTCTGTATCGGTCTCGGGTCGTTGCCCGTCCGCGCAGGGGCGCCTGCCGCCCCGTCCAAGCTCACCTTCGTCGTGCAGGCCTCGCCGGAATCGGCTATGCGCAGCGAGCTGACGGTCCGATTGCCCAAGCTGCTCAAGAAGCTGCTGCCGTCGAAGGTACGGCCTGTGCAGCAGGTGCCGCTTACGGATGTGTATGCGGTGCTGGAGAAGCAAGGAGCGGCGGTCCGGTATGCGATCGACGCGCATGGTAACTGGTACGATACGCAGCATAGGCAATCGCTGGAGCTGCCAAAGGTTCTAAAAGATCGGCTTCACGGATATGCCGAAGCGGTCCGTGCCGCCCATTACGGTCAACTGGCCCCGTGGGAGGAAGTGCGAAAAACGGTTGCCATGAAAGCGGTATGCCGGATCGTTGACTTGGAGACGGGGCTCGCCTTTCAAGCGCAGCGCCGCGCCGGCAGCAGCCATGCGGATATGCAGCCGCTGACCAAAGCGGACACTGCGGTAATGAAAGAGATCTATAAAGGCGTTTGGAGCTGGAAACGGAGAGCCGTATTGGTCGAAAAGGACGGGCGGTCGTTTGCCGCTTCGATGCACGGTATGCCGCATGGCGGCGATGGCATTCCCGGCAACGGGTTTTCTGGACATTTTTGCGTCCATTTTCTCGGGAGCACTACCCATCGCTCCAAAACTGTGGACCCCGACCATCAATGGATGGTGTACAAAGCGGCCGGCCGTCTGGAGGAAGGCTTCAGGGTTGCTTCGCCTTATGCCGTGGCGGACAGCTTCCTGATCGCGATCAATCAACAGGACCCGCAGCTGCTACGATACGCTATTGGCGATACGGCAAACCCTGAGGTGGAGCAGTATATAAGCGGCATAGGCAAAATTAAGGCCATCCGCCGGATCAACCCGATCCGCGATCAGGATACAAACGGCCGGCTCGGACTGGAGCTGCCCGTCGAGGTGACGGTCCATGAGGTCGACCGTCGACCGATAAAGCAGAAGCTTACCTTTTACATGAAACGCAGCAACGAGAGCGCCAGATGGGTCATCGAGCGTATCGAACCTCCTTTTTTCCCCGGCCAAATGTCAAAAGCCCTTCGCCGCGCACAGAGCTTTTGACGTTACAGACATTAGCGATGGCAAAAAAATTGCTCGATCCGGTTCAAATCAAGGCCGAAGTATACCCAGTAGCCGAAAGGCCCGTATCCGAACCAACGGAACCCGGCGATGGAATTGGGGCCGACAAACGTCAGAAAGATCCAGTACTGCTGGCCGTTCGTTTGCCAGATGTACACGTACTGAAAACGGCATCGCCAGATGCTGCCGGGGTCGACAGCAAACGCTTGGGCCATTTGCGGAGGCGTATATGACGGCGGTAGGGACAGGGGAGCGCCGCCGGGTATGCCTTGGAATCCGGCCCCCGGAAACCCGCCGGGCATGCCTTGGAAGCCTGCGCCCGGAGGTCCGCCGGGCATGCCTTGGAAGCCTGCGCCCGGAGGTCCGCCGGGCATGCCTTGGAAGCCTGCGCCCGGAGGTCCGCCGGGCATGCCCTGGAAGCCTGCGCCCGGAGGTCCGCCGGGCATGCCTTGGAAGCCTGCGCCCGGAGGTCCGCCGGGCATGCCTTGGAACTCTGCGCCCGGAGCGCCTCCATACGCACTGGGGCCTCCTCGTTCGTCAGGATATCTTCCCAGGCTTGCCGCATCGTCCGGCGTGTCAGAATAGAATTGATCATACGAATAGGTGTAAGGAATCTCTTCGTAACTCATGATACCCTCTCCCCTTAGGCTTGATAGAAAACATACGCACTCTATGCTAATGCCTATAATCCTTACCAAGTATATGAGACGGGTGCCCAAACGTGACCGGAAAAAAGGGAGGGCTTGTTTTGTTTTTTTCCAGAGAAGGCCAGCATAATTGTTTTCGGGTTGCCCCCTCCCACCTCCACTGGACAAAAACCTACTGCCAGCTATGCGGACAGCGGAAAAGGGGAGAACATACTCTCCTTTTGCAGATGGATCAAGCGCCGGGGCGAAGCACGTCAAAAAGACCGCTCCAGGAGCGGTCCGGCTATCACAGATGTCTGTGCAAGTTTTCATAGCTTACTAAACGCGCTTGTCCGATAAGACAAGGGCGTCCCTTCGTCCAAATTCGGAATCAAGCCTCAGTTGCCGCCCCTACTTTTTCACGGCGCAGCACGAATTTCTCGACAACGTGCTTGACACCGTCCTCATTATTGCTGAAAGTCACATAATCGGCGATTTCCTTCAACGATTCGACGGCATTGCCCATCGCGACGCCAAGCCCCGCCACCTCCAGCATTTCGCGGTCGTTCCAACTGTCTCCGATACCGATGACTTGCTCAAGCCCGATGCCGAAATGCTCGGCCAGATGCGCAAGCGCATGCCCTTTGGTGCCTTCGATATGCACGATTTCCAGAAAATGCGGCTTCGATTTCGTGATATGCACCTGCCCGCCGGTCAATCTGCGAAGCAGCTCCCCGACCCGGTCCAGCAGCTCCGGTTCGTCGATGATCAGCAGCTTCATCGAAGCCTGAGACGCCAGCTCTCCGAAGTTCGGGTACACGGTATAAGGGATTTTCGAAAGCGCGGCGTACGCTTTCGCTTTATCGTTGTCTTCTTTGACATATAGCACATCGTTCACGTACGTTTGCAGGTGTAGTCCTTCGGACTCGCAAAAATCGAAAATGAGCCGCGCCGCGGCGGCGGGCACGGTCCGTTCATACAAGACGCGTCCGTCGATTGAATTTTTGACGAGCGACCCCTGGTATGTAATCAGCGGCACGTTCAGTTCCAACTGACCGGCGAGCAGCTTGGCTGAGGCGTACATGCGTCCGGTGGCCAGCGTAACGATGACTCCTTCGGCAAGCGCTGCGGCAAGCGCTCCTTTGGTTCCTTCCGTGATCTGCTTCTCGTCGTTGATCAGCGTATCGTCGATGTCGATTGCCAGCATTTTGTACATGGTGCGCTCCCCACTCCCGTAAAGTCAAATTGCCCTCATTATAACGTACGGCGCATATTTTTCAAGCTTTTTTGTTCAAACGCTTGAAAGCTTCAAGGCGGTCTTCGAAATTGTGAGAAATTAGACTGAAAAAAATAGTTCGAATTGCCCGATGATTAATTTATAATTAATTTATGAATAAAAGGCTTGGGCTGGTGTAGCGCTTCCTTAACGTCAACGCGCGAGACAACAATGGGATGAGGCGGATGGTTATGAACTGGATTGCTTGGCGTAAACCGATGATCGCGGTGATAGCGGTCTATTTTGCGGTGTTCGCCGCAGCAAAATGGGGCTTTGGGGCGGAAGAACGCTTTTTCCTGCTTTGGGAGAACATTCCGCCCGCTGCTTCGCTTGCTATGCTGCTGCTGACTTACCGGGCCCGACGGGGCAGCGCGGGAACGTTCTGGCTGCTGATGGCTGCGGGCGCCTGTTTCTATTTGCTGGGGCAGCTGGTCTGGTCCTTCTATGCCTGGGTACTGTTCATTCCTCCGCCGACGATCAGTTTAGCCGACCTGTTCTGGAACTTGCAGACCGCGCTGTTTTTTGCCGCTTTGTTTTACTTGTTGTTTCGGGAAAAAAGCATCTCGCAAGGCATCCGGTTTCTTTTCGACTGCATCATGATCCTGCTGATCGTCGGTACGGTCAGCTGGGAGTTTGTTATCGGGCCCAACCTGCAGGCGATGCTGTCCAGTCCCGATGGGTTCGGTCAAGCGGCGGTTCTGTTGTACCCGATAACGGATTTCGGAATATTGCTTTGCCTGTTCGTTCTTCATTTCGCTTATACGCCTTTGTTCGACCGGCGGGTGCTTTCCTTGATCACCTTCGGTTTCGTCGCCTTTATCGCCAAGGATACGATTTATGTGTTCGACGTGATCAGGGGGACATATCAGGCAGGGCAGTGGTACGACCTGCTGTGGAGCGCGGGGCTGTTCGCATACGGGTTTGCGGGCTGGTGTGCTTCCCACCCCAAAGACCGGACTGCGCCGGGGGCGCACTTCGTCTCGGGCGCCCGTCTGCTGCGGTTGCTTTTTCCTTACGCCGGCTTCGCGATCTTATTCTTGTTGATGCTTCGCCGCATCGACAAGCCGGACGCCATCGTGGCAGGAACGGTCATGGTTACCGTCCTGATCCTCGTGCGCCAAATCTCTATGCTTCTCGAAAATGAAAAGCTGGTGATGCGCCTCAAACAAATGCTGGAAAAAAGCGAGTTTCTTGCGTCCCATGACGACTTGTCCGGGCTTCCAAACAAGCGCTTGTTCGAGCGGAAGGTGCAGGAAGCGATCGAGAACGCATCGCTGGACGGACAGCCGCTTGCGGTGCTGTTTCTCGATCTGGACCGCTTCAAATACATAAATGATAGTCTCGGCCATGTGACGGGCGACGAATTAATCCGTCAAGTGGCGGAACGAATTCGCAGAATCGTTCCGGAGACATGCATCGTCGCGCGCCAAGGGGGCGATGAATTTACCATTCTGACCGGGTCGCTCGCCTCTTCCCGGCAAGCGCAGGCGCTTGCGGAATCGATTCTCCGGGTCGTCGCCGAGCCTTTCAAGGTCGGGGTTCACGAGATTCAAACCTCAACCAGCATCGGCATCGCGGTGTACCCGGAAGACGGCTTGACCAAAGCCGACCTGATGAAGCATGCGGATGCGGCCATGTATCAGGCCAAGGAGCTTGGCGGAGGCCGGTTCCGGTTCTTTACGCCGTCGCTGAAGAAAGGCATGCTGAAAAGTATCCTCATGGAGCGCGCGCTGCGGCATGCGCTGGATCACGACGAGCTGTTTCTGTGCTACCAACCGCAGGTGTGCTCCGAGGATTTGACGATAGTCGGGGTGGAAGCGCTGCTGCGCTGGCGAAATGCGGACGGGCATCTGGTGCCGCCTTCCGACTTTGTGCCGCTCGCGGAGGATACCGGTTTGATCGTGCCGATCGGCGATTGGGTCATTCGGACGGCGTGCAAGCAAGCCGTCAAGTGGGAGCGGGAAGGGAGGCCGCCGCTGAAAATTGCCGTTAACGTCTCGCCCAGACAGCTCGTGCAGGACGGTTTCGTAGACAAGGTGGCCGGTATTTTGAAGGAAACGGGAATGGCTCCCGGCCGGCTGATTATCGAAATTACGGAAGGCGTCGCGCTGCAGAACACGAAAGAAACGACCGATACGCTGCTCCGCCTCAAAGCGTTGGGGTTGCATATCTCGATGGACGATTTCGGTACGGGGTATTCGTCGCTAGGCTATTTGCGGACGTTCCAGGTCGATTCGCTCAAAATCGCGCAGTCGTTCGTCGGGGAAATGGCCGAGAACGAAGGGCATGCCGGAATCGTCAAAGCGATTATGGCCATGGCCCGAAGCCTGAATTTATCGGTTGTAGTCGAAGGGGTGGAGACAGAGGAACAGGTGAAGCTGCTTCAAGCGATCGGCGGCTGTACGATTCAAGGCTATTATTTTTATAAACCAATGCTGCCTGACGAGTTTTCCGCTTTATGGGATAAGGCGAAGCCATAAAACCCGCAGACCTGAACGAGCCAGGGCCTGCGGGTTTCCTTGTGCGGCGGCGTTATTTTTTCAGATCCAGCCGGATTTCGCGGCCGTCATTCGTCAGGGAGAGCGGCTGGCCGGAAGCGCCCTTCTCCTTCATGTAATCGACCCAGGCGTCCAGCATGATCTTGCCGTCCTTCCAGTCTTTCACTTCGGCGAACGACGTGAATCCGTCCCCGGAGCCGGTCGACATGAAGTCGTTGGTCGTCACTTTGAAGGTACGGCTGTCGTTCAGCTTCCCGTCGACATAGATCGGAGTGCCGTCCAGCAGCGTAATTTTGCTGTATTTCTGACCCTGTGGCTTCGTGTTGTCCCACTCGACCTTCAGGCCCGAGAATTGCATGGCCGGCAGCTTGGAATATTGGTCCGTGACCTCAAGCAGCGTCTTGATTTGGGCGGCGGTCATCGTGCCGGTGCGGTTGTAGTTGCCGAACGGCAGCACTTCAAACATCTTGCCGTAGGTTACTTTGCCCGGCTCGATATCCGCGCGCAGCCCGCCGATGTTCGTGAAGGCGATATCGGACTTCTCGGCCCAGCGCATCGCATCGGTGACGGAGTTGCCGACCGGCGTCACGCCGTCGCGCACCTGATTGCCGTTCGCGTCGTAGCGGTAGGAGCGGGTCGTCCATTTTTCGGCGGCTACGGCGATTTGCTTGTTGGTTTGCTCGGCAATTTTCGCTTGGTAGTCGGCGACTGTTTTTTGCACGTCTTTGTTCGCGGTCGTCAGATTCGTGTACGTTTCCAGAAGGCTGGCACTCGAGGAAACGACTTTTTTGCTGTCCTTATCGACATACAGCTGAATGTGGCCGACGGCGTACAGCCAGCTTTGCGCTTCGACGACCGGAATGTGGTTCACGATCCCGGCTACGCGCTTGTGGGAGTGGCCCCCGACGATCGCGTCCAGCGTGCCGTTGCCCGTCCCGTTCGCCAGATCGACGAGTTCACCCATAATTTGCTGCGATTTGGCGTCCTGCTCGCCCGGCAGGTGGGAGGTCACCATCACGATGTCGACCCCTTTGGCGCGCAGCTCGGCCGACAGCTCCTTCGCGTACGGAACCGGATCGGCGAACGTCAAGCCTTCGATGTTGGTAGACTTGGTCGACGTCTTGGTCTGCGGCGTAGCGAGGCCGATAATGCCGACTTTCAGCCCGCCCTTCTCCACGATGGTATAAGGCTGCGTCCAGTCGACGCGTTTGCCGGTTTTGTCTTCGATGATGTTGGCTCCGAGAATCGGGAACTTCGCTTTCTTGATGTTGTCGATCAGCGTGTCGCGGCCGAAATCGAACTCATGATTGCCGATGGCGGCAGCGTCGTAGTTGACCTGAGCCATCGAATCGATGACGGATTGGCCATTCGTCGTATTGGAAATGAGCGTTCCTTGCCATGCGTCTCCGCCGTCCACGATGACCGTACCGCCGGGATTGACCGAACGGAAATCGTCGACGATGCCGCCGAGCGTTTCGATGCCGCCCTGCGCCTGATTGCGCTTCTTGTCGAAGCCCACTTCGATATGGCCGTGAATGTCGTTCGTGGTAAGAATATCAATAACCTGGAAAAGGACCGGTTTCAGCGCCTTGACCGCTTCGTCGCGGGTCACGGAGCCCTTCGGATCGAAATCGCCGTTCAGCTTCGGCTCAAACAGGCCGGCGAGCACCCCGTAAGCGACATACGGACGGGACGATTCGCTGATGGAGGAAGCGTCCTTGAAGTAGCTCAGCACGTTCTGGTTCACTTTCGGCGCCTGGCCTTTGGTGAGGGCGCGCACGACGAGGACGGCCAGCTCTTCGCGGGTCACCGGACGGTTCGGCTCGAAGAGGCCGCTGTCGCTTTTGGATACGATGCCGGCGGCGACAGCGTTGGTAACGGCATCAAGCTGCCACTCCTCCAAGTCGGAGAAAGGCAGCGCCGACTTGTCGCTCTTCGCCAGCTTGGCCGCCCGGTTCAGCATAGTGACGAGCTCCGCACGGGTCACCGGCCGGCTGCCGCGCAGGTCGGTGTCGTTCGGATACCCCTCGACCGCTCCTTTCTCGAAGGCCAGCTGCATGTCGGATTTGGTCGGAGTCGAAGCGGCGGCTTTAGCTGCCGTCGCCGGTTCGGCCGCCAGCGCGTAAGGGATGCCGGAGAGCCCGGGCGCGCTCAGCAGCGAGGCGGAGAGTACCGATAGAATGGCGGTTTTTTTCCAGTGGGACGAATGCTTGGTCACATGTTTTCCTCCTCAAACGATGGACATATATGGTAACCATTCTATTATAGCGGATAAATGTCATCGGGGTGTGAACGCGATTCATATTTTTTGATGAAACGGGCCTTGAAAACTCACAAACGATCAAGGTGAGACCGATGATAAATATATAGGTCTGCTGCAGGACATCAAGTCGAACGGAGTGCGCAAGACCCGGCATCAACCCTCACGGTGTCGGAAGATATCGATATTTGTAAAAGAACGAAATATCTATTAGAATAATGTTACAAGTTATAATATGGGAGAAGAGAACGGAGGAATAGAATATGAGCACAATGAGTTCTTTTTCTAACTGGCTTTCGCGCACGAAAGGCAACTTAGCGGATGGTGTAAAACGATTCAAAAACAAAGACCTTCTCGATGCGATCGTAGCCGGCTGCGCTATGGTTGCTGTAGCAGACGGAACAATTGAAGCTGCTGAAAAGCAGAAAATGGCTGGTTTTCTGGGCCGTAGCGAGGACCT
The DNA here is from genome assembly GCA_042219835.1 of Paenibacillus elgii. Classification (GTDB taxonomy): domain Bacteria; phylum Bacillota; class Bacilli; order Paenibacillales; family NBRC-103111; genus Paenibacillus_G; species Paenibacillus_G elgii_A. Next base: position 41,998 of record JBHJMN010000016.1, read on the forward strand.
TAATGTCTTTAACATGAGCGAGGTTATCGAGCGCTTCAATCATTTTGCAGGAAATATGGAATTCGATGTCATGATAGGTAAGCAAGAGGCGCTTCGAGTAATCGGTAAATTTAAGTCGAAACCGGAAGTCGCACGTATTATTGTCGGGGTCTGTTGTGCTGTTGGCGCTGCAGACGGCGATTTTGACGACAATGAAAAAGGTGTGGTCAGGGAGATTTGCAATGTTCTCGGACTTATGCCAAGTGAGTTCGGACTGTAGAAAGTAGATAGTGCAAGTAAGATGTATCGAACGGACGAAGAAGCGCCTCTGGCGGTCGTCCAAAATTGCAGGTTATGTTTAAAAACGTCTGAAGTTAGAATATGTTAGAACCATCATGAAGGGGGGTGCAAAAGACCTATGTCAATCTCACTGGTAAAGGGACAAAAGATCGACTTAACCAAAGGCAACGCAGGTTTGACACATATAACCGTTGGACTAGGATGGGACCCTGTAGAAGTTGAGAGTAAGGGCTTTTTCAGTAGGAAAAAGGTTGCTGCCAACATCGATTGTGACGCTTCGGCACTCATGCTCGATGCTAATGGAAAATTGAGTAAAAAGAAACATTTGATCTGCTTCCACAATCTAACGAGTCCTTGCGGTTCAGTGAAACACTCCGGTGACAACCTTACCGGAGAGGGAGATGGCGACGATGAGCAGATTCATATTGCGCTGGAAAAGGTGCCCGCAGACGTACATAGAATCCTGATGTGCGTAAACATTTACAACTGCGAGTCTCGCGGTCAGGATTTCGGAATGATCAAGTCTGCATTTATTCGGGTAGTCAATTCCAAAAATAGTCAGGAACTGATTCGTTTCAATCTTACGGAGAACTACGCGGGGATGACGGCGTTGATTGTCGGGGAAATTTACCGTCAGAACGGCGAGTGGAAGTTCAACGCTATTGGCGAAGGCGCTCACGCCGCTCATATTGATATTCTCGCTCAACGATACACGTAAGTTCCAAGTATACTATGTGAGGAGACAAACACAATGGCAATTTCTCTTTCTAAAGGGCAAAAAGTTGATTTGACGAAGACGAATCCGGGGCTTACCAAGGTGATTGTCGGTCTTGGCTGGGACACCAACAAATATGACGGCGGCAAAGACTTCGACCTTGATGCCTCCGTGTTCCTGCTCAACGCATCCGGTAAGGCCGCTTCCGAGAAGGACTTCATTTTCTACAATAACCCGCAGAACAGCAACGGTTCTGTAGTGCATAGCGGCGACAACCGCACTGGCGCAGGCGATGGGGATGATGAAGTAATCAAGGTTGACCTGTCCGCAGTACCTCAAGAAGCAGAGAAGATCTCCTTCTGCATCACGATCCACGAAGCCCAGGAGCGCAAACAGAGCTTTGGCCAAGTTTCGAACGCTTACGCACGGATCGTAAACGAAGCCACTGGCGAAGAAATCATTCGTTATGACCTGGGTGAAGATTTCTCTGTTGAAACCGCTATCGTCGTTGGCGAACTGTATCGTCATAGCGGCGAGTGGAAGTTCAGCGCAGTAGGGGCAGGATACAAGGACGGACTTGCCGGACTCGTAAAAGACTTTGGTTTGGCTTAATCGAATAAGCGCCAGGAATAGGTCGTCTATGACAGGCGGCCTTTTTTTACGAAATAAATCATAAAAAAGGAGAAAACCAACATGACAATCAGTCTTTCCAAGGGCCAGCGCATTGACCTGACTAAGGGTAACCCGGGCTTAACCAAAGTTGTTGTCGGTTTGGGATGGGATATCAACAAGTATAACACCGGTGCAGATTATGACCTGGATGCTGCTGCATTCATGTTACATCAGGACGGAAAGGCGAAGGATATCTCGGACTTCCTCTTTTATAATAACCCTAAATTGTACAATGGCGCGGTAGAGCATACCGGAGATAATCGTACCGGCGCAGGCGACGGCGATGACGAACAAATCGTAATCGACTTCCAGAAGGTCCCCGATTTCGTCCAGCGCATCGGAATCACTGTGACGATTCACGATGCGGAAGCCAGGAAACAAAACTTTGGCCACGTCTCCAACGCTTTTGTACGGATCGTTGATGCAGCAACAGATCGCGAGGTTCTCCGCTATGATCTCGGTGAAGAGTTTTCGCTTGAAACCGCAGTCGTGATCTGCGAATTATACCGTCAAGGAGCAGATTGGAAGTTCCAGGCTGTCGGTTCCGGATTTAATGGCGGCCTCGCCGCGCTTTGCAAGAATTATGGTTTGGATGCTCAGTAATATATCATAAGGGGGGCTGTCCACGAGAACAGCGCCCCTGTCCTCGTTCTAATTCCCTTCACTGAAAGGTTGATACCAATGACCATCGTACTCGCTAAAGGACAAAAGGCAGACCTTACGAAGAACAATCCAAACTTGAGCACCGTCGTAGTGGGCATGGGCTGGAAGTCGCCTGGCAGTTCTGTTGAAGTAGACTTTTCTGCTTTCTTACTCTCTGGGGTTTCCAAAGTAACAAAAGATGAGGACCTTATTTTTTACGGTAACCCATCCGGCCCCAATAACAGCATCCATGTGAACAATAACCTGTCCAGTTACGCAGGTATTCAAGACAAAGCTCAGCTATCGGTTTCTTTAAGAAGTGTTCCAGCGCAATACGAACGAATTTCTTTTGCCTTAACCATATATGAAGGCGAGAAGAGAAGTCAGAACTTCTCCATGCTAGATGATACCTACATTCGCATTATAGATTCGGTAAGCGGCCACGAACTGCTCCGTTTTGACATGGGAAAATCCTTCTCCGTGGAAACGGCTATTGTCGTAGGGGAATTATATAGATATAACGGTGAGTGGAAATTCAACCCGATTGGTTCCGGTTATTCAGGGGGACTGGAGGCATTGTGCGGAAGCTTTGGAGTAGATATAACGCAAGAGACACAGAGCGCTCCGCAGGTTATACCTGAGCCTGAAAGAGACGTTTCTCCGGTCCCTGACACTCCTAGCGCAATTAATCTTTCCAAGATCGAATTGAAGAAAAAGGGGGACGTTATTAACCTGCAAAAGGGTACAGGCTCCATGGGTGAGATTCTGGTGAATTTAAACTGGAATCAAAAAAAGTCAAAAGGCTTTTTTGCATCTAAGGGGGTCGACCTCGATTTAGGGTGTCTCTTTGAGCTGAAGGATGGTCGAAAGGGAGTTGTACAAGCTCTTGGCGAAAGCTTTGGCGACCTCAAACAACCGCCTTTCATAGCATTGGACGGCGATGATCGTACAGGTTCTGTAACGACAGGCGAAAATCTTCGAATCAACGGGCAGTACATTTCAGAGATTAAACGCGTGGTTATATACGCTTTTATCTATGAAGGCGTTGCAAAGTGGTCTGAAGCAGACGGGATTGTCACCATCAAACAAAACGGTGAACCGGACATTGAAGTGAAGTTGGATCAGCATGATAACAAGAAGCGAATGTGCGCGATTGCAATGATCCGAAATGTCAACGAACAGACGGTCAGTATTGAAAGACTTGTTGAATATTTTTCAGGCCATCAGGAATTGGACAGAGCGTATAGTTGGGGGTTAAGGTGGGTAGCAGGAAGTAAATAAATGCAAGTCTATGCGCTATTTTAGGAGGAAGCATTATAAATGGATTTTCTCAACAGCTTCATCAACAATTTCATGGAATTCTTTAACTGGGCGAATCTCACGGCCATTTTATCAGACCCTGTAAATTGGGGAATCATTGCTTCTCTCATTGTGTTGGAAGGCTTGTTATCAGCGGACAATGCACTCGTTTTGGCAGTACTGGTAAGCCATCTGCCAAAGGAACAGCAGAAGAAAGCTTTATTTTATGGCTTATTGGGAGCTTACGTATTCCGATTCCTTGCAATCGGCGTGGGCACCTTCCTTGTTAAAATTACATGGGTTAAGATCGCCGGAGGTTTATACCTGCTCTGGATCGCATGCAGCAACCTGTTTGATCTCGAAGTGAGATGGCTCAGGGTTGGAAAGATCCCCCTCCTCCCGTATATTTCCAGAAAAGCCGACGATGAAGAAGAGAATTCCGTTCAAAACAAGAAAATGGGTTTCTGGCGCACAGTAGTAACCGTAGAGTTGATGGATATCGCCTTTAGTGTCGATAGCGTTATTGCAGCGTTCGGTGTAAGCAATCAGGTGTGGGTGCTGTTCCTCGGCGGTATTCTTGGCGTTCTCATGATGCGCGGTGTAGCTCAGGTATTCCTCAAACTTATCGAGCGGTTTCCTGAACTGGAAAAAGCCGCATTCATTCTCATTATTGTTATCGGTGGAAAAATGCTTGCAGCAGTTGCCGGGTTCGAAATATCGCATATGGTATTCTTCGGACTACTGATAGCTGTTTTCCTTGGAGCAATGGTGCTCAGTACCATTCGCAAGAAAGCAGCAGATAAAGATGATTCGGAATCGGCATAATTCTCCATATCAATCAAACTTGGTCATGATCAAAATTGTCCCTCCTTATATAGGAGGGATGTTTTATGACCAGCGAGCCCTATAAGGAGGGTGAATATGCGCTATTTCAACTATCTTACTCGTGACGAGGAAGAAAGCCTTTTTCATCTACCGCCCTCGATATTTTCCAATACATCAGAAAAGGAGCTGTTGGCCCATGCGGTCGGTGCAGCCCTTTATATGCCTGCTACCAGGCAAAGCATTGCTGACGAGATCGCGACGGGAAAGTATCCGGGTCTTGTCTCTGTTGTTATTGATCTGGAGGATGCTGTAGGCGACCACCAGGTAGAGCTTGCCGAGGAAACGTTAAGTCAGCAGTTCTACCGCCTGTATTCGTTAGTTCGAATGGGTGCGATAACCTATGAGGAGCTTCCTTTACTGTTTATTCGTGTTAGGACGCCTCAGCAAATGACGCGAATGATAGCGTTACTGGAAGATGCCATGAAACTTGTAACGGGGTTTGCCTTGCCGAAGTTTAGTGAAGACAACGGTATTCAATACTTCGAGCTTATAGAAGCATACAACCGGCAGAAGCCAGTAGACTTCCCGACCTTGTATGGAATGCCAATTCTGGAAACTGCCGAAATTATGTACCGGGAGACGCGGGCTGAAGCATTGAATGCAATCCAACGTTTACTTACCAGGTTCAAAGAATATGTCCTGAATGTGCGCATCGGGGCAACTGATTTTTCAAGCTTGTACGGACTTCGAAGGAAACCGGACATGACTGTTTACGATATTGGTGTGCTTCGGGACTGTATCACAGACATTGTAAATATTTTTGGAAGAATTCAAAATCAGTTTGTCATCTCAGGCCCCGTTTGGGAATATTTCAAAAGTGACCGTGTGTTAAAGCCGATACTACGACAAACATCTTTCGAGGAACCGGAAGGCAGGGCCGACCGTCTAATCCGATTAGAATACATGAATGAGTATTTGGACGGACTCCTACGTGAAGTGATTATGGATAAGGAGAACGGCCTTCTTGGCAAAACCATCATTCATCCGACGCACATTATTCCGGTGCAATCTTTATATGCTGTAACCCATGAGGAATACATGGATGCAAAGAACATTTTGAATTCCAACAATGGTCTTGTTGGCGTTGTAAAAAGTCAGTATTCCAATAAAATGAACGAAATCAAGCCACATTTGAATTGGGCCAAAAGAATAATGATCCGATCAAAAGTATACGGGGTGTTACATGAAGGAAAAAACTTTACCTCTATCCTCATTGGCCACGAGTCAACGAAACAAGAGCATTCACTCATTTCAAATACTTAATGATTTGGAAGTAACCGTGGACATCACGGACAACCCCTTGAACCTGTCACCTGCAGTTCTCTTTCAGATGGCGGCCAGGATAAACAAAAAACGAAGTTTTCTATTCGTAAGTAAAATCTTAGGGAAACACTTACCGGTTAATCCGCACATTGCCCTGTTGGGAGGCGCTTCTCTGGGCATATTGTATTGCCAAAAGTTGGGCTGCCAAACCCCGTTTGGCATTTCGGATATGGTGGAAGCCTTTCAGGATAGCAAACGCGCGAAGAATCTCTATGAGCTGCTCAAGCTTAGCCCGCTCCAATTACATGATCCCACGTTGTTCATCGGTTTTGCAGAGACAGCTACAGCATTGGGACAAAGCATGTTTGATGTGTTTAGGGGACCCATTCAATACCTTCATACAACTCGAGATTTCGTTAAGGGAGTCGAGCCTGTCATCAGCTTTGAAGAAGAGCATTCGCACGCTACGGCTCACCGTTGCTACCCGCTCGACGAGGACTTCTTCAGGGGGCCTGAGTCCATCGTTCTCGTGGACGATGAGATCACAACGGGGAAAACGGCCCTTAATATTATACGAGCTCTTCATCGGAGGAGGTCCCATTCCAATTATGTGCTTGCCTCCTTGTTAGATTGGCGCTCCGAGGCAGACATTGAAAAGTTTGCACAGCTTGAACGTGAACTTGGAATCACGATTACATGTCTCTCGTTAATGAAGGGGAAAATTCACGTAACTGGAAGCCCCGGGGAATGCGAAACGGCGGAGCTTTGCCCTTCGGTGTTAGGTAAGGGAAGAGTAGAACATTTGTTCGTAGGCGGCTATTTCGAGTACATCTCTCATAAATCTGTAGATTCATCCGGTGAAGAAAACCCAATGCGTTACCTTAAGGCAACGGGGCGTTTTGGCGTCGAGGGCGCTTATATCCCCAACATGGACGAGCAAATTATGAAGTGCGGACAATACCTTCAATCCAAACGCAAAGGGAAACGCACATTATGTATGGGGTCTGGAGAATTCATGTATATTCCGATGCGCATTGCAGCAGCGATGGGAGAAGGAGTAAGCTATCAATCCAGTACACGAAGCCCTATTTTTCCGTACACAGGAGAAGGCTATGCCATTCAGAATGGCTTTCCGTTTACCAGCCATGAGGATTCTGCGATCCCCAATTTCTTTTATAACATTCAGACAGATGAATATGACGAAGTATTTGTATTTGTGGAACGAGTAAATAACCTTGCAGCGCTATCATCCTATCTTGAAGCAGTGCAGCGTACATCTATACCTAACATCCATTTTGTTCATTTTGCTAAGGAGGCATAATGGAGATGTCTATCGAGGTTCTCGCGAGCTCCATCGCCAGCCCTAAGCCGCTAGGCAGCTATAATTCAGAAGATGTCATCTTTCTATTAAAAGATTTAAGCGAAATTCATCTTGAGAAAGGAACAGAGGACAGGGAGGAAGCAATACAGGCCGGCACACACTATTCGGAGATGCTCCCCGTTGAATATCAACCTACGCGGGAGTATATTCATCTGTTCCATGAGACACTAGCGGTCACGGCTCGCAAGGTTGCTTTTGCAGCCGCAGTTACAGCAGAACAGATCGCTGCCAAGCGAGGCCGCAACATCATGCTGGCATCGTTGGCCAGAGCGGGGACACCGATTGGAATTCTGCTCAAGCGGTACTTCAAAGCGATTCATCAATATACTTTGCCTCATTACAGTATTTCGATTATCCGAGGTAAAGGGATCGATGAAAATGCGGTTATCTACATGTTGAATCAACATCCCGGCTATGAAATTCAATTTGTCGATGGTTGGACAGGGAAGGGAGCGATACGCAAGGTACTGACGGATGCCACCAAAACGATCTTGGCGAAGTACGGCATATCGCTCAATGACGATCTGGCTGTCCTTGCAGACCCAGGGCAATGTTCTTCTACATTTGGTACCAGAGAGGATTTCCTCATTCCGAGCGCATGCTTGAACTCTACAGTATCGGGTCTGATGAGCCGTACCGTCCTTCGTGATGATTTGATTGGTCCGCATGACTTCCATGGCGCGAAATTTTACAAAGAATGGCTTTCGGATGATCTATCCAATCATTTTATCGATACGGTATCAGCGTATTTTCAAGAAGTCGCGGGAGAAGCACAGCTAGTAGCAAACCAGCTTTTAAGCGATAGTTCTAAAACAGAGGAAACGTGGAAGGGTTTAAATGACATCAAGCGGATTCAGCTGGATTTCGGAATTCCGGATTTGAATTTGGTGAAACCGGGGGTGGGTGAAACCACAAGGGTTCTTTTGCGCCGCGTGCCATGGAAGATTCTAATTGACCGATGGGATAACCCGAATTTGCGGCACATTTTGTTGCTGGCTGCGGACCGTAATGTTCCTGTGGAAGTGTACCCGAATCTGACCTATTCTTGCTGCGGCATAATTAAACCCTTGAAGGGCGGGGGGGAATGACTTTGATTTTCGCTACGGATTTGGATAAAACCCTCATCTATTCGAAGAACTCTATGGATGACATCGTACCCGAGGAGGAATTAATACCGGTCGAGGAAAATGGGGGGGCCTATACCTCTTTCATGACGAAGCGGGCAATAACCCAGTTAAGCGAAATCGCGAAATCCGCATTCATTGTACCCGTGACCACCCGTACCATCGCACAGTACAAGAGGGTCTTTTACTTCAACAAGGACTTGAACCTGAGATATGCCATAACTAGCAATGGGGGGAACATTTTGAGCGATGGCTCCCCTGATGAGGAATGGTCGGCACTCGTTCAAACTGCGTTGCGCACGAGCGCAGATCATCTGGAAGTAAAGGCGATGTATGACCAAATCTCCTCGCCTGAATGGGCATTACGTGGATGGCTCTGTGATGGCTTGTTTTACACGATGATCATTGACCCGGAAAAAACACCTTTCGAGCTGTTGGATCAGTTCCGAGAAACCATACATCCCATGGGATGGGCACTTTCCGTACAAGGGCGGAAAGTATATCTGGTCCCGGCTCGCGTGACCAAGGGGGAGGCCATGCTTCACCTGAGTAAGCGGCTGGGCTCCAAGTTTATTGCAGCTTCCGGCGACTCTCTCTTGGATGCAAGCTTGTTAGCTATCGCTGACTATGCGATTGCACCTGGTCACGGAGAGCTCTTTGGTAAGTCGTCATCCGGATTCCTGTATCAATTTACGCAGAAAACGGGGATTCGAGCTTCCGAAGAAATACTGGAACGGGTCCATCATGAACTACAACACTACCTTTCGCAAAACTCATCGGCTAGCTGATCAACCAGGAGGCCATTACGAATGACAACACGGATATGGTTTAATCGAACCTTTGCAACGGCAACGCATTACGTGGATAAGATCAGGAACAACCCGGACGGCAAGGTCGTTGAGATCTATGCAACCCATCCCAAGCGACATTCACTCATGCTTCAGGCTGCAGATCACGCAGACTTGGAACCAGATCTATCGATGGAACAATATCCGCAGTTTTGTATCGATTATTGCCGGCAGCACGCTATCGACATCTTCATCCCTCACTTCGGATTATCGGAAATTGCCAAGTATGCCGATGAATTTGAACGCGTGGGCACCAAAGTAATGCTTGGGGGAAATGCCGACTTACTCCGTCTCGTTTCAGATAAGGGAGATGTGTTTCGGAAACTCGCCGGTATAGAGGGGCTTACAATACCGGAGTATCACATCGTCTCCACGTCCGAGGAGTTTGAAGCAGCCTTCCGGAGTCTTAAGGAAAAGGGGCTGAACGCCTGTTTTAAGCCCGTTACCGGAGAGGGGGGAGCAGGCTTTCGAATTATCGATGACATGCCGCCAACGCTCGACATCTTGTATCGCTCAGTTAAACCTAATATGTATATTGGCGATGTAATGAGGATGCTGTCTGTCGCGGGATCCTTCGAGCCACTCATGGTTATGGAGCTGCTAACGGGCCCGGAATATAGTGTAGATTGTCTGGGAAACCAGCAGAGTTTGCTCGCAGCTGTTCCTCGTAAGAAGGTGGAGGGAAGAATTCGAGCGCTTGAAGATAATTCGGAGCTTATCCGGTTGGCCGCTGCCATTCATGAACGCATTCCGCTTCAATACAACTTCAATATCCAATTTATTTACCAAGACGATACACCCAAGCTGCTTGAAATCAACCCGAGAATGTCAGGGGGATTATACACCTCTTGTTTAAGTGGCATTAACTTTCCATATCTAGCCGTCAAAATGCTGCTGAATGAGGAGATTGTTGTGCCAGCGCCAAACCTCAACTTAATGGCCACTCATGTTGAAAAGGAAGTGCTGTTAAAACACGATTTCATTGGTTAGAATGGTTATCTCTCCAAATTCATTTAAAGTTGTAAAAACCTCACTTCATCCTTGGATAAAGTGAGGTTTTTTGTCTATCCCCGTATGATATCGGCTTCCTTCGCGGCTTTTAACCAATCCGGAAATTCGTTTAGAAGCAGGTCGTAGAGTTCATGATCTTGAATGTTTTCGATGTCATTAATCTGGAAGAAGTTCGCATTATCAACGACACGTCCTTCTATGGTGTCCAGTTTCTTGAGAACACCAAAGTCGCTATTGCCAATGCCTACGAACTGCCAGAATAAAGGCTGTCTTGATGAATCAACGACCACTTGGTCAATGGTATCCCCTTTCCCTCGTTTAACCCCTCCATCATTAATAAATACGATATAGGCAGGAAGGGCGCCGGGCTCTTCGACAGTAAATTTCTTAATGACATCCCGCATGACCGGAGGTTCATCGTTGCGGCCGAACTTAGAAATAGCAGTGTTGTTCATGATGTTTCGTTCAACGTAGTCCGCAACGTTATGTTCGGCGGCAGCGGGCAACCGGGAAAAATTGTGGTCATAAATCCAACAATCGAGCGACCCATCGTCATCAAATTGTGTAGCAATCGCCAAGATCCGTTCAATGACCTTCTGAACGACGCCGCTTTTATAATGGGACCTCATCGATCCGGAGCCATCCAGGACTAGACCGACTCGTGCCTGAACTCGGGTTAGATTCTTTTTCTCAAGCACAATACGAGCATTTTGTTTTAGCAGATTAATCGACATGGCGGTTCCCCCAGATGAGATGAATTAAAGGCATGTGTATGCGGCTCAAAACCTTGAGTTTCTGATATGATCTCATATTATATTACCAAAATAATTCAAATTAGGTAAGTAGAAACCGACACCCCGCAGGATGAAATAAAGTAGACAAATGTGGAAACAATGCTAGCATACACCTTCCCTGATACACATATACATTAGCAAAAAATGATGAGGTGAGCAGCATGATAGATTTCTTGATTTGCTTGGGATTATTACTGGTACTCACCATTGTGGCAGCATCTGAACGCGCAGAATCTATTTCCGAGATCAACCGGTAATCAAAGGATGGATGGCCTAAAACCCGGACTCGTTATATAATGATATTTATTGATTCCTCAGGCTGCGGCGAAGACAACAGATCGCACTCACGCAGAATGGCATAGCAAATCATGCGATAAAAATGCTCAAAGCACATCGGTTTCATCTCGTTTTGTGCCTTGAGCGTAGTGAAAGGAATGGACATAACGAATGAGAGCATATTTAGACCTGCTTAGCGATGTACTGGAACAGGGGGTTCGCAAGGAGGATCGAACCGGCACGGGTACGATTTCCGTTTTTGGAAGGCAGATGAGAATAGACTTGACAAAAGGATTTCCGCTGCTGACAACCAAAAAACTGCACATAAAATCGATTGTTCATGAACTGCTGTGGTTCTTAAGCGGTAGTACGAATGTGAACTATCTTCGCGAGAACGGCGTTACGATTTGGGATGAATGGGCCGATGAGGATGGCAATCTTGGCCGTGTCTACGGTGCTCAGTGGAGGACTTGGCACGCTCCTGATGGCGCAATCATTGATCAAATCACCAACGTGGTAAATCAAATCAAAACGAATCCGGATTCCCGCAGGCATTTGGTTAGCGCTTGGAATGTTGCAGAGGTAGATCAGATGGCTTTACCGCCTTGTCATTATGCATTTCAATTTTATGTAGCCAATGGCCGGCTCTCCTGCATGTTTCAGATGCGGTCTGTCGATTCCTTCCTGGGTCTTCCATTTAACATAGCATCGTATGCGCTCCTGACTCATATGGTGGCGCAGCAGTGTGATCTTGAAGTCGGTGACCTGATCTGGACGGGCGGCGACGTGCATATCTACTTAAATCATAGGGAGCAGGTTCAATTACAGTTAACGCGAGAGCCATATCCTTTACCAAAACTTATAATTAAACGCAAACCGGAATCCATTTTTGACTACAAATTCGATGATTTTGAGTTTGAAGGGTACCAGTCCCATCCCGGCATTAAGGCTCCTATAGCTATCTAGCAAAATGAAAATAAGACAGGAGATAAGGAGGGTGTTCGCGTGACGGTTTCTTTCATACTGGCGATGGACGAAGCCCGCGGTATCGGCATCGACAATAAGCTGCCGTGGCGCTTGCCGGCGGATTTGGCTTATTTCAAGCAAACGACGAAGGGACATACGGTGCTGATGGGCCGCAAGACGTTCGATTCCATCGGCAAACCCTTGCCCGGACGGCGCAATGTCGTGCTGACCCGGGACGACCGATTCGCTGCGCCGGGCTGCGAGGTGGTCCATTCGGCGCAGGAGGCGGCCGCCGATTACGGCCGCGGCGGAAGCCGGGCATCCGAGGAGCTGTTCGTCATCGGCGGCGCGGAGGTATACCGGCAGCTGCTCCCGTTCGCAGACCGGCTGTACATTACGGAGATCGCACACCGGTTCGCGGCGGATACGTTTTTTCCCGAGCTTGAGCCCGGCGAATGGCGCGAGGTGTCGCGACAGCGCGGCGTGAAGGATGAGAAAAACCCGTACGATTACGATTTTGTCTTGTATGAGCGGGCCGGAATGTAACGTTTCTCCAAAAAAGGAATGAAGCCGGAGCTTTTCGCGCATCTTAAAGGTTGAACCGTGTGCACATCCCAGCATGATTGAGAGGAAGATGCCGAACATGACACAGGTCAACCAGCATCAAATGCCGATCCGGCATGTGATCGACAACGCGGAGAAAGCGATCCAGGTGGCCAAGGACGCCGAAATGGCCGTCCGCCACGCGCAGCTTCAGTCCGACCCGCACAAGCTGTCCTCTGCGCTTGCGCAGCTGGAATCGGCGCATCAGGCGGTGGCGAAGGCGCAGAGCCAGATGGCGGCGCAGGACCACGAGCATCACGAACAGGAGCTCGTACAGGTGCAGGACCAGTTGAACCAGGCGCAGCAAAGCTTGGATGTGGTCGCATCGAACACCGAGCAACCGAAGCAAGTTCGCTGACTGGACGCAGGTTCGCGCCGCCCTGCGGCATGTAAGCGAAAAAAGCACAGGCCCGCCGATTAAATTCGGCAGAGCTTGTGCTTTTTTAATCGACTAGCCATAGGCTTTGGCTCAACTTCACTTGTTCGATCATATGACCGATATTTCCTTCGCCCGCAAAAAGGGTCATGTCAAAAAAATCTTGGTTTAGATCAGACCAATACAATTCGTTCTCTTCCCCCGAAACGACGACTTCACGCTTTAATTTGCCGACATAAACTTCAACATAGCAGTTCTGCAAATAGTATGTGAACTACCCGCCACCTGCGCTTCGCTTAGAGGCGGGGGCTTCATCATAAGAACGTTGTACCCTTGCAAGAATGAATCCCCCTAATTCTAAGATTGACGCATACAACTATTCGACTTTGGCGATGCAATATCCTGCCAATCGTTCAGCGAGAAATAGCCATTTGTCGAAGTTGGGGAGTGGTCCCATAAGTTGCAAATGCTTGGCTACGGACGTTTGAACAGCATTTGGTCACACTCGGCCTCTTGTAGGGACGCTACCGTTACGCCTGCATGTGCCGTCACGCCGGTAGAACCGATCCCTTGAACCGAGTGTAACGTATGGAATGCATTTCATAGCAAGCGTTTTTTTCTATAATAAGCACTGCACTATGCTACAATAAAGCTAACGAAGGAGGAATGGGACGGTTATGGCAAACATTAAGGAAATTGCCCGCATGGCAGGCGTTTCGGTTACGACGGTTTCCCGCGTGCTGAACCGTCATCCGTACGTGAGCGAGGATAAAAGGACTGCCGTTTTGGAGGCGGTGCGGAAGCTGGACTATGTGCCGAATTTGAATGCCATCCATTTGATCAAAGGCAAGACGTCAATGATCGCGGTGGTGCTTCCTTATGTGGATAATCCGTACTTGAGCTCGCCGGTGGAAGGTATCTTGAGTGAGGCGAACCGGTGCGGGTACCGGGTGGTCCTCTGCCAGACGAACTACCGCGCCGAGGAAGAGCTTAAAGTGCTCGAAATGCTCAGAATGAAGCAGCTCGACGGCGTCATTATTACGTCGCGGACGAACGCTTGGGATGCGATCAAGCCTTACTTGACTTACGGTCCGATCGTCGTTTGCGAGGATGCAGGGGACGAGCCGCTATCCTGTGCCTATATCGACCACTACCGGAGCTTTGAAACGGGCCTTCGCTATTTGACGGCCCAAGGACATCGGCACATCGCATGCTGCATCGGCAGGCGCAGCAGCAATACGAGTCTGGCGCGGGAACGCGCCGTCCGCGAAGCGCTCGCTGCCGTGCAGGAGCCGCTGCGGCCGGAGTGGATATTCTACGATGCGCTATCGATGGAAGCGGGCGTTGAGGTCGCGCATCGGCTGGCCGGCATGAACCCGCGTCCGACGGCGGTGCTGACGGGCACGCATCAGACCGCGGCGGGGCTGGTCGCCGAAGCGCGCAAGCTCGGCCTTCGCGTACCGGACGATTTGGCCGTGATCGGCTTCGATAACCATATGCTCGGCCAATTGCTCGATATTACTGCGGTGGAGCAGTCGAACAAGGACGTGGGCCGCGCCGCTTTTCAAATGCTGTACCGCTATATTGCGGAAGACCGGTATGAGGCGGAGAAGCAGGAGCTGCCGGTCCGGCTGGTGGAACGGTCGACGGTTTGAAGCGCGCGGAAAGCTGGACAAGCAGAGTGGTGCCAGCTATACTAATACCTAGAATTACGATACATAGATTTACGATGCTTGCGTCCGAACGATAGCATCGGCATGGAAGGGAGGCGCGGTTTAGCGGATGAAGCTCAGCAAAGAGCTGTTGAAAGGAAGCACCGGGACGATGATATTGACGCTGCTTGAGCGGCGCACTATGTATGGGTACGAGCTGATCAAGGAGTTGGAGAAAAGCTCTGGCGGGATGTTTTCGCTGAAAGAAGGGACGCTGTATCCGATTCTGCACGGCATGGAGGCCGAGCGCTGGGTCGAGGCGTACTGGGAGGAGGCGCAAGGACGGCAGCGCAAATACTACCGCATCACCGAGGCCGGCAAGCGGCATCTTCAGGAGAAAACGGCGGAGTGGAAGCAGTTCCGCGACGCGGTCGATCTCGTCTTGGGGGAGGGAAAAGCATGATCCGCGAGCACGAGAACGTGCGGGATTATTTGAGCAGCGTCTGCTTGCAGATTCGGGCGAGGGAGCTGCATAAGGATATCCGGCGGGAGCTGGAAAGCCACTTGGAGGAGCTGGTGCTAGACAAGGAAGCAGAAGGCGCGAGCCGGGAGGAAGCGGTCGCTTGGGCGATCCGGCAGATGGGCGACCCGGTATCGGTCGGTCGGGAACTGCACCGTATTCATAAGCCGCGGATGCAATGGGGGTTGCTGCTCGGCTTGATCGCATTTCTGGGGCTTGGCGTCTTTGTGATGTACAGCATCGAGTCCAGCTATGCGATCATGCGACCCAATGTGTTTGGTGTTGAATATTTCTCGACTCATAAAATGTTCTTCATCGCACTGGGACTGCCGGTTCTGCTGGTGTTTTATTTTTTGGATTACCGAAAGCTGAAGGCTTGGTCGCTCTTCATGTATTGTCTTGCCGCCGCCAGCATGATTTATGTGCTGTTGTTTGGACAGCAGGTGAGCGGGGCGAAAAGTTATTTGTCAATTTGGAGATTTTCAATAGATGTGACAACCGTCAGCTCTTATTTATTCATCGCCGCAGCGGCCGGCTTGCTCCTAGATTGGTGGAAGCAGAAGCATTTTTGGCTGAAATCGATCGTTTTTTTTGTTCTCTTCCCGTTCGTGCTCTATGCCATGGTTCCTTCGGTATCGGCGATTCTATTTCATCTGGTAAGCTATGGGATCTTGTGCGGAGTCGTTACTCGTAAATGGTGGCTTGCGCTGCTCCAAACGGGCGGACTTCTCCTGATGTGCGCAGTGGCGGTGATTACGATAGGTCATCAGTATATGAAATATCGTCTCGGTGCTTTTCTTTATCCGTTCGCAGACCCTTCGGGTGGGGGGTATATGTATATCCAGATGAGAGAGGCACTGAGCAGCGCTGGCTGGTGGGGCCACGGATTCGGGGTGGTTAATCCGAAGTTGCCGTATGTTCATGGGGATCTCATTTTCACCTATCTCGTCTACAGCTTCGGCTGGGGCGTCGGTATCGCGGTCGCAGTCGCTGCCGTCTATTTCGTGACTCGGATGCTCCATTCGATGGGGCAGGTCCGTGAGGCATACGGCAAAATGCTGATAGTGGCCGCCACTTCCATCATCGGAGCGCAATTCGGCTACTGCATCGGCATGTCGCTCGGGCTGCTGCCGATTATGTCCATCACTTTTCCATTCGTAAGTTATGGCGGCACTCGTACACTTATCGAAATAGCGATCGTCGGCCTCGTTCTCGGCATTTACCGGCGGAAGGATATGATTCGCCTCGGCAAGATATTCTGACTGCAAGAAAGACGCCATCGATTCCCTGCAAACGGGACGATGGCGTCTTTTGCATGTCCTAGCGGATGCGACCGCCTGCCGAAGACGAGGAACGAGCGCTGTAAACAGCGCGAAAACAAACAAGCAGCACCGTAAACGAATGCCTGAGGGTCATCCCTTCAGTCACGGGTAAGCTATATCATGGTTAACTGCGTAATTATACCGGAATCAGAGCGGCTGCACATGCTGGTAGGTCACAAGCAGAGCGAACGTGAGCAGCAGACTTAAGAGCGCATACTTTAGTTGCTTCAGCGTGAAATTCATGAGCTTCCCTCCCTTTCCTAGCCTGTCCGCCTGAATCATAGCGGAAGGAGAATAGTTAAGTAATTTAATTATCAGCGATTCATCATCCGATTGCAATTGAAGTAAATGGAAGAAAAGGAGACGATAGCTTAGTAGACGCTAGAGAAGGAGAGAGAGCATGGGTTCAAGAATTATGCACTACTGCATATCCAATCGGATTGCACAAAAGCTTTCCATCGAAAACCGCAACGATTTTTTACTCGGCGGGCTTGCGCCGGACGGTCTTCATGAACTGAACCATTCCAAAGAGGTTACCCACTTTGTCGAAAGGGAGTCCACGGGGAGGCGCCGCATAAACTATTGGAAGCCGGCCGCTAGCCCGAATCCCGCGGCAGACTGTTCCGGCTGCGGAAAGCCGTCGGACTGATCCCGTAAAAGGCGGTAAACTGCTTGGAAAAATAATGGATCGAATCGTAACCAAGGTTGTCCGAGATTGATGTGACCGATTGCCGGCTTTCCAGCAGCAAATTGGCCGCTTTTTTCATTTTCATCCGCAGCAGATACTCCTTCGGTGTCATGCCGGTTTCCTGCTTGAACAGCTTGTAAAAGTATGATTTTTGCAGCCGGCATTTGCGGCACCAGTCCTCGAACGAATAGCGGCGCTCCGGGTGCCGCTCCATCTCCTCCATAATTTGCAGGATGCGGTAATCGTTCGGCGCGGCGCTCTTGATGCTGTTGTACCAGCGCAGCAGAAATGCGCGCATCAGCGCCCCCGTAATCGATTGCGCATAATAAGGAGCGTCCTCCGATCTGGTGATTTGCACGAACAGTTCAATCAGATGCGGATAGGGGCTCAGCGATGTTTTGGTTGGAAACTCGTCCAGTTCGGGGCAGTCTTCCTGCCGGGTCAGCATCAACCGGTCGGGCGGATCGGGATAAAAGGCGAAGCGCGGCTCCGGCACCGGATGCCGCTCCCACAAATCGCAGTAAATGTTATACGAGTCGAGCGGAAAGCCGGGCTTATGATGAAACGAATGCACCTGTCCCGGGCGGATGAAAATCAGGGTGCCTTTTTCCACGGAATACGTGACATTATCCACGGCGATATCTCCGCGGCCATCCAGAAACAGGTGATAGGCGAACGTATAGCCGACTCTGGTTCCTTCATGCTCGCCCCCGTTATACGTATAGGGTGCCGCCGAGCGCACATGCGGAGCGATTTCTGCCAAATCCTTCATCTCGGGTTCCTCCGGGCGTTAGGTTCTCGCGAATAGCGGAATTTTGTACAAATCGATGGAAGGCCTTTCAAATACATTTCCAACGTCCTAATGATACAATAACCCCGACAAAAAGAAAAAGCGCAACCGGCTGCTGGGAAAGACGGGGCACGCCGCCTAGACAATCTGATGAATCAAGCTGCGCAGCAGTTAACTCAACCTATACCAAGAAAGCGAGGTCGCCAAACGATGCGATTCCGACAAGTACACTTAGATTTCCACACCTCTGAAATGATCCCGCATATCGGGCGGAAGTTCTCCAAACCGCAGTTCCAGGAAATGCTCAAGCGGGGGCACGTCGACTCGATTACCGTCTTCGCAAAATGTCACCATGGCTGGGCGTATTTTCCTTCCGAAACGAACGAGATTCACCCGCATCTGGATTTCGACCTGCTCGGCGCGCAGATCGAAGCGGCGCACGAGATCGGCGTGAAGATTCCGGTCTACTTGTCGGTCGGCTTCGACGAGAAGCTGGCGCGCGTCCATCCCGAATGGCTGATGCGGGACGAGAACGACCAGACAAACTGGGTGAAAGGGTTCATGACGCCGGGGTATCATCAGTTTTGCTTGAATTCGCCCTATCTTGATCTGACGATCCGCCAGGTGGAGGAGGTCGTTCGCAAGTACGATGCCGACGGCATCTTCCTCGACATCGTCGGCGTCCGTACCTGCTACTGCCATACGTGCGTGGCCATGCTGCGCGGGGAAGGAAAAGACCCGCGCGAGAAGCGGCACGTCGTCGAGCAGGGCGAGCGGATTTATGCGAATTATACGCAGCGGATTCGCGAAGCGATCCATGCGATCAAGCCGGAGATGCCGATTTTCCACAATGCGGGGCATATCTCGCAGGGACGCCGGGACTTGGCGGCGATGAACACGCATCTGGAGCTGGAATCGCTGCCGACCGGCGGCTGGGGCTACGATCATTTCCCGCTGTCGGCCCGCTACGCGCAGCCGCTCGGCATGAATTTCCTCGGCATGACCGGCAAATTCCACACGTTCTGG
Organism: Paenibacillus elgii; assembly: GCA_042219835.1. GTDB lineage: Bacteria > Bacillota > Bacilli > Paenibacillales > NBRC-103111 > Paenibacillus_G > Paenibacillus_G elgii_A. The sequence continues at coordinate 61,130 of JBHJMN010000016.1, forward strand.
GGCGAGTTCGGCGGCTACAAGCATCCGAATGCGCTGCGCTACGAAACGGCGCTCAGCTTGGCGAACGGGGCGCGCTGCTCCATCGGCGACCAACTGCATCCCGAAGGGCTGATGGACCCGGCCACCTACGAGCTGATCGGCCAAGCGTACGCCGAGGTTGAGCAGAAGGAAGCGTGGTGCGCGGACACGACGGCGATCGCAGATATCGGGCTGCTGTCCGTCGAATCGGTCGGCGTGGGCAAAATGGGCGGCGCGATGTTTACGGGCAACTCCGACGCCGGGGCGGTACGGATGCTGCTCGAAGGCAAGTTTTTGTTCGACGTGATCGATCCGGACGCCGATTTCAACCAATACAAAGTCCTGATACTGCCGGACTACGTACTGATCTCGGACCGGCTGCACGCGAAGCTGGAGCAGTTTCTCCGGCAGGGCGGGAAGCTGCTCGCTTCGGGCAAGTCCGGCCTGGACGCGAAGGAACGCGATTTCGCCATCGATTTCGGCGTGCGGCGGGTCGGCGAGAATCCGTTCAAGCCGGATTATTTCCGCCCGAAATTTCCGCTGCGGAGCCTTGGCGAAGCGTCGTTCGTCATGTACGCGGCGGGGCAGAAGATCGCTTTGGACGGCGGAACCGAGCTGGGGCGGCGCGAAGATCCTTATTTTAACCGGGAAGTATTCACGTTCTCGTCGCACCAGCATACGCCCAGCTCGATGAACGACGGCGGCCCGGGAATGGTGGAGGGCGCCAGCGGCATTTACATCGCTTGGAACGTTTTCGAGGACTATGCGACGAAGGGCAGTCTGTTCCTGAAAGAAATGGTGCTCTACGCGCTGGACCGGCTGGTACCGGACAAGACGCTGACGACGAGCTTGCCCGCCCAGGGGATCGTCACGCTGCAGGAGCAGCGGGGCGAGCGCCGTCTCGTGAACCATCTGCTGTACGCCGTGCCGGTCAAGCGCGGTGAAGGCGTCGAGATCATCGAGGACATCGTTCCGCTCTATCATATCGACGTGAAGCTGCGTTTGCCGGGACGACGGGTGAAGGGAGTCTATTTGGCGCCGCAAGGAACACCGCTCGATTACAGACCGTCCGCCGAAGGCATCGAGTATACACTGCCCGAGCTCGAATGCCACCAGATGGTCGTCATCGATCTGCAGGATTAAAACAACTTCAAGGTTTTACCAATTCGGAGGTGTTCCAATGCACCTCCGTTTTGTCCTATAATGAAACTCTGATAGCGCTTACCGCGGAAGAGGTGACAGGGCTTGCTGACAGCTATGAAAAACCGCGTATTGGACTATTATTACTCGCTTTCCGTCAATAAAAAGATCACGCTCTCGTTTATGACCGCCCTGTCCTTGCTGCTGATTTTGCTGTCTGTCTTTACGTACCGCGTATCGTCCGCGATTTTGATCGACAAAGCGGTGGAGAACACAGAGCAAAATTTGCGGCTGGTCTCGGAGAAGCTGGAGATCATTCTCGACAATTCGGAAAACTACTCCAAAATCGCGATTACGAACAGCAGCGTGCAGCGTTACCTGAGCGCCCCGCCCACCTCGGACCCGCTGGAAAATTACAGCCGTTCGGTTGAGGTTTCGAACGCCCTCGCCGATATCGTCGATTCCAAGACGTTCGTGGACGCTATGCTCATCTATGACCGCAGCGGCCATTTGTACGATTCCGGCGGGCTCAAGAACGTCCGGAGCTTTAACGACGAATATGTTCAGGCATTTGCCGGCTCCGCTTACGGACCCGTATGGAAGGATACGGCCAAAAGCAACTACGAGAAGGAAGCCGCGGCGCACCCCGTCGTATCGCTCCTTCAAAAATTCAACACCGCCAAGGACGGGAGTCCCCTCGGCGTCATCCAACTATCCATCGACGAGCGGTACATTGCCGATCAATACGCTCATATCAATATCGGGCACAGCGGTGAAATCTTTATCGTCAACAAGCAGGGCACCATCGCTTCGCACAGCGACAAAAGCCGGCTCTATGCGTCCATCGGGCAGGAGCCTTATTATTCCTGGGTGATCGGGCATGAGGGCGGCCGGACGTTCAGCTTGAACGGCGAGGACAATCTGGTCGTGGCCCGCACCTACCCGCGCTTGAACTGGATTATTGTAGGCATCGTGCCGATTAAGGAAATTACCCGCGATAATCAGATTTTGACGGAAAAAACCTTTTATTTAAGCCTCATTTTCGTCGTTTCGGCCATCCTTCTGACGATTCTAATCGCCAGATCGATCACAAGGCCGCTGAACCAGATCAAGAAAACGGTCAAGAGCGTGCAGGAGGGCAACCTCGACGTCTGGCTCGAATTGAAGGAACGCGACGAGATCGGCGCTTTGGCCAGAGAGTTTAACAAAATGGTCGTCCGCACCAAAACGCTCATGGAAAACATGGTGGAAGAGCAGAAGAAGAAAAAAGAGTACGAGCTCGCCGTCATGCAGTCGCAGATCAATCCGCACTTTTTGTACAACACGCTGGAGAGCATCTGCGCGCTTGCCGATTTAAAGCGGAACGCCGATATCGTAAACATTGTGAACCAGCTGGCGCTGTTTTACCGGGGCGTGCTCAGCAAAGGCAGCCACATCATCTCCATGGAAGACGAAATCATCATTACGCAAACGTACTTGGAAATCTTGAAGGTGCGTTACGGCGACCGGATCGATGCCCGTTTCGAGATTGATGACAACGTGTACAAATACTCAACGATCAAGCTGCTGCTGCAGCCGATTGTGGAAAATTCGATCAATCACGGGCTCCGAAACAAGCGGGGAAAAGGGCTGATCCGTATCCAGGCGCATGTCCTGAACGGCAAGGTACGGATCGAGGTGAGCGATAACGGCACAGGCATCACTCCGCAGCGGCTGCGGCAAATTTTGAAGCCGGAGCCGGGGCATTACCGGACGAAAAGCTTCGGGCTGAAGAGTACCGACGAGCGGATCAAGCTTTATTTCGGTTCCGAATACGGGCTGGAGATCGACAGCGTGCCGGGGGAAGGAACAACCGTCCACATTACGCTGCCGGCGATTGAGAACGGGGGGATGCCGCATGATTCAAGCGATGATCGTCGATGACGAATATTTGATTCGAGAACGGCTGAAGGTCGGCGTCGACTGGCAGGAGCTCGGCTTCGAGATTGCCGGAGAGGCCGAGAACGGGGAGGAGGCGCTGCTGCTGCTTGAGCATGCGCCGATCCGATTGGCAATCGTCGACATTAACATGCCGATCGTGGACGGCCTGGCGTTCGCGAAGGCGGCCCAGCACCGGTTTCCCGAGCTTCGCATCATCATTCTCACCGGCTACGGGAGCTTCGACTATGCGAGAACGGCTTTGCAGGCAGGCGTATCCGACTATTTGCTGAAGCCGGTCAACATGGAGGAGCTAATGCAGGTACTGATCAGGATGTCGGCCAAGATTCGGGAGGATATGTCGCGGCATTCGCAGCAGGAGGATTTCAAGCAGAGCGTCCGGGAAAGCAACACGATTTTGCGCCGGACGTTCATTCAAGGCTTGTTGGATGCCGCCGGAACCGCCGGACCCGAGCAGAGCCCGGAAAAATGGCGGCAATTTTGCCCGAAACTGCGGGACGATGCATTGCTTGTCATGGTATTCTCGATTGACAAATCGCCGGGAGATGGGAAGGAGCAGCCGCCCTGGAAGCGGTTCGCGGTATTCAATATCGTCGGTGAGCTGTTTGGCGGGCTTCGACCGTGCGAGCTGACGCTGGATAACGACGACAGAACGGTGCTGCTGGTGCATCCGAACGCCGATCCTGCCGGCGGCAGTCGGGAGAAAGAGTGGCTGGAGCGGCGGGGCGCGGAAGCTATCGAAGCGGTTCGCCGGTTTTTGAAGTTTACCGTAACCGCCGGCATCGGCAATATTGCGCAGGAAGGTCCCGGCGGCATTCCTCAGTCGTATAAGGAGGCGGTTCTGGCCTGCAAGCATCGCACCGTTCTCGGCGGCGACCGGGTGATCATGTTCGACCGCCTGCCCAAGCCAGCGCTGAAAGCGGACCTGTCCTTTATCCGCGAGACGCTGATGGTTCAATTGAGGCTGGGCAACAAGGCGGCGGTGGAGCATGAGCTGCGCCAATGGCTGGAGGGCATCGTCAGGCAGAAGCTGTCTCTGGATACGTTGTACATGACCGTTTACGAGCTTGTGGCCACGCTGAACCTGTATGCCGCCGAGAGCAAGCTGGATATGACGTTTTATGGGGGCGATACGTTCAATCCGGTACGGCTGGTCGACAAGCTGGAGCGGATGGAGGAGATCGCGGACTGGGCGGCGGCGCTGTTCGGCCGGGTGCTGGAGCAGACGCACAGCTTGAAGCAGTCGACGCCGGCCAAGCTGGTGGATAAGGCCAAGCAGTTCATCGACGGGCAGTATGCCGACCCGGACCTTGATTTAAACGCGATTGCCAAAAGCATTTTTATTCATCCGAGCTATTTGAGCCGCATTTTCAAGACCGAGACCGGTTATTCCGTCGTGGAGTACATGACAAGGCGGCGGCTCAATAAGGCCAAGGAAATGATGGAGAACGGATGCAAAAATTTGCTGTTCGTCTCCGAATCCGTCGGCTACAAAGATTCCCATTACTTCAGCAAATGCTTTAAAAAGCATTTCAGCGTCCCGCCTTCCCGATTTACCGGGAGCGATTCCCGCGAATGACTTTTTCGAGACGGCCCCGTTGCGCTGCTGTGCCAAACGGGCGCGGTCTTTTTTTGCATGGAATGTTCACAGAATGTTAAAAATATTCCCGGTGGCGTAAAGATATTGCATTCATGCGGCGAGCCGCGCCCCTTATAATGACACTATGTCGAACAGACAACAGCAAAAAGATAACAAACGTAAACGGGGAGGTTGCTTAACACATGAAAAAAAGAGCGCTTACATTAGGGCTGGCATCGCTGTTCGCCGCTTCAAGCCTGCTGGCAGGCTGCGGCTCGAATGACGCCGCCCAAGGCAATGCCGGTTCCAAGGGTGACAGCAAAAGCGGCGACAAAGTCAGCATCCGCATCTTGACGCGTATCTCCGGTACCGATCCGAAGTCCGTGGCGTTCCAGAACCTGCTCAAGCAATTTATGGAGAAAAACCCGGATATTACGGTAGTCGACGAATCGTTGAACGACGAGGCGGCATTCAACAACAAATTCAAAACGGCCGTCGCGACAGGCAGCGTCCCGGAAATTTGGATGAACTATGGCGGAGTTGCATTTAAAGATTACGCGAAAAATATCGCGATGGACCTCGATCCCGTCCTGAAAGAAGACAAAGCGTGGGCGGACGCGTTCCTGCCGCTGTTCGACACATGGAAATACAAAGACCTGCCGGGAACGTACGGCGTGCCGAACGAGTTCTACAGCGTCGCGATCTACTATAACAAAGAGTTGTTCCAAAAAGTCGGCGCAGAGCCGCCGAAAACAATCGAGGAATTCGAGGCGGTCGCCGACAAATTCAAAGCGATCGATGTCGTTCCGATGGCGATGGCCGACAAAGACAACTTCCGCGGAGGCCATCTGCTGACGAATCTGGCACTGAAAAAATACGGATTCCAAAAAACGGAAGACCTAATGAGCGGCAAAGCGAAGTGGAACGATCCGGATATGGTTTCCTTGCTGCAAACGATGAAAAATTGGCAGGATAAAGGCATTTTCGGCAAAAACATGGTCACGACCGACGGCAACGCGATTTCGAGCATGTTCCTCGGCGGCAAGAGCGCGATGATGTTTGAAGGCGTCTGGGCGATTTCCTCCATCGCAGCTTCTCCGATCGCCGACAAAATCGGGGTCATTCCGTTCCCGGGCTACAAAGACAACCCGGAATTCAAGGACAACTGGTTCGGCGGAGCAGGCGGTTACTCCGTTTCCAAGGAAGTCACGGGCGCGAAAAAAGACGCTACGATCAAGCTGCTGAAGTTTCTGACCTCAGTTGATGCGTTCAAGTATTTCCTCCAGGAAACGAAGGGCGGCGTTTACCCGGTCAAAATGGATTCGGGCTCGGCTCCGGTCGATCCGGTCACCGCAGAGTACGTCAAGGCGCAAAGCACCGCGAAAGACTTCAAAGGCGAGATTGAGGAGTACAGCCCGATCATGCAGCTGCAGGACAAGGTGCGCAACGAAGTCCAAGGCATGTTCGCCGGCAACCCTCCACAAAAAACGGCGGATACGATTCAAAGCTTTGTCGATTCGAACAAGAAGTAGACGATGGAAAACCAGCTTCGCATTGTAGATTAATTCTCCGTCATAGACCGGTGGGGTATATCCTTCCAGCCGCTCTTGAACCCGCGAAAGTTTGATTGCAAGTAGAGGTGTTTTTGCGGGGTTCAAAGGCGGACGTTTCACTCTTCCGGGATATACCCCACCTACTATTATTGGAGAATTATTAAACTACAAAAGCTAGTTTTCCTTGCGGAAAAGTAAAGTAATTATGAAAAAGCCAGCTTTCCTACGGAAAACTCGAAGGAGGGGAACAACATGGTCGGCCGAAAGCCTTATTTTATCGCAGCCGTTTTTTTGCTGCCGGCGCTTTTATTATATACGCTGGCGTTTATCGTGCCGATCTTCCAGACGGCTTACATGTCCTTTTTTAGCTGGAACGGCATCAAGAACGTCGCCCTGGAATATGTCGGGTTGCAAAACTACAGCGCCATGTTTCAAAAGCCTGAATTTTACCGTTCGCTCAAAAATATCGGCGTGTTTATCCTGGCTTCGTTCTTGCTCATTTTGCCGGTCGCTTTCGCGCTGGCGCATATCGTCACCAGTAAGATGAAGGGAAGACGGTTTTTCAAAATCGCCTTCTTTATGCCTTCCGTGCTCCCGCTCACAGCCGTCGGCTTAATGTGGCAGTTTTTGCTCAAAGGGGAGGGCGGCCTCGTCAACATGGTGCTTTCGGCGATCGGCGCAAGCTCGCTGACCCACGATTGGCTCGGCGAACCGGCCATTGCCATCTACGTTGTTGTGGTGGTCAACGCATGGATTTACTGCGGGCTGAACATGATCATATTTGCCAGCGGGATGGTGGCGATTCCGGAGCAATTGTACGAGGCGGCAGCCATGGACGGAGCGGTCGGGTTCAAACGGCTCTGGTACATTACCGTGCCGATGATGAAGGAAACGCTGAAAATTTTCTCGATTCTGGCCGTTACGCAGTCGCTTCGCGTGTTCGGACAAATTTTCGTCATGACCGGCGGAGGACCGAACGGCGCTACGGATGTGCCTACGACGCTGCTCTATTACGAGTCTTTTAAATACAACAACTTCGGGATGGGCAACGCCATCGGGACCTTCATTATCGTAGCGGCGCTCTTATCGACGGTCGTACTCAACAAGCTGATGAACACGAAGACGATGAAATAAAGGCAGGTGAAATGGAACATGACGCTTCGCTCGTATAAAATTCCGGCATATTTGTTTTCTACGCTTTGCGCGGTTATTTTTATGTATCCGTTGTTTTTTTCGGTGATTTCTTCGCTCAAGGACAATCTGGAAATATACAATAGCGTCTTCTCGCTGCCCGAGGTATGGCGCTGGAGTAACTACAAGCTCGCTTTTGTCACCGCACATATTGATAAAGCCGTATGGAACTCCTTCATTTATGCGATCGCAGGCACGCTTCTGACCTTGCTCTTGGGAACCATGGCATCGTTTATCCTGACCCGGATCTCGCTGAGGTGGAACGGCGCTTTATATATTTATTTCATCATGGGGCTGATGATCCCCGTCTATTCCCTCGTCATTCCGATTTCCCGGATGATCGGCTCGTTCAACGGCTTTAACAACTATTTCGTCATGATCGTGTTGTACGCAACGTTTCAACTGCCGCTTACGATTTTTTTGATTACCGGATTTATGAAAGGAATTAACAAGGAAATCGACGAATCGGCGGTCATGGACGGCTGCGGTCCGGCGACGCTGCTGTTCCGGATCTTGACGCCTTTGTCCATGCCGGCCATCTCGACGGCGGGAATTTTGGCCTTTTTCGATATTTATAACGATTTGATTTGGAACGTCATTATGGTCAATGACCGGAGCATGTTCAACATTTCGATGGCGCTGATGTCCTTCGTGGGAGAACGGGGCAGCTCGCAGATGGGCCCGACGTTCGCGGGCATCATTCTCACGATCATTCCGACCATTGCCATCTATTTGCTGTTTCAGGAAAAGGTGGAGTCCGGCCTGAGCGCGGGAGCCGTGAAGGAGTAAAAGAAAGGCGTGTAGGCTGGATTTCTCAGGAAGAAGCTCCGGCATGATCGGCTGAAAGCCCGGCAGAAGGGCTTTCAGCGCCTTGTGTTTTTAAATGACCTTACTGTACATTTGAAAAATTCTGCAGCAGCGCGTTTTGCCCCCTGATTTGGACCGGCATCAACCGCTTTTCTCCTGTTTCCGGGCTCAAAATCCACCTTTTCGCCTCGTTGAAGGTTCCCGACTTCGGCGCGGAAATAAAGGAAATTTCGTTGCGTTCCAGCGCAATCAGGTTCACGTTATTGTGATGCTCGGCAGACGGCGGGAAAATCGTTTTGACCTGCGCGCTCGCCAGATCCATATATTCAATCGCTCCGCCCTCCCCGTTGGCCCCGGTGTAGCTGATAAAAGCAACATGCCTGCCGTCCGACGTCCAGACGGCATTCCCGATGGCCGAACGGTCGGAGGGGGAATAAATCATTTTATTTTGACCGCTCGTCAGGTCGTAGACCCACAGGCTTGAGGCCAGCCATAGCGGAACATGTTCTCCTTTGGCATCATTGCGGTTCAACGTGGCGCTGTACACGATCCGATTCCCGTCGGGGGAAAGGACCGGCGCGGCAAACTCGACCATCAAATACCCTCCGGCGTCGTCGAGCGGAACCGGCTTCCCTCCGTACATTTTAACGATTTGATCCAATTCGTCTTGGGTCATATAAAACTTCATCCGTTCTTCCCCGTTCTCTTCTTCCGCTCGTTTGACCAAACGAATTCCGCCCTTGACCAAGGTTTCGACTTTTCCGCTGCCCGTATCCAACACGCCGATCTCCTGATCGATATAAGTGGTCTGGTCGCTTTTAACAAACAAGATCCTCCGATGATCGGGGAACCACGAGATCGTCTTGATTTCGTTCATCGCAGGGAGGTCGTCGAAAAAGATGTGCTGCTTGGCGCTTGTCAGGGACTGAACAACCAGATACCTGACCGTCTGCTGCTCGTTCCATTGGGTGTAGGCGGCTTTTGTTCCGTTTGGGCAGATCACCCCGAAATTGTCCGGAGTCACGTTCGGCAGCTTTAAAATCGTTTTGCTCTCAACCGGCTCCGGACGATAAGCGACAAGCAGGCTTCCCGTTCCGTCGGCCGTAATGCCCGCAAGCCAGCCTTTATAGGCTTGAGCGCCTTTCAGACCCTGGTGGCTTGTGATCAGCAGGTGCACGATCCACGAAAGACCGATAATAAGGATTAAAATAAACGCGATGATATGAAAGCGGTTTACTATTTGCTTAGACCCCATAATTCCACCTCAGCCTGAAAATAATCGTAACCAATTCGTAAAAAAAGACGCCCTGATCCATGTTTGTAAAATCTAAATAATACAATAAATAGATATATTTTCCTGACTATATCAAGGCTACAGGATGAGACTCCTATTTTCAATAGCTTTTGAATAAAATGGTAACTTTGAACTAGCTTGGTTCAAAAAAATAGCTCATATCGTCACAGTTTGTCGAGAGGGCGAGAGGAGGAAACGTTTGGGGGAGAAAGATACCATACTCGATTTTTGCGCGTCTGCGCAGGAAAAGCCGTCCGGCTTGTGCCGCACGGCTGTGATGAATAGAACGAAGCGCCTTTACTTGGAAAATCCTGCGACGATATCCGCCGCCGCCCGTACGAGCTCGGGATCGACCGTATCCTGCGGACGGTTCCCGCGGCGCACGCCGGTGCCCATATGTACCTCTTGTACGCCGGTATCCCGAATAAACGAGGCCAGCGATTGGAGATTAAGTCCGCTGCCTGCGAGAATGGCGATCGGACGCGACAACTCGGCGGCCTGCAGCCGGAGAATCTCGTCCCGGGCATCCAGCACGCTCGGCTTGCCGCCGGACGTCAGCACACGGTGGATTTGCGGATACTGGGCGAGCACGTGCAGCGTGCCTTCCAGATCGTCCGTCTCGTCAATCGCCCGGTGAAAGGTGACCGACAATTCGCCGACCTCAGCTAGCAGCTTCTCGAGCAGCTCCGTATCCGCCTTGCGTTCCGGCGTCAAGCAGCCGGTTACGATTCCGGCGGCACCGAGACGCCGCACCGTCCGAATATCCGTCAGCATCGTTTCGAGGTCCCATTCATCGTAACAGAACGAATTGCTGTGCGGGCGAATCATGACATTGACGGGAATGCTGACCGAAGCGACAACCTGCTCGATGAGTCCATAGCTTGGAGTTACGCCGCCTTCGCAGATGCCGGAAATGAGCTCGATTCGTCCCGCTCCGTTTTTTTCGGCAATAATTGCATCGGTCACGCTCGTGGCAATGACTTCCAAGATCATGTTGACAAGCTCCTTTTATATATAATTTGGAAAATATGCGAATTGGAAAAACAAGTGCTCATCAATCGGAACCATCGCGGGCTTTCATTCGCCTGAGCTCTCTCAGAGAATAGAAGGTGCCCCTCCAATAAATCCCGCCCTGACGCAGGGTCAGCCAGACTGAGCGGGTGACGATATAACATAACAGAACGACGGTCAGCGGCATCAGCAGCGCCTCGAAGCCACCTTCTCCGGTGATCGAACGGATCAGCAGAAAATAGACGGCGAGCATCAGCACGACCGACAGAGCGAATCCCCAGGCCGCCGGGCCGGACAGAAGCAGCATGCCTGCCCATGGAAACAAGAATAGCGCAAGCTGGCCGAGCACAGAGAGAGCTGCGACGCTTAAGCGATAGCCGAAGCCGGAGAACAGATTTTTCTCCAGACCGCGAATCGCTTCGCCAAGGCTTGTGTACCATTCGACGGCAATATGCTCCGTGCCGGAGGCGAGTCGCTGCCGGAGCCGGGCTTCCTTGACCCTCCGGCCGAGCTGGAGATCGTCGTCTGGCCGCAGCGCAATGGCCCGGTGCGTGCCGATCCGTTCGTACGCCTGTCTTGTGATCAGATTGAAGGCTCCGATCCCCATCCCGTGACGATGCTGGAAATCGTCGTTCCCCCGCCATGGGCGGATATAAAGACTGAGCGTAAAAAAGAAAAATTGCACGAACGTACGAAGCCATAAGCCGCGGACAAGCATCCGGGGGGCTAGCGTCACATGATCCGCCTGCTGCTCCCGCAGGAAGCGGACCGCATCCTCCACCGTTCCCGGCTCGAACTGCACGTCGGCGTCCGTGAACAGTAAATATTTGCCCCGCGCCTGCAAATAGCCTTGATACAGCGCATGATTTTTTCCAAGCCAGCCGGATGGCAGCGACGTGATGTGAATGACCCGCAGAGGCACGCCGATGCCGGCCCGTCCCTCGGACCACCGCCGCAGCTCGTCCAGCTTGCGGCCGGTCGTATCCTGCGAGCGATCGTTCACGGCGATGATTTCGAGCCGGGGGTACGTTTGCCCGAGCAGATGCTTCACCGTTTCGACGATGGACGATTCCTCTTCTTTCGCCGCGATAATAATCGAAACGAGGGGCGCTTCGGATTCTTTGCCGCCCTGATGAGCCTTGCCTGTTCTCCATCCCGCTTGTCCCGGCTCCGGGCGGGGAAGCTTCAGCATCCACTGCCGCGCCCGCAGCGTGTCCCACAGCATGAGCAGCCAGTAGGCAAGCGCCGCCAGCGCCCATATGTCCATGACCCCCATCGGGTTGATCCCTGCCTTCCGCCGGTTCTGAGCTGCACTTGCGCTCACCTTGCTTTGTTCGAATTATAGCACGTCTCACGCTGTAGGAACAAATGTTGAAAGCGGTATTCCCATGCAGTATGCTACTATATAAAACCAACGGAAAGGGGAAACAAAATGACGAATGAGCAGGCGCAGCCGTTATTCCGCAAAAAGCTGAAGGCTGCCGAGCTGCCCGATTTTTTGCGAATGATTCGAATGCGCGGCCTGACGGCAGGAGACTTGGTGTTTCTGTGCATTGGCACCGACCGCTCGACGGGCGACGCTCTCGGACCGCTGACCGGCACGATGCTGCAGGAAGCGGGGTATTCGTATGTGGTCGGTACGCTTGCCCATCCGTTCGATGCAAGTAACATGCGGGAGAGGCTGAATGAAATTCCGCAGGGGAAAACCGTGATTGCGATCGACGCTTGTCTCGGCCAAGCCGCCTCTTTAGCCTGGTACCAGGTGTCCAACCGTCCGCTGGAGCCGGGCAAGTCGGTCGGCAAGCAGCTTCCGCATGTCGGCGACTATTCGATTGCCGGGATCGTCAATGTGGATGCCGGGCAAAAATATGCGATTCTGCAAAGCACTTCCTTATTCCGCGTCATGAGCATGGCCCAAGAAGTCGTCTCGGCCATCCGCAGCGTATTCCCGCCGGAGGAAGCGGCTTGTCCGCAGATCAGGGAAGAAGCATGAAATAGAGCGGCTGTCCGCAGGGTCAGCGAACCATGCCGCCGGATGCCATCCTTCAGCAACAGAGCCGCCGCTCCCCAGTTCTTGGGAGCAGCGGCTCTGTTGCTTTCTTTGCGCGCAATCGTATGAGGTTATGCCGTTGCCTTCAATCCGACGATACCGCCGACGATGCACAGCAGGAAGAGAACCCGCAGCAGATCGCGCGGCTCGCCCAGAAAAAACATTCCCACGATCACCGTACCGATCGCTCCGATACCGGTCCATATCGCGTAAGCCGTTCCGATCGGCAGCGTCTTGAGCGCTTGAGAGAGAAAATAAAAGCTAATAATCATCCCAACGATCGTCACGACGCTCGGCCAAAACCGAGTCCAGCCTTGTGCATATTTTAAACCGAGCGCCCATACGATCTCCATAACCCCGGCAATAGCCAAATAAACCCATGCCATGATAAATTGCTCCCTTCTAGGATGTTCTGTCTTCCGCAATGCCTTTCCAATAGATGGACCAAACGGCTTTCAGCCGATGCTCCCAGTCGTCTGGCCGGTAATAGAACTGCTGCAGGAACGAACCGTCCAGCAGGCAGTAGAACGAGGCGGTCAAATCCTCGGAATGCTCACGGCGCAGTATGCCCGAAGCCATGCCCTCCTCGAAAACCATCCGCAGCAGCTCGGTAAGCTGCTCCTCCGACGCGGCAAACCGCTCGCGCAGCACTTCCTGCAGCGCACTCGGCGGGAACAGCATCGTCCGTTTAAGAAAGGTCGCGTATTCCTCGCTAAGCAAGTAGGTACGGCACACGTCAAGCAGAATCGTCTGCAGCTTTTGCTCCGTGCCGAGTCCGGTCAGTTTATCGGTCATTTGCCGGACACGGGAGGCATGCTCGGCCAGACAATCGTCGTATACGGTCAGGAACAGCTCTTCCTTGCTCTTAAAATGCGCGTAGAGCGAAGGCGTCTTGATCCCAACCTCCTTGGCGATTTCCGATAGCGGCACCGCGTCGTAGCTGTTCTGCGAGAAAAGCCGCAGCGCGGAGGCTTTAATTTTGTGTGCTGTCATGAACACAACCTCCTAACTAACGATAATTAGGTTTTGTTCATTATAGACCAACTTTCCTTCAGGATCAACCTTCTTCATTCAAAAAAATTACACCTATCCCGGTTCGTCCGCATATATAATGGGTATTACCCTTTTAAGGTTCAACGGAAAGGAGCATGCGTGTGATAGAAGTGAGACATATCAATCTGTGCGATCCGGACGGCCGGGTATACTGCTGTCTGCGGAATAGAGTCGTGAGGCTGGATGAAAAACAAAAACAAGCTTTTTGCAGCGACTGCCGCATGTATGCGGGGGAAGTGGGCGGCAAAGGCATCGAATGCGTATGGGAGGACCTTCGTCCGGTGACCGATCCGCATGTGGTCCGCGATCCGTACGCCGAGCTGGCCAGCAATCAAAAGAAGCAAATTTGGCCGACGGATCATCTGTCAACCTGCATGGTCTTTGGCGGATGAGAAAAAGAGGGATTTGGCAGGAAAATGTCGAATGCTATGCAGAGAGGTCGCAGGCCTGTTTTCCTCAGGCGTAACGACCTCCCTGTGGCGTTTATAGCATGTCCCAAATTTGCTTGCCGATCAATATGGCGGTAATTCCGATAAACAATGGCTTTACGTATTTGGAGCCCTGACGGATGGCAACCTGGGAGCCGACGATCGAGCCGGCGATCATGGACAAGCCCATCGGCAAACCGTAGCCGAGATGTACCGACTTTAGCCAGAAAAACGACGCTAAGGAAGCGATATTGCTGGCAAAATTGAGCACTTTGGCATTGGCCGAAGCGCCTACGAAATCAAATCCCAGCATCAGAAACAGAAAAAGCAAAAACGAGCCGGTACCGGGACCGAAAAATCCGTCGTAAAAGCCCAAGGCGAACGCGCAAACCGCCGTCGCAAGCCCGCTGGCGAACGTAAACCGGACCTGCTGTCCCGAACCGTCCCAGTTTTTTTTCAGCAGCGTATAGATGAGAATGACGATCAGAAGACCGACCACCATCGGCTTCAAAAACGTGGACGGCACCAGATGAATCGTATACGTGCCGAGAGCCGATCCGATGAAGGACAATGGAAACAGGAGCAGCACCAGCTTGCCGTTAATTTTGCCGGAAAATAAAAAGGAAGCGGTGCTGGTTAACGAGGATAGCGTTCCCCCCAGTTTATTCGTTCCGAGCACCATATTGGTCGGAAGCCCGGTGAACATCAGCGCGGGAACGGCGATGAGTCCTCCTCCTCCGACGACGGAGTCGATGAAGGCGGCGGCGAACCCGACAATAACGAGAAACAGAATCATATCGAACGAGGGCAGTTCCACGTGCAATTTCTCCTTACGATGTCAAGATAAATACTGTCAGACCGAAACGAATGCATTTTAAAAGTATAAAAAAAAAATACGCGTTTGTACAATGTCAATTTGTTGGGGACATTACTTGGGAGAGGAGAGGGTCCATGATTCGTTTCATGCGGCCCCGGACGGTGAAGCAGCGTTTTCGTCTGTGGATTGCGCTGGCCATTCTCATGCTCGGGCTTTCGATCAACATCGCCTTATATATATTGTATCAGCAGGAAACTCAGGCGGAGGCGCTGCGCAATTTATCGGATAATCTGAGTCTGCAGACGTTGTTCATCGACCGGTGGGTGCAGGAGCGAACGCTGGATATGCGTCTGCTTACCGAGGAAGACGCTGTCAGAACGCTGAACAAGCCCTTAATGGGGGAAATCTTCCGCGATTTCATCGTATTGCAGAAAGATTTCTCTTCGCTATCCTATGTGAACACAGAGGGTGTCACGGAAGTGGATACCTATTCGGCTATCGGCCTCCAGGTCAACGAGCGCAGTTCTTATTGGGCTGCGAAACAGGGAAAATCGTCGATGTCGGATGTCATCACCGGACAAGCTTCCGGCGAACCGGTCATTATTTTCTCGGCGCCTACCTATGACAAAGAGGGACGATGGAGCGGGCTGCTGCTCGGCTCGGTTAAGCTGGAGACGATTCAGCGTGTGGTGGGTTCCCTGAAGTCCGGGGAGACGGGGGATTTTTATCTCCTCGACCGGGTCGGCGTGCCGATGACGAAGCCGCGCTTTATCGACGACGTACGCCAGAACCCTCTGCCGATCTCGACGGACATTACACGCCGGGCAGCGGTGCAGTCGGTCTCGAAGGAGGCGTATGCCAATTACAATGGAGACATCGTGTTCGGTTCGTATCAGTGGATAGCCGGCCACCGCTGGCTGCTGATAGGCGAAGTAAGCAAGGAGGAACTGAATGCGAATTTGTACGGGCTGATGCTCGTTTTCATCGCCATAACGTTGGTGACGCTGATGCTAAGCTTCAGCGGTATCGTTATTCTTACGCGGCGGATTGAACGTCCGCTCGAATTTTTGCTGCAGGGCACCCGCATCATCAAGGAAGGGAAATACGGATACCGTATCGACCCGGTCGTCTTCAAGGATGCCCCCGCCGAGCTTCAGGAGCTGTGCGATAATTACAATCTGATGAGCCGTAAGCTGAAAACGACAGTCAAGCTGCTCGAAGAGTCGGCTATGATCGATCCGCTCACCGAACTGTATAACCGCCGGTATATGATGCAGAACGGCAACCATCGGCTGCTTCGGGCCTTGGAAGCGGGGTATCCTTGCTCGTTGCTGTTAATCGACATTGATTATTTCAAGCAGGTTAACGATAGCCACGGCCATTTGGTCGGGGACCGGGTACTGCGGCATGTGGCGGGCGTACTGCAGAGGCAGACGGGAGGCGACGAATTAGCCGCCCGATACGGCGGAGAGGAATTTATGGTGCTTGCTCTGCGCTTAGGGGCCGTGCAGGCCAGGGCCTTGGCGGAGACGATCCGCCAGGCCGTAGCTGCGGAGCCTTACGAAGAGGACGGCGTATGCATCGCGCTGACGGTTAGTATCGGCGGCGCAGCGTATACAGGATGGGTCGAAGGGGCGGACGAGAGACCGCCGATGGAGCAAATGATCGAAAAAGGGGACAAAGCGCTATACCGGGCCAAGCAGTTCGGCCGCAACCGGGTTGAATGGGAAGCCGGTCCGCAGGAAGACGGCTGATCGGCTACCGCTGCGGCCGTACAAGCCGATCGCCGCGCAAACGGTGCCAAGGGCATGCTCGAAGCGGCGCTCCTCGTCACCCCGGGGACCCATGTTTACCCGTCGGACCGGATCGAAGCGTTGGCTTCCGGTTTTAAATGAGAAAAGGCCGCAGATCGCGGCCCGAAAGGATTACTGGCCCGGCAGCTTCTGAGGTTTACTGCCAAACCACTTCACGTATAACGCTTCGTACGTTCCGTCTTTGCCGAGAGCTTCGATTGCGCCGTTGATTCTCCCGAGGTGCTTGTTTTTCTTTTTCGTGACAATGGCGTAGCTTTCTTTGTTCAGCACTTCCCCGACCATCTTCACTTTGCCTTCCCCGTCGTTTTGCAGAAAGTGGTGGACATTACGCTCGTCGAAAATGACCGCGTCCAGCTTTTTATTTTTCAAATCGGTGTAAGCATCCGAGATATCGGGATAGCCCCGGACTTCTTTGGTGTCTGGGATTCCGCCGGCATAAATATAAGAGGTCGAGCCGTTTTTGGTTCCGATGATTTTCCCGGTCAGATCGTCCTTGCTCTTAATATCCTCATTGTCCGAAGCGGTAAGCAGGACCAGCCCGGTCTGAAAATACGGATCGGAAAACGCAAAGTTATCCTTGCGGGCTTTGTTGACGGTCATCCCCGCGATCGCCATGTCCACTTGGCCGGATTTCACGGCTTTGCTCAGCTCTCCTTGCGTCATCGGAACAAGCTCGTATGGCAAGTTCGCTTTTTGCGCGATCGCTCTCCACAGCTCAACTTCGAATCCTTTGCTCTCTCCGTTCTCGGTATACGTGAACGGGCGGAAATTGCTTTCTATCCCGACTTTGACCGGTTTTTCCCCGCCGCATCCCGCGATCAGGAGCGTCAAGAGGACGGTCAGCAGTCCGATTCCCCGTCCGCTGCGAATTACAACATCCATTCCCTTCGTACCTCCTTTTCAGGTAAACAAAGGTATTGTTTGTCTTCCGAGGGACGGTTATGCAATCTTGCTGCCGGGCGGATAAAAAAAGAGGGGCCGTTTGCTTGGTGTCAGCCCCCAAACGAGTCCCGGAACGCTTTGGCCAAAGCGTCCGATTCCACTTCCCACAAGGCGGCTACTTCGCCGCAGACGTTCTCGTCGAACCAATCGGCCAGTACCTTGCGATTGTCCGCGTGTTCCGAAATATAAGGCAGGTTCAGCAGCACCTTTTTGTAATACAGCTTCTCCGCCTGCTCTACTGCTGGCTGAGGGATGTAGCGTCCCAGCTTTTTGCGGGCGCGGTACAGCTCCCGGCTGCAGGTGCGGCGAATTTGCCGGGCGGACGGGTAAGGCCGGCTGTGCTTCATTTGGTTTGCTGGATTCATCGATAGCGGCATCTCCTTCCTGCCATTATGCTATGCGGAAGAAGGGCGGGCGGGTACTGCCGACAGCGGTTTTTGGAAAAGGGGCGGCGTCTACTCGTCGATGACCAGATAGCCGACCATCGGTCCGTTGTGCGCCATGTCGGGATGGGTCAAGCAGATGATCCGGTAGACGCCCGGTTTGGAGGCGCGGAAGGAAACGACGGTTTCCTTTCCTTTTTTCACTTCTCCCTTAATGTTAAGGCCTTCGATGATAAATGGATGGCTGGCGCCGTTGACGCCGTAGATGCTAAGCCGGATGCGCTCGCCTTTCTTCATATAAATCGTTCCCGGGTCCCAGCGGTAAGCTTCGATCGTTTTGCCGTCCGATGTCGTCGACTTGAACTCGCCGGTCACGAGCTGGATTGTCCGTTCGGGTCCGGAGGGGCTCATCGCGGCCCGAATCGTTTCACGTTCCCAGAAGAGCAGCGCGGCACCGGCCAACAATATGGCGGCGGCTCCGATTTTCAATCCCTTCAGTCCCTTTTGGCTCAGCACATATACCCTGGTCATCGGCATCCCCTTCAGTTTCGGATCGTTTGTACGAGTATATTCGGGTGCTTGTCTGAACATGCCGGATATCGGGTTTCAAACGTGAAGTGCCGGGTAAAGAAAGATCGCCCTCCCGGCTGTCGGCCGAATAGAAGGCGATCCTTTTTGTGTTGGGAGCTGCGGCACTTCATTATTTGTGCAGCGCAGTAGCTTGGGGCTTGCCTTTAACCAGCGTACCCGCGACGTAGATAGCCAGAAAAAGAAGCATCGCAAGCGCCGATAGCAGATACATGGTGGAATAGCTTGTCCCCGAAGCGATGCCGCCCAGCAGCATGGAACCAACCGCGATCCCGAGGTCGATCGAGTTATAGAAAGTTCCGTTCGCCGTACCGCGCATTTCCGGGCTTACCTGCTTCACAGTCCAGGCCTGTAGCGAGGGCTGCAAAACGCCATAGCCGATGCCGTAGCATAACGCCGAGGCGATAAGTCCGGTCATGCTGGATGTATATGACAGCAGAACGAGTCCGACGGCTACCATGAGCGCGCCGGGGGGCAGGACGGCGATATGGCCTTTTTTATCAAAAATTTTGCCTGCGACCGGGCGAACGAGCAGTACCGCCCCGGCATTGCATAGAAAGAACCAACCGACGTTTCCGATATGCGCCTCTTTGCCGAACAAGACAAGGTAGCTGATCAAACCCCCGTACGTAATCGAGAGCAGCATGTTCAGAAAACAGGGCAGCGCCACCCGTTTGTAGGTGCCGCGTGTATCTCGGGCCGCGGTAGGCGAAGGGGCGGTTGCCGGCTTCGGGACGGCCGGGGTGCTGCGGATCAGCAGCGACAGCGGGATGATGAGGATCGCAAGCAGCGACGAGACGAGGATCAGCGTGCCGAACCCGTAGCTGCCGAGCAGCCATAACCCGACGAGCGGAGCGGCCGACATCGACAGGCTCGTCGACGCGCCGAAGTATCCCATCCCTTCACCCATCCGCCGGATCGGAATGATATTGGACACCATCGTGCCGAACGCCGTGCTGGACACGCCGAATCCGATGCCGTACAAGATGCGGATGAGCAGAAATAAAGCCAGCGTTCCCGCAGCATAAAAGCTCGCTGTTGCCAGCATATAGACGGTAAGACCGAGCAGCAGGATAAGCGCGGTCCGCCCGCGTTTAAGCCAGGCGCCAGCGAAGAACCGGGTAATGATGGCCGCTAAAGCGAACACGCTGATGACCAGACTGACGGTCCACTGGCCCGCCCCGAACCGTTCGGTAACATAGGCGGGCAGCGCCGGAGTGATCATTTGCAGATTCAAATACAAAAATAAATTGCTGATTGTAAGCAGGACGAAGTCCCGAGTCCATAATTTCGAAGCGGGTATGTCGTGTTGTTCTTTCATGATGAGGTTCTCCTAGTCTTAAGGTTTCAGTAATGTATCCAGATGGGCGATAAGCCGCAGATGAGTTTGTCTGAAGGCTTCGAGCTCGGGTTCGGACATCCATGAGAAAATGTCTTCAATCGTTTGCCGTTCGATCGGCATCAGTACTTGGAGCTTATGCCGGCCTTGCTCCGTCAGATAAACGAGAAACGATCTCCGGTCCGTCGCGCTCGTTTGCTTGCACACCAGTTCTTTGCGGATCAGGAGGTCCAGGATGCGGGCGGTCGTAGGCTGATCCTTCACCGTACGGTCGGCGATTTCTTTCTGGCTGATGCCGTCCGATTCGTGCAAGCGGCACAAAACTGAAAACTGCTCCGGCGTCATGTCGTGCTCTTTCAGTCGCGAGGTCAAAACGTTCAGCATCTTCCGGTAGGCTTGGCCCATAATAAAGCCGGTCGACCATTCGTGCAGGTTAGGGTTCAATCGCAGCACTTCCTTTATTCCAAATTAATTGTTACAACAATTATAAGTCTGACATGTAAAAATGTAAACAGGTTTCGACAAACGAAGCAAACGTCCGCGCCGAAACCTGATTTGTTAAGATGCGGCGTGAAAGAGGTTATGATAGAATAGGATTGGTTGAGAGAGAGAACGGACAAAATATGTATTCGGAGAGGAAGAGGACAGAGCAATGCTGCATGACTTGATTCAGTCGGCGCTTCGGTTTATTGAAGGGCTGGGCGTATGGGGAATTCTGCTGGGCTTGATGCTTGAAGTGATTCCGAGCGAAATCGTCCTCGCTTTCGGAGGGTACCTGGTTTCCCGTGGCGAAGTATCCATGATCGGCGCTATCGTGTTCGGCACGATAGGCTGCATGTTTCAACAAATCATCTTGTATTGGCTCGGGCGCTACGGCGGCCGGCCGGCCTTGAACAAATTCGGCAAGTTTCTCCATCTGAAGAGCAAGCATCTCGATATTGCGGAGGGCTGGTTCAACCGGTACGGTCCCGGCATGGTGTTTCTGGCCCGGTTCGTCCCCGTGCTGCGGCAGGCGATTTCCATCCCGGCAGGCATGGCGCGGATGCCCATGTGGAAGTTTTTGTTCTATACGCTTCTCGGCACGATTCCATGGACGATTTTGTTCGTTTTCCTTGGACGGAAGCTCGGGGATAACTGGGAGCAAATCGGTGAAGTGGCCGCTCCTTATACGAAGCCTGCTTTGATCGCCGTTGCCGTCATTGTTGTGCTGTATGTGCTGTGGAAGGTGCTGAACCGCAAGAAGTCCGGCAAAAAAGGCCACCGCGCCGACACGAACAACGGCTACGGAGTGGAAGGCGAGAAAAGCACGGCCCATCAGCTTAAATATATCGGCGGTGAGTACCGCGTCCTGCACGGACGCCGCGTACATGCAGGCGGCGGCACGCAGGAATTCGATCATATCGTGGTCGGACCTAACGGTGTGTTTCATATCGACTCGAAGCATTGGTCGGGGGACATCCATTTTACCAATCAAGGGGTCGAACGCGTCAAGACGCGGTCCGACCGCGGAAAGCAAGACGAGCCGCACAGCCAGGATCCGACGGCGCAGTTGTACCGGCACGAGTACGTGCTGAAGGCGTTGTTCAAGCAACACCGGATACAAGCGGATTTGGTCGGCATCGTATGCTTCACCCACCCGAACTGCCGTCTTGTCGGGACGAGCCCGGCTTTTGCGACGCTCAAGCTGGACCGCCTCGTCCATCACATCAAGACCTACAAGGCGAAGCGGACGTTAAGCGCCGCCGAGGTAACCTCCATCGAAAAGCTGATCAAGGAGAACAGCAAATAGCGTACCCGGTCCGTCTCCTTTGTTGGAGAGGACTCTTTTTTTTGGTACAATGAACCATAGTGTGACCATTCCGAAGGAGGAGAAACGCGATGAGCAAAAACTTGAGCGCCAAGCTGCGCCAAGGCTTGTCCCCGCAGCAGTTTACGGACGGCATGACGAAAAATCAGGAGAAATTCAAAGAATGGTACGATCTGTTCGTATGGGAAAGCGAAGAGGACAAGGAGTTTTTCGCATCGCTCAATAACCGCGACGATCTTCGTTGCCTTATCCTTGCGGCGGACTGGTGCGGCGACGTGATATACAACGTTCCTGCCGTGTTCCGCGCGCTCGAAATTTCGGGCATCCCGACGGAGGTACTGATCAAGGAAGAGCATCCGGACGTAATGGCGCAGTTTTTGACCGGCGGCGGAGAAGCGATTCCGATCGTCATTTTTACCGATTTCAGCGGTTTCGTCCTCGGCCATTGGGGGCCGCGCCCGGCGCACGTGCAGGCGGTCATGACGAAGTTCAAGGAAGAGAACCCGGACCGCGAAGCGCCGGATTATAACGACAAAGTCCAGATTGCCCGCCAGGAAATGGTCAACCAGTACGGCGAAGGAACAGGTTACCAGACGGTGATCGTGAAAGAGCTGCGCGAGCTGCTATCCTCATTCTAGTCCAACACATCCGACGAATATGTAAAGGAGCCTCGTCCATCGTATGGAAATGAAGCAAATCAAAATCGAAGCTTTCCCGCTCGGCCCGTTGCAAACAAACGCTTATCTCATCTCCCTGCCCGAGGAGAATCGCGGCTTCGTCATCGATCCCGGGATGAATCCGCAGCCGCTGCTCAAGCGGATCGAAAACATGGAGATCGAAGCGGTCGTCCTGACACACGCTCATTTCGATCATATTGGCGGCGTGGACGCCGTGCGGCGTCTGAAGGGCTGTCCCGTATACCTGCACGATGCGGAGGCGGAATGGCTGACGAACCCGAAGCGCAACGGCTCCACGATGTGGCCGGAGCTGGGCGGGGCGATCACGACCGACCCGGCGGAGTATGCGCTGGACGACGGGCAGGAGCTTAAGCTGCTCGGCCTCGTCTTCAAAGTGCTTCATACGCCGGGCCATTCCCCCGGCAGCGTTAGCTTGTTCTACGGAAACCAATTGTTCAGCGGCGACGTGCTGTTCCGCCTGTCGGTCGGACGCACCGATCTGCCTGGCTGCGACCAGCAGGAGCTGCTGGATTCGATTCATGACAAGCTGTTCAAGCTGCCGGATGAGACCATCGTCTACCCCGGGCACGGAAGCCGGACGACGATCGGGTACGAGCGCGAACATAACCCGTACGTTTAAACGATATCCATATAGCCAATCGGCCGCCGGTTTCCGGCGGTCGTTTTACGTTACGGAAAGACATGAGGGGGCGGTTTTACGCGGAATGGCTGCGGCCGGGGCAGGCGTCTAATTTTACACGGCTAGGTGAATACCGTGTTCCCTATGGGTGCTACACCATAGACTGATGGTGTGTTCGATAGGAACACGTAACCAGTCCAAGCGACCGCAAGTTGCGGGTACGGCGCCGCTGCCGACTTTGCAATTTGGGTAAATTTCACGGAGGTGTCCATCTGTATGGAAAAGTTTCAACCGAATGCGCTCGCTAAACAGAGCATGCTGTCGCCATTATCGTCGAATTTTCCGCCTTCCCCGAACGTATCGCCGTTTTCGGCGCCAGGGCCGAATATCGCTCCCTACGCGGCCCCGATGCCGAATATAGCGCCGATGGCGAATATGCCTCCGATGCCGACAGCCGTCTCGCCTACGTACGTAGCTCCTACGTCGATCTATCCATCGGCAAATGTTCACAACTTAAATGAGGTCAACGTTTTTTTCCCGAAGAAGAAGAAAAAACACCATCACTTCTATCCTTTTTTCGGGTGCGGGACATCGACAGGCATTATCCTCGTCTTGTTTATTTTGTTGGTCATCGTCCTGCGCAGCAGGCACCGTCACCATCTCTGACGCGTAGCGCAGGCGGTCATGCTCGGTAGTTTTCTGCCGGCTCCACCGCCGCTATGCCAAGGCTCCCTGCGGTAACGCCCGGTCGTCCTCCGATCCGAGCATCGCTCGTTGATTGCCGCGCGTTACGACGGTTCGATCGCAATCGGCGAAACCGTCCCATCCCGCAAAGAGTGCAGGGAGCCTTGCGAGGGTGGAAAAATTTAATTTAAATACATAACAAGAGGAGAGAGTACGCGACGCTTGCTCAGAAGCAATTCGGCTGCGGCCGGACGGTGCTGTCGCTCCAGAACCTGCTTGTAGACGAGACGGCGGAGCACACGCTGCATTTTATTTTAAAGGCGCTTGGCGCGCACGGGGCATCCGCCTAATCCTTCCGGGCGCTTCTCCCATACAATAAACCAAGAGGAAGAATAAGCGAGAGGGGAGAGCGCAGGGTGAGCAAACTGCCTACGGTATTCCGCAGTGTCAACGAAAGCCTGGATGAAATTTTGACCGCTTTCGACAAAATCAATTCGATCTACCGGTCGGCGAAGCAGATATCCCCGATGCTGAAGCAGGCGGCCAGTCTGATTGCCGAGGCGAATGCAGCGGCGGAGCAGCAGCAAGTGAGGCTAAGCGAAGCGATGAAGGCCGCAAGGAACAGGTCGTTCGGAGGAAAGAAAGGCCGAAGGGCGTCGGTCCGCAAGCGGAGACGGATGCTTTAAATCGAATCGGATGCCGGGCTCGGATGAGCCGGGCTTTTTTTGCATGCAGGCGCTTCCCCCGCTTCCATCGCTGCCACAGCCGATTTTCGATGGCGCGTTTTGGTCCGAAGCGGTATACTGGGTTTTGGGAAATGACGGGATACGATAGGATTCGCTACAACGGGAGGTAACTTACATGGCTTTTATCGATTGTCATTTTTTCTCCGAGTCGCTCGGGCTGTCCACGTCAATGTACGTCCTATTGCCCCAGACGACGGTGGGGCAGATCGGCTTAAACAACCGCAGTACGGGAGGCAAGCACCCGGTGCTGTTTTTGCTGCACGGCCTCTCGGACGATCATACGATCTGGCTGCGCCGGACATCGATCGAACGCTACGCGGCCCCGCTCGGACTAGCGGTTGTCATGCCGGCCGTACACCGCAGCTTTTACGCGGACATGGCGAGCGGTCCGAAGTATTGGACGTTCGTCAGCGAAGAGCTTCCCCTGCTGGCCAGGTCTTTCTTCCCGCTGGCAGAGG
Organism: Paenibacillus elgii; assembly: GCA_042219835.1. Taxonomy (GTDB): domain Bacteria; phylum Bacillota; class Bacilli; order Paenibacillales; family NBRC-103111; genus Paenibacillus_G; species Paenibacillus_G elgii_A. The sequence continues at coordinate 86,087 of JBHJMN010000016.1, forward strand.
AGAGGGAACGCACCTTTGTAGCCGGTCTGTCGATGGGCGGATACGGCGCGCTGAAGCTGGCGCTCCGCCATCCTAATCGGTTCGGGGCGGCCGCCAGTTTGTCCGGTGCAACGGATATCGAAGCGATGGCGCGGGAACGGCTGCCCCGGGAGGAAACGGCAGCGATATTCGGGTCGGCGGACAGCCTGCGCGGCAGCGATAATGATTTGTTTGGACTGGCGTCCGAATTGGAGCATTCGGATGCGGAGCAGCCGAAGCTGTATCAATGCTGCGGCACGGAAGATTTCTTGTACGAGGACAACGTCCGTTTCCGCGATCATTGCCGGGAGCTCGGACTAGAGCTTACTTACGAGGAAGAACCCGGGGCGCATGATTGGGGCTACTGGGACCGTAAAATTCAAAGCGTGCTGAATTGGCTGCCGCTGGAAAACGGTCTGGGGGACAATTAAAAAGGATCGGGTTATAGGCTTGGGTATGCTCCGTTCGGTGGACGTATTCAAGCTTTTTTGTATTGTTCTTAAAAGATAGATAAGGACGGCTCTGCCGGTTATCCGGGTATTCACAGGGATCTTGTAGAAATTTACCCCTCTTTCTGGAGAAAATTATCCGTTACAACGTGGGGGAGATCCCTGATAATGGAAGCTAGGATGATGAGAGGAGGGATCTCTGCCGATAATCGACGATGATGTCAGCCAGATTGTTAAGGACGATATGCCAGAAAGTAAAACGTAAACAAAGGAGCTGTTGTAGTTCATGATGAAAAGAAAAGCTTGGGCGCTGCTGCTGGTCGTCGTGCTGCTTGCCTCGCTGCTGCCGGCGGCCGCCTTCGCCGCCGCTGCTTGGGCGCCGAATACCTCGTACAAAGTCGGCGATATTGTCACTTATGGAGGCACGGATTATCAATGTCTTCAAGTCCACACCTCGCTCGTTGGATGGGAGCCGCCGAACGTTCCTGCCCTGTGGAAGCCGCATAGCGGTGGCGGGACAGATACCCAGCCTCCTGCCGCGCCAGCCAATCTGAGCGTTACCGGCAAAACATCGACTACCGTCAGCTTATCCTGGGGCGCTTCGACCGATAACGTAGGTGTAACGGGATATGACGTGTACCAAGGCGAGACGCTTGTTGGAAGCGCTGCCACGACTTCGTATACCGTGAGCGGCCTGACACCGTCGACCTCGTATACGTTTGCAGTGAAAGCCAAGGACGCCGCCGGCAACGTATCTGCGGCGAGCAATGCCGTCACCGTCACGACGGACGGGGCTTCTACCGACACGACGCCGCCTACCGCGCCGACAGGTGTTAGCGCTTCCAACGTAACGTCAACCAGCGTGACGCTAACGTGGACGGCATCGACCGATAACGTCGGCGTAACGGGATACGACGTGTACCAAGGCGGGACGCTTGTTGGAAGCGCTGCCACGACTTCGTATACTGTGAGCGGCCTGACACCGGCGACTTTGTACACGTTTACGGTAAAAGCCAAGGACGCTGCCGGCAACGTATCCGCCGCCAGCAATGCCGTCACGGTTACAACATCCGGAAGCAGTAGTGGCGGCGAGAAGAAAATCGTCACGTACTATCCGTCTTGGGCGATCTATCAACGCAACTTCAATGTGTCGGATATCGACGCTTCGAAGATCACCCATATCAACTACGCCTTCGCGGATGTTTGCTGGAACGGCAGACACGGCAATCCGGAACCGACCGGACCGAACCCGCAAACCTGGGCTTGCCAAGATGAAAACGGCAATATTAACGTACCGAACGGCTCCATCGTTCAGGGCGAACCCTGGGCGGATACTCAAAAGTCGTATCCGGGAGATACGTGGGATCAGCCGCTCAAGGGTAGCTTCAATCAATTGATCAAGCTGAAGAAGGCGAACCCGCATCTGAAGACGCTCATTTCCGTCGGCGGCTGGAGCTGGTCCAACCGGTTCTCGGACGTGGCGGCCGATCCGGCGACACGGTCCAATTTTGCCAAATCGGCGGTTGACTTCATCCGCAAATACCAATTTGACGGCGTCGATCTCGACTGGGAGTACCCGGTCAGCGGCGGTCTGGCGGGCAACAGCAAGCGTCCGGAGGATAAGCAAAACTTCACGCTGCTGCTGCAAGCGGTCAGGAGCGAGTTGAATGCCGCCGGCTCAGCCGACGGTAAGCAGTACTTGTTGACGATTGCATCCGGAGCAGGCCCGAGTTTCGTGAACAACACTGAGCTGTCCAAAGTCGCGCAAACTCTCGATTGGATCAACATCATGACGTACGATTTCCACGGCGGTTGGGAGTCCAATTCCGGACACAACGCTCCGCTGTACTTTGACCCGGCGGATAACAGCGCAGATCCGGTCAACTTCAACGTCGACAAGGCGGTTGCCAATCATCTGAACGCAGGCGTGCCGGCCTCGAAGCTGGTGCTTGGTCTCCCGTACTACGGCAAAGGCTGGCAGGGCTGCGCCTCGGCGAATAACGGCCAGTATCAACAATGCGCCGGCGTATCCCAGAAAGGAACGTGGGAGAACGGATCATTCGACTTCTACGATCTGGAAGCCAACTATATCAACAAAAACGGCTATACCCGCTACTGGAACAACGTAACCAAAACACCGTTCCTGTATCAGCCGAACGGCGGCATCTTCATCTCGTACGACGACGCCGAATCGATTCAGCACAAGGTCGATTACATCAAGTCCAAAGGACTTGCCGGCGCCATGACGTGGGAAGTAACGCAGGATCGCAACAAAACGCTGCAAACGATCGTGAAAAACGGTCTGAATCCGTAAAACACCCGACAACAAGAGCACCGCAGACGCTTCATACCGCACTAATGATTTCCGGCCTTCGCCCTCATCGGGCGGAGGTCTTTTGTTTGTCCTTTAGCGATTAGAATTTAACATTCAATAATTTTAGAATTCAAATTCGAAAAAGACCGACGGTCTTCCTTATTAAAGGGAGGCCATCGGCCGGGTGAAACGTTATTTCGCTACCGTTTTGTTGTACTGTACAAGCTTTGACGATATTTCTTTTGCTGCGCCGTCCAGCGCTTCTTTCGGCGACTTCTTGCCGTTCAGTACTTCTTCGATCGCGACTTCGGTCAGCTGGCGGGCTTCCGGGAACACGCCCATAACCGCGCCTTGCGTCGCTTTGTTCGCTTTCGTTTGGTGCAATTGGTCCACTGCTGTTTTAAACTGCGGAAACTTGGTCAGGTTGTCCTTAACGAGCTGCTCGTCATACGCTTTTTTCGTGATTGGGAAATATCCCGTATTGACGTGCCAGTAAGCTTGCTGCTTCGGATCGGCAAGGAATTTGATGAACTCCCATGCGCCCTTCTGCTCCGATTCGGAACGGTTGTTCAAGATGTACAAGCTCGCGCCGCCGACGATGACGCCGCCATCCTTCGCGCCCTTCGGCTTCGGTAGGAAGGCCGTGCCGACTTGGAACTTGCCTTCCGTTGCGCTGACAATCCCGCGCAGGGAAGCGGTCGAATCGAGCGTCATCGCGATTTGGCCGGCGGCGAACGCTTTTTTCGTATCGTCGGTTTTACGGCCGAGGTTCAGCATCGTTTTGTCGTCGATCATTTGCTTCCACCAAGTCATCGTGTTGATGCCGGCATCGCTGCCGAGCATCGATTCCGTCGCCGGGCCGGTGCGGCCGTTGCCGTTGTTCAGCAGCTCGGCGCCCTGGTTCGCGAAGAATTGCTCCATAAACCAGCCATAGATGGCGAAGGAAGCGCCAGCTTTGCCGTCCTTGGTCAGCTTTTTGGCGGCTTCGGCGATTTCCTCGTAGGTGACGGGTGGCTTTTCCGGATCGAGTCCAGCGGCTTTGAACATGTCTTTGTTGTAATACAGAATCGGGTTGGAGGTGTTGAACGGCATCGAATTCAGCTTACCGTCCACCGTGTAATAGTTCAAAATGTTTTCTTCAAGCTTGGAGACATCATATTTGTCGGCGTCGATAAATTTTTGGATCGGCGTGATGGCTTTGGAGTCGATCATGAAGCGGCTGCCGATTTCGTACACCTGAATGAGCGCCGGACCGCTTTTGGAATCCATGGACGCTTTCATTTTGTTCAAGCTTTCGTCGTAGGAGCCTTGGAATACGGCTTCGACGACGACGTCTTTCTGGGAGGCGTTGAAATCGGCGACCAGCTTGTCTACCGCTTTGCCCAGCTCGCCGCTCATTGAGTGCCACCAGACGACCTTGACCGGCTCCCCGGCTTTCGGCGCTTCCTTATTCTCGGCGCTCCCGGCTACAGGCTTGTCTCCGCCGGTGCTCGCCGTGACGTTACCGTTTCCGCATGCCGCCATAAACATCATGACGAAAGCAAGCAGCAGAAGCAGCACGCTTTTTTTGTTCAGGTGCTTCATTTTGGTTGATCTCTCCCTTTCATTTGTTATTTATATATAGCGAGGAGGCGTTGGGAAACCTGTCGACTCCGTCATGCGGAGCGAGCCAAGAGCCTGCCCTCGCGTTATGACCTACCCCTTGATCGCACCGGCGGTCATCCCGCGGACGAGCTGCTTCAGACCGAGCAGCAGTAAAACAAGCGATGGCAGAAGCACCGTCACGACACCCGCCAGCACGACGTTCCAATAGGTCAGCTCTTCGAATTGCAGCATGCTGATGCCGATCTGGACCGTGCGCATCGATTGCCCATTCGTGACAAGCAGCGGCCACAAGTACATGTTCCAGTGGGTCAGGAACGAGTACACGCCGAGCGTGGCAAGCGCAGGCTTGGCCAGCGGCAGCACGAGTAGGGCAAAGCTGCGCAGATGGCAGCAGCCGTCAATTTTGGCGGCTTCGAACAATTCGCGCGGGAGCTGCAGGAAAAATTGACGCAGCAGGAACGTGCCGAAGGCGGTTGCCAGAAAAGGCACAATCAGTCCCTGGTAGCTGTCGAGCCAGCCCCAGCTTTTGACGGTCAAATAATTGGGGATGATCGTCACTTCCCAAGGAATCATCATGGTGGATAGAAACAGCGCAAAGAGGAAGCTTTTGCCCGGAAATCTCATATACGCGAACGCATAGGCCGCAAGACTTGCCGTCACGAGCTGCCCCAGCATAATCGTGCCGGAGACGAGGAAGCTGTTGGTGAGAAACTGCCCGACCGGAATTTGCTTGAATACTTGAATATAGTTGTCCCATTGCAGGCCTCCCGGCAGCAGCTTGGGCGGATAGGAAGCCGACTCCGCGTTCGTCATAAACGAGGCCGAGATTGTATACAGGACCGGATATAATGTCAGCGCCGCAGCAATGATAAGCACGGCGTACATGAGCGCATTTTGCAAACGCGAACTCATTGGTAATGCACCTTCCTTTCTAGAAAATGGTACTGGAGGAGGGTCAGAATGAGTACGATGGCGAACAGGATCAGGGCTTGCGCGCTGCCGATGCCGAATCGAAAGTTCACGAACGCATCCTGATAAATATTGAACACGATGACGTCGGTGCTGTTCATCGGGCCGCCCTTGGTGAGAATGTGAATTTGTCCGAACGACTGGAACGCCTGAATGACCGAGACGATCCCAACGAAAAAGAGCGTGGGCGAAACGAGTGGTACCGTCAGTTGGAAAAAGGTGCGCAGCGGGCCGGAGCCGTCGATTTTGGCGCTGTCGTAGATTTCCTCGGGCACGCTCTGCAAGCCGCTGAGCAGGACGATATAGTTGAAGCCGAGATTCATCCAGATCGTCATGATGGAGACGGAGACGAGCGCCCAAGCCGGATCGGTCAGCCAACGGACCGGTTCCACGCCGAGCAGCGTCAAGAAATAATTGAGCGTGCCAAGCGTCGGATGATACAGCATCATCCAGATGACCGAGCCGGTCCCGACGGAGATGGCCACGGGCAGCGAGAATACGAATTGGAAGCTTTTCATTCCCCGCAGCTTGCCTTGCGACAGCGCAGCGAGCAGCAGGGCAAGGGCGATGCCGACAGGGACGGTGAGAACGGTGAAGGACAAGGTGACTTTCAAGCTTTCAAAAAATTTATCCGAGGTCAGCAGCTCGGTGAAGTTGTCGAGGCCGGCAAAAGCGGCGATTCGCCCACGGGGGTCCGTTAAATGAAGACTGAGGTAAATTGACTTCAAAAGAGGATAGAACAGAAAAATAACGAACAGCAAAAGGGAAGGCAGCAGGAAAGCATAGGCCAGCGAGGCTTCCTTCCACTGGATTAAGCGCAGGCTTCGCCGCCCGGCTGCCGCAGTTTGCCTCTTGGCTGAGGCGGGGGCCGGATGAACCGCTGCTTTACGGTCGAGCAAGGTCATGCGGACGCTCCTTTCAGGGACTGGTCTGAACGAGTTAATTATAAATCGGGGGTATTATCCAAAGATTAATTGGGCGTTAAGATATTGTGGAAAATTGGTTGGAATTTACAAATTCTAAATAAATGGCGAAAAATCGGGTGTTGAAATTTTGGTAAAACTATGATAGTTTATAAACAATCTCATTACATTGAGCGGAAGAACCGCCTTATGTCATGCATTGTTTGCATGCGTAAGGCGGTTTTTTGTCGTTGTCTGCGAACGAAAGGCGGGGAAACGAAGCCATGCTGCATTATGGTTTACAGCCGGGTCAGACGCTGACGGGGCGCTACCGGATCATGGCCCCTTTGGGGAGCGGGGGGATGAGCCGGGTGTTTCTGGCGGAAGACTTGAAGCTGAAGGGGAAGAAATGGGCCGTGAAGGAGACATATGTCGGGGACGACCCGTCCGCGGGGGAAAGCGACCAGGAGGCGGCGCTGCGGCGGCACGTGCTGCTCAAGGAAGCGGAGACGATGAGCCGTTTGAGTCATCCGAATCTGCCGGATATCGTCGATTACGTTCCTGCCAACGCCCACGGTTTTTTGTATCTGGTCATGGATTATATCGAAGGGGAAACGCTGCTGCAGCGTTTCGAGCGGCTGGGCCGCCGCATGAGCGAGGGACAGGCAGCGGAGATTGCGCAGCAGCTCTGCGGGCTGCTCGATTATTTGCATTCGCTCCGTCCGGAACCGATCATTCACCGCGATTTGAAGCCGTCCAACCTTATGCTGGATGCGGACGGACGGGTGCGCTTGATCGACTTCGGGACCGCCCGCAGCTTTAAAGCGGAGCAAGCCGCCGATACGGTGCTGCTCGGCACGGTCGGCTTTGCGGCGCCGGAGCAGTTCGACGGGCGGCAGAGCGATCCGCACACCGATCTGTACGGCCTCGGCGCACTGCTGTATTTTTTACTGAGCGGGGGCGCGTATTACAATCCGCAAAGCCCTTACCGCGAAGCGGAAGCGGCGATCCCGCCCGGGCTCGCGCCGATCGTGTTGCGGCTGCTGCGCGCAAGCCCGGACGGCCGGTTCGCGGACGCGCGCGAAGCCGGCGCCGCGCTGGCGGGCTGGCTGGCTGCGCAGAAGCCGCAGCGGCCGGCGGCGCAGGCCGGCGCGCCGCTGCAGCCGGGAGCGGCGTGGACGCCGCCGCTCGTGGTGGCGGTCGGCGCCCTGTACCCGGGCGCCGGGGCCACCTTTGCCGCGCTCGCGCTCGCGCGGCAGCTTCACGATCTCGGCGTCCCGCACGCCGTGATCGAGCCGCCTGCTCCGCAGGCGGAGCTGTCCGCGCTGCTGTTCGCGGACAAGAACGCACCGTCGGCGTATCGCTGCTACAACGCGGCGGGGCAAGGCGGCCGCCCGGACGAGCGGCCCTGGGCGGACGGCCACACGCTGTGGCTGCCCGCCCAGGAACCCGCCGGCGCGGAAGAAGCGCAGCTTGACGCCGGAGGCTGGCTGAAGCTGTTTCACGCGATCCGACGCCCGGTGTGCATCGTCGACGTCGGCGCGCAGTGGGAGCATCCCGCGGTGCGGGAGCTGCTCGAAACCGCGACGGACGTCGTCTACGCCGTCGATCCTTTCGCGCATAAGCTGGAGCTTCCCGCAACGCGCCGCAGCCTGCGGCAGCTTGAGGCTTGGCTGGCGCCGGGACGGCGGCTGCACTGCTTCGCGGTCAAGGCGCTGAAGACGCCGCACACGGAAGCGTGGCTGCGCTTGCTCCCGCAGCGCCCCGCCTGCCTGCTGCCCGCAGTGGATCTGGCGGCGCTGACCGAGGCGGGCTGGCAAGGACGGCTGCCGCACGACACGCCGCCGGTCCGGGACGCGCTTCGCGAGGCCATGCTGCCGTGGCTCCGGCGGTGGCTGCCGGACGAAGTCATCCCCGCGCAGCGGGAGCGGAATCGTCTCGGTCCCGCGACCAAGCTGCTGCGGTTGTTCCAATCCAACAAATAACCTGTTTATCCCAAAAAACAGGAGGAGGTAACGGTTTGCAGAAAGCATGGATCGTCATCACGCTGGGCTGCGTGCTGATGGCGGGATCGATATACGGATATTGGCAGTTCATGAAGCATACCGAAATTCAAGTTCGCACCATGACGACGGTCAAACCTGTAAGGATGCTGCAAAGCGGGGAAGTCGTCGAAGCTTCCATGCTCCGCAAAGCGGTCATTCCGCTGGCGGCTCACAGCTCCGAAGCCGTAACGGACCTTGAAGCGTTGATCGGCAAGACGGTGCTTGTACCGATTGCGGACAGCGAGGAGCTGGTTTCGTGGAAGTTGACCGACCGCAGCACGGTACCCCGTGCGGGAGAGCGTTATTTCAGCTTCAAAACGGATGCGGCCGTCAATGTCAACAATATGGTCCGGCGAGGCGATCGCGTCGACGTATGGGTCGAATTCGAGACGCCCAAGTTCGTCACGACCGGCTCCGGCGCGCTATGGAGCGTCGGAGCGGTCAAAATTATCGAGCAGCTTCCGGTTACGGCGGTCAAGACGGCCGAAGGGCTGGAGGTGACGGACGGAGCGACGATTGAAACGGTCGTTCAGCCGAACCAAATCCAATTGCAGAACGCCCGTTCCAAGCCGAACGGGAAGCCCGAGCTGAACACTTACATGATGAATGACGAAGTGTACGAGGCCTACGTACTCGGCAGCATTGGTGGAAAGATTAAGCTGGCGCTGCCCGACCTGTCCGCGCCCTCCGCCGTTTCGGGAACCGTTACGGGATTGTTTCAGGAGCTTAAGGAAGCGGATTTGTTCAGCAAAACCAAGCCCCAGGTTCAAGTGAAAGGCGAGCTGAATCGAAGCCAAATCAGCGGCAAGGAAAAGGAGCCCGCCGCTGCGCAGGGGAACGGCAGCGTTTCGCCAGGGCTCAAAGCAACGGAGGTGAAACCGGCATCATGAACCTATTGTTTGCACACCCGCAGGCCGGAGCGGCGGATCTTTTTGGGGCGCAATTAAGTCGCAATGGCTCGGATAGCATCGTGACGGTACAGCACCGTGACCGGTTGCTCGCCCGGCTGGAAGAACCGTTCGACGTTATTGCCGTCCATACCGGCTTGTTCTACGATTCGTATCCTTGGGATTGGATGCCGGAGATCCGGCGCAAGCAGCCTCAGGCTCGCGTCGTCGTAGCCCCGGACGAGACCGTATACGATTCGTTCATGCTGGAGGCGGTGGCGCGGCTGGCGGAGACGCTCGGTTTCACCGTTTTGCCGCTGGGCGGAACGGAGCAGGAGACGTTCGAGGCGCTCGCCGCTTCCGTCGAAGGACGCAGCGTCCGCAGGGCGGCCGGCGATAAGCGAAGCGGCATCGTGGTTGCCGTCTGGTCTGCGAGCAGCAAGGACGGGGCGACGACGGTCGCCGTCAATACGGCGCTTGCGCTGGCATCGGCGAACCGTCTGCGCGTCGGGCTGATCGACGCGAATCTGCGCAACCCGGAAATTCGCTCACAGCTGAATTTGACGGAGACGGACCGCAGCCAATTCAAGCTGCGGCCGAAGCTGCAGACCCATACGCTGCAACCCGAAGACCTGCTCGATTCATGCATGACGTATCGGAAGATGACCGGACTGCACATTTTGACCGGCTCGCCCCGCCGCGACACCGCGCTCGATATGACGCCGGAAATGATGGCGCATTTGCTGCAGACAGCCAGATCCGTATTCGACGTGACGCTGGTCGATCTGAACGCCTACCCGGATAACGCCGCGACGGTATATACCGTCCGCGGAGCCGACATTCGCTGGCTCGTCGCCCAGAACAACTATGCTTCCTACCGCACGAGTTGGCGCGAATGGTTTGACTGCTATTGGAAATATTGCGGCCTGACTCCGTCCGACATCTCGCTGATTCTCAACCGCGCATCGTCGGACGATAAGCCCGACCGGATCGCGGACGCGCTGCACATGTCTTTGGGCGGTTCGATTCCGAATACGCCCGGCGGTCTCGGCATGAAAGCCGTGCATGAAGGAGTTCCCCTTTACTTGATGCCGAAGGCGGAGCCGTTCACCGAAGCGATCGACGGGCTGACGGCCTTGCTGACGAAACGCGCCGAAGGAGGCGTGCGGGGAATGGAGCTTGTTCCGGGCCAGCGGCGTAAGCCGGGGTGGATCGCCAGATTGAGCGCCTTGTTCGGATAGGAGGGACTGATTTGTCATTACCGACAGCCCATCGAGCGGGCGGGCGGATGCGCCCGAGAGCCCGATTCGACGCCGGGCAATATTTGAAGGATCTGATGCAGGCGGACCAAGCGCGCGAGCGTATGCCTGCCTCGTGGTCAAGCCTGAACGCGGCCGGGTATAAAAAAGGCGTGCAGCGGATGCTGCTGGCCGATGCGGTGAAGCTGGTGTACGAGCATTTAACCGAGCGCTCCAAGAAGGATCAGTCGCTGTACGAAGATATTTTGCAAGCCGGACTTGGCGAACCGCTGGCGCAGGTACGGATGAAGGCGGTCATCGATACGCTGCTGACCGAATACCGCATCGATATCGAACCGGACACGCTGACGCCGCCGCTGACCCCGACGGAATGCGTATTTGCCGACACGTGCGGCGCGGGATTGATCGAGGATTTGTACAGGCTGCCCGACGTGGAAGAGGTTCAGGTTATCGGCTGCGACATTTATCTGCTTCGCAACGGAGAGATGACGCGTCATTCCCGCCGGTTCGCTTCGCTTGCCGACGTTTTGCTGCTGCAGGACCGTTTGGCGCTGTGCGGCAAAAAGCCGATCAACGAGCGGCAGCCGTTCATCCAGTCCTATTTGTGGAACCGTTCGCGACTCGTCATGACCCGGCCGCCGTATTCCGATGTCCCTAGCATTCATATTCGCAATTTCATCGTCAAGGACGTGACTCTCGAACTGCTGGCTGATTTACATACGTTGAACGAGCCGATGGCGCGTCTCCTGCGCCTGCTGGTCCGCTACCATGCCAGCTTTTTGATCGGCGGGGGCACGGCGACCGGCAAGACGACGTTTTTGTTCGCGCTGGCACAGGAAATTCCGGAGAACGAACGGATTCGGACGCTGGAGAAAGAATTCGAGGTCGCGCTCCGTGAGCGGCTGCGGGGGAACCGGAACATTTTGGCCGTCCGGGAAGTGGATGAGATCGGGCTGAGCATGGAGGAATCGTTCAAGCCATTGCTTGTGATGAGCCCGCATTGGGTGATCGTCGGCGAAGCGAAAGGCTCCGAGGTGTCCCAGATGGTGCAGGGCGCACTGCGTGGTCACGACATGATGGGCACGATGCATACGAAGTATCGCGATTCGTTCATCAGCGACGTCGTGGATATGATCAAGCAGGACGGGCGGCAGCATGACCAAACCGATACCGTCCGGCGCGTAGCCCGTGCGTTTAACCTTATTGTGTTTTTGCGGCTGGTGCGCATCGGGGGAAAGCCGGTTCGGGTCGCGACGGAAATTACGGAGCTTTCTGTGGACGAGCGGCAGACGGTACATATCCGTCCGCTGGTCGAATGGGATTTTCAGCGGCAGACGTGGAGGTTTACCGGTGAGCGGTTCAGCCGTTCGCTGATGGACCATCTTGTGGCAAACGGAGCCAATCCCGACGAGTTTCGGAAACTGGGGGTATGGGGAGCATGAGCGTGTCGGCACAGCTCATTCAAGGCAGTCTCAAGGGCTTGCTCTTTGGCTGTTGGATCGTCGGGTCGCTGCTGCTGGTCGTATGGTTGTTGCGGATGACCGGGGCTGGCGCGGCCCGGCGCCGCCGCTTCAGGTCGCTCGGGGGCGATCCCGGCCGTCGAACCATGGGGAGATCGCTTACCGGCCTCAGGCCTATCCGACATTTGGCCGAGGAAATGGAGGTCGCCGAGCTCAAGATCGGGGTCGAGGCGATCGGCGCAGTCATGCTGCTGTTGGCGTTTGTCGGATTTTTCGGCTCGGATGCGGCCGTGCAGCTGATGCAGCAGCGTTTTGCCGTCGGCGCGGCCCGGCTGCAGGGCTTTCACGTATGGACGCTCAGCGGCGCCATCGCCTTTTTGCTCGGCTCGTTTCCTTACTTTTATGTCCGGTTTCGCGTTCAGCGCAAGCGTCACCGCATAGCGAACCGCATGATCATGCTCGTTCAGAACTTGATCGGCCATTACCGCCCCCGGCTGACGCTGGCCGAAGTGATCGTCAAAGCGTCGAAGACGATGCCGGACGAGGTCCAAAGCGAATGGAGACGCTTGGAGCTCGCGCTTCATATGAAAGCGGTCGATGAAGCGCTGTACGAGTTTGCGCGCCGAATCCAAAGCGAATGGGCCGACGATCTCGCGGATTTGCTGCTGATCGGCTCGCACTACGGTACCGATGTCACCGAATCGCTGCATCACTTGGTCGGCAAGATGCAAGCGGCCAAACGGCACGAAGAGAACCGTCTCGCCATGATTACCGTTTACCGGCTTGGTACGACATTTATGATCGGCTTTGCATTCTTCGTTGTCGGTTTCAACATTTATGCCGACGGGGCAAATTATCGCCACTATTTCGTCGATCCGATCGGCAAGTTGATGCTGATCGTCTCCAGCGCTGTCATGTTTATTTCCATGATCATGGTCATCAAATCGGGCCGCAAAGCGTTTTAAGCGAGCAATGATTAGCCGGTCGGCAAAATTTTCGCTGCGACGCGATATCCTATTTCCCGGAGAGGAGAATGCCCGGTGACGGGAATGGTTTCAAACGGTTGGATGCTGGCCTTTCAAGTGCTATTTGCCCTATTGTTCATAGCGGGCAGCGCGCTTATGTGGTTCCCGCTTCTCGGACGCATCCGCTTCGGAAGGGCCAGCCGTTTGGCGATGATGCTGGAAGCGCTGAAGCGGCGGGAGCATCGGATGCTTGCCATGGACCGGCAGGAGGAAGCGCCGAGTCCCAAGGCGCGTGCGTTTGCCGAGAAAGCCCGGCTCGCCGGACTGCCTGCGGATTGGGGCTATCAGCGTTTTCGTCTGCTTCGTGCAGGGCTCGCTCTCACGATGCTGTTGGTCGGCTTTATAGCTCAAGCGGCGGCAAGCCCCGATTTGCTTGCGAGCCCGGGGCTCGGCCCGTGGTTCGGATTGGGGCTTAAGCTGCTGCTTTGCACCGCTTTGGGCTGGTGGGCTCCACTGATGTTTGTCCATGTGGCGGCGGCGCAAAAGCGAACCGGGTATCTGATCGAAATCGCCAAGCTATCTCAGCGGCTGTCGATTTGTGTCAGCGAGAAGGCGGACATTCGGGAAATGCTGATTCGCGCCGGACGGCCGCTCAAGCTGCTGAAGCCGCATTTGCAGGAGTTGACGGTCATGTGGGGCAAGGATCAGCGGGCTGCCATTTGGCGCTTTAAGGAAGCGGTCGGCATCTCGGAGGTGTTCCCGCTCGTTAACGCCTTGGATGCGGTCTGCCAGGCCGATACGAACGAAATGGCCAAAGTGCTCAAGGAGCAGACCGCCAGTATCGAGGCGACGCTGACGGCGGATATTCAACGGAAACTGGAGAACGCCCCGATTTGGATCAGCTTTTATATCATGATTCCGTTTGCCGTTATCGTGATGCTGTTTTTGTACCCATGGATTGTCACCATATCCGAGCAGTTGATGACAAGCTTCGAAGGTTAGGCGCAGGGAAAGGCGGGGATGCACATGTCCAAAATCGTAATTGCCATGCTGATGGCGGTACTGTTGGGCGGCGCTACGCTGTATGTGCTCGGCGTGCAGATCGTTCCGGCGGCCGGCACGGCGGGAGCGAAGACGAACACACAAATCAACAATGCGTTTCAATGAGACGATAACGATCGCAAAGGGGAGAGAGCTATGGGAAAGTTAGTCATTGCCTGCCTGTTGACCGTCCTGTTGGGCGGAGCGGCGATGTTCGTCGCAGGAACGAAGGTCGGTCCGGCAGTAGGGGATAAGGGAGGCAAGCTCAACACAAGCATCTCAGGAGCGCAGGTGGACGTACATAGCGGCTACGTCAGCACGACAGCACCATAATCAAACGACAGAAAAGGATGAGAGCCTGTGGGAAAACTGGTTATTGCCTGCTTATTGACGGTATTGCTCGGCGGAGCGGCTATGTTTGTAGCCGGATCGAAGGTTGGTCCTGCGGTAGGGGGCAAGGGAACGAAACTTTACGAGAGCGTGACCCAGGCAACGGTCAATCAAACAAGCGGCGAAGCTACCTTGAAGCAGCCTTGAACCATGAGCAAACTAATTACGTTATGTTTGGCGGTCGTGCTCATTTTCGGCATTTCGATTTATATTTTCCAATCGGCCGGCGGCGCCGGTCTGAAGCAGCAGGTTCGCAATGGTCATGCGTCGGTTACGAATCAGGTACGCAGCTTCGATTATGTCACAAATTGACGGTGATGTTGTAGTGAAAAGCAAAATCGCTGCCTTTCTGCAGGACGAGCAGGGGATGGCCAACGTCCTCGTAACGCTCTTCTTAATGCCTGTGCTGCTGTTTCTCTCGCTCGCGATCGTCCCGTTCTTTGTCTATACGATGAAGGCGGACCATCTGAACACGATTGCCAATCATGCGCTCAAGGAAATGGAAGCGGTCGGCTATTTAAGCCCGACAGTGGAGTCCAATATGAACGCCAGATTAGCCTCGCTCGGGATGGGAGATGTGACGGTGAACGGCACGGCCTATCCGTCCTATATGGGGAGCACTCGGAGCAAAGTGCTTCGCGATGCCGCCGATCCGACGATGAAGCTCGTCCTCAAATATCCCGCGCCGAATTTGAGCCGTATGCTAAACGCCATTGGGAGCGGAGGGAACGCATCGGCCCAGGAAGGGTTTTATTATTTGGTGCTTTACGGAAAAAGCGAAGCTTACGAGTAACTCGAAGCAATTTGCTGGAAAAGGAGGGGAGACGTGTGCGGCGGGCATGGCAGCGTCGGTTGAGAACGGGAGCGTACGGCTTGCTGAAGGACGAAAAGGGGAGCGCGCATTTGCTGCTGTTTGGCTTGCTCGGCATGATGACAGCCGCCTTTATTTGGGTCATTGCGTTCAATTGGATGATGCAAACGTACGGCATTAACAAAACCAAACCGCTGCTTGATCGTGCTGCGCATGCCGCCTCATTGGACATCGTGCCGGAGGAGGCGGCGCTCGGCCGGCTTATGTGGGACAGCACGAAAGGGACGGATGATTTCTACCGGTACCTTCGGCTGAACTTGAAGCTGGATAGCGATCTGACGCCGAAAGAGGGCAGCCACCTTCGTGAGGCTCCCATCCTGCATCGTTTGGAATTTGTCACCAGTCCCGCGTATCCTTATGTGCTTCAGCGAACGGTTACCGTTCACACCGGTACAGCCAAGCAAACGACGCGTAACGTTCAGGTGACGATTTACGGGCCTTCCGTCGTTGCTATCGTGGAACTGAACCAGCCTTTGCTCGGTCTTTCCCGCAGCGAGCCGGTTGTGCTCAGCAGCGTCGCCAGCGTCCGATTCCGTTAACTCTCCATAGACCGGAGTCTTTCGTTCAAAGCTCCTCTTTGCATTTTCAAGTTGCGGCAGGTAATGTAGAGATACAGGATTTCTGCCATAGGAGGGACTGAACATGACCGAATACGCACAACGCATCGGTCGCTTGCAGCAGAAGCTGCAGGCCCATCAGCTTGACGGCATGGTGATTACGCAAAATGTGGACTTGTATTATTTGACCGGCTCCATGCAGACCGGTTATCTGTTCGTTCCTGCGGAAGGCGAGCCGCGCTTTTACGTCCGCCGCAGCGTCTTGCGCGCACAGGAGGAATCCGCAGCCGCAGTAGAGCCGCTCGGCTCGTTCCGCGCCTTCGGCGCCCAGCTGGCCCAGACGTTTCCGCAGCTTGCCTCCGGTTACGCCGTGACGCTTGCCGCCGAATTCGACGTACTGCCCGTACAGCAATGGCAGCGGTTGCAAAGCGTGCTTCCGCACGTTGTGTGGAAGGACGGGTCCATGCTGATCCGCGAGACGCGTATGATCAAATCGCCGCGCGAGATCGCTTATATCCGCGAAGCTGCACGAATCGTCGACGGCGCGCTTGAGGATGCGCTAGCGAAGCTTAAGCCGGGGATGACCGAATTGGAGCTGATGAGCGCCGTTGAACACCACATCCGGCTGCACGGCCATATCGGGGTAATGCGTTTGCGCGGATATAACCAGGAAGTGCTTACCGGGGTGATCGGCGCAGGCGAAGCCGTTGCCAAGCCGACATACTTTGACGGCCCGGGGGGTGGTCAAGGACTCGGCCCGGCCGTCCCGCAGAGCGTAAGCCGGCGGCCGATCGAGCGGAACGAGCCGATCTTGATCGATATCGGATGCTGCATCGACGGATACGTGATCGATCAGACCCGGACGGCCGTGATCGGCGATTTGCCGGACGACCTGCGGCAGGCATACGACGTATCCGAGGCTATCATCCGCAGCGTCGAATCGATGCTGAAGCCCGGTACGTTGTGCGAGCAGCTCTACATCCATTCGCTTGGCATGGCCCAGGAAGCCGGGCTTGGCGAGCATTATATGGGCTTCGGCGACGATCAGGTCAAATTTCTAGGACACGGTATCGGCCTGGAGGTCGACGAGCTGCCTGTGCTGGCCAAAGGCTTCCGGTATCCGCTGGAGCCGGGGATGGTTATTGCGATCGAACCGAAGTTTACCTTCCCCGGGCGGGGGGTTGTCGGAATTGAGAATAGCTACGCAGTGACGGACAACGGCTTCGAGAAGCTGAGCGTATCGCGGGAAGGGCTCATCCGGTTATAAGGCGTATGTGCGCCAAATGGTGCCTGCCGTGCCAAGCGTACAGCCCAATATTTTGATCAAGCCGGATGATGCCGCTGTCCGGATGGCGAAACTCTCTTGCAAGCTCCTCATCCGAGAGTCCGCACAGCAGCAGTACCCATCGTTCGTGCAAGGTGTCCAGCAGCGCTAGCGATAACGCGACCGGGGCTTGCCGGGTATCCGGCAGCTCCGCCCAGCGTTCCTCCCGATACGGCTTGATCACGGGCACTTCCTCCGTCAATGCCAGCTTAAAGCGAATGAAGCTGTTCATGTGGCTGTCCGCCATATGATGAACGACCTGTCTCATCGTCCATCCTCCCGGCCGGTACGACGTATCGAGCTGAGTCTCATCGGCTCCTCGTACAGCTGTTCTCACTTGCTGTGGCAGCTGGGCAATATCATCAATCCAAGCCGCAATCGTCTCCTCATCCGGCGTTGCCGGAGCCTCGTACTGCCCGATCGGAAACCTCAAATAGTCTGTCATGAATATCCCACGCCTTTCCGCTTATTTGCTCCTCATTTTCAAACGCCATTAGGGAAGATAGGGAAGCTGCTTTCTTTTAATTACTTTAGCACAAAAAAAGAAATTTAGAGGCCGATCCCTTCTAAGATGTGGTCTAGCAATCTCTGTCTCTTAGCATAGATTGGCGGGAATAGCATCGCAGTCGTTCTGGCCACCAGGCAAGCAGGATGCTTTTCGTTCGCACGGACGAGGTATATCACATTGCCTAACCCTCGAAAAGATGATAAAATTAATAGAATTCATTATAAATGCTCTGCGACCGTTGCAAGAGAGATTCATTGCATCATACACAAATTCCTTACACCATGCATTCTATGTTAATGAAGTCAACAAACAGAGCATGAATCCAAGGCAAGGGCCGGTTGACCAAGAGGGGGAACGTCCATGCTGCGTCTGGGACAGAAGATTGTTATTATCGGCGACAGCTTCGAACTAAATTTGCCGATCGGCGAATATGGATATATTATCGCGTACGACCGCAATGCGGACAATGTGTTCGATTACGTAGTTCGGATTCCGAAAGTGAACAAGCATTACTTCGTACCGGGCGCCGATATCGAGCTGGAGGAAGTACTCATTCAGCAGGAAGTGGATCGGCTGGAACGAGAAGCATTGATCGATTTTGCGCTCGCGACGAAGAACGAAGAGCTGTTTCGCCGGGTAATGAACGGCGATGTGGAAGAAGTCGCAGCTGAGACGAACAAAGATGTGCAGTCCAAAGAAGACTTCATCAAGCAAGTCAATCTGAGGGCTTGGATTTGAAGCGTGCATTTAATAGAAACGTGATAGAGTTGAAACGAAAGAATCGGGTTGCGACCTCGAAAGGGGCGCTGCCGGTTCTTTTTCTTTTGGGCAAAATCACTTTGTTCCCAATTGAGTTCAACCTTTAACTCCGCTATAATAATAAGAATGATTGTCAGTAGAGTGAGGTGCAGGAATGAGCATAACCGTGAAGGATGTCGAACACGTGGCCGCGCTCGCCCGACTGGAGCTGAGCGACCGCGAGAAAGAGCAGTTTACCGAGCAGTTGAACGCTATATTGAAATATGCCGGGCAGCTGGAGCAATTGAACACGGACGATGTCGAACCGACCAGCCACGCGATGCCGCTTGTTAATGTCATGCGCGAAGACGAGGTCAGACCGTCGCTGCCGATTGAGAAAGTGCTGCTTAACGCCCCGGACGAAGAAGACGGGCAGATCAAAGTGCCTGCCGTATTGGAATAAGAGTGGAATCTACCGAGGCTAACCTGAAGGGAGGACTTGTGCTTGTCTTTGTTTAATTTGCGCTTGCAGGAACTGCATAACAAGCTTCATGCGAAGGAAATCACCGTCTCCGATTTGGTGGACGAGTCGTATAAACGCATTGCCGCTGTCGAAGGCAAAGTGAAGGCGTTTCTCACGTTGGACGAAGAGAACGCCCGGGCGAAGGCGAAGGAGTTGGACGCCAAGGCAGGCGGCAGCGAACCGCGCGGGCTGCTGTTTGGGCTGCCGATCGGCATCAAGGATAACATGGTGACCGAAGGCGTCACGACGACATGCGCCAGCCAATTTTTACGCAATTACAATCCGATTTATGACGGAACAGCGGTCCGGAAGATTAAAGAAGCGGATGCGGTCAGCATCGGCAAGCTGAATATGGACGAGTTCGCGATGGGCGGCTCCAACGAAAACTCCAGCTTTCATCCGACGCACAATCCGTGGAACCTTGAGTACGTTCCGGGCGGCTCCAGCGGCGGCTCTGCAGCAGCGGTAGCGGCCGGCGAAGTGTATTTCTCCCTCGGCTCCGACACCGGCGGTTCGATCCGCCAACCTGCGGCATACTGCGGCATTGTCGGCCTTAAGCCGACTTACGGGCTCGTTTCCCGCTTCGGCCTGGTCGCGTTTGCGTCCTCGCTCGACCAAATCGGTCCGCTCACCAAAAACGTTGAAGACAGCGCTTATTTGCTCCAGGCGATTGCCGGGCACGATTCGCTCGATTCCACGTCGCTTGACGCGGAAATCCCGGATTACGTCAGCGCCTTGACGGGTGACGTTCAAGGGCTGCGGATCGCCGTCCCGAAGGAATATTTGGGCGAAGGCATCGACCCGAAGGTGAAGGATGCCGTCCTGACCGCTTTGAAGGTGCTGGAAGGCCAAGGAGCGATCGTCGAAGAAGTATCGCTGCCGCATACGGAATATGCGGTTGCGACTTATTATTTGCTTGCTTCCTCCGAAGCGTCCTCCAACCTGGCGCGCTTCGACGGCGTACGTTACGGCGTGCGCGCGGACAATCCGAAAAATTTGCTTGATATGTACGTCCAATCCCGAAGCCAAGGGTTCGGCGACGAAGTGAAGCGTCGCATTATGCTCGGAACGTACGCGCTGAGCTCCGGTTATTACGACGCCTATTACTTGAAGGCGCAAAAGGTCCGTACGTTGATCAAGCGCGACTTCGAGCAGGTGTTCGAAAAATACGACGTGGTTATCGGACCGACAGCTCCGACACCGGCCTTTAAGATCGGCGCGCAGTCGGACGACCCGCTAACCATGTATTTAAACGATATTTTGACGATTCCCGTCAGCCTTGCCGGCATTCCGGCCATCAACGTTCCTTGCGGATTTGCCGACGGTCTTCCGATCGGATTGCAGATTATCGGCAAGGCACTGGACGAATCGACGATTTTGCGCGTCGCTCACGCTTACGAGCAGCAAACCGACTTCCACAAGCAGCGTCCGCAGCTGTAATAGAAAGGAGCCACCTTTAGTGACAGCAGCAACCGACAAGAAATACGAGACGGTCATCGGGCTCGAGGTGCACGTTGAACTGCACACGAACTCCAAAATTTTCTGCGGCTGCTCCACCGCCTTCGGAGCTCCGCCGAACACCCATACGTGTCCGATCTGTCTCGGACATCCCGGCGTGCTTCCCGTGCTGAACAAGCAAGCGGTGGAGTACGCGATGAAAGCGTCGATGGCGCTCAACTGCCAGATTGCAACGGAGAGCAAATTCGACCGCAAAAACTATTTTTACCCCGATTCCCCGAAGGCGTACCAAATTTCGCAGTATGACAAGCCGGTCGGCGAGCATGGCTGGATCGAAATCGAGGTTAACGGCGAAACGAAGCGCATTGGCATTACGCGCGTGCATTTGGAGGAAGATGCGGGCAAGCTGACCCACGTGGACGGAGGCCATGCCTCGCTCGTCGACTTCAACCGCGTCGGCACGCCGCTGATCGAGATCGTATCCGAGCCGGACCTCCGCTCCCCTGAGGAAGCGCGGGCGTATCTGGAGAAGCTGAAAGCGATCATGCAGTACTGCGACGTTTCCGACGTCAAGATGGAGGAAGGCTCGCTGCGATGCGATGCGAACATCAGCTTGCGTCCCTACGGGCAGAAGGAATTCGGTACCAAGGCCGAGCTGAAGAACATGAACTCGTTCCGTGGCGTACAGCGCGGACTGGAATACGAAGAATGGCGTCAGGCGGATGTGCTGGACAGCGGCGGCAAAGTCGTACAGGAAACGCGCCGTTGGGATGAAGCGCAGGGCAAGACGTTGACGATGCGGAGCAAGGAACAAGCGCACGACTATCGTTATTTTCCGGACCCGGACCTTGTGGCGCTGCACATCGACGACGCATGGAAATCGCGCGTTCGCGAATCGATTCCCGAGCTGCCGGACGCCCGCAAGAAGCGGTACGTCAGCGAATACGGCCTGCCGAGCTATGACGCGGAGGTCATCACGTCGTCGATCAAGCTGGCCGACTTTTTCGAGGAAAGCTTGAATTTCACCAAGGACGCCAAAGCCGTCTCCAACTGGATTATGGGCGATCTGCTCGGCTACTTGAACGCAAACAACCTGGAGCTGCAGGATGTTAAAGTGACCGGCAAAGGTCTCGGCGAAATGATCGGACTGATGGAAAAGGGGACGATCAGCAGCAAAATTGCCAAAACTGTCTTTAAAACGATGCTGGAAACGGGCAAAGCCCCTCAGACGATTGTTGAGGAGCAGGGGCTTGTGCAGATCAGCGACGAAGGCGCGATTTTGGCCGTCGTTGAGCAGATCGTTGCGGGCAATCCGCAATCGGTGGCAGACTTCAAAGCGGGCAAAGAGAAAGCCGTCGGCTTCCTGGTCGGTCAAGTAATGAAAGAGACGAAGGGGAAAGCTAACCCCGGATTGGTAAACAAATTGATTATCGAGGTCTTGAACCGTTAAGGATTTCCACAACTGGAAAAAAGGCTGTCCCTTGGGACGGCCTCTTTTGTTGTGAGACAACGTTTCGTTTGGTAAAATATAGGGCAATCTAAGTGCCTCCGCTGTCGAATGAGGCTTGAAGGAGGCTGTATCCTCATGATCAGACCGATTGATTTAAGTGATTTGAACACCGTATTGGAGCTGCTGTCGCTTCAGCAGGTCGCATACCGTATCGAAGCGGAGCTTATCGGCTTCAAAGAAATTCCGCCGCTGCTCGATTCGCCGCTTTCGCTTCGGGAGTCGGGGGAAGCGTTTTTCGGCTGCTATTCGGATGAGCGGCTTGTCGGCGCGGCAGCCTGCAAACAATCGCCCAAGGAAATGACCGTTTGCCGGATGATGGTGCATCCCGACTGGTTCCGTCGCAGGATTGCCAGCCGTCTGCTGGAGCATATCGAGCAGCATGTTCCGCCGGGAACGGTGATTAAAGTCGCTACGGGCACGAACAATACGCCGGCCGTACGGCTTTACGAAAAGCACGGGTACGAGCCGGTACAGGTTCTTTTGCTCGCACCCGGCATTACGCTGACCCAATTTCAAAAAATCGTATAGTCGTCAAAGGCAACCGCCGCGCCGTCGACCGTACGCTGCACAATGGTTTCCCTGCGTACGGTCAACTGCAACCTGTGGCCACGGCGAGTCGTATAAGCAACCGACAAGGCGCCACCGCCGTCTTCGAAGACAGGCTGCTTGTCCGGAGCGCCTGCAAACGCACGCCAGTCGTCCAGCGTCTCTACGCTGGACGCTTCTGCTTCCGCCATCCCCATCGCTTCGACCACGATAGCGTTCCGCCCGTTAGAAAGAAGCGAGGCTGCGGATAGGCGGTCATTTTGCTCCGTCACGCGCAACGGCTGCATCAGGTGGACCGCTATGAAGACCTGCCCGAGCTTCCCATAGCCGCTTCGCTCGTCGACATGCCATTCGCCCTTGGGCAAGCATCCGATCAGCGTATCGGCGGCCCCGGCATCCGGCGGCACGTCCCAGACGGCAATGACCGTGTCTTTGTCCAGCAGCACCTGTCCGTAAGAGCTGGCATGGCGGTTGTCACCCGGCGTGTAATTGGCCCCGGGATGGAAGAAGTACAGCTGATTTACGCCGAGCGCAGCCGTTTCCGTATCCAAGGGCAGCGAGACATCCCAACGCAGCTGTTCGTTATCGAATTCGTCGCGCCGCTCCCAAATGCCCCCGAGGGCGTAGTCGTTCGTCAAATAGGCATACGTATGAGCTTCAGACTCGACTTTCTCATCGGCTTCGGCAAAACGGATTGTGCGCTTGAGCTCGCAAGGCGCTTGGCGGTTCATGGCCGCCTCCCGGACAGCCTCCGATACTTCATAGCTGAAGAGCGCCGCTCCCTCCAGACGCGGGAAAGTCGTCGGCGCCGGAAAATCGCCAAACTGGATGTAGTCGTGCGGCGTATTCGTATCCTTCGGAGCATCGTGCGGCCAGATCCGGGACTGTGGCCCCACCCAAGCGCCGCGCAAATACGATTCCGCGCGGAGTCTCCACAAATAGTCGAGCAGCTCCTCCGCGACCTTACGCGCTTGTTCATCCTGGACGATTTCCCATACGCAAGTGAAAGCTTGAATCCAATGCCAATGCCAAGGGAGGCAGCCGTACTCCTTGAATCCGAACGTATGTACGTGGTTCAAAAGGCGGCGGGCGCATGCCGTCCCTTCCCGAAGCAGCTTCTCGTCTGCGAATACGTGCCCGAGCAGCAGCTTTAATGCGGTATGCTTCGCTTCGTGATGGTGCATCGACGCCAAAGGGTGGCGGTATACGCCGCTTTTGTATATGTGCAGCAGAGCCGCTTGAAGCTCGCTATCCAGTTCAGCGGATAGCGCGTGGCGCATCTTTTCGTGGAACAGGATCAGCAGGCATCCCATCAGCTCTACCGGCAGTACATGCGGCTTCGCCGCAGCCGGATCGGCTCCCAGATTTAGCGGCCAATGCCCGTACATCGGGCTGTCCGGACTTTGATCCTGCAGTTTCAGTACTTGACGAAGCATCCGGACGGATAGATCGGCCGCCGCTTTCCGGGTCTCCTCGCTCCAATCGGGAGTGCCTTCGGCTACGTAGGCAAACAGATGGGAAGCAAAATAAAAGTTATCGCGCAAATCTTTATGAAACCAAAAGCCGCTCTCCAGCATAGGCAGAGCAAGAGCCTGCTCAGCCGCAAGACGGAGAACGAGATGTCTCCGTTCGTTCGTTTCCTGTTTCATGAATCACCATTCCTCCAGTACTCGTCCCATGCTTAATTTAAACGTTTCACTTCTTTAGTCTACCTGCAACTGTACCGAAGTCAATGACTTTTCTGCGGAATATTTTTACCGGGTCTCCATCGGAAGAGTATGACGTGTTACAATATTCTTCAATAATCTTGTTTGTAAGGGAGGCGGTTTCATTTATGCACGATCCATGGACGATCGATACGCTTCATATTACGCTTAGATTGGTATTGTCGCTGCTGTTCGGCGGATTGATCGGAATCGAGAGGGAGCAGAGCAGCCATGCCGCCGGACTGCGCACGCACATGCTCGTTTGCCTTGGTTCCACGCTGATTATGCTCTTATCCATGTATGGTTTTTCCGAATTTGCCAAGCTGGACAACGTGCGGTTGGACCCGTCCCGTCTGGCGGCCCAAGTCATCAGCGGGATTGGATTTCTCGGTGCGGGGACCATTCTATATACAGGCAAATCGATCACCGGCCTCACGACGGCCGCTTCCCTATGGGTAGTAGCCGCGATCGGTCTTGCGACAGGAGCCGGCTTTTATTATGCGGCCGCACTAAGCTGCGTGTTTGCCTTGATCAGTTTGTTTGTGCTTAACCTGGTGGAGAAAAAATACTTCCGCGCCAAAAAGCTGCACCATATTCAACTGAAAGCGCTGGATACGCCAAGCTTGATCGGCAAAGTAACCGTTTTGCTTGCCAATAAAGGAAGCGTAATTCAGAAGCTTTCCGTCGAAGAGATGCCTTCGGAAGAAGAGGATTTCATTTACATCACCCTCACGCTGAGGCTTGCCAAAGGCGACAATGTCAGCCAAACCGTCGAAGATTTGATGCGGCTGGATGGCGTCCGTTCCGTTTCCAGCGATTAAAATAAAACTTTTTTTGAATGGTTTTTTGAAGGGGTTTCGGGGAGGAACGGCGTCTAAGGTTTCAAGAGCGCAGATCAAGGCGGTGAGCAATGTGGAGAGCATGACGGATGAACAACTGGTCGACCTAATCCGTCAAGGGGATGAAGAAGCGTACCGGGTATTGATGGCACGTTATCAGGATTATATCTATACGCTGATTTATCGCATGACCTTACATCGCGAAACAGCCGAAGATTTGACTCAGGAAGTATTTATCAAGATGTACCGTTCCCTCACCAACTTTCGCGGGGATGCCAAGTTTAAAACTTGGCTTTACCGGATGACCGTCAATCTGGTCACCGACTACAGGCGTTCGCAGCGGCGCAAGCCGTATGAAGCGATTCTGGACAAAATTAAGGGCTGGTTTGGAGACCGCCGGGAAGAGCCCGAGGCCCGCGCGTTGCAAAAGGAAGAGCAGGAAACGATGCAGCGGCTGCTCGCCGGCCTGCCGGACAAATACCGGCTCATTCTGTATTTGTATCACTACAAACAGTTGTCGTATCAAGAAATTTCGGATGTGACCGGGCTGCCGATGAAGACGATTGAAACGAGACTGTATCGCGGCAAATCGCTGCTTAAAGAAAAATGGCTGGAGGTGCGGGGACATGACCATCATGCATCCAAACGATCAAGAGCTGCTACGCTTTCTGAATAAAAGCTGCTCTGAATTGGAATACCATCGGATCGCACGTCACATGAAGGCTTGTGCTCCATGCCGTGGGAGACTGTCCGACTTTTTGGACGTCGAACTGATGTTGGATCAGCTTGCTGTCGAACAGACGCCCGCAGAGTTGACGGACCATGTCATGTCCGCTTTGCGTTCGGGAAGAGCGCATGCGTTACCGGATCGGCCGCTGCCGGATCACCCGGCGTTCGAGACGCAAGCTTCCTCGCCCTGGCGCAAATGGAAGTCTTATTGGCGTACCGAGCTGCTTCACGGGATGGTCGCCATGGCCGCTACGTTCCTATTTATCGTTTCCGGCGCATTCGGGAAGCTGACGTCTCTGGATCCGAATCAATGGGAGGCCGACGTTCGTACCGGCGCCCTTCAATTGTTCCACGTCGTCGAATCGGTATCGCGCCAATTGTTGTCATAAGGAGGGAATCTACGAAATGCAGGACCAACAGAAAGGCCCACATTATCACAATGAGGACCGGGAGGACGAGTTTTTGCGGAAACGAATGGAACGGTGGGGGCAATCCCAAAAACCGCCGTTCGATCCTTTTTTCAGACCGAAGCCTCATAAGAGCAAATGGCTAGCCGGGTTATTTTCATTTTTTATTCCAGGCACCGGACAATTATATCTGGGTTTGATGCAGCGGGGCATGGGGATCATGCTGCTGTTCATGATGAATATTTTCGCCATTGTATATTTCGCAACGAGAGGATCGGAAAGCATTCCGTTGATCGTTTTGTTTTCTCTGCTTAT
Source organism: Paenibacillus elgii (assembly GCA_042219835.1). Taxonomy (GTDB): domain Bacteria; phylum Bacillota; class Bacilli; order Paenibacillales; family NBRC-103111; genus Paenibacillus_G; species Paenibacillus_G elgii_A. The sequence goes on from JBHJMN010000016.1 coordinate 112,422, forward strand.
GCCCGTCACTTACTTCTACAATATCTTCGATGCGCTGCAGCAGACGGATCGGGTTAACGGTTACGGGCATCCCCTGTATTTTGACGAACCCCGGATGGAAGGGGATTCCCCGTTTGCGTCCGAGAAGCCGCTGCGCAAACTGCGTCAGGGGAACATATTCGGCTATGCGCTCATTGCAGCAGGCGTGCTGTTGTTTCTGGCCGGAGGCAAGCCGCAGTGGCTCGAACGCGTATTTGACTTTGTCGGTTCGTCGTTTGGCGCCGTTATTTTGATTGCCATCGGGGTTTACATGTTTTATAAAGAATCCAGGAAAAAATAAGGGGAGAATTCCAATGCATAAGGCAGGCCGTTACACGGCGGCAATTTTGCTCGTATGTGTCGGCGGCGCCGTAATTGCCGACAAGACGACGGGCACTCACCTGACTGCGATGCTGGCGGATTGGTGGCCGCTGTTGTTTGTTTTACTCGGAATTGAATATATTTTGTTCAATATCAAATTTGGAAACAGCGATCGACAATTGAAGCTCGACATTGGCGGGATTATCTTCGCGGTCCTTGTCGCCGCCATCGTCATTATTAGCACCCAGAGCGGCGAGCTTCTGAAAAAGTTCAACGGCTGGACCGTTAACGGGACGATCGATATGATGGCCGAAGGAAAGAAATTCGATAAAGGCATAACCGCCATCGAACTTCCTGCTCCCGTCGACAACGTGAAGCTGGACAATGAAAGTGGCAACGTCGTTCTTAAGTCCGGGCCGGTCGACCAACTTCAAGTCGATGTCAAGGTTTATATTAAAGGTGTCAACGAAGACGATGCACAAGCACTCGCGAACGAATCCAAGCTGGAGCACAGCGTGATCGGTAATACGCTCAATATCCAGACTGTCGCCAAAGAATACGAAGGCGTCGGCGCCCTGTTCGGAAACCGCAAACCGCGGATGGATCTGGTCGTCACTCTGCCTGCTCAGCATAAAGTCAATGTGGAGCTGCAGATGCGCAATGGCAAGATCGATGCATCCGGACTGCCGATTAAGCAGCGTCTCTTTGGGCATACGACGAATGGGGAAATCCGTCTTGAGAATCTGCAGGGCGAGTTGAATTTGGAGACCACCAACGGCAAAGTTCAAACCGAACGTACGGCAGGACCGATGACGCTCAAAACCACAAACGGACAAATGCAGGTGACAGATCATCAAGGGGATACAACGCTGAAATCGTCCAACGGGAAGCTTCGTATCGACAATGTAACGGGAGCGCTTCAGGCTGAAACGAGCAACGGCAGCGTCGTCGCGCAGGGGACGTTTAAAGGCGTAAAATTACAATCGACCAACGGGTCCATCGAAGTGAGCAGCGCGGTTGTCGACGGCGACTGGGACGTGAAAACGACTCACGGCAAGCTGGAGGTCAAGCTTCCGCAAAAAGGCGACTACCGGATCGACGGCGAAGGGGCAGAAGGAAGCATCAAAACCAATCTGCCTTTGTCCATTCAACAAGACAGCGTCCAAGGAACGGTCGGAAGCGGCAAACATACAATTAAGCTGCACACCAACGACAGGCTTACCATTCAGGGGGCCAATTGACAATTTGCTGAAAATCCGGATAAAATAAAGTGATACACTCTTTTTCCAGATTAGGCGGTGAACACGATAAACCATTCATTGGAGCAGGCACTTAACAAACTCAAAACGATGGGCATTCGGATGACTCCGCAGCGGCATGCTATTTTATCTTATTTGGTCAATACGATGTCTCATCCAACGGCGGATGAAATATATAAAGCGTTGTCGCCGCTTTTTCCTAGCATGAGCGTGGCGACGGTATATAATAACCTTAAGGTTTTTATCGAAAGCGGATTGGTACGGGAGATGACCTATGGCGATCATTCCAGCCGCTTTGACGCGGATTTGTCCGATCACTATCATGCGCTTTGCCAGGAATGCGGTAAGCTGGTGGACTTCGCTTACAAGCCGCTGGACGACCTGGAGCAGGCGGCCGGCGAAATGACCGGATTCCAGGTGAAAAGTCACCGGGTCGAAGTTTATGGCATTTGTTCGGACTGTGCCAAGCAGGCGACATGATAGATTCGTAGAATTAAGGCATAATGGACGTGTCTGGATTCCCGCGGCTGCGGGTAGGCGCGTCCTTTTTTTCTTTATCCATCAGCTTTGCCTCATCATGTGACGGGAGTGAAACCATGGAACCAACGTTTGAAGCGGGAGGCGGGTCGCGCCGCAAAAAAAGAAAATCGACCTTTTTCCTGTTGTTTTTTGCTCTTCTATGCGTTCTTACTTTAGGTGCTTACTTATGGGTCAAGTACGTCCCGAATTGGCAGCATGAGCAGCCTGACTTTAAAGGCAACCCCAAGCCGATCTTCTCCGAAGGCAGTATGCTGGGCCAACCCGCCGTGGGGCAGAAGGAAAGCTTGAAGCTTCCGTTCGACATTGTGAAGGAACGGATCGATCCGACGCTGGTTTATGAGAAAGCGAGCGAATCGACGATCATTACGACGCAAAACAAAGTGATCCGGCTTCGCACCAGCCAATTGACCGGGATGGTCAACGAAAAGCCGTTTACGCTCAAATTCCCGCTCGAGAAGACGAACGGGATATTGTACCTGCCGATCGATCCGTTGAAAGAATTATATAAGATCGACCTGCGGGAATCGCAGGATACAGGGGCCGTTTTGCTTTTTAAGGAAGGCGAGACGATTCGGTGGTACAAGACGATGACCGTTCCGGATAAGCCTGATAAAACGATTGCTATGCGGCGGGATCCGACGATCAAAGCTCCGATTTATGCGGATTTGAAGCAGGGAGAGAGCTTGATCGTATGGGGCGAGGAAGGCGAATGGTACCGGGTGCAGCAGACGAACGGCTATATGGGATATATCCGCAAGGATCAGTTGGTTGCAGACCGGGACGAAGTGATCCCGAAGAAAGAACCGGAGCCTCCGTTCGTGGCTAAAAAGCCTATCAGCGGCAAAATCAATATGACTTGGGAGCAGGTCGTGACGAAAAATCCGGACACCGCCAAAATTCCCGACATGCCGGGAGTGGATGTGGTCAGTCCGACGTGGTTCCATCTGGAGGACGGCGAGGGCAATCTGAAAAACTTGGCCGATCCTGCCTATGTCAAATGGGCTCACGACAGAGGATACCAAGTTTGGGGGCTATTCAGCAACGGCTTCGAACAAAAACGGACGACCCAAGCGCTCTCTACTTACGACAAACGCATGAAAATGATCAAGCAGTTGCTTGCCTTTGCGCAGATGTATTCGCTGCAAGGAATCAATATCGACTTCGAGAACGTGAATTTAAAAGACAAGCAAAACCTGGTTCAATTCGTCCGGGAAATGTCACCGCTCATGCACGAGCAAGGCCTCGTCGTTTCCATGGACGTCACCGCCAAATCGAGCAGCGAGTCATGGTCCAAGTTTTACGACCGGAAAGCGCTGATCCAGTCGCTCGACTATATGATGCTGATGGCTTATGACGAGCATTGGGCGAGCAGTCCGAAGGCCGGTTCCGTCGCTTCGCTGCCGTGGGTGGAGAAGTCGATTTCCGACCTGCTGACTGAAGAGCAGATTCCGCCGTCCAAGCTGATTCTCAGCATTCCTTTCTATACGCGGGTATGGACCGAAACGAAAAAGAACGGCAAAACCAATGTAAGCTCGAAAGCCGTGTTTATGGATATGCCTCAGCGCATCATCAAGGAAAAACAGCTTACCCCTGTATTTTCCCCGGAAACGGGACAAAATTACATCGAATATACGGAAGCGGGCAAGCTCAACAAAATTTGGATCGAAGATGAAACGTCGGTAAAGGCGCGTATCGAGCTCGTGAAAAAGTACAATTTGGCCGGCGTCGCATCGTGGCGGAGAGGATTCGAGAATCCCGATGCGTGGAACTGGATCAGTGCGTCACTGGAAGCTCCGAAAAAATAACGATCAATAGTAAAATAAACCGGCTTTGCCATCGAACGATAAGTGGCAAAGCCGGTTTATTTTATGGCGAGTTACGGAGAAGTCGTTTCGCCGGCTTGATGCGCCGTCGGGTTTGCTGCCGAATCGGTGGCCGGAGCATATTTCGGGTCAAGCGTCAGAATCGTTTTGCAGAACATGCAGCGGTCCGTTTTCCCTAGCATCTTGGTTGGCTTTCCGCATTCCGGACATTCGATTACCGTAGCGCTGGTCGACATCATGCCCGCGGCAAAATAGATTCCCATGCTTACCAGCATGGCAATGGCCCCGACGACCATACATACGGCTGCAAGCATACGGCCGGCGGATCCCCATTCGAAGACGATCCCGGCAAGTCCGAGGATCATCAGAAGCATTCCACCCATAGTCAGCAGGAGCCCCCATAGCCGGAATTCATTTACTTTACTTGACTTGAATCTCATGTCTTTCACTTCTTTCTTGTAAGAATTGTGAGTCTCGTCACAAAAGAATGCAGGAAACCGCGGCTTCATGTAGAAATAACTATTCATGAAGAACGCATGTGGCTATCGTCAGGAGGCTTTCGCGATGGATTCCTTAAAAGCATATTGGGTGGAAAGGCTCCGTCAAGATGAGTCCGTTATCAGCGTAGCGGCCGTCGACAATCCTTCTTCGTTCTCGGCTGTTACCGACGGATTCGACATTGTGCTTTTGGTTGTCAGCAACAATAACGAACGCGCTCATCAACAAGTTCATTATATAAAAGACAACCGCCGTATACAAGAAAGATGGATAAGCCCGGATACTCTGGATGAACTGATTTTGCGCGGCGAGTATCGCAATATTATTTATTGGATCTTAAAAGGGGAGATACTTTTGGATCGGGATATGTATTTGGAGACCCTGCGGCATAAAGTGCTTGAGTTCCCGCCTCTGCTGAGAGAGCACAAGCTGCTAATCGAGTTCTCCAAATTTTTGCGCTGCTATTCGCAAAGTAAGGAATACATCTTAGACGAGCATTTGCTCGATGCATACAACAATATATTGGAGGCCCTGCACCATTGGGCGCGAATCGTCATTATCGAATCCGGCAATCATCCAGAGGTAACGGTTTGGCGTCAGGTGAAGACGATCAATCCCGGCGTATACAAGCTGTACGAGGAGCTGACGTTAAGTAAAGAGACGCTAAAACAGCGCGTTCAACTGGTGCTGCTGGCCAGCGAATTTTCCGTCATGTCCAAGATGGAGCGCTGCTGCAGGCCGCTGATCGAACTGCTCGCCAGCCGCGAGGAAGCGTGGAGCCTTCGGGAGTTGCAGCAGCGGCCTGAGCTGGAGGACATCAAAGCGGATCTTCCGCTGCTCTTGAATAAGCTGGTCAAAAAAACGTTGGCTAAAGAAATCGTCTTTACCCATGACCCGGAACTATCCGTGCTGGAGATGCGGTATAAGGATGTCAAAAGCTAACCGTTGTGTTATAATGAATCGGACAATCAAATAGCCACTAGGGGAGCTCCAACTTGCGGGGCTGAGAAAAAGAAGCGTGTTCTTTGACCCTTGGAACCTGTTATGAGGTCTGCGTACAGCAGGCATTACTGGATTATACCAGCGTAGGGAAGTGGACGAATGCCAGCGAACTGCATATGAAGCATGCAGACAACATTCGGCCGGCCCGCCTGCGGGTTGGCTTTTTTTGCTTTTATCGGCAAAACGGCTGGAGGTGATAAGGATGCGATTGACCGTGAACGGGGAACTGAGGGAAGTGGACAACGCGGCTACCGTAGCCGAACTGCTCTCGGCGTTTAAACTGGACAATAAAATTTTGGTTGTCGAATTAAACCGGGAAATTATTGACCGCACCCGGTATGAGGAAGCCCGCCTGAACGATGGAGACCAGATCGAAATCGTTCATTTTGTCGGCGGCGGCTGAATAAAACTATCATTGAAGGAGCCAACAGAATGAGCGACACGTTAAAAATCGGACCTTACGAATTTCAATCCCGGCTGCTGCTCGGGACAGGGAAGTTTTCGGATTTAAAGATTCAAGATCAGGCCGTTCAAGCTTCGGATGCGGAAGTATTGACTTTTGCCATCCGCCGTCTGCCGATCGACAACCCGGATGCGCCTAACTTTTTGGAAACGGTAGATTTGAAAAAGTTCACGCTGCTTCCTAATACGGCCGGCGCCTATACCGTAGAGGAAGCTGTGCGCATTGCGCGCCTGGCCAAAGCTTCCGGGCTTTGCGATATGATCAAAGTGGAAGTGATCGGAGATCCGAAAACGCTGCTTCCCGATCCGGTAGGAACGCTGGAGGCGACGAAAATTTTAGTAGGGGAAGGATTTATCGTATTACCTTACACTTCGGACGACCCGATATTGGCCCGCAAGCTGCAGGAGGCGGGGGCAGCGGCTGTTATGCCCGGAGCATCGCCGATCGGTTCCGGTCAAGGAATCGTTAACCCGAACAATTTGCGTTTTATTATCGAGGAAGCGAAAGTTCCGATTATCGTCGATGCAGGCATTGGCGGTCCTGCGGATGCTGCTTTAGCTATGGAGCTTGGTGCGGATGGCGTGCTGTTGAACACGGCTGTTGCCGGCGCGCAGGACCCCGTTCTGATGGCTGAAGCGTTCAAGTTGGCCGTGATCGCAGGGCGCAAAGGCTTCTTGGCGGGCCGTATCCCCAAGAAGCGCTATGCGTCTGCCAGCAGCCCCGTCGAAGGCATGATAGAGTAGTAGAGTGTTGTTATTGTCCGGCTGCTTTCGAGCGGCCGGATATTTTTATTTATTTTAAGGGTTGACTTTCAAACTTAAGATGTGTTAAATTAAATCTCGCCGCTAAAAACGGCTGCCTTTTGAAAACTTGATGAAGCAGCTTCAAAAAAAAGATTTCAAAAAAATGCTTGCATTAAGATAGGCAAATGTGATATATTATAAAAGTCGCCGCTAAACAAGGTGACAATAACCAACAAAGCTTGAAATGCTTGAAAGTATGGGTTTTGTTGGGGG
>JBHJMN010000160.1:0-585 GCA_042219835.1 Paenibacillus elgii
CATGACCGTCTACCGGGGCTTGACGCTCGTCTATACGCAGGGCCGACCGATTACCGGACTGCATGAAGATTTCGCCATCATTGGAAAAGGGTACTTTCTCGAAATTCCGATGCCGATCGTCTGGATGGTTCTGACCTTCGTTATCCTGTTCATTATATTGAAATACACGACCTTCGGGCGGCGCGTCTATGCGCTGGGAAGCAATGAGGAAGCGACTTGGCTTTCCGGGATCAATACTTCCAGAATCAAAGTCATGGTTTATTCGGTAAGCGGATTACTGGCAGCTTTAAGCGGAATTATTCTTACCTCCAGACTTAACTCCGCTCAGCCGACAGCAGGCACCTCTTACGAGCTCGATGCGATTGCCGCGGTTGTTCTCGGAGGAACCAGTTTATCCGGCGGACGGGGCTGGCTGGTAGGGACGCTGATCGGCGCCATGATCATAGGCGTATTGGACAACGGTCTGAACCTGCTGAACGTTTCATCCTTTTATCAACTGGTCGTTAAGGGTGCCGTCATCTTGGTTGCGGTGCTGCTGGACCGTTCCAAAGCCGCAAAATAAAAAGCAAAGGGGAAGAGTAACAT
>JBHJMN010000161.1:0-584 GCA_042219835.1 Paenibacillus elgii
GTGTTACTCTTCCCCTTTGCTTTTTATTTTGCGGCTTTGGAACGGTCCAGCAGCACCGCAACTAAGATGACGGCACCCTTAACGACCAGCTGATAAAAGGATGAAACGTTCAGCAGGTTCAGACCGTTGTCCAATACGCCTATGATCATGGCGCCGATCAGCGTCCCGACCAGCCAGCCCCGTCCGCCGGATAAGCTGGTTCCTCCGAGAACAACCGCGGCAATCGCATCGAGCTCGTAAGAGGTGCCTGCCGTCGGCTGAGCGGAGTTGAGTCTGGAGGTAAGAATAATTCCGCTTAAAGCTGCAGTAATCCACTTATCGAATAAACCATGACTTTGATTCTGGAAGTATTGATCCTGGAAAGCCAAGTCGCTTCCTCATTGCTTCCCAGCGCATAGACGCGCCGCCCGAAGGTCGTGTATTTCAATATAATGAACAGGATGACGAAGGTCAGAACCATCCAGACGATCGGCATCGGAATTTCGAGAAAGTACCCTTTTCCGATGATGGCGAAATCTTCGTGCAGTCCGGTAATCGGCCGGCCCTGCGTATAGACGAGCGTCAAGCCGCGGTAGACGGTCATA
>JBHJMN010000162.1:0-584 GCA_042219835.1 Paenibacillus elgii
GAAATCAACCATTTTCGGCTAAACGCCTTGTCCCTACGCTATTTTTTCATTCATCATCGTTATACAATCCGGGAACTCAGGTTCCAACTAGGCCTGTTGATTAGCTACTAAATGGTAGAAAAAAGATCGCCTTTGTTGTAGAATCGTTTGTACCACCAAGCGATTTGAGAAAGAGGCGATCTCATGAAAAATTGTATCACGATCCCATCCGTTCTTCAATCCATTCTAAGTGCTGAAGAAGTCAAATCAATTGTGCAAATGATAGGTTATGAAGACAAAGCCCGCAAGTTTACGGTATATGACTTGTTACAATATTGGTGTACGGCTGCTCATCAACAATGGGAGGGTTACCGGGCAGGGGCTGACTGCGCTCATTCCTGTGGCTAAATTCAGGTTCACTATTCTAGCTTTTCGAGCAAAGCAGCAGAGGTACCTTTTGCTTATTCAAGGAGCTTTTTCATCTGCTTATCCAAAAATGTAATCGTAAGACACGTCGAAAATTGGCTTTCCCAAAAGAATAGCTTCTTATTGATTCCACAATGATGACCGTTGGCAAAACCCGTCTGCCTTGGGCGCCTTATCAT
>JBHJMN010000163.1:0-576 GCA_042219835.1 Paenibacillus elgii
CGTCTTGGCATTGACAGCATTGCTGTCGGCCGATACGTTGCCGGCGGCGTCAATCGCGCGAACGGTAAACGTATAGGACGTATCGGGCGTCAGCCCCGTAACGGTATATTCGAGCGTCGTCCCTGAAACCGTGGTCACCAAAGTAGTTCCACGATATACCCGGTAGCCCGTCACTCCGACATTATCCGTCGATGCGCTCCACATCAGATGAACGCTGGAGGAAGTCGGAGTACCCATCACATGCAAGCCGGTCGGAGCCGTAGGCGCCTCATTGTCTACAGGTACGGAAGGAGTCGCAACCGTGACGGCGTTGCTTGCGCTGGAGACGTTGCCTGCGGCATCCTCGGCGCGAACCGTAAACGTATAGGACGTATTCGAGGTCAGCCCCGTGACGTTGTAATTTAAAGTCGAACCGGAGACGGCGGCAATCAGCGTCGAGCCGTTATAAATTTTGTAGCCGGACACCCCAACGTTATCGCTTGATGCGTTCCATGCCAGCGATACGCTCGTCGCTGCAACGTTGGAAGCGCTTAACCCCGTTGGTGCGGTAGGAGGTTGAGTATCCGAAGAATCTCC
>JBHJMN010000164.1:0-570 GCA_042219835.1 Paenibacillus elgii
ATCCCCTACAAATTTCTCCGCCGTAAGCTCCTCGCGGTTCACATATCCCCGGGCTACGCAGTCTCCCCCGATATGCAGCTCCCCTGGCACCCCTACCGGCATCAGACGGTCCGCCTTGTCCAATATATACAGGCGTACGTTATCGATCGGCTTCCCGATCGGGATGTTTTCCGGCACGTCCTCTCCGGGGCAGTCGTAACAAGCGACCTCCACCGTCGCTTCCGTCGGGCCGTACAAGTTATGCAGCGTCGCCCCTTGGGTTACGCGCAGCTGCCGGTTAAAGCGCCTCACATGCTCCGCCATCAGCGCTTCCCCGCTGGCGAACACCCGTTTGACGCTGCCCAGCTTTCCGGCTGCTCCGCTCAGTTCCGCATACTCCAGAAACGCCCCCAGCATCGAGGGAACGAAATGCACAGCCGTAATCCGGTTTGCCTCGATCGTCTCTACAATCGTTGCCGGGTCCTTCTCCCCGCCTGGCGGCAGGAAACAAACCGTGGCCCCCTGCAGGGCCCAGGCAAAGAGCTCCCACAGCGACACGTCAAACGTATACGGCGTCTTTTGCAGGATCAC
>JBHJMN010000165.1:0-570 GCA_042219835.1 Paenibacillus elgii
GTCCCCTACAAATTTCTCCGCCGTAAGCTCCTCGCGGTTCACATATCCCCGGGCTACGCAGTCTCCCCCGATATGCAGCTCCCCTGGCACCCCTACCGGCATCAGGCGGTCCGCCTTGTCCAATATATACAAGCGCACGTTATCGATCGGTTTCCCGATCGGGATGTTTTCCGGCACGTCCTCTCCGGGGCAGTCGTAACAAGCGACCTCCACCGTCGCTTCCGTCGGGCCGTACAAGTTGTGCAGCGTCGCCCCTTGGGTTGCGCGCAGCTGCCGGTTAAAACGCCTCACATGCTCCGCCATCAGCGCTTCCCCGCTGGCGAACACCCGCTTGACGCTCCCCAGCTTTCCGGCTGTTCCGCTCAGTTCCGCATACTCCAGAAACGCCCCCAGCATCGAGGGAACGAAATGCACCGCCGTAATCCGGTTTGCCTCGATCGTCTCCACGATCGTTGCCGGGTCCTTCTCCCCGCCCGGCGGCAGGAAACAAACCGTGGCCCCCTGCAGGGCCCAGGAAAAGAGCTCCCACAGCGACACATCAAACGTATACGGCGTCTTTTGCAGGATCAG
>JBHJMN010000166.1:0-564 GCA_042219835.1 Paenibacillus elgii
GTTGTAAGTCATGTGGCTATGGAGTCGGCAATGCGCTTTGCTGTGCGCCCCATCATCTAGCTCCTTAAGCCGATCTAACTCCGCCCGCAGCTTCTTGAGGTGCTCTTCACGCTGGGCGGCATCCCGCTTTGCTTCTTCCGGATTACGGACTAAGACGTAACGCTTGCGCGATTCCCCGTCTCCGATAGTGAAGTCCTTGACCTCCAGGTTATCGCGCACGGTTTTGAACCGGCCGGGGTGCGCCAGGGCAGCTTCCACCGACGGTTTGCCTGAAGACATCTTTTCGCCAGCGATGTAGTGGCCGCCGGTTTTTTGGAGGATGCGAAGATTGTCCTCGGAAGAAAAGCCACGGTCACAACAGAAATCACACGACCGAGCTTCCAGCCGATCAAGTCCTTCTTCATTTCAGGGATGACACTCATGTCAGACGTGTTTCCAGGCCATACCCAGCACCGAATCGGGATGCCTGTCCTTGTAACCCACATTTCGCATGTCAGTAAATGAAAATGACTAATAACAACCGCTGATGCGGTTCAAGAAAAACTGTTTTGGGCTTGGAGGGAA
>JBHJMN010000167.1:0-556 GCA_042219835.1 Paenibacillus elgii
GTTTACTTTCTTGTAGCCCATGATGTGGAACTCTTGCATGAGTTGCCGGACCGTCTTGACGTCCGTTACATGGCCGGGAAGCTTTCGGTAGTAAAAAGGCAGACCGGATTCTTCGCCGAAGAGAAGCGCCAGATTGATTTGGGGCAAGCGATCATGCTCCTTGTTCTTGCCCTTCTTCACTTGCTTGAGCACCTCGGAGTAGCTGGAGAGTGTGGTGATATCGAAGGCCCAATATTCCTTTTCAATGCGTCGTTTTCCTTGTTTCTCGAAAAAGGCCATGCGCTGTGCCTCTTCAATCGACTGGAACAGCTCGCTGCTTCGTTGCGAAGGAATATCTGCTCCAAAGGGATGAATGTGTATGCGCTGCCAGTGGGAAAAGCGGCTGAGTGAGTTGTTTTCCTCGACGATCAGAAAGTAAGCGATGGACAAGATCTTCTTGTAGCTGTCCGGGAAACAGGCCTTGAGATCGGCTTCAACACCGGTTTCCTGGCCGATTTGATCAAACAGGTAGGTTGCACCGTAGAAACTACGCTGAAAGCTGGTAATCGGTACAGGG
>JBHJMN010000168.1:0-538 GCA_042219835.1 Paenibacillus elgii
ACCTCATGAAAAAGTCTACCACGTTTACAAACCTTGTTCAAATTCTTCTTAAAGAAGAAGATGTGATCAGCATACTGAAAGAGTTGAACTACAAAGATACAGCACGCAAATTTACAGCACATCAGTTACTGGTATTCTTTATGCACGCCGCTTTGGGACAATGGGATGGTTATCGCTCCGGTGTCGTTAAAGCCAAAATCTGTGGACTTCAAACCGTTTGCTTTTCTACCTTCTCATCCAAAGCTAGTGAAGTACCGTATGAGCTTTTCAAGCGCCTGTTTCATTTGTTGATTTCAAGGTGTAATCGTGCAACCAAACGTCAATTGCACCTACCCAACGATCTGTTATTGGTAGACTCGACAACGATCACGGTAGGAAAAACACGTCTGCCTTGGGCGCTGTTTCATGGAGAACGCGCAGGAATCAAGCTGCATGTCGCATTCGCTGCGGCTACTGAGCAACCCGTTCAGGTCATTGAAACGATCGGTACGGTTCATGATGGCCCTATCGGTGAGAAGCTTGCGGACAAGGATTACAT
>JBHJMN010000169.1:0-538 GCA_042219835.1 Paenibacillus elgii
TCAAGCCTGAAAGCTGGGCCAGGTCCCGCTGAGTCATTCCTTTGACGATCCGGGCTCGTACGATCGCGTTCGTTTTGGCTTTAATTTTCATTTTGCGGCCCTCCCCCTTGCTGAACAACAACACACTACCATTATACATCAATTTAATTTACTCTTGAAACCAGATATGTTTACTTTCGTTAAACTAACTTTATATGTACTTCCCTTTTTTTACTATTGATATATTTATATTCATTATCCTGTACCTGTACAAATGCAAAATGGAGGACATAAATCTATTCCTCCATAATTATAGCTAGCATATAGAATAGCGAATTTACGAATCTCCATGATGCCTAAGCAACTGACTAACCCAAGATTGTGAAACTCCTATCATTTTTGCTAATTTTTTTGCGAAGCTTTAGGGTTTTCCTTTATTGCTTGCTGCAAACGGTCCAATGCTTCTTTCCTTTTTGGAGTCAATTTTTTCTTCTTCGCCGTTATAAATGCAAACATTTGTCAATACTGGAAATTAAAAGCCCAGTAGAGGACGAGGTGT
>JBHJMN010000017.1:0-115316 GCA_042219835.1 Paenibacillus elgii
CCCGAAGTTCACATCGATGACTTGATGGAAGGCATTGGCCGTATCGGCAACTTCCCAAACCGCCAGAATGACTTGATATCCAGTCCGGCTAGGAACGTTGCACGTATCGGAACGCGTCTCAAGAGGCTTCTTTCCGCCGTCATTTACCGAGCAGAACGGCGTGAGATCGAACGAAGCCCGGCTAAGCGGGGCGTTCTGATCCCAGTTTTGCTTCGTAATGTAATACTTCCAACTGGTTGTCGCATGAGCGGCTTTCAAAGTCCATGTAAACGTTTGCGTTCCTGCCGTCATCGGTACCTTACTCCAACGTGTAGCCGATTGCTGGTCAAGCTCCGAAAAGTTCCCGTCTTCGGCGCTGGCGATTTTGCCGTCGGCAGGCCCTTTCTCCGGAAACCCTTTCAGGCCCTTTGCTTCCACGCTTTGCGGTTCGTAAGTAACCTGTCCGCAGTCCTTATTTTGCTTTATATGGCACAAATAGGCGCGGCTTTCAGGCGAATTGATATAACCATGAGCAAAAGCCCGGTCCGAGAACAGCAGCATGACTACGGCCATTAGCAGCATCATGCCGCTGGCAATGAGCAGTTTGAATAGAGAATGGTGGGATAAACGAAGTTGTGTCATATATTGTTACCTCCTTATTTTTGGGGTTGTAAGAGCTACAATTATTTATTACCCTCGCAATCGTTCACAATCGTCAGTTCGATCAAACCTCCTTAAAATATAGCTGTGAACCCGTGCGTGGAAGCTCTTGTAAGTATTGCCTATCCTCCTTTCTATCCTATGTTTTATATAAACTCGTAAAGAGTCTATACATGCCAATAGTCCGCGAATGTCATCAATGAGCGATCTGGATGTCGTTAGAATTGAAAGAGTCAAGTAGAGGAACGGACACTTCGCGCATGTTTCCCGTGTCCTGCAGCTATTGAAATCCATGGTGCGATGCGGGGAACTTGATGTAAGCGATTTCGTTAAACTGATCGTATGGCCGACGGATCATAGCAGAACTATTTATCCACTTAGTAGTACTTGGAATTATATGAATAGTAAATATATTGCAATAATAATATATTACTCAAAAAAATACAATATAGTATAAAACAAATAGCGCAATCGAGCCCTTCTTTCCCTAAAGGCAGCTCTTCTGCGCAGTTGCAATCGAGGACGGAGCTTGGTAGATTTAGTTTAAGCCAAAATACGCAGCCGGGAGCGAATGACGATGAGTTTTACTTTAGCTTTAGACAAAATCGAGAATAAAATTGAATTTTTCGAAGCCTACGATTTGAAAACGCTCGAAGCCAAAATCGACACGCAAATCGAGAATAACAAAGCGCTGCTGCTGGATGTTTTCTCGATCAGCCACCAAGTGGCGTTCGATCCGAATGCCGGAAAAATGCTATACAGCGCCGTCGTTCATTTTAAAGTGAAAAAATAACGAATTCTGGCAAGAAAAAAGCTCCATACCCGCAAAAACCATCGGCCTATCCGGCCGATGGCTATGATTTAAATAAATAACGCGATGGCCGCCACAACCAGTCTGTACCAGCCGATCATCGACAGCCACAGCGGGACGCTCAGCAGCGCCCCGAACATGACGCCTACCGAAAATCTTCCTTCCATACGCCGCACCTCCATCATTTTCCCCCTGCGCCCAAGAGCTTCTGTGATGATAAGGCAAGCTTAGCAAAGTTATGTTTGGAATCTTTTAGGTCCTTGTTAGATTTTAATGAGCTTTTTGAACTAAGACGAACTAAAACTTACAACTTTTTACCCACTTTTATCCGTAACCAAACCCCGCTTGCAAAAAAAGACCCGTGCGCAGCGCACGAGTCTTGCTTCTTGCGTTACTCTATTCTTCGTACAGCTCCAAGGGCAGCCGGTCCGGATCGAAAAAGAACGTAAATCGTTTTCCCGTAGTCTCATCGATACGAATCTGCTCCACGGCGATCTCTTCTGCTTCCAAAGCCTTGACAGCCGCTTCGATGTCATCAACCACGAAGGCCAGATGCCTCAACCCTCTTGCTTCCGGATAGCTTGGCCGCTGCGGTGCACCCGGGAACGAGAACAGCTCGATCTGGCTGTCTCCGATCTGCAGATCGAGCTTATACGACTGGCGCTCCGACCGGTACGTTTCCCGGATGACCGTCAGTCCGAGCACGCGGACGTAAAAATGCTTCGACTTCTCGTAGTCCGAGCAAATGATAGCGGCATGGTGAATGTTGTTCAGTTTTAACATGACGTTGAGCACAGCCTCCTTTGGAGCCAAATTTTATGCCGTCCGATCAATAGCTGATTAACGAAGCCAGCAGAAGACCCGACGCCAGACTCAAGCAAAACGAGAAAATACCGACGGACACATTGCCCTTCGGAATTTCGGCCAGCACTTTAAAAGGGGTCAACAATTCGAACAAGTAGAACACGATAATCTGGAACGCGATCCCGATAAGCCCCCAGATGATTAAATCGACGAGACCGACCGAATGATATACCGCGGACGCGAGAACGAGCACTTGGCCGATAATTTTGCCCCCAAGATCGTAAGCCGCAGCTTTGGCCGCCGCAGCTTTAGCGGGATCGGACAAATCGCCGCCCTCCCGGATGAGCGCGAATTCATTGTACGGCGTCGTCAGGTTGAAAAATAAAATGCCGAGCCCTACAAGCGGGACGGTCACGCCCAAATACATCAAAAAGTTAAGAATATTTCCGAACTGATCCAACGAACTCCAACTCCCCAAGTAAATGTCGTAATGTAAAGCCGTTCTTATCTGCGGGCCTAGCCTATGACCGACGAAGGCAAATAATAGGACAAATTGTTCGTGATGCTCCCGCCGACGCGCGCAATGACAGCAGAGCTTCGGCCGTCGATCAGAAAGCAGCCCCAGAGCAGCCGACCATCGTATGGACCGTTTAACGTTTCCACCCGGATGCGGGGCAGCTCGGCATATTGCTGGTAGACCATCGGCTGATCCCCGTATTCGTCTTCGCCGCTCGCCTCCGCAATCTCCCCGCTTCCCGCATAGATCGTGACCCCGCTGCCTTCGCGTCCCAGAATCGGCTTCGCCACATAAGGCGTGCCTTCGGGGAAGCACGGCTCCATAAACGTCGGCAGCATGTAGGCTTCGATCGTCTCATGCTCCTCTTCCGTGTAAAACTCCCCCGCTTGATGCAAATTCCAGATCAGCGCCTGGAACGCCTTCGTCTGAGCGACGAACCCCGAGGGCGGATTAATGATCGCCAGCTTGCGCTCGGCGATTAACTCCAGCACATGCTCGCCGGTCGGATAGCCGTCCGTATCCCGGTCTTCAGCCAGCTTCTCGATTGCATGCAGCCGGTACAACACATCGATCGGACATCCCGCCGCTTCTTCGTCATCGGCGTTGGGCTGCGCCCATATCCGGTCTCCCTCCACGCGGAGGTCGGACAGCGCTGCAAATTCCGCGCCGGCAATCCCGGATTGCTTCAGAAGATAGCGAGTCGTTCCGGCATCCTCTTCATGCCAATCCAGCGAGCTGAAGACGACATGCTCGGATGCATAGCCCGCTTCGCGGTATAGGTCAAGCATCCGTTTGAACGCCTGGCGGAAAGCCCCGCTGCAGCCTTCATTCGGGTCCTCTTCGCCATAGGCGGCGCACACCCGGCCGTTTGCATGAAAGGCTTCGACGATCCCGGTCGGCGTATCGCTGTTAAACTCAAGCATCTTGAGCCCTTGCGGCGTCAAAGCAAAATCGAACCGCCCGATCAGCGTCGGGATCTCTTCATCAAACCGGAGACGGACAGCGCCGAACGACGCGGGAGGCAGTCCCAATTCAGCCAAAAGCGCCGGCTCACCCTGCTGGACGATCCGGACGGTCTTGGCATAGATGCGCCCTAACGCTTCGGCGGCTCTGTGCATTTCTTCCAGCTTCGCACGCTCCAACTGGTACAACCCGGCGAGCGCATATTCCTGGCCGTATAAGCAGTCCCATGTAAATACACCCTCTTGCCGCAGCGGCCCATAGATCGCTTCCCGGCGTTCCGCATAAGAAGCGTCCGGCCGCAGCGTCTTTGCCATGCTCATGCCAGCACGACTCCTCTCTGATCGTTGCTTTTTATTGCGTCGGACCGCCCGTGGCAGCTCTGGCGCTAGGAGCTTGAGCTGCCGCTGCCCCCGATGCCGCCTTTGCTAATCCCGGAAGAGCTGTCCGAAGACGCTTTAGAGGAGCTTCCGCCTGAGCCCCCGCCGCCATAATAATGTCCTCCGGACGAACCGCCGCTGCCGTTATCGCAGTAACCGTCCCCGTTTCGATCGGCGCAGTTCTGGGAATTGGAGCAGCCCGCCGTGCCGCCGAGCACCAGTGTCGACGCCACGAACAGCGCTACCAGTTTGCGTGTCCTGTTGCTTTTTTGCTGTTCCATTCTTCGTCACTCCTGTTTATCCCGGTTTGAATTGCGGCTACACCGGCATGGCATAATATACATACGTCTCCCGGTCTTCGTCGATTTCGGCGCAAGTGCGCTGCCATTCCCGGCCCTCCGCATACAAATAATTCGCCTGAAGGTTCAGCATCGCCTCCAGCGTATCAGGAAATGTAAACGTATGCACCAGCCGGTATTCCGCCGTCCATTCGCGGTATTCCCTTAGCTCCATGCGAACGCCGCGGGGACCTTCCGGCTTCCCCCATAACATCGTCCGCTCGTCAAGCGCCTCCTGCACATAAACGACATAACACTCCGGCTCCACAGCGCACGAGGTTTTCTCATACACCTTGCCGTCCTTAACAAAAAAGTCGCACGCAAAACGCAAAGCGACCTCGTCCCGGCCGATCCGGTCATAATAATACAGCAGCGGAAACGTCTCGCCGCCCTCGGCATACAAACGGTATTCCAATCGTGTCCTCATGCTTCGGCGCTCCTTTTCTCCCTCTCGGAAACGGGTCATTCTCAGAGATACTCTAAACATATACGCACAACGGCGAAAAGGTTTCACAGTCCGCCATGGCGGTTTGCTCCCTGGTCCGGAAGCTGCATCCAAAATCGATTATAGATTTCTGACGCGGCACGTCAAGCAAAAGTTGCCCCGGATTCGCGAAGCGACAAAAAAGTACCGCTCCCGAACGCTCGCCCTCTCACGACACATACCGCTCCGATGGCCCGCTCACGCATTAAAATTATGTTTTAAATATTCCTTGACAGGAATATTCCTTATGAGGTATATTTTAAGCAAGACTACGGTACCGACAAATAAAATACCCGGTCATGTACCGAAAACAATATTAGGAGGATTTTGGATGTCAAACCCAATGACGATCAAGGTAGAAGGTCACGAGCTTATTCTGGAGCGAGTGTTCAATGCGCCGCGCGAGCTTGTATTTAAAGCGTTCTCACAGGCCGAGCATCTCAAGCACTGGTGGGGACCGCGCGGCTGGACGCTTACGGTTTGCAACGTTGATTTTCGTCCAGGCGGCATCTGGCATTACTGTATGAAGTGTATCGATAAGAACCAAGGCGATTTTTACGGATTCGAATCTTGGGGCAAAGCCGTCTATCAGGAAATCGTTGAAGCGGAGAAAATTGTCTACCCGGATTACTTCTCGGATGCCGAAGGCAACGAAGCGGAAGGGATGCCCGCGCCTCTCATTACAATGACTTTCACAGAGCTCGAAGGCAAGACGAAGCTTGTCAGCCGGGCCCAATATCCTTCTGCCGAAGCGCTCAAAACCGTTATCGATATGGGAATGGAGCAAGGAGTTACCGAAACCTGGGATCGTCTCGCCGAGCATCTGCAATCCGTTCAATAATAAACTCGTTTCAGCAAAGGAGGGGCGCGGCCTGTGTGACCGCCGCCCCTCCCTTTTCTCATATCCGCAGACTTCGGCCAAGTTGGTCCAAAGCACACAAGCAGTACGTCGGCCTGAACATCGGCAAACGTACTGCTTATTTTTATCCAGCTGCTGCGTCTTTTTCAACCCCGGTTTGCTCAAGATGCAGATGGGTTATTCCGTCCATCATCCATTTGGCACGGTTTCTTCCATCCGTTACGTTTTTTTGTCGATTTTTTTGTCGAATTATGAAGGAAAATCGCACTTTATATTGAAATTCTTTCTACAGAAGGTTCCCACATCATGGAAGCCCCTTAACTAAATCGGAATGGGAGTAATGACGAGTATGGAAAATAGGACAAACAACCCGGCAACGTCTGAGGAGACGGGAACAGCGGCAAAAAAATCAAATAAGAAGCTGATCATCATCCTGAGCTCGCTTCTCGTTGTATTGGCAGCGACCGGCGGAATCGCCTACAAGCTTACAAATAACATGAAATACGATTCGTTGGTCAGGCAATACAATGAGGATTTTGATTCGATTCAGGCGGCGGGCTCCGCATTCAAAAAGCAAATAGAAACGCCTCCTGTCGACAAAAAAACGCTTAAGGAAATCGTCAGTTTTTATGAAAATTCCAAATCAACAATCAATTTTGAAGCCCAAGTGAAAGAATTGAACAGCAATCCCAAATACGCTTCGCTTACGGCGGAAAAGAAGGATTACTCCAGTCTTAACTTAGAAAATGCAATCGCGGAGTACAAAGACCGATTGAAGGATATCGAAAAGCTTCAGAGTGTCATACAGCGAAGCGACAACATCGATTCGGAAATCAAACAGTTAAAGAAGCCCAAAGACGATACGTATACCATTTATAGTACAGTCGACGCTCTCGTCGAAAAAAACAACAAGCTTAAGGACGAAGTGCTGAGCGTAGTTCTATCGGCGAAATTAAAAGATATTCAATCCAAGTTCGTCGATGCTTTGACCTACCGCGGCAAATATTTGACGGAAATGCAAGCTGCGCATGAGGCTGCAGAGAGCTATAAATATACGGTGAGCAGCTACGAGCGCAATATTTCCGCCATCAAGAAAAACACGCAGTACGCGCAAGGTCATACCTATCCCTACAAATATATCGATGCTGCCTCCAAAGCGGCCGATAACGCCGAGTCCGATAGAAAATATTTGGAGAAAAGCGGGACCGAGCAAAGAAATCATGCAACCGAAGCCGCCAACATGCTGGCCAAGTATGTGGAATTGACGGGGGCCGAATCAGCCGATCTGACGAAAAGCGAAATTAATCCCCAACCGCTTCCGCAGAGTCCGGCGAAGCCATCCGGCGACGAGGAACTGGCCAAGATGATGGTCGAGATTTTCCTGGCGAAAAGCATGTGGGCCCTGACTACAGACGACATTGAGGTCGTGACGCCGTATTTAAGTTCAAAAAAACACCAAGAACAGGCGAATTTCATGCAATACCTGAAAAGCAAAGGGATCAAGGAATCCATGACCCTTGCCGAAGCCAAGTCGGCAGAAAAATTGGACGATTCCACCTTCGTCGTTACGACATCGGAGAAGTACACCATCTCTTATGGCGATGGCAGCCGCAAAACAAAGAGCTTCACTTCCAAATATAAAGTCTTGAAAAGCGATTATCACGATTATAAATTCGTAATTGACGAATTGCTCGAAACGAAGGAAACGGAGAGCATCGACAGCTAAGATGGCTCGCATCGTAAAAACAATTATACAACCTCCGGATTTTGATTCCGGAGGTTTTTTTAATCATCCCGGCAATTTCAATTATTTACCTTTGCATAAGGAACATGCGTTCTGTATATAATAACTATATACGAACATATATTCGCAGGTGATGAAATGCAACGAACGGTTCTCATGGCAGACGGGCAAAGTTTTTACGCGAGTATCGAAAAAGCAGCGCACCCGGAATATCGGGATAAACCCGTTGCGGTTGGCGATCCGGCACGCCGTAGTGGAATTATTTTAGCTGCCTGCCCGATTGCAAAATCACGCGGTGTGACTGCAGCCGAAAGAGTTGGTGAAGCGCTGGCCAAATGCCCGGATTTGGTCGTCATACGGCCACGAATGCAAACGTATATCTCGGTATCCCTGCTCATTACAGAAATTTTCGAATCCATTACAGATCAAGTTGAACCATTCTCCATCGACGAACAGTTTCTCGATGTGACAGGATCTTTGGCCTTGTTCGGCTCTGCTGAAGAGATTGCCCGTTTGATACAAACAAGGGTAAAGCTTTCAACTGGAGTATGGTCCCGTGTCGGTATCGGCCCCAACAAAATTCTTGCCAAAATGGCTACGGATAATTTCGCAAAAAAGAAACCTGCAGGTATATTTGAACTTACCCATGACAATATCGAAAAAGAACTTTGGCCCCTGCCTGTCCATCAAATGTTTATGGTAGCCGGGCGAATGACTTCCCATTTTGCCCGAATGGGCCTACACACCATTGGCGATATAGCGCGTCTCGATCTCGGTGAATTCAAAAAACGGATGCGCTTCCGTATGGGCCGGCAAAGTGACATTCAAGCGGAATATTACTGGCAAACGGCGAACGGCATCGACCCGAGTCCCGTTGTCACCGGAATGCGAAGCCAAATTAAAGTGATCAACCACGGCAGGGCATTAAAATGGCAATCTTATCGAACGATCGAAGACATTGAACCCCTTATGATCGAACTGATCGTGGAGGTTTGCCGCCGTGCCAGGCGCTACGGATATATGGGTAAAGTCGTTGCCGTGGGAGCCGCAGAAACCGACGGGTACCGGTCTTCAGGTTTCGGGAGGCAAAAAACATTGCCCCGTCCTACCCATTTGGAACATGAAATCGGCCCGGTTATACGCTCACTCTTTTTGGAGCACTGGAAGGGCTTGCCTCTTACTCATTTGCATATTACGCTCACGGACCTTTCGAAAGATGATGTTTATCAACTTGACTTATTTGAAGATCGAGAACGATTAATTCGCCGTGAAAAAGCGGTCGATGCGCTAAAAGAGAGGTTTGGACCAACAGCTATTATCCGTGCATCGTCCTTGTTAAAAACGGCTCAGGCATTCGAAAGGGCAGCTCAAATAGGGGGGCACTGGGCATGAGCAAACTAGACGGGAATGGTCGCTGGCAGTCGAAAATGACGCTAACGGAACATACGGAGCAATATGAGGCTCGTCATGATTCCAAAACGTCTCGACCGACGCCTGAAGAATACACCATGGCTCGGGATTACATTCTGCTGCCTCATATGTTAACCATGATTGAGCGGAATATCGAGGAAATAAGAGCCTCAACAAATATCTTAAAACGGTTATATATGATCGCGGCGCAAACCGTTATGAACCAAATCCATAAAGACATGTACTCGTTACGTCGGGAATTAAGCAAACGAAACATTAAAGTGATTAACGACGAGCAGATTGATCTGGTTATTTATTACAAAATCATATGCCGGGGTTACGAAGAACGATTCGGTATCGTTCGCGATGTCGTTCGATCAGAGATCAGTGTGCGTTTGACCAATTATTTAAAAGACGTTGCAAAATTCATGGAGCAATACGGCAAATGAATTACACTTGTGCCTGCCGTTCTAGTCTTGTTTCACTATGAGCGTATCCTTGGATCGTGCTATAATCGGAAAAAGAAAAGCGTCCCGCCTCAGCAGAGACGGAACGCCAAAAACTGGAAATAAAGGTGAAAACGTATGCTGCTGCACAAGGGCGAAACGTTGTTTCGCCAAGGAGAAACCGGACCGCTGTATCGCATCAGGAGCGGCCTGCTTAAAATTGTCCGCATTCACGAGGACGGACATCCCGTCTTGGTCAATATTATCGTTCCGGGCGAGACGATCCCTCATCATTCCTTAATCAGTCCGAAAGAATATTACGGGACCGCGATTGCGCTCATGACCTGCGAGATCGAAACGCTTCCCGCTCAAGAATGGTATGCCAAGCTTCAACGGGAACCGCAAATGTGTCTTGAGATCGCTATGCTGCTGGAGAGCAAGCTGCGAATGATGCAGCAGCGCATCGATCAACTAACGCAGATCGCGCCGTCAGACAAGCTCGCAAAGCTGCAAACCTGGTTCGAAGCCTATATTGCCCCGGCTCGTTTGACCGATCTGCTGACACAGGAGGAAATCGGCCAGTTTATCGGGCTGCGCCGCGAGACGGTCAATCGTCTGCTTCGTGCTCAAGCAGGCAATCGCGCTGCCTTGCAGGTCCAGGATGATAGCAAACGCCAACGCTAAAGTCCTTTAGTTGCGCTGCTTCTTTTATCCAAACCGCATTTTAGCGGTGCGCCTGAGCCGTTGGCTCCCCGGCTTCCTCCAGCGAACCAGCCGGTCCGAAAAACTCGTAACGCGCGTCCTCCTTACGTACGCCCCATGCTTGCAGCACCCGGTTAGCCGTCTTCATGAACGGCACCGGTCCGCAGAAATAGAACGCGGCATCCGGCGAAGGAACGACGGATTGCAGCCACTCCAGATCGATGTAGCCCTCCTTGTGGAACGTCCGCTCCGCCCGATCGGCAGAGGTCGGCGATTGGTAGCAAAAGCGATGCGAGAAGCCCGGATACCTACGGGCCAGTTCTTCCACCTCGGCGCGCATCGCGTGCGTCTCGCCGTTCAGGGCCGCGTGAATGAACGTGACCTGCCGGTCCGGCGCCGTTTCGCCGAGTGTTTTCAGCATACTGAGCAGCGGGGTTAGACCGACGCCGCCGCTCAGTAAAACGACCGGGCGCGGGTCGGAGGTATCGAGCGTGAAATCTCCGGCAGGAGCGGTGAGCCATAGCGTATCGCCTTCGTTCACGTGCTCGTGAAGGAAGACGGACACTTTGCCGGCCGGGCGCTCCGGCGCGCCGTCCTCGCGTTTGACGGAGATGCGGTAATACGGCCTGCCCGGCGCGTCGGACAAGCTGTATTGCCGAATATGCGTATAGGTCTCGCCGGGCATTTCCGGCTTCACGCTGACATACTGCCCAGGCTCGAACGAGGCAATCGCGCCGCCGTCAACCGGAACCAAATAAAACGACGTAATGACGCTGCTTTCCTTTTGCTTGCGCTCCACCCGGAATGCCCGGAATCCTTCCCAGCCGCCCGCCTGCCGTTCGGCTTGGGCATACATTTCCGCCTCTACGCTGATGAAGGCGTCGGCAACGATGCCATAGGCGGTTTCCCACGCCTGCAGCACCTCGTCCGTAGCTGCCTCGCCGAGCACCTCCCGCATGGCTGTCAGCAGCGTCCGGCCTACGATCGGATAATGCTCGGGCTTTACTCCAAGGCTCCGGTGCTTATGCCCGATCTGCTTCACTACAGGCAAAATGGCAGCCAAATTATCGATATGCACGGCAGCGGCATACACGGCATTCGCCAGCGCTGTCTGCTGACGCCCCTGCTTTTGGTTCGCATGGTTAAAGACGTTCAGCAGTTCCGGATGCTCGACGAACAAAATTTCATAAAATCGTTTCGTGACCGCAGTCCCCTTCGACTCCAGAAGCGGAGCCGTCGATTGAATCACGCGGATCGTCTGTTCGTTTAACATTCGTTATCCCTCATTTCATCATTGCGGATTTCGTTACCTACATAAGAAAGTATACAAGGACGCCCGGAACGCCTTTGTGATCTGGATCACAGCAAAATAAAACGATTTGTGGCAAAACAGACAGCCGGTCGGGATCTTCATTTCTCCCACCGGCTGTCCGCTTGCCGAGTTATTTGATTTCGGGATTCGTATGTTTCAGAGGTTAAAAGCCCGTCTTCGACGTATCCTTCCCTTGATCGGCCAGCATTTCGCCGTTACCTGTACCGGCATTGCCGTACACCGTGTTATTTTCGCAGCGGCCGCCGGCGATCTGGATGGCGGCTGCCGAACAGCGGGACAGCATATTGCCCGTGACGAGATTGTGCCGGCAGAAGGAGCCGTCGGCATTGCCGGACGTTTCAAGGGCAATGCCGGTTTGGACCCGCCGCACATCGTTGCCCGTCACCGTAGTAACATCGCTGTTCAGCAGAACGATGCCGCGCCCGGTCTGATCGATTTTGTTGCCGGAAACGATGTTGCCGAACGGCCGCTCGCCGTCTGCCGCGCCGTCGCCCGTCAGCGAGATGCCGGATTCTTTTGCCCGGGAAATAATGTTATGGACGATCACGTTGTCCGTGCAGTAATCGCGCAGCACGATGCCCTGCTTGCCGGCATAAGCGCCGTTTCCCAGCCCTTCCGCCGACAATATGTTGCCTTCGATCCGGTGGTACGAGCTCGGCTTCAGCTTGGAAGATATCACGATGAAGGCATCGTCGCATTGCTGCGCCACGTTATCGGAGACGATCGAATACGAGCTGCCTGCGGAAATATAGATGCAGGGTCTTTTCAACAAATGAAACCGGTTATCCGTCAGCCGGAAATTCGACGCCGACTCGGCAAAGATCCCATGGCCTTCGTAAAAGTTTTCGTAAGCGATTAGCTGGGAGAACGAGCTTTGGCTAACCGAGACGTGCCGGCTGTCGCTGAACCATACGCCGTTGGCGATACCGGTGAACAAACAATTCCGAACGGAGACGTGTTCGCATTTTTCAAAATAAACGCCGCGTTCCGTCATCTTGTAATTTGCCGGCGAAATGGCGCCCATGCCTTCGAAGCCAAGCCCTTCGACCGCATTCTTCTTCGTGCTGAGCCCCATCACCATAGATAGATTCGGCTCCGCCGCCTTCAGTATGGATGCACCCGGCCCATCTCCGACCAAACGCACATTCGGCCTTAGCATAATGGCGGATCTGAGAATGTAGCGCCCGGGCGGAAAATACACGGTCCCTCCCAAAGGCGCCGCCGCTTCGACGGCCGATTGAATCGCCGGCGCGTCGTTTTGGTCAAAACGACCCGAGCCTTGCGCTCCGTAGGTTTTCACGTTGATCCAGGCAACCGATTCCGGGCGAAACCCTGGATTTTGCATCGGATTGGGCATCGGCTCCGCAGCGGCCGTACCGCTCCAGCCCGTACCGGCGGCCAAGATCATGCCGGCCGTCGCCGTGCCCATCGTGGCCAGCAGCTCGCGGCGGGACATTGCTTTGTCTTTGGATGAAGATGAAGATTCCGAAGTAGACATATCGATATCGTTCCCCTTTCCACAATCTAGCAATCTATCAGCATTATAGCCTGCTCCGCTTCATTTGACAATTGGACAGGAGCCCGGCGTTTCGACGAAAAAAAGAACATGCCCGCTTAGCGGAACATGCTCCATAGTTTAATCAGATGAAACGCATTGTTCGGATCGATTTTTTGCGAGATAACGAACTGGACGAGCTGCTCGGTCTGCTGCTCGGTGACTCTTTCGCCAAGCGTCTTCGTCAGCATGCCGACGAACCGGCGAACCTTCACGCGGTCCTGCAAATCGTACTTCGTTACGCCCTGCAAAATCATTTTGACCCGTTCTTTCGTCTCCGGATTTTTCATCTTCAGCTTGATCCGCTCGATTTGCGCAGGATCAAAGCCGTACTGTGTATAGCTCATGCCGCACACCTCCGCGTTCTTGCAAATAGGACTTACAACTACCATACAGTAAGTCTATGTCGGAGGGCTTGGTCTTGTGTACCTAATTCTTTCGCCGTCTTTCCCCTTCCCGCCGCAGGCGGAGCGTCAAGCAGGCTATCGTCTAGTCCAGCATCTCGCTGTCGAAGATGCGCTCACGCTGCAAATAGTGACGCAGCGGCACGTAGTCGGCCTCGGTCCAGAAATCCGGCTGCTTGACAAGCTCGGCCGCATCGTCTCTTGCCTGTTCCATCACTTCAAAATCGGTCACCATGTCGGCGAGCCGGAAATCCGGCACCCCGCTCTGCTTCGTGCCGAAAAAATCACCGGGCCCCCGCAATTCGAGGTCGCGGCGCGCAATCTCGAAGCCGTCGTTCGTGTCCGTCATCGCTTTCAGCCGTTCCTTGCCGACTTCGTTCTTCGGATCGGCAATCAACACGCAGTACGATTGGTGCTCGCCCCGTCCGACCCGGCCCCGCAGCTGGTGAAGCTGCGATAGTCCGAACCGGTCGGCGTCATAGACGACCATCAGCGTGGCATTGGGCACGTCCACCCCGACCTCAATAACCGTCGTCGAGACCAGGACATGAAGCTGGCCTTGGCTGAACTGGCGCATCACATCGTCCTTCTCCGCCGGGGCCATCCGTCCGTGCAGCAGCCCGACCTTATATTCCGGAAAAGCAAATTGAAGCTGCGCGTGCACATCAATCGCGTTCTGCAAGTCGAGCTTCTCGGATTCCTCGATCAGCGGACAGATGACATACGCCTGCCGCCCAGCGGCCACCTCGCGGCGAATAAAGCCAAGGACGCGCTCCAGCATATTGTGAGTCACCGCATACGTCTGAATCGGCTTGCGTCCCTTAGGGAGCTCTCGCAGCGTCGAGACGTCCATATCGCCAAAAGCGGTAATCGCGAGCGTCCGCGGAATCGGCGTCGCCGTCATCGTGAGCACGTCCGGATTCATTCCTTTACGGCGCAAAATACTGCGCTGCTGTACGCCGAAGCGGTGCTGCTCGTCCGTAACGACGAGTCCGAGCCGACGGAAAAACACATCCTCTTGAATGAGCGCATGCGTGCCGACAACGATGTCGATCATCCCCATCTGCAGCGAGCCGAGCACATCCCGGCGCTGCCGCTCCGTTAAGCTGCCGGTCAGCAGCGCCGTCTGGATGCCGTATAGCTCGAACAAGCGGTCGAGCGAGCGTTTGTGCTGTTCCGCAAGAATTTCCGTCGGCACCATCAGCGCGCCTTGGTAGCCAGCTTTGACGACGGCAAAAAGCGCCACCGCCGCGACGACGGTTTTTCCTGCGCCTACATCGCCCTGCAGCAGGCGGTTCATACAGAAAGGCTGCTGCAGATCATGAAGAATTTCGGCCAGCACGTTTTTCTGGGAAGCCGTTAGCGTGAACGGCAGCGCGCGTACAAACGCGCGGACAGCCGGCAAATCTACGGGGTGCGCGACCCCGTCCGCCCGCTCGTGATTCAGCGAGCGGTACGCCTGCATCTTGAGCTGGAACAAGAACAGCTCCTCGAACACCATTCGGCGTCTCGCCCGCTGCCCCTGCTCCATACTGCCCGGCAGATGCAGCAGGGCGACCGCCTGCTTGCGGGGCAGCAGATTGTATTTGCGCAGCAGCTTGCCCGGAAGCACCTCGGAAATGAGGTCGCCGAATTGCAGCAGCGCTTGCTTCGTCGTTTGCCGAAACCACTTTTGCGTAATCGATCCCGTCACCGAATAAACCGGCTGCAGCGTCCCGGTCTGCGACGTTCCGCGACCCGGGAATTCCACCTCCGTCACGGTCAAGTGCAGCCGCTTCTGATCCCATTTTCCGGTCAAGACGATATCCGTACCAGCTGTCAGCTTGTCCTTCAAAAAATGGCGGTTGAACCAGACGGCCGTAATGAAGAGCGGATCGACCACGATTTTGCAGGTCATACGCGATTTGGCACGCCCGTACATTTGCACTTGGGGAACCCCCGCGACCGTGCCCTGCACCGTAATCCGATCTCCGTCCTTCACCTGCGTCAAATCGCGAAGCGTGTAATCCTCGTAGCGGAAAGGATAATAATCGAGGAGCTCTCCGACGCTCGAGATGCCGAGCGCAAGCAGCTCCTCGGGCTTCTTGCCTTTGACGCCGGACACCTTCGTGACCGGAAGCGAATAAAGATCCAAGGTCATATCAGACCGGTATGACAAAGGCCGCTACGGTTCCGGGTCCGACATGCGCTCCGATGACAGGCCCGATATGCGTGTAATGCACGCTTTTTACTTCAAAATGCTGCTGCAGCAGAGCGCAAAACTGCTCCGCCGTCTCGCGTCCGGTCGTATAAGCCATGACCAAATCGATCGGTTTACCGGTAAAATCCTGCTGCAGCAGCTCGATGATCCGGTTCATCGCTTTCTTCTGTCCGCGAACCTTATCGACGGAAAACACGACTCCGTCATCGTTGATCGACAGAATCGGCTTAATATTAAGCAAGGAGCCAAAGAGCGCCGCAGCCTTGCCGATCCGTCCGCCCTTGTGCAAATACTCAAGCGTATCCGGCAAAAAATAAAGCCCGATGCTTTGGCGCAGCGACGCAATCCGTTCCAAAATTTCCGACTTGCTCTTCCCCTGCTTTGCCGCCTCTGCGGCAGCTACGACGAGCATGCCGATGCCAAAGGAAGCCGAACGGCTGTCCACCACCTCGATATCCGCCGTCTCGTCGATCATCGATTTCGCCACGAGGGCGGACTGGTACGTGCCGCTCATCTGCGATGATAAATGAATCGAGATGATCGAGTCGGCGCCTTCCGCCGCAAGCCTCTGATACACTTGGATGAAATCGGCCGGCGACGGCTGCGATGTGGTCGGAAAAATACCGGATGAGGCCAGCTTGTCATAAAATTGCTCCGGACCCATATCGACTCCGTCGCGAAATGCCTCCGAGCCGAACAATACTTTAAGCGGCACCATCTCAATGCCGAGCCGCTCCCGCAGGTCGGCCGGAATATCCGCCGTGCTGTCCGTTACAATACGAACCTGGCTCAATAGCCTCCCTCAATTCTGTGCAAAGTTTTGATCTATAGACATAGCTTCGAAAACGAACCGCTTATTCCGCAGAAATGATGTAGTAATAGAGCGGCTGCCCGCCGTCCTGCACTTCCACTTCCACCTCTTGATACGTTCGTTCGACATACCCGGCAAGCTCCTCGGTCTGCTCCTGCACCGCGTCCGCTCCGGTATACAAGGTCACGATCTCCGCACCCGCATCCAGCATGGAGTCGATCAGCTTTTTGCAGGAATCGACGAGGTCCGGAGCCGAGGAAACGATGCGGCCGTTATGAATGCCGATGTAGTCGCCCTGTTTAATATCGATCCCGTCCATTTGCGTGTCGCGTACGGCATGGGTGATTTGACCGGCCTGTACCTGCTGCAGCGCCTGCTGCATTTCGGCGATGTTTTCTTCGGGAGCCGCTTCCTCCTGGAATGCGATGACAGCGGCAATGCCTTGCGGAATCGACTTGCTGGGAACAACGACAACCTGCTTATCCTCCACAAGCTCCACGGCCTGCTGCGCAGCCAGGATGATGTTCGAATTGTTCGGAAGCACGAACACGGTTCTCGCTTCGACCTCGCTGACGGCGCGGACGATATCTTCGGTGCTCGGGTTCATGGTTTGTCCGCCGTGCAGAATCCGGTCGACGCCTAAGCTGCTGAAAATACCGGAGATGCCTTCCCCCGCGGATACGGCAACAAAGCCGTACGGCTTAAGCTCGCGGGACGAACCGTTCGCCCCATGGACGGTCGGCTTGCCGAGTTCGAGCTCTCTGGCCGCGTCCAGCAAATGCGTCGCCTTGGCCAATGCCGCGACCGCGCCGGACGGTCCGGCCTCCTCCATCAGAAGATGCGTATGCTGATCGCGCATATTTTCAATTTTGATCCGGCTGAGCTCCCCGTAATTCTGGGCCAGATTCATAACGCTGCCCGGGAATTCCGCATGGATATGCACTTTGACCAGATCGTCGTCGGCCACGACAAGCAGGGAATCGCCGAAGGCGGACAGCTCCTCGCGGAATAAAGCCTCGTCAAATTTGCGGTCGTTCAGCTTGCCCGGATTCAGCGTCACCATAAACTCCGTACAATACCCGAACTCGATATCCTCCGTCGCCAGCTTCGCTTGCACGCGCCCGTGACCTGTAAAATCAAACGTCGTCGCAGCCGGCTCTAGCGTTTCCTCCAGTGGCTGCACCGCGCCAAAAGCGACGTACGGCATATCGGCCGGCTCCTCTGCAGGCGTTTCCTCCTCCATGTCCAGAACGGACACAAAGCCCTCGTAGATATACACAAGCCCTTGTCCGCCCGAATCGACGACGCCCACCTGCTTCAGCACGGGAAGCATGTCCGGCGTTTTGGCCAGCGCCTCTTTCGCTTTATCCAGCAGTTCCGCCATCACGACAGCGACATCGGGCTGCCGCTTGGCGGTCTGCACGCCCTGCCTCGCCGCTTCCTTGGCTACGGTCAGAATCGTACCTTCCACAGGCTTGACAACGGCTTTATAGGCCATATCCACGCCGTTCTGAAACGCCGCAGCCACCTGCTGGGCATTAGCCGAAGGCAGGTCGGATACGGCTTTGGCGAAACCGCGGAACAACTGCGACAGAATCACGCCCGAGTTGCCGCGAGCGCCCATCAGCAAGCCTTTGGCAAGCGCTTCTGCTGTTTTACCCAAGTGGTCAGACGGACGGCGGCGAAGCTCTTCCACCCCGGAAGTCAAGGTCAAATTCATATTCGTGCCCGTATCGCCGTCCGGTACCGGAAAGACGTTGAGCGCATTGACCCGCTCTGCATTCGTCGTCAGCCTATGCGCTCCCGCTTCTACCATTCGGATGAAATCTTGTCCATTCATTTCTTTTAAGCGCTTACCCAAAAAGACCGTTCCCCTTTCGCTATAACCCTGTCGGCGATCCATAACATATTTCGGCCACTACCGCTGTCATCACAGGTCTCATTCCGCAATCCTCACGTCTTGGACAAAAATATTCACGTTCGCCACTTGCAGGCCCGCGACTTCCCCAAGCATGTATTTTACTTTGCTCTGCACGTTATGCGCAACGACCGAAATTTTTGTGCCATAGCTGACGATGATATATAAATCAATAGTCAGGACATCCTGCTCGTCGCGGTGAACCTCGACTCCCCGGCGCAAATTGTCCACGCGCAGCAGTTCGGCAATACCGTCCTTGAATTGCTTGCGCGAAGCCATCCCGACAAGTCCGTAGCAGTCCAACGCCGCCGAACCCGCAAGTGCGGCGATTACTTCGTCCGTAACATAGATTTTTCCATATTCTGAAGCCAGTTCGATTGTCATCTCCATACAGCTCCTTCGATCCCAAAATTAGCATGGACTACGAATCATTGTACTATATTCGCCGCAAGAAATAAATAAAACGCGGGCGGCAGGGGAAGAAAACGAAGAAGCTGCGTTGACGGCGTTTAGGCCGCTGTGATATGATGTTTAAGTGTGTTTTTGAAGCGTGTAAGCTTTAAGGAGGTGTAATCAATGTCCCGCAAATGTTTTGTCACAGGTAAAGGCCCGGGTACCGGCAACCACGTATCCCACGCGAACAACAAAGCGAAACGCACTTGGGGTGTCAACGTTCAAAAGGTTCGCATTCTGGTCGACGGCAAACCGAAACGCGTTTGGGTGAGCACGAAAGCTCTGAAATCCGGAAAAGTAACTCGCGTGTAATCTGCGTCCGCAGACAAAAAGCACCTGGCTCAGGTGCTTTTTTTAGTTGACAAGAATGAATCCTTGACAAACGCGCTTGTCTTGCAAGACAAGGACGGCTGAGCCGTTGATCCTGGGTGTGGCGCCTGCCCTAGCCCGGCAGCCGGCGCCAAAGTATGGGCAAGCGTACCTTCAGTTTTTGCTGAATGTATTAAGTACGGCTTTCACAAATCCACCCAAAAACTTCGGAAGCTTGATAGTGTAAAATTTCATTTTGCACCCTCCCTCCAGACTTTGCGCAGCAAAGTCAGCATCGCTTGGCTTTGCGACGCAAAGCCGACCTCAAGCCATGCGCGCAGTTAACCACCTCGTTAAAAGTATATTCCGCTGCTCCCCAAAACGTGCCATGCAAATTCCGGGCACCGAAAAAACAAAAAAGGCTACAAAAGCCGGAAGCCGTACTTTTGTAACCATGTGTATGCGACCCCCGCGCCGGTTATGCACGTCCGGGTTCTGTTTCTTTCTTCTCAAACCGCAGCCTGCTGCTGCTGAATAGCCAAATACAACGCGTAGAACACCGAATAAATAAAGTAAAATAAGATCGTGATCAAGACGAATGCAATGCGCGGGCCGCGCGTCTCGTATCGCTTAAAAAACTGGATACCGACGTATATAGCCCCCAGCGAAAAGGCAAACTTCACCACGCCGTCGATAATGGAAAACACAAACAGCAGGGCGGCGCATAGCAAACTGAAGGTAAAAATTTGCAGCGCCCGCATTTTACCGGTCGCTCCCGGCTTCCCGAATCGCGCGGATCGCCTCGGCACGATCCGGCCGGTTGAACACCGCATTCCCGGCAACGAGTACATTGGCGCCCGCTTCGGCAACGAGCTTGGCCGTCTCGGTATTGATGCCGCCATCGACCTCGATGTCCACGTGCTGAAGTCCCCGCTCGTCCAGCATGCGGCGCAATCCGGCGATTTTGGGCAGCGTCGCGGAAATAAACTTCTGCCCGCCGAAGCCGGGGTTAACCGTCATCAGCAGCACATAGTCGAGCAGCCCTTCCTCAAGCACATGCTCCAAAGCATGGAGCGAAGTGGCCGGATTCAGCACGACGCCCGCTTTGACGCCCTGCTCCTTGATATAATGAAGTGTCCGGTGCAGATGGACGCATGCCTCGGCGTGAACCGAAATGAGGTCTGCGCCTGCCTGAACGAACGAGGCGATGTAGCGGTCCGGCTGCTCGATCATCAGATGCACGTCGAGCGGTAATTTCGTTATCGGACGGATGGCCTCCACCACCAGCGGTCCGATCGTAATATTCGGCACGAAATGTCCATCCATCACGTCGACGTGAATCCAGTCGGCCCCGCCGCGCTCGACGTCGGCAATTTCTTCACCCAGCTTGGAAAAGTTGGCGGATAAGATCGAAGGAGCGATATGCAGCATCCTAGTACCTCCTCTTTTTGTCTTTAATCTCGTTCAAAAATTGAATGTAATGGTTGTA
Organism: Paenibacillus elgii; assembly: GCA_042219835.1. Classification (GTDB taxonomy): domain Bacteria; phylum Bacillota; class Bacilli; order Paenibacillales; family NBRC-103111; genus Paenibacillus_G; species Paenibacillus_G elgii_A. The sequence continues at coordinate 20,567 of JBHJMN010000017.1, forward strand.
CCTTGATACGGCGATATGGCCCGCTTCTTTGGCCTCCTGAACCTTGCAGCCCGGTTCGTGCAGATGCAGGCAGCCGCGGAAGCGGCATGCTGCGGCATAAGGCGCAAATTCCCGGAAAGCCCCGCTGAGCCCCTCTGCATCTACCTGCAAAAAGTCAAGCTGGCTAAAGCCCGGCGTATCGGCGATAACTCCGCCGTTCTGCAGCCGGATCAGCTCGACGTGACGCGTCGTATGCTTTCCCCGTCCGAGCTTCATGCTGATTTCGTTCGTTTCCAGCGACAGCCCCGGCACCATGGCGTTGAGCAGCGACGACTTCCCGACGCCGGACTGCCCTGCGAACACCCCGATGCGGCCCGCCAGCCGATCGTATACTTCGCTCACGCCGATGCCTTCCTTGGCGCTTGTCACAAGCACCGGGTAACCGACCGATTCGTAGAGCCGGGTCACCGGGGCCAATTGTTCGGAAACGCTGTCAGGCGAACTTCCTTCGGACATGAGATCATGCTTGGTCAAGCAGATTAGCGTATCGAGTCCGGCGCTTTCCGTGTGTACCAGAAACTTGTCCAGCAGCGACAAATTAAGCGCCGGCTCGGTCACCGAGAACACCAGTACGGCCAAATCGATATTGGCCACCGGCGGCCGGATCAGCTCGGAGGAGCGGGGAAGAATTTCGTCAACCGTTCCTTCCCCGTTCTCCGTCAGCCCGAACACCACGCGGTCGCCGACGAGCGGCGAAATGCCGCGCTTCTTGAAAATACCTCTCGCCCGGCATTGCACCGATTCGGTCGTTTGCGTGTCATCGGCGAGCACGTAATAAAATCCGCTTAGCGCCTTCACGATTAACCCGGTTGGCATTATGGATTCGTGCCTCCTGTGCCTGTCGTATTTCCGGCCGGAGGCGTCGCTGCGCCCCCGTTCTGTCCGGTCGGCGGTGGCGTCGTTCCGCCGCTTCCCTGTTTTGCCGGCTTGCCGTTCGCACCGCCCGTGCCGGAAGCCGGAGTCGCCGGCTGCTCAGTCTTCCCGCCGCCGTTCGTCCCGGTATCCGCATTAGGTGGCGTATCGGCACCGTTCGACTGAGTCTTGCCGCTTTTTTGATCCTGATAATCCTTATAGGTGATCGTCATCGAATCATTCTGAATGTTATCCCCGCGAATCTGGATCGTTGCATTTTTGTCCGGCGAAACGACCAGCTTCACTTCAAGCGTTTCCGTCTTGGTCACGTTCGTAAGCTTCTGGTATTCCGCGTTTTCGACCGCCGCATCGCTCAGGATGACTTTCGCCGTACCTGCCTGCCCTTCCTTGGACGGCTTAATCTGCACGGGCACGGTCATCTGTCCCGCTTCCGGCGGAAGACCGGAGCTGACGGTCAGCGTAATTTCCGTACCCGGCATTACATCGTCGTCTGGCTCGAACGGAAATTGCTTCGTTACACGGCCCTTGCTTTGCTTGTAGCTCGGCTGGCGGACAATCCCGTCCTTAGAAAGCTTCAGATCTTTTGCGCTAAGGAGCGTTTTCGCTTCGTTCTCCGTCTTGCCGATCAGGTTCGGCATCTTGAACGTTTCCCGGCCTTTACTAACGGTCAGCTCGACCTTGACATCGTCCGGAATCGTGTATTCCTCATTGGGCGTAGGCTTCTGAGACGTCACCGTTTCCGGCTCGGCTTCCAGGAACTTTTGATCGATCTTGATATTATCCGACTTGAAGCCAAGAGAGATCAGCTTTGTTTTGGCGTCCGCCAGCTTTAGGTTTGTAACATCCGGAATTTTTTTGCTTGTAGGCCCCGCGCTGACAGTCAGCTTGATCACCGTGCCCACGTTAACCTGATTATTCGCCTGGCTTTGCTGGATGACAATATCTTTCGGCTTTACATCATCATTCTGATAATCCGTTTCCACTTGGAGCTTGCTGTCCTCTAATATTTTCTTAGCTTCGGCAAGCGGCTTATCCACCACATTCGGGATATCGACCCGTTGCACCGTTAATTTCTGCTGCACGTACTGTACCGCATACCACATCCCGCCGACGAGCGCCATAAGCACCACGAACCAGACCAACGGCTTGACCCAGCCCTTTTTCTGCTTCTCGGGCGGCGCCGTTTCCTTCGCGCGGGGCGCATCGTCGTCATCTTCCACAACGGCGTATTGTCCCGGCCGCAGCGCAGGCATGACCCGCGTCTTTTCCTCATCCAGCTCGTCGTCGTCCAGAAAGTTGACTTTCGGCTCGTTGCGGCGGTGCGGCAGCAGGCATGACTCGAGGTCACTCAGCATGTCCTTGGCCGAACGGTACCGCTCGGACGTGCTTTTGCGCATCGCGCGCAGAATGATGTTTTCCACGCTTTGCGGGATGAGCGGATTCACCTTGCGGGGCTCCTCGACATCCTCCTGCAAATGCTTTAATGCTACGCTGATCGGGCTTTCGCCGAGAAACGGCAGCCGGCCTGTCAGCATCTGGTACATGACAATCCCGAGAGAGTACAAGTCCGATTGCTCGCCTGTCGGGGTCCCTTTGGCATGCTCGGGCGAAAAATAATGAACCGAGCCGACGACGGAGCCGGTCTGCGTAATCGTGGAAGAAGTGACGGCGCGGGCGATCCCGAAGTCGGTCACTTTGACGCGGCCGTTTTTGCCGATCAAAATATTGTGAGGCTTAATATCCCGATGAATAATTTGATTATGATGCGCGTGATCGAGGGCGTCGCAAATCTGGCTCGCAATATGAACGGCTTCCTCCACCTGCAGCGGAGCTTTTTCCTTAATCTGCTCGTTCAAGTTCGTTCCCTCGATATACTCCATCACAATGTAATGGATGTCTTCCTCTTGGCCGACGTCGTATATGCTGACTACGTTCGGATGCGACAAGGAGGCGGCGGCTTGCGCTTCGCGGCGAAAACGCTGAATGAATTCTTCATCGTGCACGTACTGCTGGCGCAGCACCTTCACGGCGACATGCCGATGCAATAAAATATCGAGTCCTTTGTATACGATGGCCATTCCGCCGCCGCCGACGCGTCCCAAAACCTCGTAGCGTCCTCCTAGCTGCTTACCGATCATTCCTTCCTCACCCCGCTTCCCCGTCGTCATGTACCGCCGAACCCGGCCCGTTCTCGATCAGCAGCACCGTTACGTTGTCGTCGCCCCCGGCATCCAGCGCAGCCTGGACCAAGCGGTCTACCTTGTGCTCCAAGCCGTCCGTCTCCTTCACGGTTTGGAGCATTTGGCCCGGCTCAACCAGGCTGCTTAGTCCGTCGCTGCACAGCAGCAGCAAGTCGCCGGGTCCCCAACCGATTTCCTGCACGTCCACCTCGATCGTCGGCTCGGTTCCGAGCGCCCGCGTCAGAACGTTGCGCCGCGGATGGTGGCTCGCTTCCTCGCGGGTGATCTGGCCGCTTTTAACCAGTTCGTTCACGAGCGAATGATCCTCCGTTAACTGCTCGATCTGCCCGTCGTGAATCCGGTATACGCGGCTGTCGCCGATATGCGCGATAACGGCCCGCTCGTCGTTCGCCAGCACGGCAACGACGGTCGTCCCCATCCCGTGGTAATTTTCGCGTCCGGACGCAAATTCGAAAATATTATCGTTGGCGGCTTCGACCGCTTCCTTCAATTTATGCTGCCGCTCCTTGGACGACCGGTTCGGGTCCAAGGACTTCACCTGCAGCGGGATAAGCTCCACCGCCATTTGACTTGCGATATCTCCAGCCTGGTGGCCTCCCATGCCGTCTGCGACAATGGCGAGGGTCCAGCCGTTCAAGCCCTCTTGAACGGCTGCGCGGTCCTCATTGACCGCACGCACCCGGCCGATATCGGATTGATAAGCCAATCTCAGCATCGCTTGCTTCACCTCGCACCCGACTCCATATGCTTCGCCCGCAGCTGCCCGCAGGCGGCCGCGATATCGCTACCCTGCTCCCGGCGTATGGTGGCGTTGATTTTGTTTCGTTCCAGAATGCGTTGGAACGTGAAGATATCATTCCGGGGCGTACGCACATAGTCGCGCTCGGAAACGAAATTAACAGGAATCAAGTTCACGTGCGCCATCGGAAAAGCTTTTAATACTTTCGCCAGCTCCTCCGCGTGCTCGGCCTGATCGTTTACGCCGCCCATCAGCGCGTATTCGAACGTAATACGCCGTCCTGTTTTTGCGACGTAATATTGACAGGCTTCGATCAGCTCGGCAAACGGGTACCGGCGGTTGACTGGCATCAGCTTGGAACGCAGCGCATCGTTCGGCGCATGGATCGAAATCGCCAGATTGATCTGCGTATCCTCGTCGGCAAACCGGTAAATGTTCGGAACGATGCCGCTGGTCGACACGGTAATGTGCCGCTGGCCGATATTCAGCCCCTTCGGATGGATCATCACCTTGAGAAACTTCATCACCGCGTCGTAATTCTCGAACGGCTCGCCGATTCCCATGATGACGATGCTGCTGACCCGCTCCTGCGTTTCGTCCAAAAGCTGCTGCGCCTTGACCACCTGGGCGATGATCTCGCCGGACGTCAAATTCCGCTTCAATCCGCCGAGCGTCGAGGCGCAGAACGTACAGCCGACCCTGCAGCCGACCTGCGTCGTTACGCAGATGCTGTTGCCGTAGCTGTGCTTCATGATGACCGTTTCGATGGCATTCTCGTCGCTAAGCTCGAACAAAAACTTGACGGTCCCGTCCTTCGAACGGTAATGCGCCACTTCCGTGAGCGTGACGAAGTCGAACTGCTCCTTAAGCCGGTCCCGGAGCGATTTTGGCAGATTCGTCATCTCGTCGAAGCTTGAAACTCTTTTCACATACAGCCAATCGAAAATTTGGCCGGCGCGAAAGCCCGCCTCACCGTTGTCCTTGACCCATTGCTGCCAATCCTCCAGAGTAAAGTCGTAGACGTACGGCTTTTCGTTTTTCGGCTGCCATCTGCTTTCTATTTCATTCATGTATGCATCACAACCTGTTTAGTCTATAGTGAAGCCCTTTTGGGGGACATTCCACCAAAAAAGCCACGTTTTATTTTACCACATTTTGCGGTTCTATGCTCGCTTGCGCATCCGGGCGATAAAAAAGCCGTCCGAGCCGTAATCGTACGGCATGATCCGCACCGCAGCGAGCCCCTCGTCCAACCGGTCCTTAAGCGTCTCCGGCACCTCGGGCAGATCCGGCGCAAACGAAGCATGACGTTCCAAAAATTCGCGGATCATGTCTTCGTTCTCGGCTTTCTCGACCGTGCACGTGCTGTACACCAGCACGCCGCCCGGCTTCAGCAGCGGGTGCACCGCCTCCAGCAGTTCCCGCTGGATATCGCATATGTCCGCCAGCTCCGCTTCGCTCTTGCTCCACTTCATGTCCGGCTTCCGCCGGATGACGCCAAGCCCCGAGCAGGGGGCGTCGAGCAGGATGCGGTCGAAGCTTTCCGGGGCAAAACGCTCCGCCAACCGGCGCGCATCGGCCGTCAGCGTCCGAATCGACCGCAGCGCGAGGCGCTCCGCCTGCTCCTCGATGAGCTTCCGCTTATGCTCGTGCACGTCGCAAGCGACGATTTCGCCGCGGTCGCCCATCTTTTCCGCAAGGTGCGTCGTCTTGCCGCCGGGCGCGGCGCAGCAGTCCAGCACCCGCTCGCCCGGCTGCGGGTCCACCCATTCCGCGACGAGCATGGAGCTCTCGTCCTGGACCGAATACAGGCCCGCCGCATAGTCCGGCGCGAGGGCCATATTACCGCCGCCGCGCACGATCACGCCGGCGGGCGCAACGGCGGAGGGCTCCGCTTCGAGCCCTCCTTGCCGCAGCCGCTCGGCCAGCTCGCCCGAGCCGAGCTTCAGCGCATTCGCGCGAAGGCTCACGCGCGGCGGCGTGTTATTGGCCTCGCAGAGCCGTTCGGCCGTCTGCTCGCCGAACTCGCGGACCCAGCGCTGCACCAGCCACTCCGGGTGCGACTGCGCAAGTGCAATGCGCCGCTCGGCCGGCAGCCCGGCGGGCAGGACGAGCTCGCTTTTGCTGCGGAGCACGCTGCGCAGCACGCCATTGACCATGCCGGAGATGCCTTGGTGGCCATGGCGCTTCGCGATATTGACCGCCTCGTTGACGACCGCATGGTCCGGAATCCGGTCCAAATAGTGCAATTGGTAAAAGCTCAGCCGCAGCAGGTTGCGAACCCACGGCTGCAGCTTCGCCAGTCCTTTGCTGACGAACCTCTCCAGGAAAAAGTCGATCGTACCGAGCCGCTGCACCGTTCCGTATACGATTTCCGTCGCGAGCCCCGCGTCCGGCTTGTCCAGCTTGTACTTTTGCAGTGTCTGGTTGAGCAGCAAATTGCTGTACGAACGATCCTGCTCGATCCGCACCAGCACGGCAAGCGCCGCTTCCCTGGCCGAGCCTTGAACCGGGCCTTTGCTTGACCGGGGAACATTCCCCGGACGGCTCCCCCGGTCTCTGCCCGAAGCCGCGCCACCGATACGTTTGCCTCCTGCCGCTCCCGCCTGCTTGGTCCGTCCGGAGGACGGTTGATTCGTTTCGCTCATAATTCCTCCGCTTTTCTTCTATAGCTCACAGCATCTCACAGCGCAAGCGCCCGACTATGTCCCAAGCACAGTACCCGGTACCAGCTGTCCGCTTCGCGCGAACGCGGCGGCGTCCATGGCCTTCTTGCCAGCCGGCTGCAGCTCCGTGATCCGCAGCACGCCTTTTCCGGCAGCCACGGCGATTCCCCGTTCTCCCTCTTCCAGCACGGTGCCCGGCTGTACGCCGTCAGGCGCCCGATCCGACTCGGCGGGCTTGGCGCACGTCCATATTTTAAATACTTCGCCGTTCCACAGCGTGTAAGCTCCCGGACGGGGATGCAGCCCCCGCACCAGATTCCACAGCTGCTCCGCCGGCTTTGTCCAATCGATAAGTTCCTGCTCGCGGGTAATATTGGGCGAGTATACCGCCTCCGCATCGTTCTGCGGCACGGCCTGCACACGGCCCGCCAACAAATCCGGCAGCGTCCGCTCCAGCAGCTCCGCTCCGGCCAGGCTCAGCTTATCGAACATCGTGCCGGTCGTATCGCTATCCTCGATCGGCACCTCGATTTTGCTGATCATGTCGCCGGTATCCAGGCCTTCCGCCATGTACATGATCGTGACGCCGGTGACGGCGTCGCCGTTCATCACGGCGTAATGGATCGGCGCCCCGCCGCGGTATTTGGGGAGCAGCGATGCATGAATATTAATACAGCCCAGCTTCGGCAGTTCGAGTACCGATTTTGGCAAAATTTGTCCGAAAGCCGCTGTCACGATCAGATCCGGCTGCAGAGCGCGGATCGCTTCCACAGACTCCGGGCGGCGCAGCCGTTCCGGCTGAAGCACGGGCAAGCCGTGCTTCTCCGCCTCGACCTTGACGGGGGTGGGCGTCAGTACACGCTTGCGCCCGACCGGACGGTCCGGCTGCGTAACGACCGCGACGACCTCCAGATTTTTATCGTTCAGCAGCGTCTGCAGAGACGGCACGGCGAAATCCGGCGTGCCCATAAAAATCACTCTCATGCGTCATCACGATCCTGTTGCTCGCTGCGATACATTTTTTCCGCCAAGTCCGTATACAGCACCCCGTTTAAATGATCTACCTCATGCTGAATGCAGCGGGCCAGCAGCTCGGTCCCTTCGATGACGATCTCCTCGCCGTTGCGGTTCAGACCTTTCACCTTCACATGGGCAGCCCGCTTCACATCCCCCGTATATCCGGGAATGCTTAAGCAGCCCTCCGGTCCGAACTGCTCCCCTTCCCGCTCGATGATCTCCGGATTGATCAGTTCGATCAAGCCGTGCTCGTCGCCGACGTCCATGACGATGACCCGCTTGAGAATACCGATCTGCGGCGCGGCCAGTCCTACGCCCTCTGCATCGTACATCGTATCCGCCATGTCGTTCAGCAGCTTATGAATGTTCGGCGTAATTTTAGGAACGGGCTTGCATTTTTCGCGCAGCACCGGGTCCGGGTCCTTCACGATGATTTTGATTGCCATGATAAGCACCTTCCTTTTCATTTCAAGAGAATGAACCGGCTTTTCTGCAGCCGGCTGACACATTATGTATATTCCGGCCGCATGGACCGGTTGACAGCTTCGTTACATTAACACTTGGGGATCGACATCAATCGCCACCGTCAGCTTGTGCTGCTTCACGGTATCGTCAAGCACGGCGGCCGCTTTCTGGACCAAGGCGGAGATGTCCGTCTCCCCCCGATATTTTATCATGCATTGAAACCGATATCTATCTTTAATCCTTGAAATCGGCGAAGCGACGGGCCCCAGCACCTCAAGCTCGGTTCCGTCCGCTTGCATCGTCTGGGCCAGCTCCTTCAGACGGGAAGCGAGCATTTCGCCCGCACGCAGCAGCAGCTGCACCTGCTCGTGCGACAGCGTAATCAAGACGAGCCGGTGGAACGGCGGGTAACTGTGCAGCTTGCGCATCAGCATCTCCTTGCGCATAAAGCCCATATAATCATGCTTGCTCGCGCTCATAATGCTGTAGTGCTCCGGCGTGTACGTTTGCACGAACACCTCGCCGGGCAGTTCGTGCCGTCCGGCGCGTCCCGCCACCTGCGTCAGCAGCTGGAATGACCGTTCGGCCGCGCGAAAATCGGGCAGGTTCAGAACAGAATCGGCAGCGAGCGCGCCGACAAGCGTCACATAGGGGAAATCAAGCCCCTTGGCGACCATCTGCGTGCCGAGCAGCACGTCAGCCTGACGATTCCGGAACATCCCGAGCCATTTTTCGTGCGAGCCCTTTTCCGTCGTCGTGTCCACATCCATGCGAATGACGCGAATGCCGGGAAACAGCTTGCCAAGCTCCTCCTCGACCCGCTGCGTTCCCGTGCCGAAGTGACGGATATGCTCACTGCCGCAGTCCGGGCAGACCGCCAATTCACGCTCCGCGTAGCCGCAGTAATGACAACGGATCGCCTTGGAGCTTTGATGGTAGGTCAGCGAGATATCGCAATGCGGACAATCGGCGACATAGCCGCAGGTGCGGCACATGACGAACGTGGCGTACCCGCGCCGGTTCAGCAGCAGGACGACCTGTTCCTTCTTGTGTAACCGATCTTCGATCGCTTTATACAAGGCGCGGCTGAACATCGACCGGTTGCCGCTTTTCAGTTCCTCACGCATATCAATGATATTCACCGGCGGCAGCGGCCTTCCCTCGACGCGCGAAGGCATGGAAAGCAATTCGAATGCCGGCCGATCGGGGGTTGCCGATGCGGCGGCTTCAACGGAGGTCCGGTACATGCTTTCCAGCGATGGGGTAGCGGAGCCCAGCACGACCGAGGCCCCGTGTTCGCCCGCCCGAGCGATCGCCACGTCTCGGGCATGATATTTCGGACTTTCTTCTTGCTTATAGGTCGATTCGTGTTCTTCGTCAATAATCATGAGTCCGATATTCGTAAAAGGCGCGAAAATCGCCGAGCGCGCGCCGATCACGACGCTGACTTCCCGGCGCACGATTTTGCGCCATTCGTCATAGCGTTCGCCGTTAGAGAGACGGCTGTGCAGCACGGCGACCCGGTTGCCGAACCTTCCTTTGAACCGCTCGACCATCTGAGGCGTAAGCGAAATTTCCGGGACAAGCACGATCGCTTCGCGGCCTTGATCCAAGCAGGATTGAATCGACTGGAGATACACCTCCGTCTTGCCGCTGCCGGTCACCCCGTGCAGTAAAAAGACGCGCGGCGTCCGTCCTTGCACCGCCTCTCTGATCCGTTCGAACACTGATTGCTGTTCGGGCATCAGCGGGAGCGGCGAGGTCGGCTTGAAAGTCCGCGACGCATAGGGATCGCGCTGCACTTCGGTCTCCTCCAGCCGAAGCCAGCCTCGTTCGGCGAGCCCCTTGACCGCCGCGGCGGTGATTTGCAGCTTCGTCAGCAGCTCCGTCAGCTTGATCGGCTTGGGATGCTCATGCAGAAAAGCGAGCACCTGCTTTTGCTTGGCCGCACGGGCTGGCAGCTCAGCTTGCCACGCTTCCAACTGGTCGGGATCGTTCGGCGGAAACACATAAAGCGCTTTTTTCGCGGACATCCGGTCTTTGACCATTTGAATTTCCGTCAGCCGACCGTCATCCATCAGCTGCTTGATCAGCGCGCCTTTTTCCGGGAAGGCTTGCAGCAGCGATTCCAGCTCGACCGATTCGCGCCTGCGGACATAAACGAGGATTTCTTCCTGCTCGGGGAGGAGCAGAGGCAGCAGCTCCGGCTGCTTTTCTTTGGTCTCTTGGTCATCGGCCGCCTTCACATGCCGTTCGTATTTGGCCTTCAGCGCACCGGGGATCATCGCTTGCAGCGCAATCATTTCGTGGCAAAGGTACGTGCGGCTAATCCAGCGGCCCAGCTTCACCAGCTCGGGGGTTAGCGGAGGAGTGACGTCCAATGTTTGGCGGATCGGCTTCAGCTTCTCCGGGTCGAGGTCCGTTCCGTCGTGAAGCTCCACGACAAACCCTTGTACGGTCCGCGGACCGAAGGGAACGCCTACACGGCTCCCCACGGCGATGTAATCCCGCATCGTTTCCGGCACTATATAGTCAAATGCCCGGTTCGTAGGCCGGGCCGGGACATCCACAATGACTTTGGCGTACATTCGTCGGTCATCTCCCCTTTCCGAGACGATCCGCAACGAGCGCAAGCAATCTGGCCGCGACTTGTCCTTTCGACATCAGGGGCAGCGCTTCAACCAGCCCCCCGGAATCGTAAATCCGTACGACGTTCGTATCCGTGCTGAAGCCCGCCCCTTCCATCGTCACGTCGTTGGCTACCAGCAGATCGCAGCGCTTCTTCTTCAGCTTTTCCTGTGCAAACGTCTCCAAATGCTGCGTTTCGGCCGCAAAACCGACGAGAAGCTGCGACGGCTTTTTCCGTTCGCCGACCGCTTGCGCGATATCCGGATTTTTCACCAGCCGCATCGTCATTTCGTCTTCGTTTTTCTTGATTTTGTGCTCCGCCTGCTCAACAGGCCGGTAATCGGCCACAGCCGCCGCCTTGATAATTACATCCTGCTCGGGCAGCCGGGAAAGGACCGCCTCCATCATCTCCAGTGCGGATTCGACTTTAACCACGGTCACGCCGGCGGGCGCAGCAATTGAAACCTTGCCCGTGACGAGCGTCACGTTCGCCCCCATCCGCTTCGCTTCCTCAGCGATCGCATACCCCATTTTGCCCGAGGAATCGTTGGTCAAATACCGGACGGGGTCAATCCGTTCCACCGTCGCGCCGGCCGTAATCAGAACATGCTTGCCTTCGAGCAGCCGCTTCTCTTGAAAAAAGCGTTCGATCGCAGCCACGATCTCTTCCGGCTCCGCCAGGCGGCCCTTGCCCACGTAGCCGCAAGCCAGCTGACCGGTACCCGGCTCAATGAACCGGACGCCGCGTTCCGCAAGCTTCTGCATATTCGCCTGCACCGCAGGGTGCGCGTACATATGTACATTCATGGCGGGAGCTACGAGAATCGGCGCCGTGGTAGCCAATAGCGTCGTGCTGAGCATATCGTCGGCAAGGCCTAGCGCAATTTTGCCGATGACGTTGGCGGTGGCCGGGGCGATCACGACGACGTCCGCCCTGTCGGCCAGATCGATGTGCGATACGACGGAAGCGTCCTTTTCGTCGAACGTATCGACGATGACGTCGTGTCTCGACAACGTTTGGAACGTTAGCGGCGCCACAAATTGGGTCGCCGATTCCGTCATGATTACCCGCACGTCGGCTCCCGCCTGCGCCAGCTTGCTGCACACCGCCGCCGCTTTGTAAGCGGCAATGCCGCCGCTGACCCCGAGCAAGACCGTTTTTCCGTTCAACATGGGGCTTCGCTCCTTTCCCTTACAGGCAATGAATCGTATCCTTGCGAAAAAAATAACAACCGCGAGGGTTGTTGTTTACTTTAAGGATTCTTTGTTTTGCAATTTCTCGTAGGAAATATGGTCTTCGTAGATTTCTTCCAAAGCCAGACCTACATATTTATGCGACTTCTTCTGTTTCACTTCGGATTTGGAACCGTCGCGCAGCATGCGCGCCCGTTTAGCTGCCGCTACCACGAGCGAATACTTGCTGTCTACCTTGTCCAAAAGTCTGTCGATTGAAGGATACAACATTTATTTTTTCACCTCAGCCATCCAATGTTGAATTTTGGAAACCATCCGATCTTTGCGGCAGTGCTCCGCCGTCAAAATGCTGCGGATGCGGGAACAGGCGAGGTCTACTTGATCGTTGACGATCGCATAATCGTAATGCTCCATCATCGCGATCTCGTTGACCGCCACCGACATGCGGTTGCGAATCGTTTCCTCGGATTCCGTGCCGCGTCCGACGATACGGCTTTCAAGCTCCGGCAGCGACGGAGGCAGCAGAAAAATGAATACCCCTTCCGGGAACTTCTGCTTCACCTTTAGCGCACCCTGCACTTCGATTTCCAAAATAATGTCTTTGCCTGTATTCAGCGTGTCTTCTACAAACTTGCGCGGCGTCCCGTAATAATTGCCTACGTATTCCGCCCATTCCAGCATCTGGTCTTGCTCAATCATCTGCCGGAATTGTTCTCTGGTCTTAAAAAAATAATTGACCCCATCCGTTTCGCCCTGCCGCGGAGCCCGCGTTGTCGCGGAGACCGAATACACGATATCCGTCGTGCAGCTCCGCAGCGCTTTACAGACGGTACCCTTGCCGACGCCGGAAGGGCCGGAAAGCACGATTAAGATTCCTTTATCCGCAGGGGTATATCCTACATTACTCGTCATGATCATCGTCCTTATTGGAAAGTCGATGCGCCACCGTTTCCGGCTGTACCGCAGACAAAATAACATGATCGCTGTCCGTGATAATGACGGCGCGGGTGCGGCGACCGTAAGTCGCATCGATCAGCATATGGCGGTCGCGCGCTTCTTGGATGATCCGTTTGATCGGTGCCGATTCCGGGCTGACAATGGAAATGATTCGATTCGCAGATACGATATTCCCGAAACCGATGTTGATTAGTTTGATCGCCATGTTATAGGTTCCCCCTGGAACTTTCTTTTAAAATTACTCGATATTTTGAATCTGCTCCCGCATTTTTTCAAGCTCCGCTTTCATGTCGACCACCACGGCGGCCAACTGGGCGTGATTCGCTTTGGAACCGATCGTATTCGCTTCCCGATTCATCTCCTGAACGAGAAAATCGAGCTTGCGGCCCACCGGCTCGGAAGACTTCAGCAGTTCCCGGAACTGCTTGCAATGGCTTTGCAGACGGGTCAGCTCTTCGGCGATGCTGGCGCGGTCGGCGAAGACGGCGATCTCCATCGCAAGCCGCTGCTCGTCCGGAGGCGCTTGCTGCAAAAGCTCTTCGATCCGTGCGCGGAGCTTGCCGGCGTAGTCTTGGACCACTTGAGGCGCGATTCCCGACGCAGCGCTGCAATATTGCTCCATCGTCCCGATACGCTGCATCAGATCGTTCTGAAGAAAGGCGCCTTCCTTCTCGCGCATATCCGAAAGCTCCCCAGCCGCTTCCGCTGCGCAGGCAACGAGCGCCGCTTCCATCCGTTCCTCGGCCATCTCCTGATTCTGCCCGATCTCAACCAGGCCGGGAATGGCAAGCAAGTCGCGCAGGCTCAGCTCGTCCTTGAGGGATAACCGCTCCCGCAGCTGTTCGGCCGCCTGGACGTAGCCCATCGCCAAGCTCCAATTGATCTCGACGGCTTGCGGTACGTCGCGGTCGCGTTCCAGCGTAACGAACACATCGACGCGCCCGCGCCTTACATGCTGCTGAACGGCGGCTTTAACCGCGTTCTCGTAACGGGCAAATTCCCGGGGCATCCGTACCACGATCTCGCAGTAACGGTGATTGACCGATTTAAGGTCAATCTGGATCCGGAAGCCGTCCGTCGTACGTGCGGCTTGTCCGAAGCCGGTCATACTGATGACTATGGCCTTCACATCCATTATCCTATTCTAATTCATTTTGATAGTGGGTACAAGTGGGAATCAAGCCGCTGCGCTTTCTCCCAAACGTACTCCGTCAGCTGTACGGTCATCTCGTAGGCAAGGAACGGCGTCATCAGGTAAATTCCTTTAAAATAACACATTGCCGCATCGAGAAGTTCCTTGGCGATCTGCACGCCCACGGCCCGTCCTTCCTCGCCCTTGAGTCCGTTCATCCGCTGCCGGACTTCGTCCGATAACTGAATGCCCGGAACCTCGTTATGCAGGTATTCGGCGTTGCCCCCGCTGGCGAGCGGCATAATGCCGATGAAGATCGGAACATCCAGATGCTTTGTCGCCTCATACACCTTCTCGATCAGCTCCGCATTATAGACAGGCTGAGTCATGATATAATCCGCGCCGGACTCGATTTTGCGCTCAAGCCGCTGCACCGCTTTATCCAAGTGCTTGACGTTGGGATTGAAGGCGGCGCCGACGACGAAATTCGCTTTCTTCTTTAGCGACTTGCCGGAAAAAGCGATTCCCTCGTTTAACTGCTTGATCATCCGGATGATCTCGAACGAAGTCAGATCGTATACGGAGCTCGAACCCGGCAAATCGCCAAACTTGGCCGGATCGCCCGTCACGGCCAGCACATGGTCGATGCCGAGCGCATGCAGCCCCATCATATGCGATTGGGTGCCAATCATGTTGCGGTCCCGGCAGGCGATATGAATGAGCGGCTTCATGCCGATTCTCTCTTTCACCAGACTGCCGAGCGCCAAATTGCTCATTCGTGTGACGGCGAGCGAATTGTCCGCCATCGTCAGTGCGTCGACCCCGGCATTTTTGAGCGCCTGCGCCCCCTGCATGAATTTCTCGATGTCCAGATCACGTGGCGGGTCAAGCTCCACGATGACGGTATAGCGCTCCTTCGCTAGCTCGACGAGATTTGGCTCCGGAGCGGGAGGCGACGATACGGGCTGCAGGAGCGGCACATTACGGCCGCTCTCGCTTCTGCCGCCGACTTCCTGCAGCAAGCGCAAAGCATTCGGATCGGGCGTATAGTTCTGAAGCGACTGTGCCATGGCGGCGGTATGCTCGGGCGTCGTGCCGCAGCAGCCGCCGACGATCCGCGCCCCCAGGTCGACGAATTTCCGGGCGGTTTGTCCAAAATATTGCGGAGTCGCCGCGTAAGTGTATCGTCCGTCCACGTAGTCGGCGATCCCTGCGTTCGGGAATACCGAAATCGGCGGCGCACCCTCCATGCTGGCGACCCGCTGGAGCGAACGCATCAGCCCGTTTGGACCGCTCCGGCAGTTAAAACCGATCACGTCCGCCCCGGCCGCCGTCAGCATGCGGAACGCTTCCGTCAGCAGGATGCCGTCATGCGTCGAGCCCGTGCCTTCGGTGGCAAACTGGCAAATGACCGGGAGCTCGCTGACCTTGCGGATCAGCTTCAGCGCGATCAACATTTCCTCCAGATCGTAGAACGACTCGAGCAGCAGCCCATCCACCGGCGTATCGACAAGCACCTCGATTTGGTCGCGGAAATCTTCCTTGATCTTGGCGGTGCGGACATTTTTGCGTTTGCCTGCCCGGATCGAGCCGATGGAGCCGACGATATAGGCATCGTCCCCAACCGCTTTTCTGGCCAGCTCGACGCCGGCGCGGTTGATCGCCTCCATCTCCTGCTCCAGCCCGTATTTGGACAGCTTTTCGCGGTTCGCCGAAAACGTATTGGTTTCGATTAAGCGCGCGCCCGCTTCATAATAGCGCCGATGCACATCCATAATGACATCGGGCTTCAGCAAATTTAATTCTTCATAAGAAATGCCGACAGGAAAACCCATCTGGTACAGGTACGTCCCCATGGCCCCGTCCCCTACCAGCACCTGACGTCTGAGCGCTTCTCGCAAATCCGGTTTCACTAACGGCATCTCCCTTCTCTCCATGATGAACCTTACAGCGTTCCTTTAAACACGATTTCCGCCGGTCCCGTCATATAGACTCGATTATCTGATTCATTCCATTCGATACGAAGCTCGCCGCCTTTTAAGGAAATGACCGCTTCCCGGTCCATTTGTCCGGTTAGCACTCCGGCCACCAGCGTGGCGCAGGCGCCCGTTCCGCAGGCGAGTGTCGGGCCTGCGCCGCGTTCCCATACCCGCATATCAGCGTAATCGCGCCTCTGGACCGTCGCAAACTCTACATTTATTTTACGTGGAAACAGCGCGTGCGTTTCGAGCTTCGGGCCCCAAGCGTACAAATCCACTCCAATGGCATCCTCGACAAAAATGACGCAGTGAGGGTTGCCCATCGACACGGCGGTGAACCGGAATTCGCGTCCGTCGACGGCGACCGGATACCTGATGACCTGCGGCTCGTCGACCGTCGTAGGAATTTCGAGCCCGTTCAATACCGGCGTGCCCATATCGACGCGTACCGCAGCCACGCGCCCTTCCTTGACCATCAGCTGCACCGCCTGCGCACCGGCTCCGATCGTTTCGATCGTCAGCTCGGTTTTGTCCCGGGGAACAAGCTCGTGATCGTAAATATATTTGGCCGCACAACGGATGGCGTTGCCGCATTGCTCCGCCTCCGAGCCGTCGGAATTGATGATTCGCATCATATAATCCGCTTTTGCCGAAGGAAGCAGGTAGACAAGACCGTCCGCGCCGATGCCGAAATGGCGGTCGCACAACCGGAGCGCTTGCTCGGATGCGTCCGCAGGCAGCTCCTTGTGGCCATGCAAGACAATAAAATCGTTGCCTAACCCTTGCATTTTCGTGAAGTTCATCGTCATTGCTCCCATTTCAGCGTTTTACACCCTACTATATCGCAAATTCTCAGCTATGCATAGCGGCTCCGCAAAATTTTATCCGAATTTGGGCGAAAATGCAAATAGCCGAACCCTCTGCTTTCGCAGGGGTCCGGCTCCCGTACCCTTTACCGGGCGACCGGCTTCATCGTCTTTGCCCCGCCGCCTCCGTAAGACGCGGGCTTGCGTTTCCGCGGCTTGCTCATTAGGCTTCCGATGCCCATCAGGAATGTCGGAATACCCGCAAATACGAGCACAAGCACCCAATCCGCAACACCGAGCGGCACTGTCTTGAAAATCGGCTGAAGCTTCTCGACATAAAGCACCGGCAGCATCAGCAGCAGCGAAGAGACGACCGCCATGACAAGCCACTTGTTCTGAAGCGGGTTCCGGTGGAAAATCGAGCGCGAGCTGCGGCAGTCGAACACGTGAATAAGCTGCGCCATCACCAGCGTGACGAAAGCGACCGTCTGCGCCTTGACAAGCGAGCCTGGGCCGTCCCCGCCCTGCTTGAGCGTAATGTAGAACGACGCCAGGGTGCACAGTCCGATCAGAATGCCGCGGCTAATAATTTTCCACCCGAGACGGCGAGCGAAAATATTTTCTTTGGCCAGGCGGGGCTTCTGCTGCATCAGATCTTTTTCCGCCTGATCCACGCCGAGCGCCATGGCCGGCAGGCCGTCCGTCACGAGATTGACCCATAAAATCTGAATCGGCACCAGCGGCAGCGGCAGCCCGGCCAGCATGGCGAGAAACATCGTCAATATTTCGCCGACATTCGAAGCGAGCAAGTAGCGGATAAATTTGCGGATATTTTCGTAAATCCCGCGTCCTTCCTCGATAGCCGAGACGATCGTGGCAAAATTATCGTCGCTGAGCACCAGCGCAGACGCTTCCTTAGATACATCCGTCCCGCTGATCCCCATCGCGATGCCGATGTCCGCCGCCTTAATCGCCGGCGCGTCGTTCACGCCGTCGCCGGTCATTGCCACGACGTGGCCTTGGCGCTGCAGCGATTTGACGATGCGCAGCTTATGCTCCGGAGACACGCGCGCATAAACGTACACCTCGCCGATCCGCTTATCGAGGTCGTCGTCGCTCATCGCGCTAAGCTGCTGGCCGTTCAAAGCAAGGCCATCCTGCGGCAGAATGCCGATCTGTCTAGCGATGGCCTCCGCCGTCGTCTGATGGTCGCCGGTGATCATGACCGTTCTGATGCCCGCCTTGCGGCATTTGAGAATCGCTTCCCGCGCTTCTTTGCGCGGCGGGTCAATCATCCCGGTCAGACCGACGAAAACAAGCTGGCTTTCCACCGTCGTCTCTTCCTCGCTCCGTTCCGTCGGTTTCAAATCGCGGTAAGCCAGACCGAGCACGCGGAGCGCATTTTTGGCCATCCCTTCGTTCGCGGCCATCACCTTCTGCTTGAGCGTCGGAGTGAACGGGATGACTTTGTCGTCCCACAGCACGTAAGCGCACTGCTGCATCAAGACGTCGGGCGCTCCCTTCGTGCAGACCATCCGGCCGCCCTGATGCTCGACGATGACCGACATCCGCTTGCGCTCCGAGTCGAACGGGAACTCCAGGACGCGCCGGTACAAGCCTCCGAGCGATTGCTGCGTGACGCCGGCTTTGGCCCCGAGCACGACAAGCGCTCCCTCCGTCGGATCGCCATTGATGCTCCACACGCTCTCCGTCTCGCCGTCCGGCTGCTTTTTCTTGGACTCCGTCCGCTCCTCCCGCAGCTCCGCGTTGTTGCAGAGGACGGAAACCTGCAGCAGCCGGCGCAGCATCTGGTTTTTCCGCATATCGACGTGCTGCCCCTGCTTCAAAATTTCGCCGCGCGGGTCGTAACCGTTCCCCGTCACCTCAAGCAGGTCGCCGCCCGTCCACAAGTGCGTCACGGACATTTTATTTTGTGTCAGCGTGCCGGTTTTGTCCGAGCAGATGACCGAAGCGCAGCCGAGCGTCTCGACGGAAGGCAGCTTGCGGACGATCGCCTTGCGCTGAATCATGCGCTGTACCCCAAGCGCCAGCGCGATGGTTACGATCGCCGGCAGCCCTTCCGGAATCGCGGCGACCGCCAGGCTCACCCCGGCGAGGAACATGCCGTATGGCTCTTGTCCGTGCAGAATGCCCGCAACCACGACCATCACCGTCAACGCCAGCGCGACGACGATCAATATTTTGCCGAGCTGCTCAAGCCGGTGCTGCAAAGGCGTCTCGGTGGCTTCGGTGTTTTGGATCAGGTCGGCGATCTTGCCCATCTCCGTCGCCATGCCGGTACGGACCACGACTCCTTTGGCCGTTCCCCGCGTCAGCATCGTTCCCATAAAGCCTACATTGCGCTGGTCCCCCAGTGGAATATCTTCACCCTCCAGCGACTCCGTATGTTTGGCGACCGGTACGGATTCCCCGGTCAGTGCGGACTCTTCCGCATAAAGGCCGTTCGTCTCAATGAACCTGACGTCCGCTGGCACCCGGTCGCCGCTTTCCAACACGACGATATCCCCGGGAACCAGCCATCGTGCCGGTATGAGCTCCAATTGGCCCTCCCGCAGCACCTTGGCGTTCGGCGCCGACAGCTCCTTCAGCGCCCGCAGCGATCGTTCCGCCCGGAATTCCTGCACGAACCCAAGAATACCGTTCATGATAATAATCGCAATGATCGCGACCGCGTCCAAATATTCGCCCAGCAGACCCGAGACGAGCGTCGCTCCGGCGAGCACGAGCACCATGAAGTCTTTGAATTGGTTCAAAAACAGCGTCACGGGAGACACGCCTTGTCCTTCCGCCAGCTCGTTTTTGCCGTATGCGGCCAGACGCTTTTCCGATTCCTCCATAGTCAGCCCTTTTGAAGGCTCTGTCCCGGACGACTGCAGGGTTTCTTCCGTCGACATTTGATACCACTTCTTCTGACTCATCTGCTTTTTCCCTCCCAAAAGGTTGTCTATGCTAAATGTATTCAGACAAGCTGGAAATTAGCACCTGGAAAGGAACGCCGGGGCCGCCTCCTATCGGAGCGGCAGACGCATGCGGACCCGACGACTTAAAATTTGCTTTAAAATATGGCATGATAGAGGGTAGCACTCAAAAATCGCTTTTGCGCATGAAGAATGGAGTTGTCCCGCATGTCTTTCGACGGTCTTGTCGTTCACAGTCTGGCCCGCGAGCTGCAATGCTGCGTTGGGGCCCGAATCAATAAAGTGCAGATGCCATCGGAAAACGATATCGTCCTGCAAATCCGCGCGGCCGGACGCAACCTGAAGCTGCTGCTGTCCGCCAATCCCACCTACCCCCGGGTGCACCTTACCGAGCAGAGCTTCCTGAATCCGCTGGAAGCGCCGATGTTCTGCATGCTGCTGCGCAAGCACTGCGAAGGAGGCATTATCGAAGCGATCGAGCAGCCCGGTCTCGAACGGATATTGCATCTGAACATCCGTCAGCGCGACGAGCTCGGGGACCTCAGTCTCAAAACGATCGTCGTGGAGATTATGGGCCGCCACAGCAATATTATTTTGAAGGACCTGGTGACCGGGATCATTACCGACGGCATTCATCACGTCACGCCGGCGATCAGCAGCTACCGCATCGTCATGCCGGGCAGCGTCTATACGCCGCCGCCGGAGCAGCACAAGCTGCTTCCGTTCGAAATGAGCGGGGAGCGTTTCACTGCTCTCCTTGCCGAAGCCGCCGAGGCGGCCGATGAGCCCGCTTCCCCGCGCTTCTGGGAGCAAGCGCTCGTCGGGCGATTTAGCGGGTTCAGCCCGCTCGTCGCCCGCGAGCTTGTATACCGCGCCGTCAACGGAGGCCTGCCTCTGCCGTCCGAAATGCCCGCGAAGCTGTGGGCTCCGTTCCATGAGCTCACCGAAAAGCTGGAAGCCGGAGCGGCGGAGGCGGTTATTGTCGAGGAAGCGTCGACGGGCAAAACATTCTTCTCCATTACGGAGCTGAGCCACGTGCAGGGCGAGACGATGCGCTTCGATTCGATCAGCGTCTGCCTCGAAGCCTATTACGGAGACAAGGCGGAGCGGGATACCGTGAAGCAGCGTGTAGCCGATCTGTTCCGGCTGCTCAGCAACGAACGCAGCAAAAACATCAAAAAGCTGGAAAAGCTAGAAGAGACGATGGAGGACGCCCGCGGAGCAGACCGCTTCCGCATTCTCGGCGAGCTGCTTACCGCTTCGCTGCACCAAATCCGCAAAGGCGATAAGCAAATCGAAGTCGTGAACTATTACGATGAAGAGCAGCGACCCGTCACGATCGAGCTTGATCCGCTGCTGACGCCGTCCGAGAACGCCCAGCGGTATTTCAAAAAGTATACCAAAAGCAAAAACAGTCTGATCGCCGTTCAGCAGCAGATGACCGAGGCTCATGAGGAAATCCGTTATTTGGACAATTTGCTGCAGCAGCTTGCCAGCGCAGGACTGGCCGATATCCAGGAAATCCGCGAGGAGCTGACAGAGCAAGGCTACGTGCGGGACCGCGGCAAAAAAGGACGCAAAAAAAAGCCGAACCAAAAGCCGGCTTTGGCCTGTTACACGTCTAGCGAAGGCATCCCGATCTATGTCGGCAAAAACAACACGCAGAACGAGTACTTAACGAACCGGCTCGCCCATCCCGGTGATACGTGGCTGCATACGAAAGATATTCCGGGCTCTCACGTCGTTATTCGCAGCGCCGAGTACGGCGATGCGACGCTGCATGAAGCGGCCCAGCTTGCCGCCTGGTTCAGTCAAGCCAAGGAATCGAGCCAAGTGCCGGTCGACTATACGCTCATCCGGCACGTGCGCAAGCCTGGCGGCGCCAAGCCGGGATTCGTAATCTACGACCATCAAAAAACGCTGTTCGTCACGCCCGACCAGGGGAATATCAAACAGATGCCGGTAGCCATAAAGTAAGCTCGTGCAGCGAGCAAGAGCACCTGCATCCGCAGTCTTGCGGACAGGTGCTTTTTCATGTAAGGCAGCGCCGGAAGTTCAATAACGATGATTTTCCCAAAATAAAAACCGCCCTTCGGCGGATACGGTTCCGCTAGAAGGACGGTCTGTCGTTTAAAAGGTTAAGATGAGGTTCTTATAAGCCTAACCGCTTGCGCAAATAACTTTCGAACGGTCCGCGCAACTCCTCCCGCTCCAGTGCCATCTCGATCGTCGCTTCAAGGTAACCCAGCTTGTCGCCAACATCAAAGCGCCGGCCCGGTACTGGAAACATCACCATTTGCCGCTGCCGGTTCAGCGCCTGCAGGGCGTCGGTCAATTGAATCTCGCCGCCGCGGCCGGGTTCGCTGTGCTCGAGTATATCGAAAATATCCGGAGTCAGAATATACCGCCCGATAATCGCCCAGTTGGACGGGGCTTGCCCGCGTTCCGGCTTCTCGATCAAGCCGTCGATATAACGATGCGAATGCTGCCCCGCCAAGGGCGAGATGATCCCGTATTTGTCCACGTCGTCCCAGGGCACTTCCTGGCAGGCGATCACTGACGTGTTCGTCGCCTCGTGCAGGTCGATCATTTGTTTCAGGCAAGGCGGGTCCGATTGAATGATATCGTCTCCAAGCAGCACGGCAAACGGCTCATTGCCAATAAATTTGCGGGCGCAGAGCACCGCGTGACCGAGCCCGAGCGGCTGCTTCTGACGAATGTAATGAACGTCAGCCAGGTTCGATACGGATCGGACGATGCCGAGCAACTCCTGATTTCCTTTTTCTTCGAGAATGGCCTCAAGCTCCACCGATTTGTCGAAATGATCTTCGATGGCCCGCTTGTTGCGCCCGGTAATGACCATGATATCTTCAATACCCGACGAAATGGCTTCCTCTACGATATATTGAATCGCCGGCTTGTCGACGATCGGCAGCATCTCCTTCGGCTGCGCTTTGGTGGCCGGCAAAAATCGGGTACCGAGACCCGCAGCCGGAATAATCGCTTTGCGTACGGTCATGACCGCATCCCCCTTCGTTCGAATAGCCGATCTACGACGTCCGCAGCGACGCGGCGCGCCCCGATCGGGGCATGGAATACGACGCCGCCCCGTTCGCCATGGTAATCCGATCCCGCTGTGACCAACAAACCGTACTCGGCAGCCAACGCTTCATAATGCGCTTCCTGCTCCGGCGTATGGTCGGAATGGAATGCTTCCACACCGACGAGTCCCGCTTCCGCAAGCAGCGGGATCAGCTCGTCCTGCCCGTACAGCCCCGGATGCGCCAGCACCGGAGTTCCCCCGGCCTCCAGAATCCACTCCACCGCCTGCTGCGGCGTGATGCGGGGCGGATTCACATAGGCTGCCGCCCCTTTGGCCAAATAACGGTCGAACGCTTCGGCCATCGAGCTTACATACCCTTTGCGCACCAAAGCATCCGCGATATGCGGACGGCCTACGGTGTCGCCCGCTTTTTTCGAGGTCCGCAGCGATTCGAGCACGTCGTCCATCGAGACGGACAGCCCGAGCTCTTGAAGCTTGTTCACGATCATTTCGTTGCGCTGATTGCGCACTTCTCTCAGCTCTGCAAGCCTCGACAGAAACCGAGGGTCCGTGTCGTCGATCCAGTAGCCGAGCACATGAATGTCCTGCCCGGCATGGACAGTGCTGATCTCCACGCCCGGCACGACGGCGATGCCGTACTTCAAGCCCGCTTCCATCGCCTCCCGGAGTCCGCCGACCGTATCATGGTCGGTGATGGCTACCGCTGCGAGCCCCGCCTCGGCAGCCAGCCGGACATTGTCGGCGGGCGGCCTCGTACCGTCCGAGGCCAACGTATGCGTATGTAAATCTGCAAATGCCATAGAACCGCAGACCTCCCTTTTTTTCTCACACAAGTCTGTTATAACCACTGGCTTAAATCGCGTTCCCGCAAAAAGGTCATGAAGGTCACGGCCGAGATGGGGAGCAGCGTAGAGCTTAAATATATGGCATGAAAGCTGCGGGCGAAGGAAACCCCTTCGACGTTCTTCACCTGCAATACGCCGAGCGCGGCTTCATGCTTAACGGAGGATTGCGAGACGATCGAGATGCCAAGTCCGGCCTCTACGGCTGATTTCACCGCCCCTGTGCTGCCAAGCTCCATCACGATTTTCAAGGCAGACACATCGCAGCCGGCCCGGGCCAGCTCCTCCTCCATCACCTTGCGCGTTCCCGACCCTTGCTCCCGCAAAATAAACGGATACTTTGCAAGCTCCTCCAGCCCGATCTGCTCACGCTCGGCAAGCGGGTGACGCCTCGGCAGGATCAGCTTCAATTCGTCATTCAACACAGCTTCCGTATGCACGTCAGGATGATCCACCTCGGCCTCCACCAAGCCGAAGGTCAGTTGATGACGGAGCACTTCCTCCAAAATTTGCTTCGTATTGATGACCTTCATGCTGACGGAAATGTTCGGGTATTCTTGCCCGAACGGTCCGAGCAGCCGGGGCAACACGTATTCCCCCACCGTTAAGCTCGCGCCCAGATGCAGCCGGCCTTCCAGCATATGCGTGAATTTGGACATCCGGATGTCGGTTTCCCTCATCAGCTCAATGCTGCGGGACGCAAACGGCAGCAGCGTCCGGCCGGCTTCGGTCAGCTCGACCCGCTTGGTCGACCGCACGAACAGCTTCGTCCCGAAATAGTCCTCAAGCGACTGCACCTGCATCGTCACCGCCGGCTGTGTCATATGCAGAGCCTGCGCGGCATAGGAGAAGCTCCCTTTCTCCGCAACGGTATGAAAAATATGAAGCTGGTGAAAGTTAAGCGCCATAACGATTCCTCCGCAAGCGTTGTAGCCCCATTATATAAGAAAACCTTCATCGAAGCTATTCAAGGATGCGCGACCGCGAATCAGCGGTTGGTTTTCTTGTGGGCGGGAAAGCGCCAAAAAGCATGCCGGATTCCCGGCATGCTCGAATCTTTGCATCTTATCTTCGTTTACGGCTGTTCTTGATCAGCGTCATGCGCCGCGAATGGCGAAGCCAGGAATAATAGGAGCGCAAATCCCGCAGCTCCATCGTCTCCGACATCCTCCCAAGGAACGTGACGACGATCATTTTATACGCCTCCGCTACCACCGCCGATTCCGAAGCGTCCAGCTTGACAAACTCGGCGACCATGACCAAATCCTCATCGATCAGGTAAACATCCTGCTCGTTTTTGTAGTAGGGTTGGATCGAGTTCGACTTCAGCTTGCTCCACAAAAAAGCCGTAATGTCGTGAAAGCCTGTCTTCTCCGTTTCCACTCGATCGACCCATCGAGTGCGAGCGTGATGGGTGACGACGATATCTGCAATCGGCTTGCCTCTAAGCAGCCTGTTGCGCGATACTTTTTTTTGTTCCCGGCCGTCGACTTTCCCTCCGTTCAACTTCCCAACCCCTTTCCTACAAAAATAGTTCCGTTACCCTATGTACACATCAAGCCACCTATTATTTTGCCTTATTCCAACTCGAGAATCAAATTAAAAAAACTTTAGAAACCCGGAGCCAGAACTTGCTGCTTGCCCAGGGTGCGCATGCCCAAAAAAAGAAAGGAGCTTCTGCGCACAGAAGCCCCTTTCCTATCGTAAGCTATGATCGTATATTCGCTCCGAGATTATAGGGAATAGAACCTTGTCTTATCCGGAACGTTGCTGTTATACTCAGTTTTGATCTCGTTTCGATACGAGCGCTCCACTTTTTTTACAAACGGCAGCTTTTGAAGCTGCTTTACCGTTTCGTCCAGACGGCTGGAATAAACGTACATCGCGGCATAGTGCAGTCTTTTGGAAATAAAATGGACATTCCCGTATTTCTCCAAATGCTTGCCGGCCGCTTTTAAATCGCTTACCCAGACAATAATGCCGCTTCGCTCGGTAAACATGGACAATGACCTTCTTTCTGTTTGCTATAGGATCAGGAAAGGACGGATGAACGATGGTTGCATCGGAAAATGAATTGTTAGTCGAAATCTCCCGCGGATCGATGACCGAAAGCGTACACCGCGGCCATATCGCGGTGGTGGATAACGAGCGGAAGCTGCTGGCGTATGCCGGGAATCCGGAATTTTACACGTTTGCCCGCTCGACGGCCAAGCTGCTGCAAGCCATCCCGCTGCTGGAAGCCGGCGGAAGCGAGCGATTCGGGCTGACATCATCGGAAACGGCGCTGCTTTGTGCCTCGCACGGAGGGGAACCGGAACATGCGGCAACCGCTCTGGAGATTTTACGAAAGCTGGAACTGAATGAAAGCGCTCTAGGCTGCGGCCCGCAGGAGCCGATGTATAAGCCCGCGGCCGATGCGATAAAGCGGGAGCGGCGCGAACCCGGACAGCTTCATAACAACTGCTCCGGCAAGCATGCCGGCATGCTTGCGCTTGCCAAGCTCATGAATGTTCCTATACAACAGTATATCGCACCCGAGCATCCTGTCCAGCAAAAAATGCTACAGACGGTCGCCGATATGTGCGGGGTCCCGCCGGAAAACATCACGCTTGGAACCGACGGCTGCGGAGTTCCCGTATTCGCCGTCCCGCTGGCCTCGCTCGCATTCGCTTACGCGCGGCTTGGGCGGCCGGACGGCCTTTCTCCGGAGAGGGCGGAGGCTTGCCGTACGATCATCGGAGCGATTCAGCAAGCGCCGTTCTATGTAGCCGGCAGCGAAAGATTCGATACCCGCCTCGTCGAGCTGACGCAAGGCCGCATCATCGGCAAAATGGGGGCCGAAGGCTTATATGCGGCCACCGTGCCGGAGCAGGGCATCGGCATTGCGGTCAAAATCGAAGACGGCGCCGAACGCGCAATCTATCCCGCCGCAGCCGAAACGCTGCTCCAGCTCGGTTTGCTTAACCCCGAAGAAGCAGCGCAGCTTGCAAGCTTCCACCATCCGGCGGTGAACAACCGCCGCGGCGATCAGGTCGGCATCGTGCGGCCAGTCTTCCGTCTTCATCGCGTCTAAAGCACGGGCCCGGGATATCCCCGGGCCCGTTTTATCGCTTGTTAACCGCAACTGCCGCTGCAGCTTCCTCCGGAGGAGCAGCCTACACCCGCTGCAAGCGGATCGTTCGAAGGCACCTTGATCGTATCCGATACGGAACGCGCGATGATCTCCGACACGTCGTGCAGCAAGTTATCCAACCGTTTCTCCGCTTCCTTGAAGCGCCGGACGGATTCTACGGCATCAAGCCGTTCCTGAACCGCCTTGACCCGGTCAAGCGCCTCATGATAATTCGGATGAAAATGTCCGAAACGTTCGCATTCCTCGAACAATTCCTTGGCTTTCGCAAACTCCTTCACCAATTGCCGAACTTCCTCGTCGGCATCCTTGCGCTGTTTCCAATATAAATAATCCGCCGTTTCTGCGGAGAACTTGATGCGGTCAGCCAGCTCATATGACCCAAGCAGTATGGCAGACATGTCGAGCGTATGCGTCTCCGTTACCGCCATGCGGCAGCACCGTCCTTTCATTCGGGTATGATTCGTCAGACCATGTCAGACATGTTTATCATACCATACTCAAGGACGGTCGTGCTGAATTAATATTTATCGTTTATCCCGGGAAGAATCAGCCGCATTTCCTGCCACTCCTCCGCCAGCCAGCGTATCTCGGACGTTTCATCCTGCGCTCCGCCGGACAAACCGAGTCCAGTCATGCACCAGGTTCCCCGGGTTTCCTGCACTTTGCGGGGAACGATGCGAAAGTCGGCGCCATTTTTGCGGATTTGCAGCACCGACCGCATCTCGATCGCCTTTTCGACGATTTCTTTGCGTGTCGATACATGATAGTTCCGGTAATCTCGAAGCCACGTCGGCGGAATATCCTGCAAGGAAGGATAGACGTCGGAGGCATCCGGCAGCCGTGTCTGCAGTCTGAGGAAACCGACGGAATTTCTCGAATAAATAAGCCCTTTGTCCAGCGGTTCGACGGTAAGCAGCTTCCTCACGGACGCAGTTCGTTCGGTAGACAGCTTCGGGTAACGGTTCGAGTTCCTTTCCCCATCCGTTTCCGCCTGAGCCGCCGGGAAAGCAGGCAGCCTGGGCATAAAGCCCGCTTTTTCCAAAGCAACAGCAAGCGGCTTTGCGTCTGCGGCCGCAATAAGAAAATCCCGCCCATTCAGCATTTCCTTCACGTACGGGGAAGCGGCTGGCAGCTTGGTTACCGTTCGGGCGGTTTCAGCATCGGCGCAGCGAAGCAGCAGCGCTTGGGCAAAGACGGTTTTGCCGTACGGCTTCGCCCACTGCCCGATGCTTAACCGGACATGGTCCGGTACGCCGTAGAGCGCGTGACGCTCCAGAAAATCGCATATTTCCGCAGCCGTGCGACCATTCTCCAGAGCCCGCTTGACGCTTTCCTTCGACAATTTATAGACGCTTACCTGATCCCGCGCCACCAGATCAGCCAGGCAGCAAAGCTCCCAGCGCACTTTGCCTGCGACATCCGGGGGCACCAGAAGTTCAAAATCAGGCTGAACCATAAATCCTCCGTCTTCCGCTTCGTCCTCCCAGGCCGGTTCGTCCCGCAAAACGAGTGGAAACGTCCATCGGTAGGCTCCCAGCCCGCCGATAGGATCGGAGCTTTGCTCCAGAAATCCCAGCGCAGCGAGCGGCTCCAGCCACAACCTGAGCAAATACCGGGCGCGCTCGGCTTTTTCCCCGCTCTCTATCGTCCCCGGCAGTAGACCGAACGTCTCCAACCGTTCCAGCAATTGCTCCGCCGTTATCCATGTCCCATCGTTTACGCGCTCCAGAAGACATACGGCGTGCTGCAGCCACGCCGCGGCAGGAAGCGCCAGCGGTCTCCAAAGCCCGTACAAACGGCGCATCTGCGCAGCCAGCGGCTGGTCCAGAAAAGCGTCCACTGCTTCGATGCCCAGCTTAAGCTCCTCGTCTTCCGAAACGACAAGCTGCAGCCGCAAAAGCATATCCAGCACCAACGCAATCTTCGGGGAATACGTATCGGCATACGCATATTTCAGCAAAAGCGGCTCAAGAGCTTCTTCCCGGAGCCGCACCCGTTCGGACAATTTCTGAAGCTGCTTTTTGTGCAAGATTCCGTTTTTGGTCAGCTTAAGCCCCTGTTCTGCGGCAAGCACCATCGTATAAAACAAATCACGCGCCAGATTCGGCTCGCCGGGCAAGGCCGGTGCCGGGCTTAATCCTAAGCTTCCCGGCGCCTCGCCGAGCCCGGAGGGCATTTCGGGAAATAGAACCGACTGCCAGCAAGCAAATCCGTCCTCCGGCATTAAATACAAAGGCTCGCCCCATGTTTTGAGAAATGAAAATACGATGCCTTTGCGAAGCAATCCGGCCAGGCCCATTTTTACCTCAGCCCCGGACAAGGGGCCGATTGCCGCTCGCTCCAATTCCGCATCGTTGAACGGCTCGCAGCCGATTCGCCGCACAACCGCCTCAAGCACCGTACGCTCGGAACGGCTCAGCCGGTAGCAAACGGTCTCCATCACGACAGGGTCGATCCATATTTGATAAAGCGAAGCTCCTTGACCAAGCCACGGCGCGTAGACCGTTTCCGCTTCCAGCCGGCTCCTCAGCTCGCGGGGCATCCGCATCAGCAACTGCGCGTAATTCATATCGAGACCGCCTCCTTCGATCCGTCCGCCCATTCGATCCGGTAGCGGTAGCCCTGCTCGATCAAGAACAGCTGCCGGTTCAGTGCGAACTCCTGCTCTTTCGTATCCTCGCTGACGAGCGTATAGAAGACCGCCCGGTTCGTGCCCGCCTTGGGCCGCAAAATCCGTCCGAGCCGCTGCGCTTCCTCCTGTCTCGATCCGAAGCTTCCCGATATTTGGATCGCCACCGTCGCATCGGGCAGATCGACCGCGAAGTTGGCCACTTTGGATACGATCAGCGCCGGAACCGTCCCGCTGCGAAAGCCGGAATACAGCGCTTCCCGCTCCTCATAAGGCATTTCACCGCTTATCATAGGAAGCTTCGTAGCTTCCGCAAGCCGGCGAAGCTGCTCCAAGTATTGGCCGATAATTAAAATTTGCTCGCCGTCATGCGTGTTCAGCAGCTCGCGGACGACCTTCAGCTTGCCCGGGTTGACACTGGCCTCCCGCATTTTATGTCTTGGCGCCGCGGCGATGTAAGCTTCCTTCTCTTTCTCCGCCATCGGAACCCGGATCTCGACGCACTCGACTGAGGCAATCCAGCCTTGCGTTTCCAGCTCCTTCCACGGCATCTCGTAGCGCTTGGGCCCGACCAGTGAGAACACATCCTCTTCCCGGCCATCTTCCCGGATTAGCGTCGCCGTCAGGCCAAGCCGGCGCGTCGCCTGAATGTCCGCCGTAACACGAAACACCGGAGCCGGAAGCAGATGCACCTCGTCGTAGACGATCAAGCCCCAGTCGCGTTTGTTAAACAGGTCCATATGGATGAAGGGATCATCTTTTGATTTGCGGTACGTCAAGATTTGATACGTAGCCACCGTAATCGGGCGCACTTCTTTTTGCATTCCCGTGTACTCGCCGACCAAGTCTTCCGTAACGTCCGTTTTCTCCAAAATTTCCCGTTTCCATTGCCGTACCGAGGTGCTGTTTGACGTCAAAATCAGCGTCGCGCAGTTTAGCTTTCCCATCGCGGCGATCCCGATCACCGTTTTCCCGGCGCCGCAAGGCAAGACCAACACACCGCTGCCTCCATGCAGGCTCCCCTCCCGATAAAAGGAATCGACCGCCGACCTCTGGTATTCCCGCAGCTCGAACGCCTGCTCGCCA
Source organism: Paenibacillus elgii (assembly GCA_042219835.1). Lineage (GTDB taxonomy): Bacteria > Bacillota > Bacilli > Paenibacillales > NBRC-103111 > Paenibacillus_G > Paenibacillus_G elgii_A. Next base: position 50,956 of record JBHJMN010000017.1, read on the forward strand.
GCCTTCTCCGTCCGGAGGCGGATAGGAAGCGATTCACCCCGGCTGTAGCCTGCCAGATCTTCAACCGGAAAGCCAAGCTTAACGAGCTCCTGCTTGAGAAGCCCCCGATACCGGGCGGAGAAACGAAGCGTTTGCGAATCGACCTGACATAACCCGTACGACCGCAAGGAACGGAAAGAAACCATCTCCTTGATCGCTTCCACGTCTTTCGAGATGAGAAGCAGATCGTCGCCCAGCCTTTCCATCCGAACAAGACCGTACCGCTCGACGAAGCGCCGGATATCTTGCTTTACGGCCGTCGGAACGCCGAATTTCGCATGACGGTCTAAGAAGCCGATAATCTCCTCTGATGTCAGTCCGGCTGCCGCGGCATTCCAGAGGGAAAGCGACGACATGCGGTACGTATGGATGTTTTCCGGGGACTTGACGAGATCCGCAAACTTGGCGAGCCCGGCCCGCGCTTCTTCGAAAGCCGGGTGCCGTACTTCCAGCAGCACGCAAAAGTCGGTTTGCACGATCAATGGGCGGTCTTTATGAAATGTCATCTCCCGATCCCTCCACCTATAGCTGTCAGTTTTAGTATGAGGGTTGGAAGGGGGATTTAAACATTCGCCAGACAATCCTGCCCGCCGCAGCCCCATTGCAACAAGAAGTAGGAAGCTCTACAATAGACGACGTGCCTTTTTGTGATTGGAAAAATAAGAGAGGAGTATGGAGTCATGGGAAGCATGGGGAGAAAATCGATAGCGGGGCTGCTCACGAGCCGACAATAAATAAAGAACGTAAAAAAGGTCCGGACGCATTTCGCCCGGACCATCTTCGTTTCTAGCCGATACATACATACTTTATTAGATTAATGAGTTCCGCTGACATCCATATGGTCCAGCTTGCGGGTTTCTTTTTTATGCGTGGAGTTTTGAATCCGTTCCTGCAGCTTTTCGTAATACAGGTCTTCGTCGATCGGAAGATCGACCCAATTGTCGGTCCAGGAGGACAGATGCATCGCGTTCGAAAGGGTCAGTCCTTTGATCCCTTCTTCTCCAGGGGCCAGCAACGGCGTGCCGTGCAAAATATGATCGACGAAATTTTGCGTAATCCCTTTGTGCTGCGATCCTTCCGAGGAGCTTACTGGAATCTCGCATTTCCAACATTCCGGCGCACCAAAGCCGCCCTTAAAATCGCGGTTAAACTCGGACTCCGGCACCCGCAGCCGCCAGAACGTCAGCTTGCCGTCTTCGATGATGATTTTGCCGCGATCGCCGCTCACTTCGAACCGGTTCGTACCCGGGGCTTCGCCGGTCGTGGTCACGAACAAGCCGGTCGCTCCGTTCTCGTATTCCACGTAAGCGGTCACGTCGTCCTCCACTTCGATATTGCGGTATTTCCCGAAATGGCAAAACGCGCGCACCCGCTTGGGCATCATATCAATCGTCCACTGCCACAAATCGAGCTGGTGCGGATCTTGGTTAAGCAGAACGCCTCCGCCTTCCCCTGCCCAGGTTGCCCGCCAGCCGCCGGAATCGTAATAGCTCTGCGAGCGGTACCAGTTCGTAATGATCCAATTGGTGCGGCGAATTTCGCCAAGCTCTCCGGAGGAGACGAGATCGCGCAGCTTTTGGTACAACGGGTTCGTGCGCTGATTGTACATGATGCCGAATGCTTTTCCGGACCGGGCGGCAGCTTCGTTCATCTCGCGAACCTGTTTCGTGTAAACGCCCGCCGGCTTCTCGACCAGCACATGATAGCCGTGCTCGAATGCCGCAATGGCCAAGCCGGGGTGATCATAGTGCGGCGTGCAGATGAGAACGGCATCGAAAGCTTGCGAAGCGAAAAACGAATCCGGATTATCAAACAGCTGGAACCGGTCTCCGTACTGCTGGCGAACCCATTCCAACCGCTCCGGGTTTGTATCCACAATGGCGGTCAGCTCGCCTCCGGCCACTTCATTTTTGGCAAAATAATTCGTATGGCCCTTCCCCATATTGCCGATTCCGATAAGTCCGAACCGCACCTTGCTCATCGTTTCCCCGCCTCTCATGACATGTCCTTACCTATTATTAACCTTCTTTTCGACTCCTTCATTATACAATGCACACGTGAAACAAAACAATAAAAAAATCGTTCCTCCGGCCTTACGGACGAAAGAACGATTGCTGATTAATGCACCGTTTGCTTATCCTGTTCGGAAATTTGACTGAGCGCTTCGCCCGCTTCATCTTCGAACTTGTCGCGGACGGCCAGGTCTCCGATGGATACGATCCCGACCAGATCGCCGTTTTCCACCACCGGCAGCCGGCGGATTTGCTCTTTAGCCATAATTTTAGCCGCTTCGTCCACCGTTGTCTGAGGCGGGACGGACACGACTCTTTCACTCATCACCTGCTTAATTGCCGCGGACCCTTCCCGCTTCTCCGCATAGCCGCGGATGACAAGGTCCCGGTCCGTCAATACCCCGATGAGCTTCTTTCCCTCGACGACGGGAATAAAGCCCGTATCCTCCTGCTTCATCTTCACGGCCGCCTCGTATACGTTATCCTTCAACGTGACCGTCGAACAATCGGTCGTCATAATTTCCTGAAGCGTTCTGGTACTCATGGCAAACACCCTCCTGAGAAAAGGAATTGGCAGCCTGTTGCCGAAACTCTCCGCCAGGCCGCTGCATGCTTAGAATCCCCATTCCCTCGGCTTCCCATTCGTCTCGTCCCTCGTTACTTCCCGGGAGACGGATTAAACATTTGTCCCATTTTCCTTCATATAATCTTGGACCATGGCGATAAATAACCGGGCGGCGTGTTCCATCGACGTTTCGTCAATATCGAATCTCGGATGGTGTTGCGGATGCACGATGCCCTTCGCTTTATTGGCCGAGCCTACGAACATAAAACAGCCTGGAATTTTTTCCAAATAATAGGCGTAGTCTTCGCCAGCCATAATGAGCGGCGCCGTGCGTCCAGCTTCCGTACCGATAGCCCATGCAGCCGCGCGGTAAAACCGTTCCGCTTCCTTCGCATCGTTGACAACGGGAGGATAACCAAGCTTGTAGTCAAGCGTGTAGGCTGCCCCGTTCATCAGACATGTCTGTTTTACGATCGTCTCCAGTCGCTCTTTCACTTCCATGCGCAGGGCGGGGTCATAAGTCCGCACCGTCCCTTCAAGCACGGCGGATTCGGCAATCACGTTGAAGCTCGTTCCGCTGTGTATCGATCCCACGCTGACGACACAGGGCTGTGTAGGGTTGACGCTGCGGCTCACAATCGATTGCAAATTGACAACCAGCTGCGAGGCGATGTATACGCTGTCCACCGTCTCATGAGGCAGTCCGCCGTGACCGCCCTTTCCTTTAATCTCGATCACAAACTCATCCGCCGCCGCCATGATCGGACCGGGCTTGCAATAAGCCGTTCCGACCTCAAACGATGTCCACAAATGAATGCCATAAATGACATCGACCCCGTCGAGCGCGCCTTCCTCGATCATCCCTAACGCCCCGCCAGGGGATATCTCTTCGGCCGGCTGAAAAATAAATACGATGCTGCCGCCCAGCGTATCCCGGTGGCAGCTAAGGGTTTTGGCGACGCCGAGCAAAGTGGACGTGTGGGCATCATGACCACAGGCGTGCATCACTCCAGGTACCGAAGAGGCGTACTCGCAGCTTTTTTCATCCTGAATCGGCAGCGCATCCATGTCGGCTCTCAGCGCCACTGTCGGCCCGTCCGACGCTCCGCGCAGCTTTGCCACGATCCCGTGCCCGCCTACGCCCGTCCGAACCTCCAGCCCCCACTGCTTCAGCAAGTCCGCAACGAAAGCCGCGGTCGCCGATTCTTCGTACGAAAGCTCGGGATGGCGGTGCAAATAGCGGCGCCAAGCGATCATATCGGGCACTAACGCTTGCAGCGTTTCTTCTATCGATTTCATAGGGTACCCCTCCGTCTCCTTTTTGTCGCTGTCCGGCGCATTCAAATTAGCGATCGCTGAAATGTAATATCATTTTATCAAATCCTTTAAACGGTTTCATCCATGCGTCACAAGAATTTCACAACTTTATTCGGGCGGGAAATTTCCCTCCGTGCATTAGGCTTGCACAAGAAAGGGAAACATACTATCATGAGTACAGGGTTAACCGTAGAGTCGAGGTACATATATCTAGGAGGGTTTTGTTGTGATCATTGAAAATAGCGGAATTAAAGGCATAAAAAGCGATCTTGCGCATTTGGACGAAGTGATGGAGCAGCTCGGCTTCGTGCGTTGGCAATGGGAATATTACCGTGCTACGTACGATCTGCAGCTGCCGGATCGTGAATCTACGAACGATTATTTCCTGCGTATCAATACCCGCGTAGAATCCGGAAAGCTGGAATCGCCTTATGCCATTCTTTATGTCGAGGATGTCTATATCGGCCAAGCGACGTTCCCGCACGGCCTCAACTATCAGGCTGCCATTCCAGATTACATTATGAAAACGGTTAGCGGCAAGCTTGCTGAACTGAAAGTCAAGCTGACTCAATAGACGGAGGCCTTATGACTGCCCCGCGACGAGGAACGCCTGATTTTCTGCTGCTCTTCTTGACGTTTTCGCTCGTGTGCTTCGGGTTGGCGTTTGTTTTCAGCGCAAGCATGGCGTATAGAGCTAATGATCCCGGGTTCTTGGCGGTGAAGCAGGCGATATTTGCCGGTGTCGGGACGATCGTCATGTTTTTTTGTATGAATGTGGATTTCCGAAAGTTTCAGAAGTGGGTCATGCCGGCTCTTTTCGTTGTTTCGGGGCTTCTTCTTCTCGTTCCGCTTGTCGGTAAAGATAAGAACGGTGCTACGAGTTGGCTTAAGTTCTCCGGCTTCTCCCTGCAACCGACCGAATTCGCCAAGCTTTTGATTATCGTTTACTTGGCTTCGATTATTAGCAAAAAAGGCGACCGGTTCCAGGACTTCAAACGGGGACTTATGCCGCCGCTCGTCGTGATCGGTTTCATCTCCGCGCTGATTATGATGCAGCCCGATTTCGGTTCCACGATGGTGCTGCTCCTTTGCGCCATATTGATTATCATTGTCGGAGGGGCGCAGCTCAAGCATGTATTTTATTTGGGCGCCGGCGGAGCCGTGTTCTTGGCCATGGCGGGCATGATTTTTTACATCGCCACAGAAGGAAACAGCCATCACTTCGGGCGATTCACAGCTTTTTGGGACCCAACCAAAGATCCGAAGGGAACCGGCTTTCAACTTCTGCAATCGCTGTATGCGTTCGGACACGGCGGCCTGACGGGAGCCGGCTTCGGACAAAGCGTGCAGAAGCTGCACTATTTGCCGGAAGCGCACAACGACTTTATTTTTGCAATTATAGGAGAAGAGCTCGGCTTCATTGGCACCCTCCTCTTTTTGCTAGTCTATCTCGCTTTTCTATGGCGCGGGTTGATCGTAGCGCTCCGCTGCCAGGACCCCTTCGGCATGCTGCTTGGCGTGGGGATTGTCGGAATGATCGGCATTCAGGCGTTCATCAACATGGGCGGAGTCACCAATACGATTCCGATGACCGGCGTCACGCTGCCGCTGATCAGCTATGGCGGCACCTCGATGCTGACAACACTGGCCGGCCTCGGTATTCTGCTCAGCATATCCAGAGAGTACAATAAGCCGGAAAAAGAACGGGAAACGAAAAAGAGAGCCTGATTCAAGGCTCTCCTTTTTGCTTTTACTTGACCCGGTTATTCGGGTCTTCCACGACGGCTTTCTCTTCCTCGCGAAATGCGACGCCCTCAACCTTAATATTGACTTCAACGACCGTCAGACCGGTCATGTTCTCCACCGCATCGCGTACATTTTCTTGAAGATCTCGACAAACCTCATGGATTTTACTTCCGTAATTCACAATGACTCGAAGATCGATAGCCGTTTCCACTTGTCCTACTTCGACCGAAACGCCCTTCTGTACGTTTTTGCCGCTCAGACGCTTCGCCAATCCTTCGGAAATGCCCCCCGACATATCGGCAATCCCCGGAGTCTCCAGCGCAGCCAATCCTGCAATAGTCGCTACGACATCATCTGAAATGCGGATAAGACCTGTTTGAACTTCTTCGCTCATGAGGATCACTCCTTCAAGGATTATAGCTCTATTGTAATAACTTCCAAGCGGGAATGCAAATGTACCGCGCAGCCATTTGACAACATTCGACATCGACTGCATTCGCAGGTGCTGCCAGACGGAACAAGCCGTCGTCATCCCGCCGGAAATGATCTCTATATGGCCTTGACCGACCCGCCATCGACATAGAAGACCGATCCGGTCATGTAGCTGTTGCGCGGCGAAAGCAGGAATGCGGCCGTGGCAGCCAGCTCCTCCGGTTCGCCGTAGCGGCCGAGCGGAATGTCCTTAATCATGCTTTCCCGTATCTCTTCAACCGTTACCCGGTCGCGGGCCGCTTTGGCCGAATCCAGCTCAACCAGACGGTCCGTGCTGATCCGGCCGGGACATACGGTGTTCAACAAAATTCCGTCGGGACCCCATTCGACCGATAGCGTCTTCATTAGACCGACGATCCCCGTTCGCAGCGTATTGGACAGCACCAAACCGGGAATCGGCACTTTCACCGACGACGAAGCGATTGTGACGATTCGTCCACCCTGCTCCTTCATCAGCGGATGGAAGCCTCTAACAAGCCTGACAACGCTCATGAGATTCACTTGAATGGCATGGAGCCATGCTTCCTCGTCCAGCGATAGGAAGCTGCCGCTTGGCGGCCCTCCCGCATTGCACACGAGAGCGTCAACCCGGCCGAAACGGTCGGCCGCTTGCTGGACGAGCCAGCCGATTTGCTCGGGGCTGCTTAGATCAACAGCCATACCTGCAGCCGATACCCCGTATTTTTGCCCCAGCTGAGCGGCTACGTCGCATACGGCCTGCTCATCCCGGCTGCAGAGCAACAAATCGGCTCCTTCCGCCGCCAGCTGCTCGGCGATCGCCCGACCCAATCCTTTGCTGGAAGCGGTGACAACAGCTTTTTTACCTTTTAAATATAAATCCATAAAAATCTCCTCTCTAAAGTATACTGCTTCGTCCCAAAATTAATTATATTTAGAATAGATTTTATTCGAGTTAGGTATACTTTACCACATGAGGTGATCCTTTTGAAACGCTACGGTTTTACGATCGGTCTGCTTGCAAGCTTCGCCCTAAGCACAGTGGCCCACTATGTCGGAGCTCCCACATTTAGCCCAACGGTTCAATTTTTCATCTCGGCGGTAGCGATCGTCTTTGTCGCCGGTTTCCTGGGAAAAGCTACGGAAAGCGTAGCGCATTATGCCGGCGAAAGACTGGGCGGTTTTTTGAACGCGACGTTCGGCAATGCCGCGGAACTCATCATCGCCATCTTTCTGGTGAAAGACGGGATGTTCGATATCGTCAAAGCCAGCATCACCGGCTCCATTATCGGGAATATGCTGCTGGTGCTCGGACTTAGCGTGCTGCTCGGCGGATTGAAATTCAAGGAACAGACTTTCAACGTAAAATTGGCCGGTCACAACGGATCGCTCATGCTATTGGCTGTTATCGCGCTGTTCATTCCCGCGGCTTTCGCCCGGAGCTTCACCACCCGGGAAACGTCCAATCTGAGCATCATCGTATCCGTGATCCTGATCATTGCTTACCTGCTCTGGCTCGTTTTCTCCATGATCACGCACAAAAACGAGCTCTCGGACGAAGTCATCGAGCACGGGGAAGCCGCATGGTCCAAAGGCTTATCTATCGTATTTCTGATCGTCGCCACCACCATGGTCGCCTTTCAGAGCGAATGGCTCGTGCATACGCTGGAGCCGTTCAGCCGTCAATACGGGCTGTCCGAGCTGTTTGTAGGCGCCTTCCTGATTGCCATCGTCGGCAATGCCGCGGAACACAGCGCCGCCGTTATCATGGCCCGGAAAAACAAAATGGGCGCCGCCGTCGAAATTGCGGTCGGCAGCAGCCTGCAAATTGCGCTGTTCGTCGCACCTGTCTTGGTGCTGCTCTCGCTCCTTTTCGGGAAAACGATGGATCTCGTCTTTACGACCTACGAGATCATAGCCATCGGCGTAGCCGCGTTTATCGCCAAGTCAATCTCCAAAGACGGAGCCACAACGTGGTTCGAGGGCGTGCTGCTGCTGGTTGTCTATATCATTCTCGGCATTGCGTTCTTCTTGGTATAGAAGCCATAACATATTAAAAAACAAAGAGTAACCTTCCCAACGAAGGTTACTCTTTGTTTTGACTCATAGCCTCGTAGAGCTGGGCCATATTCCGTTCCAGCTTCATCAAGATTTGTTTGCCCGCCGTCTCGGTAACCAGCTCCGCCCGGATCGCAAAGTCAATCTCCCGCGACAACCCGTAAACTTGCGTATCTAACACCTCTTCATACAGAGGACATTTGCGCGTGGTTAAGTTTTCCATCTGCACTTCGATCAGCTTCTCGATCTTGTCCGCATCTTCTTGCAGCAGATGCAGGGCCTTCTGCGACAAGCATAGCAGCACATCCGACGACATGGTGCTCCCCCCCTGTAATCCAACCATTTGCGTTCACCGGCGGTCCACCGGACGAACATGCGGCCCCGGTTCTTATCCGAAGCAGGCGTTTAAACGCCGATAGTTTTATATTAGTCGAAAACGGCGCAATACACAAGTCGATAGACCAAGATAGACGCCGCACCTTGAGAATTATTCTCACAAAAATGAAATAAAGGCATCTTCGCCCGCGCGAAAATGCCTTTATCTGGAAACCATATGAATTAGTCTTGAATGCTGTTGATCTTAAGACTATGCTTTTCGAACACTTCGGCCATCGCTTTCTTCGCTTCGTCGGCATCCGGACCGTGAACATGAAGATCATAGTTGCTGGATGTGAGCAGCGTCGTAAACAAGCCGAGGATGCTCTTGACATCGATGTACTTGTTGTCATACTGCAGAACAATGGAAGATCTGAATTTATTGGCGGTTTGAGAAATTTCCACGATTGCGGCGTTATTAGCGTTTGACATACAAAATCCCTCCATGCGTCTAGTGACGGACAAAATAAATCGCTTTCTTCAAATATGATACCGTGGAAGGGAATAACATGCAACACTATTTTCGTGTCGATTACTTTAAATTTTCCGGGTTAAGCCCTTCCAGCTCCGAAATGACGAAACGTCCATCCTTGCGAATCAGCCGGTCGTCAAAATAAATCTCGCCCCCGCCAAATTCCGGCCGCTGAATAAGCACCAGGTCCCAATGAACGGCGGATCGGTTGCCGTTGTCCGCCTGCTCGTACGCTTGGCCGGGCGTGAAGTGAAGGCTGCCGTCGATTTTCTCGTCAAACAGCGTATCCTTCATCGGGTATAAAATATGCGGGTTGAACCCGAGGCTGAATTCCCCGATATAACGGGCGCCTTCGTCCGTGTCGAGAATTTTGTTCAGCCGGGCTGTATCGTTTGCGGTAGCCTCGACGATTTTGCCGTTCTCGAACCGGAAGACGACGTTCTCGAACGTAATTCCGGAATTTTCGGAAACCGTATTATAGGCGATGACGCCGTTCACGGAATCGCGTACCGGGGCGGTATACAGCTCGCCGTCCGGGATGTTGCGGCGGCCACAGCATTTGACGGAGCCGATGCCTTTGATCGAGAAGGAAATGTCCGTTTCCCCCGGTCCGACGATGCGCACACGGTCGGTCCGGTTCATCAGTTCCTGAAGCGGAGTCATCGCATCGGACATTTTAGCGTAATCCAGGTTGCAGACGTCGAAGTAGAAATCTTCGAATTTTTCCGTGCTCATGCTGGCAAGCTGTGCCATAGAAGCATTCGGGTAACGCAGCACGACCCAGCGCGTATGCTTGATCCGCTGCTCCATGTGCACCTTTTGGCTGTAAATTTGTTTGTAAAGCTTCATCTTATCCTCAGGCACGTCAGACAGCTCGCTTACGTTTTCACCGGCGCGAACCGCAACGTAGCAATCCATATCCTTCATTCGAGACAGGTGCATATCGGCCCAATGCTCCAGGAACTCGGGCGTCGCAGAACGCAGCACCGCCGCTGTAACCGCATAATCCGTCAACTCCACGTAAGGATGGCCGCCGCGGGCATGCACCTCTTGCACGAGACATTTGACAATTTCCCGCTCGGAGCCAATCATCTCGATCAGCACCCTTTCGCCGGGCTGCACATTCAAAGAATAACCTACAAGATTACGAGCCAGTTGTTCTAAACGGGGGTCACGCATCGAATCTTCTCCTTTTTCCATAGCAATGTTAAAATTTACTGCCGCTTTTGGTCCATTTGTTTTTGTAATAATTCCCGATGATCAGCAGGACGAAAAACAAGGCTAATGCAGCAAAAAGTCTTCCTTTGTACCGGCCGAGATGGAGCAGGTCATGCCCGATTACCGATTCAAGGAAGATCATCGGCGCTTTGCCGATCAACGTGCCGATCACAAAATCCCTTGGTTTGACCTTCATGACCGCAGCGCTCAGGTTGATGCCGAAGGAAGGAATCACCGGAATAATCCGGCTGGCTGCGATATACCAAAGTCCGTGCCGCTCCAGTCTTCCGCTCCATTGCTCGATGAAATCGTACTTCGCGAGCTTGCCCTGCACCCATGCCCTTCCGTAATTTCTTGCCGCATAATACGCAATAAACGCTCCAAGGCAAGCAAACACATAGTTGACCAGAAACCCTCGCCACAATCCGAAAATCAAGACGTTAGCCCCGGCTACCAAGACAAAAGGCACAACGGGAAACAGCGTTTGCAGCAAAACGAGCAGCGCCCCCGCGACATGACCTATCCATCCGAGAGATTGGAGCGCTTCCGACAACTGGTGGACATTCCAATTGGCCAATGGTCAAGCCTCCCTTCGCATATCATATTGTACCAGAAATTGCTTCCGATCACGAACCTGTTGGAGCGATAGTTTGCAACAAAAAGCAGCTTTTCGTATGCCGGTTCTCACATTCCTACGCTTGACACGAGCATATCCATCTTATAAAATAAGAAGTCGAGAATAAGCATCGGAATTACTGCTCTGGCAGCCCGTGCTTATGGTGGAAGCTTGCGTCACCCTCTATAAGATTTTGCTGCCGACAGGACCGCGGCTGGTTCTTCTTGTCGGGTGCGGATCGTTAAGAAACGCTTCAGGCAAAATCGGGCACACGCTTCACCCGTTTATTAACTTAACCAAATTATTGATAAAAGGAGCTTCCCAACTTATGGCACGCTATACTGGTCCTAAATTTAAATTAAGCCGCCGCCTCGGCATTTCCTTGAGCGGTACTGGTAAAGAATTGAAACGTCCTTTCCCTCCGGGGCAGCATGGTCCGGGACAACGCAAGAAACTGTCCGGCTACGGCGTTCAATTGCAAGAAAAACAAAAACTTCGCCACATGTACGGCTTGAACGAGAAGCAATTCCGCAACCTGTTCGACAAAGCTACCAAGCTGCAAGGGATCGCGGGCGAAAACTTCATGTTCCTGCTTGAAAGCCGTTTGGACAACCTCGTATACCGTCTGGGCTTTGCCAACTCCCGCGCCGGCGCGCGTCAATTGGTTTCCCACGGTCACGTAACGGTAAACGGCAAGAAAGTCGACATCGCTTCCTACACGGTAAGCACGGGCGACGTTATCGGCCTTCGCGAGAGAAGCCGCAATCAGTCTTCCGTTAAAGAAGCTTTGGCAAACCGCAACTACCTGCCGGCTTATCTCGAATACAACGAAGGCGCATTGGAAGGCAAGTACGTTCGTTGGCCTGAGCGCTCCGAGCTCGCTCAAGAAATCGACGAAAAACAAATCGTCGAGTTCTACAGCCGCTAATTTTTAATCGTACAAGGGCTGCTTTGCAAACAGGGAAACCTGCTGCGAAGCAGCTTTTTTGTGCCGTGCCTCTATCCTCCCCTGCCCGAATCCCGAAAAAAAGGATGCTTCCGCCGAAGTCGATACGACATGCGGAGCATCCTTTTTTATGTGCTTACCCTAGCTTAATGCGGGCAAATTTGCGTTTGCCGACCTGCACAATTTCGCCGCCCTGCGGTGCGAGCTCGGCGTTTGGATCGTCGATTTTCTCCTCGTTGATCTTCACCGCGCCCTGCTGTACGCTCCGGCGCGCCTCGCTGCCCGAGCTTTGCAGACCAAGCGTAACGAGCAGCTTCACAATACGGATTTTACCGTCTTCCAGCGCCTCCTGCAGCAAATCTACTTCCTGAATATCCTCAGGCAGCGCGCGCTGCTGGAAGACAGTCACAAAATGCTGCTGCGCTTCCTCCGCAGCCTGCTGTCCATGATACATCCGGACAAAAGTGTAAGCGAGCCGCATCTTGGCATCGCGCGGATGAACGGCGCCGTTGTTGAGCCCGTCGCGAAGCTGCTGCAGCTCTTCGTTCGAAATGTCGGTCGCCAGCTCGTAATATTTGAGCATCAGCTCGTCCGGTACAGACATCGCTTTGCCGTAAATTTCATTCGGCTCTTCGTCGATTCCGATATAGTTGCCGAGGCTCTTGCTCATCTTCTGCACGCCGTCCAGCCCTTCAAGCAGCGGGTTCATGATCGCCACCTGTGCATCGACGCCATATTCCTTTTGCAGAGTACGGCCCATCAGCAGATTGAACTTCTGATCCGTTCCACCCAGCTCAATATCGCTCTTAAGCGCCACCGAATCATAGCCCTGCATCAGCGGATAGAAAAACTCGTGGATATGGATCGGCTGTCCGCCGGCATATCGCTTGGAAAAATCGTCCCGCTCCAGCATACGCGCCACCGTCAGCTTGGCCGACAGCTCGACGACATCGACGAAGGTGAGCGGTCCGAGCCATTCTGAGTTGTAGAACAGCTGCGTTTTTTGCGGGTCCAATATTTTATAAATTTGCTTTTGATACGTCTCCGCATTGCGTTTGACGTCTTCTTCCGTCAACTGCTTGCGCGTCTCGGATTTGCCTGTCGGGTCCCCGATCCGCCCGGTGAAATCGCCGATGATAAGCTGCACCTGATGGCCGAACTCCTGAAACTGGCGCAGCTTGTGCAGCACGACCGTATGGCCGACATGAATATCGGGAGCCGAAGGATCGAGCCCCAGTTTTACTTTTAAAGGAGTTCCCGTTGCGACGGAGTCGATGACCTTCTGCTTCAATTCTTCCTCAGGCACGATCTCGACGACTCCGCGGCGAATCGTCTCCAGCTGACGGTTCACCTCCTGCTGCTGCTGCGGTGTCAATTGCTCCCATTTTGCCATGGTTTGTTCCTCCTGCTTGATTTCTAAATTTGCAATAAAATAAAAAAAAGCCTCTCATCCCAAGGGACGAGAAGGCTTTGCTCGCGGTACCACCCTAATTAAAGCCCGGCAAACGAAACGGTATCGTAAGGAAAAAATACACTCCCTTTACTGAATTTCGTTACCAAGCTTTCACTTCATCGGATAACGGGCTGCTGCCCGATCGGAAGCTACTGACGGGCGGCTTTGACATGCCATTCCGCGGTTCCCTTCCGCTGCTCCGGACGGTAATTCGGTTTAAGGTCGGCTGCCGGTTCGCACCATCCACCGGCTCTCTGCAAGCTTAGTTCCTTATCCTACTAAGTCCATCACTGCATTTCAGCGGTATACAATTATCCCTAGTTATATCACAAGGCCAAAACGATTGTCAAACCCCTCGATTCGAAGCGTCAAATCAGACCGAAGTCAGCAAATCGTCATGGAGAAACGATTTTGCGGCGGTGTGTAGCGGAGCGCTTTTATGCTATAATGTTAAAGAATGTTTTCCAATCAGGAGGAACTCGCTTTCATGGAAAAGGAGACAAGACAGAAAAGGCCAAGATATCAAGTCATCTTGCTTAGAACTGGCAAATATACTCTACATACGATCAAGTGGCTTTTTATCGCCGGTTTGTTTGCGGGGTTGCTGGGGGCCGGCGCCGCTTTCGGTTATGTCAGCGCACTGATTAAAGATGATCCGATTCGGAGCAAGGAAACGATGATGGCACAAATGCAGGACGACGCCATAACCGGATTCGTATATTTCCGCGACGATTCGGTCGTCGGCCAGCTTCGTACCGAGGAAGACCGGCGGATGGCGGGCTTGAAGGATATTCCCAAGCCAGTGCTGGATGCCGTATTGGCAATCGAGGACAACGACTTTTATCAGCATCGCGGCGTGGACATCAAAGGAACAGTCCGCGGGGTGCTCCAAAAGCTATTGAATGACGACGTTCAGACCGGAGGCAGTACGATTACGCAGCAGGTCGCCAGACGCGTCTTTCTGACGCTGGATGTAACCGACAGCCGCAAAGCCAAAGAAATTTTGCTCGCCCTGCGTATGGAGCGCCTGATGTCAAAGGATGAAATTTTGCTGGCCTACTTAAACAAAATTCCTTACGGCAACGGCTCGTCCGGCTATAACGTGTACGGCATTAAAGCAGCTGCCAAAGGGATCTTCAACATCGACGATCTCAGCAAGTTGAATATCGCGCAAGCCGCCTACTTGGCAGGCGTGCCCCAGCAGCCGAGCAATTTCTCCGCCTTCACCAGCAAAGGCGAGGTCGACGGCGCCGCTTTCAAGCGCGCGGTTAAGCGCCAGCAGCTCGTGCTGAAGCGGATGCTGGAGGAAGGCAAAATCAACGAGCAGCAGTACCAGGAGGCGCTGCAGTTCGACTTGAAGGGCTCGCTGGCCGAGCGCGTCAGAAAAGCATACACCACCTACCCTTTCCTGATGATCGAGGTAGAGAAGGAAGCGGCTAAGGCGCTGTTATCGGTCCAACAGCCGAAGCTGGACCCGCAGGCCAATCCGGAGATGTACAGCGAGGCGCTGAAAAGCGTACAAGCCCAATTGTCCCGGGGCGGCTATCACGTGTATACGACGATTGACAAAGACATCTATGAGTCGATGCGCAACATCGCGAAGGATGATAATAACTTCACTCCTGAGGATAAAGTCAAAGGAATCGAGCAAATCGGCGCCGTCATGATGGACAGCAAAACCGGAGCCGTTCTCGGCATGATGGAAGGCCGCGACTTTTTCAAGGAGCAGCTGAATCACGCGACACAGGCGCTCCGTCAGCCCGGATCAGCTATGAAGCCGATTGCGGCTTTTTTGCCCGCCATGGAAATGGGCGCCATTCAGCCAGCCTCGGTCATCGACGATGTCCCGATCATTCTCAAGGATGGCGGAAGAGGCTTTCACATCCCGGAAAACTGGGATAACAGTTATCATGGACTCATTACGGTCAGACGGGCTGTAAACCAGTCATACAACATTCCGGCGATCAAGCTTTTCATTGAAGACGTCGGCATTAAAGAAGCCTGGGAATTTGCCAAAAAGATGGGGATCGTCTCCATTACCAAGGAAGACTATCAAGCTCAGACGGGCGTTATCGGCGGTTTGAAAAACGGAGTAACGGTCAAAGAGTTGACGAATGCCTACGCGACGATCGGCAACAAAGGCGTGTTCAACGAAGCGTTCCTCATCCGCAAGATTACGGACTCCCAAGGAAAAGTCGTCTTCGAGCATCAGCTTAACCCGTCAACCGCCTTTTCCGAGCAAACGGCTTATTTGATGACCGATATGATGCGTACCGTCATTACGTCCGGTACGGCAACCGACCTGATGAAAAATTTCAAGCACTACGGCAAAATTCCGATCGTCGGCAAAACCGGCTCGACCCAGGAAGATGCCGACGCTTGGTTTGTGGGCTACACGCCGGATATTACAGTGGGCGTCTGGGCCGGATATGACCAGTCGATTCATAAACTAAGCAAGAAAACCGGCGGAACGAACCGGGCCAAAAATATTTTTGCGCTCGTTCTGGATGACGCCATTAATAAAAAACCTGAGCTGTTCCCGACAAAAGAGTTCGAGCGGCCGGCCAATATCGTCACGGCAACCGTCTCTAGCGTTTCCGGAAAGCTGCCGAGTGGGGCGACTTCAAGGGCGGGCAAGCTCGTTACGGATGTATTCAATAAAAAATTCGTCCCAACGGAAGTAGATAATGTGATGGTAAGCTTGCCGATTATTGCGTATAACGGAATCAATTATATCGCACAAGACGGCACGCCAAGCGAATTTGTTCAGCAGAAGAGCGTGATCAAGCGGGAAAAATCGCTCGGACCTTTGTTTAGAGAGCTGGCAAGCGCCATGAACAGAGTCAAAGCGGACCGCCGCCGCAGTCTGGATTATTATCGTCCGAAAGATTACCAGGACGATGCGCCTGCCGAGACCGATCCGCGAAAGGACGACGGAAATCCGCCGGCAGCGCCTACGACAGTCGTAGCGACCCAGGCAGGCAGCACCAGCGTCATCACGTTCCAAGCAAGCTCAAGCGCCGATACGGTCGGTTATCGTTTGTACCGTTCCGCCAATAACGGACCATACCAGCGGGTAAGCAAAGTCGTGATGGCCGGTGACGAGGCGAAATTTACGGATTCCGTCAACGGAGGAAACCTATACGGTTATTACGTGACCGCTGTCGATGTAGCCGGTAACGAATCGGCACCAAGCAAAGCGGCTTACACGGACGGGACGTCCGTCGATCTATCGTCGCTCCCCCCGGATGGAAGTCAGAAGACCGCTCCGGAGAGCAAACCGAGCGATGGAAAAAATAACGAAGGTACAGGCGGTTCGGAAACCGGCTCTGAACCGAAAAAGGAGCAAGACGCCAATAGCGGCTCCACCGACCACGGTGATCAGAAGGCCGTCAAGACGCCTCCGGCTGCTCCTACCGGCTTGACGGCCAAGTCCACCGGCGGAGGCGTCGAGCTGAACTGGAAGGAAAATTCCAGCAAAGAAAAAGTCAAGGAATACAAGGTATACTACAGCGAAAAAGAAAACGGCAAGTTCGAGAAAATTGGTACGGTAGCGAATGCAACGCAATTCAAATACTATGCCGTCTCCTACGACGGCTATTACAAAGTTTCCGCCACAAATGAATTCGGCGAATCCAAGCCTTCAGCGGCGGTGAAGTTCAAGAAATAACAGCAATGAAAAAAGGGATGCGGACCGCTTGTGCGGTTCGTATCCCTTTTTTGGATAATCCTTCTTAGTCCTCGATGGTTGACAAATCGCCTGTCGGCAAATTAAGCTCCCATGCTTTCAGCACGCGGCGCATAATTTTGCCGCTGCGGGTTTTCGGCAGCTTGTCTTTGAATTCGATCTCACGCGGTGCGGCGTGGGCGGACAAGCCTTCTTTGACGAACCTGGAAATATCCGTTTTAAGCTCTTCGGACGGCGCATAACCTTCACGCAGAGCAATGAACGCTTTGATGATCTCGCCGCGCATCGGGTCCGGTTTGCCGATAACCCCCGCTTCCGCAACAGCCGGATGTTCGACCAGCTTGCTCTCCACCTCGAACGGGCCTACGCGCTCCCCGGCCGTATTGATGACGTCATCGACGCGGCCCTGGAACCAGAAGTAACCTTCCTCGTCCATATAGGCGGAATCGCCCGAAATGTACCATCCCGCAATCCGGAAATACTCTTCATATTTCGCCGGATTGTTCCAAATTTTGCGCATCATCGACGGCCAAGGCGTCTTGATCGCCAAATTGCCCATGCGGTATGGCGGCAGCACGTTGCCTGCATCGTCGATAATCGCTGCTTCGACGCCTGGAATCGGCTTGCCCATCGAGCCCGGACGGATCGCCATGCTCGGGTAGTTACAGATAAGATGTCCGCCTGTTTCCGTCATCCACCACGTATCGTGAATGCGCTGATTGTACACCTTCAGTCCCCAGCGGACGACTTCCGGGTTCAGCGGTTCGCCTACGCTGAGCACGTGACGAAGGGAGCTCAAATCAAACTGCTTCACTGTATCGTCGCCGGCGCCCATCAGCATGCGGAAAGCTGTCGGGGCGCTGTACCATACCGTGACCTTATATTTCTCGATCGTGCCGTACCAGTTCTGCGGAGAGAAACGGCCTCCGCGGATGACGTTGGTTGCACCGTTGAGCCATGGCGCAAAAATACCGTAAGACGTGCCGGTGACCCAACCCGGGTCCGCCGTACACCAATAAATGTCCTGCTCCTGAAGATCCAGCACGACACGACCGGTATAATAATGCTGCAGCATGGCGTTATGGACGTGGAATACGCCTTTCGGCTTGCCGGTAGAGCCGGATGTATAGTGAATAATCAATCCGTCTTCGCGATCCACCCACTCGATCTCGAGCTCTTCGGAAGCGGTAGCCATTTCTTTATAAAAATCGACTTGGCCTTCGGATAAAGACAGATCTTCTCCGACCAAGATCACATGCTTCAAATGCGGGAGGTCTTGAGCGGGTACACGCGAAAGCTGCGAAGGCGTCGTAATGATCGCCACCGCCTCGCTGTCCTCCAGCCGATCCTTGACGGCCGTCTCCATGAATGCTTCGAACAACGGTCCGACCACGGCTCCGACTTTGATCGTGCCGAACAAGGCAAAGTAAAGCTCCGGCGAGCGCGGCATGAAGATGAAGACCCGGTCGCCCTTCCCTACGCCAAGCTTGCGCAGAATGTTGCCGAATCGATTGGACTGGGCTTTCATTTCCTTGAACGTGTACTTTTCGTCTCGGCGGTCATCGCTGTAGTACAGAGCGATTTTGTCTCCGAGCTGTGAATCGGCATGGCGGTCAATCGCTTCATAAGCGACGTTCACCTTGCCGGTTTGGGACCATGTGAATGCCTTCTCGATATCCGCCCATTGAAATTGGGCTCGTTCTTCCTCGTAGTTTTTCATGTTGGGCGATGTTGCTACGGGTGCAATGATTTCGACATTCGTATGATCCATGACCATTTCCTCCCCAAAGCTCTCTTTTTTTACTTTGATGAAACGCTTTCATACGCACTAAAACATATTATACCACAACACTTTTTATCCGACTATTTTTTTGTTATTCTTAAAGTGAAGTTCTGGAAGGGAGTGAATCGCCGCAGATGGAGCATGTTAAATTGTATCATTCCCAGGTTATTCCGTATCAGAACGGCGAAATCATTCTGGAGGGCCCCGTGCCGCCCGAGCAGCTCCGCCACTATACGATGCATCCGGATCTGGATGCGTTCCGAAGGCCCAAGGAGCAGTTCGAGGCGCTTGTCGAAATTGCCGGGCTGCCGGAGGGACGAATCGTTCTGGCGAGGATTTCGATGCAAATTGTCGGCTACGTCACATTCCATTATCCCGACGAGATGGAACGCTGGTCGGAAGGAAATATGGAGGATTTGATCGAGCTTGGCGCGATCGAGGTAGCGGACGACTATCGGGGGCTTGGCCTTGGCAAGAAGCTGATCCGTTTGGCCTTTGAGGATGGGCAGCTTGAGAATGTCATCACGTTTACGACCGAATATTACTGGCATTGGGACCTGGAAAAGAGCGGGCTTAACGTTTGGCAGTACCGGGATATGATGGAGAAGCTGATGAAATCCGTCGATATGGTCTGGTATGCTACCGACGATCCGGAAATCTGCTCTCATCCGGCCAACTGCCTGATGGTGCGCATCGGCAAAAACGTGCCGCTGTCTTCCGAGGAGCAATTCGACCGGGTCCGATTCCGGCAGCGGTTTATGTACTGATGGGAGTGCGAATAGCATGAGTGCAAAAGCTTTGTTTGTTTACGACGAGAATGAAGTCGCCTACAAGTTCAACGACAGTCACCCGTTTAATCAGCAAAGACTGGTGCTGACGGTTGATCTGCTGCGCAAGGCGAAAGCGTTGCCCGGCGACAGCTTGATCCGGCCGATGCTGGCCGACGAAACGCAGCTCTGCTCGGTGCATTCGCAGGAATATGTCAATGCCGTCAAGGCATTAAGCGCCGATCAGCCGGCGGAAGAGTGGCTGCATCTGGCAGGAAAATACGGGCTGGATACGGAAGATACGCCCTTTTTCCCGGGAATGCATCAGGCTACGTCCTTTGTGGTCGGAGGCTCGATTCGAGCGGTCGATGCCGTGCTCGGCGGAGAAGCCGGGCACGCGCTGCATTTGGGAGGCGGGCTGCACCATGCCATGCCGAATAAAGGAGCGGGGTTTTGCGTCTACAATGATGCATCCGTAGCCATTGCGCATGCCAAGAGCAAGTACGGCGTACGCGTCCTGTACATCGATACCGACGTACATCACGGCGACGGCGTTCAATGGAGCTTCTACACCGACCCGGACACCTGTACGTTCTCGATTCATGAAACGGGCAAATATTTGTTTCCCGGTACGGGAGCGGTGAACGAGCGCGGCGACGGGACGGGCTTCGGAACGACGATCAACGTGCCGATGGAGCCCTTTACCGAGGATGAATCGTGGCTGGAATGCTTCGAGGAGGTGCTTGTCAAGACGGCGGCGCAATTTAAACCGGATCTTATCGTTTCCCAGCACGGCTGCGATGCCCATGCCTACGATCCGCTGGCTCATATTCACTGCAGCATGGAAATTTATCGGGTGATGCCGCGCATCATCCACCGACTGGCACATGAGCACTGCCAAGGACGGTGGGTAGCGCTCGGCGGCGGAGGCTACGATATTTGGCGTGTAGTCCCGAGAGCCTGGAGCCTCCTATGGCTGGAAATGAGCGAGCATCCCCTGCTCCAACAGCTGGAGCAGGACCCGGAGATGGCCCTGCCGGCCGACTGGGTAGCGAATTGGCAGCCGCATTTCGGTGAAGCGCTTCCAATCACGTGGCTGGACGCGGCGCACACCTGGGATCCGATTCCGAGGCGACAGGAAATAACCGAAAAAAACCGGCACACCAAAGAAATTGCCTCGCTTTATTTAGCCTGATCCTTTGGCTTGAGGCGCAATTTTGGCGGCATAACTACCGTACAAGCACCTAGGTTCGTTCTGTGAAGATACAAAATAGCCCGCGGCCATATTGGCGCGGGCTGTTTCGTGTTTTGGATTTGGAGATTAGAACTGCACTTTCGACTCGATAAACGCTTTAAGCTCGCTGATCGGCATCCGCGTTTGCTCCATCGTATCGCGGTCGCGAACGGTCACTTGACCATCCTGCTCCGACTCAAAGTCGTACGTAATGCAGAACGGCGTACCGATCTCGTCATGGCGGCGGTAACGCTTGCCGATCGAACCGGCCTCGTCGTAATCGACCAAGAAGTGCTTCGCCAAATCGGAAAATACTTGGCTCGCCCCCTCGGACAGCTTCTTCGACAGCGGGAAAATCGCGGCTTTATAAGGCGCCAGCGCCGGATGAAAATGCAATACCGTCCGGCTGTCGTCGCCTTCCAGCTTCTGCTCTTCGAACGCGTCAATCAGGAACGCCAACGTTACCCGGTCTGCTCCGAGCGATGGCTCGATACAGTATGGAATATACCGTTCGTTCGTTTCTTGCTCGATATAGTTGAAATCTTCGCCGGAATGCGTCATGTGCTGCTTCAAATCGTAATCCGTGCGGTCGGCGATGCCCCACAGCTCGCCCCAGCCGAACGGGAATTTGTATTCGATATCCGTTGTCGCATTGGAATAATGGGATAGCTCGTCGTCCGAATGGTCGCGCAAACGCATGTTCGCTTCTGTGATACCGAGGCTCAAGAGCCAATCGCGGCAGAACGAACGCCAGTATTCGAACCATTGCAGGTCTTCGCCCGGCTTGCAGAAAAATTCAAGCTCCATTTGTTCAAACTCGCGCGTACGGAAAGTGAAGTTCCCCGGCGTAATTTCGTTCCGGAAGCTTTTGCCGATTTGGCCGATGCCGAACGGCAGCTTTTTGCGCATAGTGCGCTGTACGTTTTTGAAATTGACGAAAATGCCCTGCGCCGTCTCCGGACGCATGTAAACGACATTCGTACTCGATTCGGTCACGCCCTGGAACGTTTTGAACATCAGGTTAAACTGGCGGATTTCGGTGTAATCCAACGCTCCGCAGTCCGGACAAACGATCTTATGCTCGGCAATCAGCTTCTCCATCTCGGCAAACGACAGACCGTCGACGATCATTTCGATGCCTTTTTCCGCCAAGGCGTTCTCAATCAATTTGTCGGCGCGGTGACGCACTTTGCACTGCTTGCAGTCGATCATCGGGTCGTTGAAGTTGCCCACATGGCCGGATGCGACCCAAGCTTGAGGGTTCATCAGAATAGCCGCGTCGAGACCGACATTGTACGGGGATTCCTGAATGAACTTTTTCCACCAGGCGCGCTTAATGTTATTCTTTAGCTCAACGCCGAGCGGACCGTAGTCCCACGTATTGGCAAGACCGCCGTAAATTTCGGAGCCCGGGAAAATAAAGCCTCTGTGCTTGGCCAAAGCGACCAATTGTTCCATCGTTACGGATGACATCGTTATATTCTCTCCTTCTATTTCTCTGATTTGGACCCCTTCCATTGTCCGTCAGACCTATGTCAGACGCTTGACAATCTGATCCACGATACGGTATGAGTTCTCGGAAGCCTGCACGGTGAATTCCGCAAAATTGACGTGCGCCGATCCGTCCGCTTTGTCGGACATAGAACGAATGATGACGAACGGGACGCCGTTCATGGAGCAAGCCTGTGCGACCGCCGCGCCTTCCATCTCGACGCATGCGCCTTGAAGCTCCTGATGCAGCATTTGGACCGTTTCCCGGCTGGCGATAAACTGGTCGCCCGAAAGCACCCGTCCTTCCTTAACCGCCCCAAACAGCTCTCGGCTCGCTCCAGACGCTGCGCTGCGCAGTCCCGTATCGGCAGCAAAAACCGACGTCGCCTCGTAAGGAATCGTCCCCCGCGGAAATCCAAGGGCCGTTACATCCATATCGTGCTGAAGGCACTCCGTCGACACCACGATATCGCCGACGTTCAGCGACGGGTCGACCGCCCCTGCCACTCCGGTAAAGACCACGGCTTCCACGCCGTATGTATCGATCAAAATCTGCGTCGTTACGGCAGCATTCACCTTGCCTACGCCCGATTTGCACAGAACGATGTTTTTACCGTGGAAAACGCCTTCGTAGAACGTGATCCCCGCCTTTGCGGATTCCCGCACCTGCTCCATATGCTCGTGGAACAGCTCGATTTCTTCCTTCATCGCGCCGATGACGCCTAGTTTACCGTACGTCAATCCAGAATCCCCCTTTTTACAAAAGAAAGTGGCTCATATTAGCGATGAGCCACCGAATTTCTATAAATCACTTCATGCGGCAAAATAACCTGCGACAGCTCCGAAGCATCCTTTGTTTCTTTATTCATCAGCTTGGTCAGCAGCCGCATCGCCACGGCACCGATATCGTACATCGGCTGAGCAACCGTTGTCAGCAATGGACGAACCATCGAAGCCATCCGAATGTTGTCCACGCTAATGACAGACATGTCTTCCGGAACCTTCAAGCCGCTATCCTGCAGCGTGTGAATCGCTCCGATCGCCATCTCGTCCGTTGCCGCAAAAATCGCCGTAGGACGGTTATCCAGCTCCAGAAAGTATTTCGTCACTTCAAGGCCCGATTCATAGCGGTAATTCCCGATGCGGACCAGCTCTTCGCGCAGCGGAATGTTCGCGGCTTCGAGCGCTTTCTTATATCCTTGGTAACGGGCGAAACCGTTGGCCGGGTCCTGCAAAGTGCCGGAAATCATGGCGATATCGCGGTGTCCGTTCTCCAGAAGCACGTTCACGGCGTCGAACGCCGCCTTCTCATGGTCGATATCGACCGAAGGAATCGTCCGCTGTTCATCCGCCGTCGCACACAGCACCACCGGTACAGAAGACGTCTTGAACGCCTGAATGTGTTCCTCGGTAATCGCCCCGCCCATGAAGAGCAGCCCGTCCACTTGCTTCTCCAGCAAGGTGTTAATCACGCGGATTTCTTTTTCCTTCTTCTTGTCCGCATTGGATAAAATAATATTGTAGTGGTACATATTCGCGATATCTTCGATGCCGCGCGCGACCTCGGAAAAGATCGAGTTGGAAATATCGGGAATGACCACGCCGACCGTTGTCGTTTTCTTGCTGGCTAAGCCTCTTGCCACGGCATTGGGACGGTATCCTAAACGCTCGATCGCCTCAAACACCTTTTTGCGCGTTTGCGGCTTCACGTTTGGGTTATTGTTGACAACCCTGGAAACGGTCGCCATGGAAACGCCTGCTTCTCTGGCTACATCATAAATTGTCACAGTCACGGCCATTCTCTCCATTGTTTTAAAAAGTATAATGCGATCATGTCATTTAGCCTTATCATACGACAAAATGCTTGTTTTCGCAACGAATTGGTCATAGTCCTATGAATATAGTATCAAAAAGACATAAAAAAAGCCAACTGCGGAGCAGCGGCTTTCAAAAATCGTGTACCGTTACCGAATGCTTGGCGATTTGCGACAGTCTTTTGCGGACGTCGTCAATCCATACTTCGTCGTCGAGCGACTGGGCCAATAGCAGCAGATCAAGCAGTTCGTTGATTCTTTCTTGGATGATTGTCTCTACAGGGTCGGCTGCCCTTTTTTTCTCCGTTACTTTGACCATCAAATGAGCGATTTCGCATACATCGTCAAACTGAAGCGATTGCTTCTCCGGTTTGCTACCGATCTTGCTGATGAATCCGATCAATTCCGGTTTCACTTCCGCAAACACCTCGCTGCGGTTGCAGGTGTCGCACGAGAAAATCGGGACGTTCCCGATCTCGACTTTGTTCTGATAAATGACGGTACGAAGACGAATGCTCATAGCCTTTCCGCACTTGCACGGCTTATGCAACAACTACCACTCCTTTTGGCAGCAACGCCAAACCTTTCTCAAACGATCAGAATCCATGATATCTGAAGGTTCCCGACAAACGCGCAGCCGTCGTCTGGGACGGCGCATTCGTTTATCCTGCTTATGTACAAATATTCTACCTTGGCGAACAAACTCCTGCCGCTGCGGGGTTAGTAATATTTAGCACACAGACGATCGTAAGCGCGTCGGACAAAAGGCAGCGACAGTGCAAGCATCGCCAAGGCAGCTCCAATCGCATCGTTGCGCAAGTCCATAACATCCGGCGTGCGCCCGGGTACGAACGATTGGTGAAACTCGTCTGTCACCCCGTAAAGCACGCACAGCAGCACGACCGTAAGCTTCGGCAGGAGGGTCAGCCGTTTGGGACGAAGTGCCCATAAATAAGTCCAAGCCAATATAAAGTAAGAAACGAAATGGCCCCAATCGAACCCTTCCATCGCAGGAATAATCCGGCGGATTTCAGACAGCCATCCCCCAAGATCGTCGCCGGTTCGCGAGGACGAATAAAAAATGACCGCCATCCACAGGACGGAAGGCAGCCACCTGACGATCATGTTCATCCCATATGCTCCTTGGTTGCACAAACTTTAGTTAGCCGCATATTGTGCCAAACGGTCTACGAACGCTTTAGTAAACGCCGGGAGATCCGGAGGTCTGCGTCCGGACACCATGTGCCGGTCGACGACCACTTCCTGATCGACCCAAATCGCGCCCGCATTTTCCAGATCGTCCTTGATGCCGGGTGTGGAAGTCATGGTATAGCCCTGGCATATTTTCGCCGATGCGAGTACCCAGCCGGCATGACAAATGTGCGCAATCGGTTTTTCCGCTTCGTGAAATTCACGGGTCAGCCGCAGCACCGAAGCATAGCGGCGCAGTTTGTCCGGCGCCCAGCCTCCAGGCACGTAAAGACCGATATAGTCTTCGGACTTCACTTCGTCCAAGGCATATTCAGTCGTCAGAGGAACGCCGTATTTTCCGTGATAGACGGTACCCGCCTTAGGGCCGGCCAGATGTACGTCAAGCCCGGATTCCCGCAGCCGTAGCACCGGGTACCACATCTCCAAATCTTCAAACTCTTCGTCGACAAACGCAAGCACTCGATGTCCCGCAAGATTCATCCCATTCTCTCCCCACTATGGTTCATATCATAAAATCAACAGCGCTTAAGAGAAATCACAAGCGGGTCACGTGCGGCCCGACTGATCGGCGATATCCGTTTCCAAATATTTGGCAAGGATGGTCGCTACTTCGGCGCTGCTGGCACAGCCGGCCAGCTCCTCCCAAATCTTCTCGCCGTCGCTGTGTCTGCTTTGGAGCAGGCTGTTTTTGACCTTCAATATCGATTGCACCGACATGCTCAGGTCGGTAATGCCGAGTGCGATCCAAATCGGCAAGGCGCGGACATCCCCTGCCAGCTCGCCGCACACGCTTATATGCGTCCCGTGCTTCTGGGCATGATCCGCCGTAATCTTCAGCATGCGGAGCACCGACGGATGAAACGGGTCGTACAGATGCGCCACCGTCTCGTTCATCCGGTCGACGGCCAGCACGTATTGGACCAGATCGTTCGTTCCGATGCTAAAAAAGTCGACCTTTTGCGCCAGCAGATCGGAGATCATGACCGCCGCCGGAAGCTCGATCATAATGCCGACCTCAATGTCGGAGCGGAACGGGGTACCTTCCGCGGCAAGCTCCTGTTTCGCGTCCTCCAGCACCTCATTGGCTCGGCGAAGCTCGTCTAGCGAGGAAATCATCGGGTACATGATCTTCACGCTGCCGTAATGACTGGCCCGCAAAATAGCGCGAAGCTGCGTTTTGAACAAGTCCGTCCGGTCCAGCATGATCCGGATCGCGCGATAGCCGAGCGACGGATTCTCTTCCTCCGGCAAGGCCAGGTAATCGAGATGCTTATCCCCTCCGACGTCCAGCGTCCGAATGACAACCGGCTTGCCGTCCATCCGCTCGGCCACCTCGCGGTAGACGGCAAACTGCTCCTCTTCTTCGGGGAAGCTGCTGCGGTCCATGTACAAAAATTCCGTCCGGAACAAGCCGACGCCGGAAGCGCCGTTCTTCATGACCAGCTCCAGCTCCTTCACCGAGCTGATGTTGGCCGCCAAATGCATCTGCCTTCCGTCCTCCGTCCGGGTAGGCAAATGGGCCAGCTTTTGCAGCTGCTCCTGAACGGCTTTCCACGTTTCCTTGCGCGCCTTGTACTTCTCGATCACATCGTCGGCCGGATTGACATAGACGACGCCCTCGTCACCGTCGATAATTAGATAGTCACCGCTTTGAATCGGCGTTTGCAGCTTGCCCTCAAGCCCGAGAACGTACGGAACGCTCATCGCGCGGGCCATGATCGCCACATGCGATGTTTTGCCGCCCAGCATCGTGACGAGCCCTAACGCCAGATTCACGTCCAGATGCACCATTTGGGACGGAATCAGCTCTTTGGCTACAAGAATGTAGGGCTGATCCTCGGGCGGCAGCGTCTCTTCGAGCGCTCCCAGCAGATGCTTGAGCAGCCGGTTGCCGACGTCTTTAATATCGAGCGCGCGCTCCTTCATATAACCATCGTCAAGCAGATCGAACATGCCTACGAACTTGTCGATCGCTTCTTTGACGGCGACCTCGGCCGCTTTGTACTGCCGCTGCATGATCCCCTGCACTTCGTTCATGAAAATCGGGTCTTCCAAGATGGCCAGATGCGCATCAAAAATTTGCGTTTGCTCCTCGCCCAGCACGCTGACGAATTCCTGTTTGATCAGTTCGATCTCGTCCTTGGAATGGCGAATTCCGTCATATAACCTTTCGAATTCGTACGCCAAGTCCGTGACGTCGATCAGCTTCTCGGGAAAGTCCCATTCCCAGGTTGGAATAACGAAAGCTTTGCCCATCGCAATCCCCGACGAAGCTCCGATCCCCTCAACCATAAGCGTTCCCTCCCCCTGTAACTCCTGTTGTAGCGGTATTTTTCAGCATGACGGACATGACCGACGCCTGTCCTTTCTTCACGGCTTTATAGGGCGCGAAGCTCCATGATCTCACCATATCGACGTTCGTGATGAGCATAGGCGTCGCGAGCGACTTGCAGTTTTTCTTCACCTTCTGCAGATTGAACTTGACGAGCAGCTGGCCGGGTTCGACCAGATCTCCTTCTTTCACGTAGGCGGTAAAATATTTGCCTTGCAGGCCAGCCGTATCGATTCCGATATGGAGGAGCACTTGAAGTCCCTGCTCCGTTTCGATCCCGAGGGCATGAAGGGTCGGATACACGTGAATGATTTTACCCGCTACCGGCGACACCAGCTCCCCTTTATCGGGGAAAAAGGCGACGCCGTTGCCCACCAGCTTGCCGGCAAAAATTTTGTCCGGCACTTCCTCCAGCGGAATCATCCGTCCCTGCATAGGCGAGCTGAACAGCACCTGCTGAATATCTTTGCGCATCGACTTGATCATCTCTTCACGGATCAATTCGGAATACGTCCCGAACACGACCTGAACGTTACCGCCGCCCAAACGGATGACGCCCGCCGCGCCGAGCAGCCGCAGCGCCGACACATCCATCTGCCGGTCGTTGACCAGCGTGAGCCGCAGGCGGGTAATGCACGCTTCGATATTCTTGATGTTTTCCTTGCCGCCAAGCGCCTGCAAAATGAGCGGAGAACGATACGGAATGTCCCCGGCCCATTCTTCGAGCTGCGAACCTTCCTCACGGCCGGGCGTCGGGATGCGGAAGCGGCGGATCGTCCAGCGGAACAGCACATAGTAGACGAAGCCGTAAGCAAGCCCGATCGGAATCAGCAGCAGGCCGCGGGTCGATAAGTGCAGATTGATCAAATAATCGATCGCTCCCGCCGAATAGGAGAAGCCGTGGTGAATGTCGAGCATGTAAGCGATCCACATCGCCAATCCCGACAGAATGGCATGAACGAAAAACAGATATGGCGCCACGAATAAAAACGCAAACTCAATCGGCTCGGTCACCCCGGTTAAGAAGCAGGCAAAAGCCGCCGTCAGGAACGTCGTGCGAATTTTCGGCTTCAAATCCTCGCGCGCTTCCTGAATAATCGCCAAGGCAATGGCGGGCAGCGCGAACATCATGATCGGATACAAGCCGGCCATATACAGTCCCGCCGTTGGGTCTCCAGCGAAGTAACGGGGCAAGTCGCCGAATACCGGTTGTCCTTGCGCATCATTGTACGCGCCGAGCTGAAACCAAAAAAAGTTGTTAAACACGTGGTGCAGTCCGGATGGGACTAAAAGTCGGTGAATGATGCCGTATAAAAATGCGCCGAAGCCGCCGAGCCCCAATATAAAATTCGTGAGCTTTTCCATCCCGGTTTCGAGCGCAGGACCGAATTGGATCATCAGTAAAATCAATAAAAAGATGGCAAGCCCCATCAGCAGCGGTACCATACGGGGCCCGCCGAAAAATTGAATCGATTCGGGAAGCTGAATATGCTTTACCCTATGATAAATGACGGCGGCCAACAAACCGATCAGGATGCCGCCGGGAACGCCGAGTTGAAACGAATCGCCGAGGTAACGCTGCGTCGCTTCGCTGAACATGTAATGCCCGATAAGCGCCGACATGCCTGCAATTCCTGCGCTTTCCGTCAACCCGAGAGCGACGCCGACCGCAAAAATAAGCGGCAAATACGTAAAGATCGTTGTGCCGCATAGCAATAAAATTTCCCCGACGCGGGGCATATGAATCCGATCCCAAGGCAGGGTACCGAGGCGCAGCAAGATAGCGGCAACGGGAAGGGTAATGGTCGGCAGCATGAGCGACCGGCCAAGCTGCTGCAAGTTTCCCATCCAATTCAAATCGGTCCGTTCCCCCTTTCATACTAACGATGGTACGCTCATAACCGTTTTTTGTCAAACCGTAAGTTCAGGGAAAACGCAAAGAAGACGGGCCGCTCGGGCCCGCCTCTTCGAGGCTGCTTGCCGATTAAAATTAGAATCTGCTAAAGCCGGTGCTGCTTGCGCCGAAACCGGCTGTACCGATCCCCGTTGCGCCGATCCCGAATTGGCTTTGTGCCGGTTGATTGGAATCAGAACGGAGATAAGCGTCATGGCCTTGTTGATTGCCCCGGTAGTGGGCCGTATGGTACGATTGCGGGCTTTGAAATTGGGAATACGATTGCCCGGAAATGCCATAAGGCTGGCTAAATTGGGCTTGGCCTGCAAAGCTTGCCGCGCCGAATTGAGCTGCACCGATGCCATGTTGGCTTTGCGCCGGCTGCGTGGAATCGGAACGCAGGTAAGCATCATGGCCTTGCTGGTCCCCGCGGTAGTGGGCCGTATGGTACGATTGCGGGCTTTGGAATTGCGAGTACTGTTGTGCGGCGCCGAAAGAAGAAACGCCGTATTGGGCTGCGCCGATCCCGAATTGGCTTTGAGCCGGCTGCGTGGAATCGGAACGAAGATAGGCGTCATGGCCTTGCTGGTGGCCGCGGTAGTTAGCCATATGGTACGATTGCGGGTTTTGGAATTGGGAATACTGCTGTCCCGCTCCGTATTGCTGGCCGGTTCCGGATGGATTCAAGGACTGGTTATATTGGGATTGTACATAACCGACCGGCTGGTATTTCGTGTATTGGGAGCTTGCTAGACCGGCCGTACCCGATGGGTTGTGAAAACTGCTTTGGTAGCCTTGTTGGTACATGCGACAAAATCCTCCTCGAAGTTTATTTTAGGAAGTCTTCCGGTGCTGGGTCGTTGTTCCGTTCCATTCCAGAAGCCTTTCTTATTGTCTTCAAGGAGGATTTATTTTATTACTGGCCGCTTATTTTTTTTAGGATGATTCGGGACAAACTTCCTGCTTTAACTGCCGAGCGGCCAAGCAAGGATCGCTTTGCCGAACAATAGCCGATACGACGGCTACTCCGTCTGCGCCGGCCTGAATGACGGGCGCCGCATTGGAAACGTCAATGCCTCCGATCCCAACCATGCTGACATGCGGCCAACGCTGCTTGATCTCCGAAATCAACCCGGTGCCTATCGGCGCTCCGGCGTCCCCTTTCGTCAGGGTGGAATAGACGGCGCCCACACCCAAATAATCTGCGCCTTGAGCCATAGCCCACTCCGCCTCAGCCATCGTGCCAGCGGAGATGCCGATAATCTTATCCTCGCCAAGGAGCTTGCGGGCTTCCGATCCGGGCAGATCGTCCTGGCCGACATGCACGCCGTCAGCGTCTAGCACAAGCGCCACATCGACCCGGTCGTTCACCAGAAACGGGACGCTATATTCCCGGCAAAGCTCCCGCAGCGCTCTGCCCTCCTCGATGACGCGGGACAGAGGCGCTTGTTTTTCGCGAAGCTGGATCATCGTTACGCCGCCATCCAGTGCGGCCCGGGCAATATCAAGCGCCGACCGCCCTTCGTGGCCCGAAAGATCCATTACCAAATATACCGATAAATACTGACGCACGTCTGACTGGAACAACTTATTTCCCTCCGGGCAGCAAAATCGAATCTTCTACTTTGATGCAGCGGTCCATGATCACTTCAAGACCGCCGGCGCAGGCAATATCCGCCGCTTCTTCGTTAAAGATGCCCTGCTGCAGCCAGAACACTTTGGCCCCGATCCGCACCGCTTCCTCGGCTACGGGAACGACTGTTTCGCTGCGGCGGAAGACGTTCACGATATTAACCGGTTCAGGAATATCGCTGAGCGAAGCGTAGCAAGTTTCCCCCAAAATCGGGCCGCTTACGGTCGGATTGACCGGAATTATACGGTAACCTTTTTTCTGCATGGCCTCCGCAACCATGTAAGATATGCGGTCGGGATTGTCGGACAGACCAACGATCGCTACGTTGCCGGCTCCTGCCAATAGTTCTTTGATTCGTTCGCGGGGCAGATTTTCAAAAGCCACGATGCTTCGCTCCTCGCTTCATGAATTTATTTCGCCTTCGTATAGCTTAGCGCTTGGCGTCCCATGGCATCCCATGTTGCGATAAACGCTTCTTTGTCGATTTTTTTGTTGCTTTGGCCGGCAAGCGGGTCATTCACATAAACGTACTGTTCGTCAAACCCGACCAGCAGCACCGCATGCTCCATGAAGGTCGTCTCGATCGGACCGATCGGCGTATCCCACACGACCCATTTGTCCGGAACCTTATAATCGATCGTCGTCCAAACGACGGACGGAATTCCCTGAATCAATTGGTCTTCAAGCTTCGAGAACGGCTCCTTGGTCATATCTTGCGCCGTCGGAACATAGTCCTTAAGCAGCTCGAACAATGCGGTATGATAGATCCCGAATCCTTTGGCAGCCCCCGTCACTTCTCCGACGAATCCGGTGTTCGGATTGCCCCAATAAGCGATCGAACCGTTTTTATTATAACGGATCGGCGTCGGATCTTTTTTCATCTCGGGAACCAAATCCATCTTGGATTTGTTTACGCCGTAAAATTGCAGCAGCATCGCAAGACTCGTCACTTCGCATCCGGATGGAAGCTCGGGCCGCTGCCGAATATGCGGCGCTTCCAGCAAAACGCTCTTCGGCCGCTCGACAGGCTTCGGCGCAGGCGGTGCGGCGGCGGTTGCGGCTGCCTTGGCCGCCGCGGCGGCTTCTTGCTCCGCGTAGGCGACGGCCGGGTCCTGGAACCACGTCTGTCCCGTTAGTTTAGCGTAAAGCAGCACGGCAAATACGCCGCTGGCAAAAAGTAGCCCTGTGATGAGAAATAAAGCAAGCGTGACCTGAATTCCTTTCCATAATACAGTCACGGCCTTCACCGCCTTGTTACGATCAGCATGCCGATCATGATGATGGGTTAAGCAACGCCGATGCGCGGCGCCTTACTCTTGAACCAGATCGATCTGCGCCCCGAGCGACAGCAAATGCTCGAAGTAATGCGGGTAAGATTTCGCCACATGGTGCGCGTCGTTGATGATCAAGCCTTGCTCGGAGCGGAGGCCGACGATGGTAAGCGCCATAATGACGCGGTGGTCATAATGCGCGTTAATCTCAACGCCGCCCGTTACGCCCTGCGGACGCCCGTGGACGATAATCTCGCTTTGTCGTTCTTCCACATCCGCCCCGGCTTTGCGCAGCTCGTTGACAAAATCCGTAATCCTGTCGCACTCCTTGTACCGCAGGTTTTCTACATTGTAGAAGCGGGACGTGCCTTCCGCGAACACCGCCGCAGCAACCATCGCCAGCACGGCGTCGGTGAAATGATCCCCGTCGAATTCACCTGCGGTAAGCTTCTGATTGCCGCGAATCCGAACGGTATCGTTCTCGTGAGTAAGATCGACGCCCATCGCGCGGAGCACATCGACGACGGCACGCTCGCCTTGCTTGCTTTGCTCCGCCAGATGAAGCACCGTTACGTCCGAATGTGTCACGGCCGCAGCGGCCAGGATGGCGGCAGAGCCCGGATAATCGCCCTGAACCGTATAGTTTTGGGGCTTGTACTGCTGTTTGCCCGGTATTTTATAATGCATCAAATCGTCAGACGCTTCGATTTTCACACCTGCTTGGGCAATGACTTCCAACGTCTGGCCGACGATAATTTTCGATTTCAGATCGTGCAGCACCGTAATTTCGCTATCCTCGTCCAGCAGAGGAGCAACGAACAGCAAGGAGCTTAAAAATTGCGAGCTGACGTTCCCGGAAACGGTAATTTTACCACCCCGCGGATGACCGCCCCGAATCGTAATCGGCAGCTTTCCTTCGCGGTGCTCGACCTCGACTCCCATCTGCTTCAGGGCGTCGATCAGATCGTCATGGGGCCGTTTGCCAAGAGAATCGGGGTAAGCGTTAATGAACGTCACCTCCGGGCAGAAAGCGGCGACCGACATCAAGAAACGGAGCACCGCTCCCGCATTGCCGACATTCAGCTCGTTCACATGCTTCGGATGACGGCCGAAGCCGCGGATCGTCATCTTTTCGCCGTCCTCTTCCAGGACGGCGTCCAAGTCCCGGATGCAGCGGCGCATCGCGTCACTATCCTCACTGTGAGCCGGATAATAAATCGTGCTCGTCCCGTCCGCAAGCGCGGCGATGAGCAAATAGCGGGTCGTGTAGTTTTTGGAAGACAGGGCGTTAATCGTCCCGCCCAGACGCGGGGTCGGTTTGACAATGGCTTTCATCGTAAAGTATCTCTCCTTGTCCTTCAGAACTTTATATATGTAAGTGAAAGGATATAGCCTGCGTATGCAAGCAACAAACCAAGTGTATACGACAGCCCCATATACAGCCAGGCCGTCTGGCTTTCTCCTTGGCGAAGCAGCGCTTCGCTTTCCAGCTTTAGCGTCGAAAAGGTCGTGAATGCTCCCATAAATCCGCTGCCAAGGAGCGCCATCAATCGGACGTCGGCCCCTCCTCCCCACAGGACGCCCAACAAGAACGAACCGGCCAGATTGACCGTCAGCGTTCCGTATGGCAGAGAAGTTTTAAGCCGTTCCGCGATCCGGCTGCCGATCCAATACCTTGCTACGGCGCCGGCAAAGCCTCCTGCGCTTACGAGCAGCAGCGTTCCTAACGTATTCGACATCATTCTTCAGAACCCCTTTTTACCGCCGTCAAATTTAGGCTGAACCGGCGTCCGAGACGAATGCAGCCGATTCCGCCCCACAGGCTGACGATAAAATAGAGCGCGGCGATCGTCCAAAGCTGCTGCTGGAGCAAGGATACAAGCTCCCAGCTTAATGTGGAGAAGGTCGTAAACGCTCCGATGAATCCGGTCGTCAGCGCGGCGCGAAGGTCCGGATATCGCTTCAAACCGGGCAAATAGGCTAAAAAGCCAAGCACCAAACAGCCCGCAAGGTTGCATAAAAGCGTTCCCCACGGCAGGGAGGCGACCTGCTGCGGATTCATCGCGACAGACAATCCGTACCGTGCCAACGCTCCGGCGATTCCCGCCAGACCTATATAAAGTACGGTCATCTGATATCGTCCCCATTCGAAATTAGCGTCATCAACGACAGGCGTTCCGCTTTGTTTGACACGCTGCCGTTTTCTTTTTATGATGAAGGCAAGTCGGCCGCAAGCCGAACGAGAAGGAGGCTGTATTAATGCATACGATTACCCCGCAAGAAGTCAAGCAACGGCTTGAAAACGGCGAAAAGCTTACCATCATCGACGTGCGTGAACCGGAAGAAGTCGCGCTCGGCATGATTCCGGGCGCCAAGCATATTCCTTTGATGGAAATCCCTCAGCGCCTTGGCGAAATCCCGCAGCTCAGCGAAACGATTCTCGTCTGCCGCAGCGGCAACCGCAGCGGACGGGCGCTTGAATATTTGGAAGCCCAAGGCTTCACCGGGCTTGTCAACATGACCGGCGGTATGCTGGAGTGGGAGCAGCTTTAAACCCGCTCCCGCTCCAAGCGGCTGCAGATCTCATCGACGATCTGCCCGACGGTCTTGCCGTCCGTATCCACATGGAGATCCGCAAAATCGTACGCGTGCTTGCGGCTCTCTATAATGTGGCGTACGCGGTCTTCGACTCCGCCTTGCAGCAAAGGGCGGCTCTGATCGGACCGGACCCGCTCGATGATCGTTTCGGCGGACGCTTTCAGCGCGACAACCAGGCCGCTGCGTTTCATGAGAATCCGGTTTTGTTCCGCAAGAACGGCCCCGCCTCCGGTCGCTACCACTTGATGCCGACCTTGCAGCGTCCGTTCGATCGTCTCGCTTTCCGCTTTGCGGAAGAAAGGCTCACCGAGCTCCGCAAACATTCGGGTAATGCTCATTTCCTGCACCCGCTCGATGGCAGCGTCCGTATCCTCGTACACCCAGTTCAGCCTCGAAGCGAGCGCTTGTCCGACGGAGGATTTGCCGGTTCCCATCATCCCGACCAACACGATGTTACGGTATTCCACTTCCCTGCACCTCAAACTTTCGCATCATTCAACTGACCCTATCATATCATAGCCGACACCGTGTGAATAGAAAGTTTGGCAAAAACATAAGATGGTTGTGAATAAATTCCAGCCAGATCAGTCATGATGTTTAATGCATATTTCCCGAAGGGAGAACACGGTCATATGACGCAAAGCGCTCTATCCCAAACCCGTGCGGCCGGTCCGGACTGGACCGAGCTCAAGCTGGAACAAATCATGGATCCCACAAGGCCCTTATGCCGAGAGGAAATCGTCTGGATGCTGGAGTATATTAAAAAAAAGGTGGCCGAGGAAGACCCGAACTTGACGGATCTTTCCCAGCCACGGCTGCTTAAAAACTTTAGATATTTCGCCGAAATCGCTTTGATGCTCATTCAGCGGCGGAGCGGCCACGATATGGAGGCCGACCGGCTCAAGAACTGGCTGTACGAAGCGTCCTTCGGTCTGCGTCCGGTCAAGCCGGACCGCATCAAAAGGCGCCTGTAGCCGCTTAGTTTTCCATCCAGTGGAAGTGGAAGGTGCCTTCTTTGTCGACCCGCTTGAAGGTATGCGCACCGAAATAATCGCGCTGCGCTTGCAGCAGGTTGGCCGGCAAACGCTCGGTCCGGTAGCTGTCGTAGTAAGCCAGCGCGGAAGCGAAGGCCGGAACCGGCACGCCGCGGGTGATGGCCGTTGCGACGACGCTTCTCCAAGCGTCTTGATACTGCTCCACGATGCCCTTGAAGTATTCGTCAAGCAGCAGGTTTTTCAGCTCCGGGCTGCGGTCGTACGCATCCTTGATGTTCTGCAGGAAACGGGCACGGATAATGCAGCCGCCGCGGAAAATCATCGCAATGCTGCCGTAGTCCAGGCTCCAGTTGTATTCCTCGCTTGCCGCTCTCATTTGGGCGAAGCCTTGTGCGTAAGAGCAAATTTTACTTGCATACAGCGCCTTTCGTACCGCTTCGATAAACGCCGCGCGGTCGCCGTCGAACGCCGCATGCTTCGGTCCGTTCAGCACTTTGCTGGCGGCAACGCGCTCTTCTTTCATGGCCGAGATGAAGCGGGAGAAGACGGATTCGGTAATGATGGACAGCGGAACGCCGAGATCAAGCGCGCTTTGGCTTGTCCATTTGCCCGTAC
Source organism: Paenibacillus elgii (assembly GCA_042219835.1). Classification (GTDB taxonomy): domain Bacteria; phylum Bacillota; class Bacilli; order Paenibacillales; family NBRC-103111; genus Paenibacillus_G; species Paenibacillus_G elgii_A. Next base: position 87,550 of record JBHJMN010000017.1, read on the forward strand.
CCTTCTGGCCAGCGGAATCGAGAATGACATCGACCATCGGCTTGCCCGTTTCCGGATCGTATTTGGTGAAAATGTCGGTTGTGATTTCGATCAGGTAGCTGTCCAGCTCGCCCTTGTTCCAATCGGCGAAAATCTCATGAAGCTCCTGCGCGCTGACGCCAAGCACGTCTTTGAGCAAATGGTACGCCTCGCAAATGAGCTGCATGTCGCCGTACTCGATGCCGTTATGCACCATCTTGACGTAATGGCCGGCGCCGTCCGGTCCAATGTAGGTGCAGCAAGGATCACCGTTCACTTTGGCCGAGATGGCCGTCAGGATCGGAGCGACCAGCTCGTAGGCGTCCTTTTGCCCGCCCGGCATAATCGCGGGGCCCTTCAGCGCGCCTTCCTCGCCGCCGGATACGCCCGTACCGATAAAGCGGAGGCCGTGCGCTTCCAGCTCTTTGTTGCGCCGCTGGGTGTCCGGGAAAAATGCGTTGCCGCCGTCGATAATAATATCGCCTTTTTCCAGATGCGGAATCAGCTGATTAATCGTGTCGTCCGTCGCATGGCCCGCTTGCACCATGATCAAAATTTTGCGAGGCGTTTCGAGCGAAGCTACGAATTCCTCGATGCTATATGTACCGACCAGCTTCTTGCCTTGCGCTTCAGCGAGCAGCGCATCCGTTTTCTCCCGCGAACGGTTGAAGACGGATACGGTGAAGCCTCTGCTTTCGATGTTCAGAGCCAGGTTTTTCCCCATGACCGCAAGGCCGATCACGCCGACTTGTTGTTTGGACATTGTGGTTTCTCTTCCTTCCTTTTGTCTATTTAGATTTTGACGATTTAAGGGTTTGGAACTTCTCCCAAGAGAAGGAGGTCAGAATATCCATCGGAGAGCTTGCGTGTCGCCTTTGAAAATGGATTCTTACCTAACAGGTAAGTTCAAGGAATCCATTTTCAAGAGCGACCGGAGATGGATATTGCTGCACCGCAATCGTTTGGGAATTGGTTTCCACCCTTAAATCGTCATCGCTCCGAAGCCCCCGTCTACCCGCAGCACCGTACCGGTGACGAAACTCGAAGCACTCTCCGAAGCCAGATACACGGCTGCGCCCTGAAGCTCTTCCGCTTCGCCGAAACGGTTCATCGGCGTATGACGCATAATCGATTCGACACGCTCGGGAGACAAAATTTTACGGTTTTGCTCGGCCGGGAAGAAGCCCGGAATGATGGCATTGACACGCACGCGCGCCGGAGCGAATTCGCGCGCCAGAAATTGGGTGATATTGTTCACCGCCGCCTTGGAAGCGGAGTACGTGAACACTTTGGACAGCGGCGGGTCCGAAGACACGGAGGAAATGTTAATGATGCTGCCTCCTTCGCCCTTGTCCACCATATGCTTCCCAAAAATTTGACACGCCAACACGACGCTCTTGAGATTCACTTCCATAATCGAATCCCATTCGTCCATCGTGATGTCAAAAAACGGCGTCGCGCTGTTTTTGCCCGGACAGTTCATCAAAATATCGCAGCGTCCCGTCCACGCAAGCACCTCGGACAGCACCCGGTTCAAGTCCTCGGCTTTCGTCGCATCCGCCGAAAAGCACTTGGCTCGTCCACCGGCCGCTTCGATCCGCTTCGCAACTTCCTCGGATTTCTCCATATTGCGCCCGACCACCGCGACATCCGCCCCGTGTCCGCCAAGCGCAACTCCCATCGTTCCGCCTAAGGTGCTGTTGCCTCCGATAATCACTGCCGTTTTTCCCGATAAATCGAATAAGTTCATAGCCCGACGCCCCCTAAGATTTCGTGTGAATCTGTTGAAAGGCGGCGATGGCATCAAACTCATCCTTCAACTGATGGTACACACGATTATAAATTTTTGTCAACTGTTGATATACTTCATGGTTCGGCTCGCTTGCCCGAAGCGACTGCTCCACTTGCATCCAATCGTGAACGCTGGAGAAATCCTTGATCTCGCCGAGCGCCAGCATGCCGAGCTGCGCCGCCCCGAGGCCGGAGCTTTCGATCGTACTTGGCACGGCGATGTTCGCATTCAGCACGTCGGCCATCATCTGGAGCCAGAACGAAGAGCGGGCAAAGCCGCCGGAGGCGCGTACTTCCCGGGTCGGGCCGCTGAGCTCCTCCAGCGCGGAAACGACCGAATGAATCCGGTACATGACGCCCTCCAGCACCGCCCGGATCATATGCTTCTTCTGATGATAGAGCGATAGTCCGAAAAATACGCCGCGCGCGTTCGCGTTCCAGTACGGCGCCCGCTCGCCGGCAAGCAGCGGCAGGAAGATGAGTCCGTCCGAACCGGGAGCCACCTCGCGGGCCAGAGACGTCAAATAGTCGTACGAGTCCATGCCTCTGCGGCGTCCTTCTTCCGCTTCCGCCGTCGCAAGCTGATCACGCACCCAGCGGAACATGATGCCCCCGTTATTGATCGCGCCGCCGACGACCCAGAAATCTTCCTTGAGCGCATAGCAGAACAGCCGGCCCTTCGGATCGGTTATCGGCTCGCGCACGACGCCGCGCACTGCGCCGCTGGTCCCGATCGTCACCGCGTAAACGCCCGGCTCGAAAGCGCCGACGCCAAGATTAGCCAGCACGCCGTCGGACGCGCCCACGACAAAAGGCGTATCCGCTGAGAGCCCCATCGAGGCTGCATCCCCGGCGGTCAGCCCCTGCAGTACGTGCGTGGTCGATACGGGCTCGGACAGTTGCTCGGGCCGAACTCCGCAGGCTTCGAGCGCCTGCTTATCCCACGCCAGCTCCCGCAGGTTGAACAGCCCGGTGCAGCTTGCCAGCGAATAGTCGATCACCAGCTTGCCGAACAGCTTGCCAAACACGTATTCTTTGATGCCGATAAACTTATACGCCCGCTCGAACAGGTCCGGCCGATTGTCTCGGAACCACATCAGCTTCAGCAGAGGCGACATCGGATGAATTGGGGTGCCCGTGTTCCGGTAAATGTCATGGCCGTTCCGCTCTTCCTTCAGCACTTTGACGTAGCCTACGCTGCGGTTGTCCGCCCACGTAATGCAGCGCGTCAGCGGAGTCAAATCGCGGTCCACCGCAATCAGGCTGTGCATCGCCGAGCTGAAAGAGACGCACAGCACTTGTCCGGGCAGAATGGCTGCTTTACTGACGACTTCGCGAATGGCGGCAAGCACCGCTTGATAAATTTCGTCCGGGTCCTGCTCGGCCATATCCGGTTTGGGCGTGTAAAGCGGATACTCCACCGCATGGGATGCAAGCACGCGGCCGCTCCGGTCGATCACCAGCGTCTTGGTGCTCGTCGTGCCGATATCCGCGGCGATGATGTAAGGCTTGGGTACAGACAAACTGCTCATTTTATACCAGATTCCCTTCGATGTTGAATGGCAGATCGTACGGTTCGGTCAAAATCTCGATGTCCGGATGAAGCTTGGCTTCCTCAAGCAGATTGACCGAAATCTCGATCTCGCCCAAGTGCAGCGTATCCCGTATGCGCACAAGCCGGCATTGGGTATAATCCAAAATATTGCAGGTTTTGACCGCGGCTTTGATGGCGTACAGGTCGTTTTCGAGCGTCGTTGCGATTTTGGTCGGCGCGCATACCGTGGAAGTCAGCCCGTTGGCGTAGGTCGCGGCCAGATCCATCTTGTCGACCAGCCGCTGCGTCGTGAAATCGGCCGTGCCGACGCCGTTAGCGTTGCCTTTTGTTTCCGGCGTTGTGTCGAGCACGACCATCTTGGACACGTCGGGGCCGCCATGCGCGTACGGCGTCGGATAACGGCCGGTAATGTTCGGGTCCATGCCGTCGCCGCTAATGTTTTTGCCGATGTAATCGATGACCAGGACGTCGATTTGATCGAACAAAATTTTCGGCAGCCGGGCTTTGGCAATCTCAAGCAGCACCATCTCGCGTTCCTCCACCTGAGCTGCGGGCAGCACTTCGACGATGCACGTTTCGTCGTATGCATTTTCCACCAACGCCACGCCGAACAGGATCGGCAGCTTTTCCAGCATAATCCGCGCCATGGCCGGCACGTTTTCAGCCATATATTTGAAGCCGAGCTGGTGGCACGCTTCCGCCCCTTTTTGCTTGCCGAGCCCGATGGAAATCATTTTCATAATGCCGCTTTCGATTTTGCCGCGGAAGGCGGTGTGCGGCTTCACCCGGTTGATGACGACGATGGCGTCGGCCTCGTGTGCGTATTTGTCTACGTATACCGGAAGTCCGTTCGGCAGCTGGTCGATCCGCACGACCTCCATCGTCGAACGGATTGGCACTCCCATTGCTTCCTCCGTTACGCCAAGATGATGAAGCACTTCCTTCTGCCCTTCGGCGGTCGCGCCACCGTGGCTGCCCATGCAAGGGACGATGAACGGATGGGCGCCCGCCCGTTTGATCGCATCGATCGTCGTCCGTGTAAAGGCGGCGATGTTCGCCACGCCGCGGCTGCCTACCGCCACGGCCACCTGCTGGCCCGGCTTGATGCGGTCGATGGCGCCGGGCTTCGCCAACTCCCGTTCCAAATCCTCGGTCGGGCGTTCCAGCCGGGTTCCGTCGAATTTTTGACGGATACGGACCATTTGTGGAATCGGGATGTCTTGCAGAAGCGTTCTAAGTACGCTCATGTTACTTGCCTCCCCAAACGAATTAGATGGATTTGACGGAATCGCGGATGATCAGCTCCGTATGGAAAAGTACGAGCGATTGTTCCGAATGCTTCGTCTCGATGAATTTCAGGAGCTTCTCCGCCCCGGCCCGGCTCAGCTCTTCGATCGGCCTGCGAACCGTGGTCAGCGCAGGCGACATGAAAGCCGAGAACAGGTTGTCGTCGAAGCCCGCCACCGAGATGTCTTCCGGCACTGACAAGCCCCGCTCCGTCACGGCTTTCACCGCTCCGAGCGCCATATCGTCGTTGCAGCAAAAAACGGCGGTCGGCCGGTCGGGCAGCTCAAGCAGCTTGCTCATGGCCGCGTGACCGCTTTCCAGATCGTAATTGCCGCTGACGTAATACGCTTCCGGCACAGAAATGCCGTGTTTACGAAGCGCTTCGCAATACCCGTCGCGTCGGGCTTGCGTCGATTTGAACCCCTGTTTTCCCTCAATAATCGCAATATGGCGATGTCCCTGCTGCACCAAATATTCCGTTAGCCGGTATGCACCGCTCCGGTCGTCAGGGACGAAGTTCATCACTTGGACGCTTTCAACGGGCCGGTTCAGCACCACAAGCGGAATCTCTTTGTCCGAAGCATATTCGATGAACGACTGGTCGCTATCACTTTGGCTCATGACGATGATGCCGTCGAAATTTTTGCGGTTCACCTTATGAAAGCTCTTGTAATCGTCAATCCCCCGGACAATCAAGTTATAGCCGTCTTTAATGACGTCGTTCACGCCTTTGATGGCTTCGTACAAAAATCCGGCGGAGGTACCGGTATGCAGGGTTGTGAAAAACAGCCCCAAATTGTATGATCGATCCAGCACCAAGCTTCGCGCGCTGTAATTCGGAGTGTAGTTCACGCTTCCCGCAATCACTTTGATGCGCTCTTTCGTTTCCGGGTTGATCAGCGGACTATCGTTCAATGCCCGGGAAACGGTCGTATGCGACACGCCGGCCAGTTTGGCGATGTCTTTGATCGTAACACTGCTCATGGGACCACCTCCCATTCATGATAACATAGAAATGCACACGTTAACAATGCCGTTTCTTGTACATACTCAACGCAAAACGGACATTTTGTGAACACGTCAAAACGGCCTGTGCTCCCTATCCCGCACAGGCCGTCAGCGGTTGTTCACTGCGCTGCGGTATGTTCCGCCAACGCCTTTCCGCAGCCGTAGTATTTTACATTTCGAGCAGCAGCATCTCATGCCGAAGTTCCATCAACCTCTCTTTACATCGTTCGACCGCTTCCCGGTCTTCCTCCTGAATCGCCTCATGCAGCGTAGCCAATTCGTAATCCAACTCCATCCGCAGCACCGGAATCCGTTCGTCCGGACGTCTGGACCGGAACGCCTGCATCATTTCCTCCACCGTGACCACTGGTTCCTTTTGGAATAACACCTTATGTTCCACCCCCGAAATTTCAACCATACGGATGATTTCGCCGAACATGATGTTTTCAATCAGAATCTGCCGGTCTTTAAAGCGCTTTACTACTGCGTGTCCGCGGGTATCGCCGATCATCTTCTCCATCAGCTCCGCCAGCTTTTCGTCTTTGAAGGAGTAATTGCCCACGATTTTATATCGCTCGCCAATCCGCTGAAAACGCAGCTTTACCAGCTTGCGGCCAGTCCGGATCGAGACGATAAACTGTTGGTCGCTCTCGTTCCAATAGAGCGAATAGCCTTCTTGAATGAGTGTTTTGATGAAGTTACGGATTAGCCGACGGTCAAACCGTAACTCAAGGTTGCAATATTCCACCTCATGACTCTTGCTCACGGCAATCCCCTCCTTGATGATAGCTTGCTTAATGAACAGCGACGACTTCTGGTTCGGTCCATGCTGTTGCCGGCGTGTGTATTGGCGTGAACGCTAGTCGAACATGTTTATTTCTTTGATAGAATTTTCTGACTATTCTGTTTCTTAGTTCTATCTTATTATGAATCATATGATTTAGCAACTTGGATTATTGATTTTTTTAACGTTTTTTAAACCTATTTTTTTGTGGCCGTGCTGCCTCCGAAACGAAAAAAACGCCTTCGCCCCAAGACGAAGACGTTATAACGTAAATTTCGATTGCCCCTCGCCGTTAGCCTGCTTCCGTTTCGCCCGGCTTCATCACGACGGAGCCGATACCGAGCAGCACCAAAGCGAAGAGTCCCAGCACGCCCAGATGCATGGCGACATCCCCCAGCCCTTGACCCGAGCCGAGCCGGTAAATGGCCTCAATCGCCCAGGTTTGCGGTACGAAATTGGCCAGCTTCTGCATGAACTCGGGCATGATCCATACCGGCCAGAAGCAGCCGCCCAGCATGCAGGTCGGCGTAGTTACCATCGCGTTGACGGCGCCGATATTTTCACTGTTGCGGACCAATCCGGCCACCGCGCTGCCGATACCCATTACTGCGAGCAGAAAGCACTCCATCACCAGCAGATGGGGCATGGAAGGCAGCCCAAACGAAAAGTTCATCGCATACCGGGTAAACCCCAATACAAGCACGATTTGCAGCGTGCCAACCGCGAAGCTGCCAAGGAAGTTGCCGAGCATGATTTCGTAGGCGCGGACGGGAGCCGTAAAGATTCGGGTCATCGTTTTTTGTTTCCGGTCTTCGACCATAATAGAAACGGAGTTGTTTACCAATCCCATAAGAAAAATGAGCAGGATGCCCGTGGCCAATCCAAGCGCCGGGCTGGCATACGAGCCGAAATCGGTACGGATGGCATGCACCTGATGCTTCTCCGCCTGCTCCAGCATTTGACCCAACCGATCGCCGGGCTGACCCGAAGCTTTCAGCATTCGGATCGCGTTATTCACCCGCTGAATCGTGTGGTCCAAGCTCATCCGCAGCGTGAAGGACGCTTCGCTCATCGCCAGCTCCAGCTGCTCCGCGCGAACAGCCCGGCCTTCCATTAAGCCCTGGGAAAAACCGGCCGGAATGATAAAGGCAGCGACCACTTTGCGTTTGGTGACCGCCTCCCTCAGCGACTCGGGAGAGGCTGCCGCCGATAACCGGTATCTGTCTGTAAACTCGAGCTCCCGCACCACATGCCCGCCGACGGGACCATCGTCCAAGTTTAGATAACCGACGGCCGCCTGCTTGTCTTGATGCTCCGCGGTCCCGATAATGAGCGAAACAAGCAGAGCCGGGGCAACAATAAACAACAGAAAACCTCTCCAGTTTCCGATCGTTCTTTTGATTAAATTCACGGCAATGAACAAACTATTCATGGTATCCCACCTTCCGGTACGCCAAGAAAGCAACGGCTGCCAACGCGGAAGCGATCACAGCCAAAACCTTTACGTAATGCAGGACAAACTGCGTATCTCCATCCAGCATCAATTCCAGCAGACCTCGGTTTGCCCAATGGTTCACGGTGAATTCCGCGATCTGTACCAGCTCCCCGTCCACTTCCAGGTCGAATCCTCCGCCTAGAATGGTCATGAGAAAAATGACGATTTGCAAAGCCATCGACACCGACTTTACATTGCGGCAGAACAATGAGGCCAGCATCGCCAGAGCCATCGACACCAGCGTAACGGCCAGACATACCGCCAGAATGATCACCGGGCGGTCTCCCCAGTAGACGCCATAGAGGTAGTGCGTCACCCCGACAATGACAAGCGCCTGCATTAGGGACAGCAAGCCGTTCCCCAGCATTTTGCCGAACACGATCTGGTTCATCGTCACAGGCATGGACCGGAGTCTGAGCATCGTATGGTCCTCGCGCTCGCTCGCCATACTGATGGGTGCCATCACGCCGGCATACATCATGAACATGACTAGCAGCGATACGGCATAATACTGAAGTGCCGTGTACTCCTTGCCTTTGTTTCCCAGCTTGCCCGTCGTGACGAACGATTTCGAAGCGCCGGCATAGCCGGACGCATCCGCCAGCATAGCCTTTGCGGCCTGCGGCCCCAAAGTCTGGACAGCGGCCTGCACGCTGTTCGCATAGGCGAGATAGCTTTCCAGCGCCGTTTCGGCGATCAGGTTCTTCCCCAGGTCTTTCCCCGCAATAAGCTCCCATGAAGCGGGTTGTCCGCGCAGCAAAGCTTCCCCGAACCCCGCGGGCACGATCAGCCCATATTCGGCTCTTCCTTCTTGAAGTGCGCGCACCACTTCTTCGCGGCCGGGCAATTCCTGCACTTGGAGGATTTCCCTGGTTTTCGGATAGTCCAAATAGGCTTTGAGCCGCTCGTTCCACAAGCTCTGACCCTCATTCGCCATGGCGACCTTCACGAGGCTCAGCTTAACATCCCCCGTTTTAATCTCCTCCGATAGCGCTGTGCCCAGAATAAAGATGAGCACCAGCGGCAGCAGAAACAAAACGAGTATTACCCCTTTCGTGCGGCTAAACTGCAGAAGCTGGTAACCGGCTACGATCCATAAAATGCGCATATCCTCTCCCCCTAGTCCCGAAGCGTCCGTCCGGTCAAGCACAGAAACAGCGCCTCCAGGTCCGGTTCCAAGCGGGTTAGCGATTGAATAACGACCTGATGCTTCGATAAAATAAACAAAATGTCCTGCAGCGAATTGGGTGAAGAAGGCAGATAGATTTCGAGCGTCCGGCCGTCCCTCGCCACTTGCCGGATGCGCGGGTGCGCCTGCAGCTCGGCCACGGCCTCATCCTTGACCTCCGCGACTTTAACGATCAGCTTCTCATCCGAGGAGACGAGCGCCCGCAAATCCTCCTGTGTGCCGCAGGCGATCAAGTGACCGTGATCGATAATCCCGACCCGCGTACTGATAGCGGCAACCTCTTCCATATGATGGCTCGTATAAATGACGGTCGAGCCCATCTGATTCAGTTTGCGGACCGAATCGAGAATATGATTGCGGGATTGCGGGTCGATCCCGACCGTCGGCTCGTCCATGATGATGAGCTTCGGCCGGTGCATGATCGCGCACGCGATGTTTAACCGCCGTTTCATCCCTCCCGAATAAGTGCCGGATTTCTCGCCCTGACGGTCCGACAGCCCTACGAAGTCCAGCGCTTCCTGCACCCGCTCGCGCAGCAGCTCTCCCCGCAGACCGTACAGCTTGCCGAAAAACGTGATGTTTTCCCGCGCCGTCAAGTTTTCGTAGATCGCGAGCTCCTGCGGCACGAGTCCGATCCTTCGCTTGATCTCCAGCGGATTGGCAGCAACGGAAATACCATCGATCCGCATGACCCCTTGATCGATTTTGAGCAGCCCGCAGAGCATTTTGATTGTGGTGCTTTTCCCGGCGCCGTTCGGTCCGAGCAGACCGAATATTTCCCCCTGCCGGATGCTTAAATTCAAATGATCCACGGAAATGTTGCCGGCATACCGTTTGACGACATCTTTGATTTCGATAAATGACACGGTCGTACGCTCCTTGTAAGGTGATATGCTTTGATTGTATTGTACCGCCCTTCAAGGTGCGAAAACAGGTCGCTTTCGTCATTTGTTGGAAATGACGAAAGTCATGAAGGTCCTCCTTATGTTATAATCGCATATGGAGGCGCATAAGGGATGCTGTTACTGCTCCGATACATACTGATTCTTTTTCCCGCCGTCAGCACGGCATATATGCTGCCGCTCGAACAAAGCGGACAGCTCGCTTTCTATACGCTGGTCCTGCTTGCCGTTGCGGAAATAAGCCGCTCGTGGCTGCCGGGGCGGGCACAGAACTTGGCGGCTGCGGCCGAAATGCTGTTCGTCACCTGGCTCAGTCTGCAAATGGAAGGTATGATGTTCGCTTGCCACTACTCCACATTGACGGCTTATATGCTGAAGGAGCGCTCGGGACTGCGTTGGTTTTTGCTTGCGCTGCAGGCTCTGCTTTTGAATGTTTCGCTGACCGAACATCCCGACATAGAGCTGAAGCTCACGGCCAATCTGCTGCTTGCCACCGGAGCGCTGCTGCTGTACGGTTGGTCGGAAACCGGCGACCGGAAGCGGGAGCTGGAGCAGGTGTACGACGAATTGCGAAGCAAAGCCTATGAGCTCGATGCCGCCCGCAGAAGACTTGTCGAATACGCCGGCAAGGTAGAACAGTTGGCCCAGACGGAGGAGCGTACCCGCATCTCGCACGAAATTCACGACGATCTTGGACATAAGCTGATCCGGCTGAAAATGATGCTGGAAGCGATCATCCGGATTTCGCCCGGGCAGCCGGAGAAAGGCATGGAGATGACCCGGATCGTCCGGGATCAACTGACGGAAGCGATGGATACGCTGAGGCGGACGGTCCGGCGGATGAAGCCGCCGGCGGAGGAGGGGCAGAGCTTCTCGCTAACCCGGCTGATCGAGGACTTCGCAGCCGATCCGCAGCTTCAAATTCGCTGCGAAATCGCCGGCATGCCGCGCCCGCTCTATCCGAGTCTTGAAATCGTGCTTTATCGGAATGCTCAAGAAGCCGTGACCAACGCCCTTCGTCACGGACACGCTACCGAGGTGCTCATCGAGCTGAGCTTCGATGTGTCCAACGTCTCCATGACCGTGTCCAATAACGGGGCGCTGCCGGATTTGACCAGTATGACCAAAGGAATCGGTCTCAGCGGCATGGAGGAACGGACGCGACTGGTAGGCGGAGAGCTGCGCATCGAAACCGACGGCCGGTTCGCCGTCACGACCTGCGTACCGACGCCCGGCTCGTAAGGGACACCGACTAAAGATTTAACCATGAGGAGGCGGGTAAACCGATGATGATTCGAGTATTGATTGTTGACGACGACCCGTTTATCCGCGAAAGCATGAAAATGATTTTGGAGCTGGATCCGGAATTACGCGTTGTAGGAGCGTGCGGAGACGGAAACGAAGCCCACCGCTTTTTTACCGACGGACAAACCGCCGATGTCGTGCTGATGGATATCCGCATGCCTAACGGCTCCGGGGTTGAAGGCACGCTGAACATCAAGCGGACGTCGCCCGATACCCGCGTGCTCATTTTGACCACCTTCGACGACGACGAATATATTATCGAGGCGCTGTGCAATGGCGCAAGCGGCTACCTGCTCAAAAATATTTCGCCGGATGGGATCGTGCATGGCATTAAAACGGTCCACCAAGGCAACTGGCTCATCCACTCGGATATTGCCCGCAAGCTGACGAGCTGGATTCATCCCCAGTCCTCCGCGCAAGCGGGGGCGGCTTTAGAACAAGTGACGCAGAGCCGTAAGGACCCTTTCGCGAGATTCGAATCGTACGGCCTGACCCCTACGGAGAAGCAGGTGGTCGAGAAAATCGCAGAAGGACTATCCAATAAAGAAATCGCCCAGGAATTGTTCCTGAGCGAAGGGACGATCAAAAATTACATATCGGAGATTTTGAGCAAGCTCGGCCTGAGGGACCGGACGCAAATTGCCATTCTCTATTGGAAACAACAAGCTTAACGAATGCCCCGTTTGTTGGCTTCCTCCTGCAAATCGATGCGGTCGCCCATGTTGACCGTGTACCTGAGCTCGGAGGAAGCAATGTCTCTCGTCAGCTTCAGACGACCCAGCATAAACCGCTTGACCACGCCTCCGTTCGGGGGCGGAGGGCTGTTCGGAGCGATAGGCAATTGTACGGTTTCGTAGTACAAATAGTCATATTCGTCCTCTTCCCCGCGCTTGTCGAGGATCACCGCTTTTTGATAGAACACCATTTCCCCATACTTGAGCATCTGCGAATTTTTGATGTACGTCCGCAGCGTTTCGATCTTTTTCGGACTGACTTCCCCGTTGATGATGTAATTGTCGCCATTGGTGGCATACACTTGCTCCGGGTTTTGCCGCCAGCGCTTCTTCAGCTCCTCCTCATTGATGTACACCACACCGGTCAGGCGTTCACGCGCTTTCTTCAAGCCGCTCGTATCGATGCCCATCCGTTTGACGTCGATTTCCCGGTAATACGGGACATAGGCGGACAAGTTCTTCTTGTTGTACGTGAGAAGCATCGGGTACTCGGCCCCAAGATATTTGAGTCGGATCGAGTACGGGTCGGACAGTTCGATCGATTCGTATTCCTGATTTGAATCCTCCGGCTTCTGCTCGGGATTGATCCGGCTGTTGATGTAGATCGTCTTCGTATCTTCCCGCCAGAGCAGGTTGGCGCCAAGCAGCCGGGTCATATCGGCCAGCGGCAGGTAGCTCTTGTCCTTGTACACCAGCGGCGATTCCGACAGCTTGACGGGCTCTCCGTCCAGCACGAGGTTGAAATCGGGACGCAGGTAAGCGTCTACCCGCTGCAAAACGTCCTCGGCGTAAACGCCGGCGGCGAACGCTCCGCTAATGATCGCGGCAAGCACCGCGACTCGCTTCATTCGCTTCATCTCACACCCATACCTTTCTATAAAATAGGAAATATGTGGTCTGCTTCTACCATTCGACAAAAGACAGCAAAATCCTGCAAAATTTATAGTTGACAATACACCTAATTCCTATAAAATAAGTTGGTATAGTTGATTATGCGTTTTCTCATGTCTCTTCGAGGAGAGTGAACCCATTGATTGAAATCAAAGACGTCAGCAAGACATTCCATCAGCGTACCGGCGGCAGCTTTACCGCCATTGACAACGCTTCCCTGACGATCCGCAAGGGCGAATTCGTCTCGCTGCTCGGCCCGTCGGGATGCGGCAAATCCACGCTGCTCAATCTGGTCGCTGGCCTGGAGCAGGCCGAACAGGGAACCATTACGGTGAACGGCAAGCCCTGCAATGCGCCGGGGCCCGACCGCGTCGTCGTCTTTCAGGAACATGCCTTGTTCCCATGGCTGACGGTGCTGGATAATGTTGCGTTCGGACTGAAGCAAAAGGGCATCGGCAAAAAGGAACGCGAAGCGCTCGCGATGGAGCAGATCAAAGCGGTGCATTTGAGCAAATTCGCGGACCGCTACCCGCACGAGCTGTCGGGCGGCATGAAGCAGCGGGCGGCCATTGCCCGCGCGCTCGCGATGGACCCGGAAATTTTGCTGATGGATGAGCCTTTTGCGGCACTGGATGAACAGACGCGGCTCATTTTGCACAAGGAGCTTGAAGAAATTTGGATGAGGACGCGCAAAACGATCCTGTTCATTACGCATAACATCCGCGAAGCCGTCATCTTGTCGGACCGTGTGCTGGTCATGTCGACCCGCCCCGGGAAGATCAAGAAGGAATTCGCCGTTCAAGCGGCGCGTCCGCGCGATTACGCCGACTCCGTCCTGCATCACGTGGAAGCCAGCATTATGGATGCGCTGGCCGACGAGCTGGAAAAAGTGGTAAAGGAGGAGATGGGCGATGAGTACAGCATTAAGAAGGGGCCTCTTCCTGGTTCTGCTCTTGATAGCGTGGGAAGCGGGATTTAGAATATTCGACTGGGGCTGGAAGTTCCCTTCTGTCACCCAGACGGTTCAAGCGTTCTACGACGGCTTCGTTCACGGCCAGCTGCTTGAAGCGACGCTTCAAAGCCTGAAACGGCTGCTGCTCGCGTTCGCCGTCTCGATTCTGGTCGGCACGGTGCTCGGCTTCCTGTTCGCCCGATACCGTCTGATCGACGATACGATCGGCTTTCTGGTCGTGGCGCTGCAGACGATTCCGAGTATTGCCTGGCTGCCTTTTGCCATCATCTGGTTCGGCATGAACGATTTCTCGGTTATATTCATCACCACGCTGGGCGCCACATGGACGATGGCGATGGCCAGCCGGACCGGGATCAAAAACATCCCTTCCATTTATATCAAGGCCGCGCAAACGATGGGAACCGGCGACGGCATGCGCATGTTTTACCAAATCATGGTCCCCGCCGCGTTCCCTCATATGATTACCGGCGTTCGCGTCGCCTGGGCTTTTGCCTGGCGGGCGCTTGTCGCGGGCGAGCTGATCGCTAAAGGCGTCGGCCTCGGACAGCTGCTGCAGGACGGCCGCAATCTCGCGGATACGGCGCTCATGCTCTGCATCGTGATCATCATCGCCGTGCTCGGCACGGTGTCCGACCATTTTTGCTTCAAGCGGCTTGAGGATAAACTATTGCTGCGCTACGGCTTGATCAGCGGCAAAAAATAATCAATCGGGGGCAGCACGGCCGAACGGCCGGCGCTAAACAAAGGAGAGAAACGGCACGATGAAAAAGTGGTCTGCACTATTGGCGGTCGTTCTGACCGCATCGCTTGCGCTTTCCGCCTGCGGAAGCAAAACGGAAGCGCCGAAAGACGGAGCCGGGGGCGCGGGAGCGAACAAACCGGCCGCGGCGAAAACGGTACGGCTCGGCATCTTCAAGAACGTTACCCACGCGCCGGGCTATGTCGCTCTGGAGCAGGGCTTGTTCAAGAAATATTGGGGCGAGAGCGTCAAGATCGAGGTGACGCCGTTCGACAACGGGTCCGACTTCTCCACCGCGCTGGCTACCGATCAGATCGACCTGGGCTTCGTCGGTCCCGGACCTTCGACGAACCAGTTCCTGAAAAGCAAAAACTTCCGCGTCATTTCCGGTTCGAATAACGGAGGCGCGGTGCTTGTAGCCGGCAAAGATTCCGGCATCGGCAGCGTCAAGGATTTAGTCGGCAAAACCGTCGCCATCCCGACGAAAGGCAGCACGAACGAAATTTCGCTCCGCCTGCTGCTGAAGCAGAACAATCTGAACGTGACGACCGACAAGAGCGGCGTACAGATCATCGCCCGCGCCCCGGCCGATACGCTCGTGGCGATGCGCCAAAAAGAAATCGACGCGACGCTCATTCCGGAGCCGTGGGGCACGCAGATGGAGCAGGAAGGCATCGGCAAAGTAATCGCGCCATGGGATCAAATTCCGCCGAACAACGGCAATTATCCGCTCACGATTCTCGTTGCCGGCGACAAGTTCCTGAAAGACAACCGCGATCTGGCGAAGGGAGCCATTCAAGCCAATGCGGACGCGATCGACTTTATCAAGAAAAATCCGGACCAAGCGTATGAACTAATCAACAACCAGCTGAAAACGCTCAGCGGAAAAGGAATGGATGTCGCTTTGATTAAAGCGGCGATTTCCCACCTGAATCTGACGACGGACGTCAGCAAGGAAGCGATCGAAGAAATGGCCCGCGTCTCCATCGAGGCCGGCTATATCAAGGACGTGAAGAAAGAAGCGCTGGACCTGAGCAAATTCCTCGACCTCTCGCTCTTGAACGAAGTGAAGCAGGGCAAGTAGAACGCAAGCCGCGCTAAAACACATAAAAAACAGGCAGGAGCCGTTAGCGGCTTTCTGCCTGTTTTTGCATTTCGGCGGGTTGCCGGGAATTGGCCGGTGCCCATTCCCGCCAGCTATCCGTATAGCCTCGCGTAGTGGCCTTCGCGCTCAAGCAATTTCTGATGCGTACCCTGCTCCACGATTGTCCCTTGATTCATGACCGTAATGAAATCCGCTTTCTCCACGGTGCTTAGGCGATGGGCAATCAGAATGGTCGTACGTCCTTTCATCAACTCGTTCAGGGCTTGCTGCACCCAATATTCCGACTCGTTATCGAGCGCCGACGTGGCCTCGTCCAGCAGCAGGATCGGCGCATTTTTCAGGATCGCCCTGGCAATCGCAATACGCTGTCTTTGCCCGCCCGATAACGACGTTCCCCGCTCCCCAACTTGAGTGTTGTACTGCTCAGGCAGCTCCTGAATAAAATGATGGGCATAAGCGGCTTTGGCCGCCTCCATGACTTCTTCCGTTGTCGCCTGCGGATTCCCGTACCGAATGTTGTCTTCGATCGTTCCGCTGAACAGAAATGCGTCTTGCGGCACATAGGCGATTTGGCCGCGGATCTCTTCCAACGTATAGTGTCCGAACGGTTT
This sequence comes from Paenibacillus elgii, assembly GCA_042219835.1. Taxonomy (GTDB): domain Bacteria; phylum Bacillota; class Bacilli; order Paenibacillales; family NBRC-103111; genus Paenibacillus_G; species Paenibacillus_G elgii_A. The sequence goes on from JBHJMN010000017.1 coordinate 103,937, forward strand.
GCCTTGCAGCAAAATCTCTCCACGGTCGACGGGGTAAAAGCCCAGCAGCAATTTGATCAAGGTGCTTTTGCCGCTGCCGCTCGCCCCGACGATCGCCGCGACCTGCCCCTTATAGACCTGGAGAGAGAGCTTGTGCAGAACCCGCTTATCCGCCTGATAAGAAAACTCCACGTCCCGGAATTCCACCATCGCCTCTGAAACGAGTTCGCTCACTGGAGAACCGATCCGCTCCGGCTCTTCTTCTTCCACCAATATTTCTTGGATCCGGTGCGCGCCGGCCAACGAATTTTGCGCAAGCGACAGCACGGTGCCGAAATTCATGATGGCATGGGTCAAGTTGATTTGCAGCACGGCCAGCGCCGCAACGCTTCCCATTCCAATCAGGCCATAGGCATATAACAAGCTGCCAACGACGATAATCCCGCAAAACGTAACGTAGCTGACAAAATGGTTCACGGCAGCCAGCATCCCGCTTTTTTTGGCCGTTTGCGCCGCAATCTGCGCCACTTGCTCATTCAGGTCTCGATATTGAGCGTAGATCGGACGGATTTGGAACAATTTGACCAGTTGAATGCCACCGATAAAGTCCAGAAACTTTCCCGTCATTTTAGCCAGCCCTTGCAGCGATTGTTCGTACAGCTTCCGAATTTGCCGGACAAACCGGATGCTGATCGAAAAGGACAGCAGCAGGATCGTCAGCGAGGCGCAGGCAAACTGCCAATGAACGGACAGCATCGCCACGATGGAGCCGATACTGAAAATGATTTGCGTCAGCATCACGAAATAAATGGTGGAGTACGTCGTCTCTACGGTAGTTACATCATTACTGACCCGCGAGAGCAAATCACCATTATGCGTCTGCTCCAAATATTTCGCACGAAGCCGGCAAACCTTATGATAAAGCCGCTCCCGGATTTCAAGTATCGTAAACTCTACGCTTCGTTGATACATGTAAGTAAACCAAGGAGAAACGACGTTTTCCAGCAGCAACGCGCCGCCCAAAATGTAAAAGGCTTGGAACAATAGCGAAATATCCCGGGACTCGGCAAAAGTGACCAGACTTTCGACGACAAAACTAAAAGATACGAGAAATAACGATTGGGAGACCGCCGTTACGCTCAGACCGATGTAGTATTTCGTTTTGCGTCTTCGGTTCATGAACCTCATCAAGTACACGAGCTCTTTAGCATATGAGATTAATCCGCCTGTCTTCACGTATAAACCGCCTCCTTGCGCTTCGCAAGATCGGTAAACTCCTGGTGGTACGATTGAGCGTATAATCCCTTCTTTTCCAATAACTCGGCATGGCTGCCCGCTTCAACAATTTCCCCCTGCTCCATGACCCAGATTTCATCCGCGTTCTGGACGGTCGACAACCGGTGAGCGATAACGATGGTCGTTCTTTGTTTCATAAGCACGGTCAGCGCCTCCTGAACAGAGCCTTCAGACTCGGGGTCCAATGCGGATGTGGGCTCGTCTAACAGCAGAATCGGGGCGTTCTTAAGCAGGGCGCGCGCAATGGCAATCCGCTGACGCTGTCCCCCGGAAAGAAATCCGCCCCGCTCCCCGACGTGCGTTTGATATCCTTCGGGAAGCTCCATAATAAATGGATGCGCATGGGCCGCTTTTGCCGCCTCGATCACCTCATCCATCGACGCATGCTCCCAGCCATAGGAAATATTCTCGGCTACGGTGCCGCTGAACAAATACGAATCTTGGGTAACGACGGACAAATGGGAGCGCAGCCTGTCCGGATTGCAGCCGTTGATCGATTGACCGAATACTTTTATCGTCCCTTGCTCCGCAGCCAAAGGGTAAAAACCGCATAACAGCTTAAAAACTGTGCTCTTTCCTCCGCCGCTTGCTCCGACTAAAGCGATCGTTGCCCCTTCCGGCACCGTAAAGTTCAGGTTCCGCAGGATGGGGGGACTGCCCTCGTAAGCAAAAGAAACGTTATCGAACGCAATGGGCGGAGCGCTTGTCAGCGGAATGGAATGCCCTTCTTGGTTCTCGACAGGCTGCTCCAGAATCGCCGAGACCCGTTTTAAAGCGCCGGTCATTTCAAACGTATGCGTAATCATTTCGGGAATGTGGTCAAGCGGCTCCAAGCATAAATTCAACAAATAAAGGAAAGCGATTAATTCCCCCGTACCGAGCAAGCCTTTGGAAATCAAATAGCTTCCGTAGCTTACGGCAAAAATGATCGGGCTAAGCATCAGCGTAGACAAGAGAGGGTTTACCCAAGCCTCCCTCTTTTTCACGGCCAGCTTTTTTTGCGCCGTCAATTGCAGCAGCCTTTGATAAGAGCGGAACATCATTCCCGACAATAAATAGCTCTTAACGATCGGCATTCCCCCGAGCGTATCCTGCAAATTGACGTTCATCCGTCCCATATTCGCCTGGGCTTCTTCCGTCAGCTGCTGCAGCTGCTTCCCGATCCATTGCGAAACCAGCAAAGAAAGGGGAAACAGCAGCAAGCTGTACAGCATAAGCTCCCATTGAATCCATATTAAATAAATGAAACAGCCGATAAACAGCAGCGGATGATAAAACCATTGCGCCAAATCCCGGATCATGAATTGATGGATGAGCTGAATGTCGTTGCTTAACCGCGAAAGCACGTCGCCTGAATGTTGTTTTTCAATGTAATGAATGGGCAGCTTCCCCACATGGCTCATCACATGGTTGCGAATATCTCTTACAGCGAAGGCGCTGCTCCGCTCCACACCGTAAACCATAAAAAATTTGGCGGGCACCCCGATCAAAATGACGAAAAAAACGGTATAGAGAATTTTCGTGACGATCGGCCCTGCCCCACTTTCGGCGTGGGTTGTCAATTGTTCGATCAAGCTGCCCGTCCACACCTCGATCACGGCCGCGGCAATGGCAGAGACGATTCCAACGATCATCCAGCCCCTGTGATTGTTTACAAATGTTAATAGCCAACGGAATGCTGTCCATAGCGCGAATATCTGTTTTCCTTTTTGCGCCACCGTGTTATCCCCCTTCAAAGCATGCGGGCGCCGATCAGCCTCCATGCAGCACCTTTCGGGATGCGTCGTTCTGTTCCATGATTTGATCGAGGATGCGTAGAATGACAAGCGACGTTCCATCAATGCATTCGGGTTCCAGCAATTTTTCGTGAGCGCCTGCGAGTTTATATTCCGCATAAGCTTGTCCGGCGGCTCCGCGCCATGACGGCAGCTGGTGCTCCATTCGGAAAGCATCGCTGTCTTCCGCGATTAACTCGTGAATGTTCGCCTGAACGGCGCCCGTGTTGATCAATTGCGCTTCATACGTTAAAGTCGCGCGCACCTTATGCTGGATACGCTCCCGAATTAAGGGGTTTTCCAGCAGTTCTTTTTCCGTTTCCGACAAATCCTCCATTGTTTCTAGCAGCTCGTTTTCCGTCGTAGCCGACGGTGTCAAGGTCTCCTTAATCCACGAATCTACCATGATCAGATCCGATACTTGGTACCCTCTCTTTTCCATCGTTTTGGCTACTTCGAACATCAGATTCCCGCCGAAGCAATACCCGAGGAACACATAAGGCCCCTCATCCTGGATGCGGATGACCTCGTCCACATAACGATTCAGCATGTCCTCGTAGCGATCGGAATCGTCAATGAAATCAATCCCGTACACCGCGTACCGGTTCTCCAGCTTGTCCGCTAACCCTCGATAGCCTATGCCGAATCCGCTTCCCGGAGGAAAGCAGAACAGGTTCGTCGCCCCATGCTTATTCAGCTGCATGAAATGATGGCCGTCCTGTTCAAAGCCGGATTCCCAATTCTCAAGCGCCATCGCTTCGACGGTTACATCCTGGTATCCTTTATGCAGCGGAATTTCTCTTCCGGTTTCGTCATAGATTCGTTGAATCAACCGCATCAGGCTGATTGAGTTTCCGCCGAGCTCGAAGAAATCGTCCTTGATTCCTATCTTATCTAAACCGAGCACTTCCTGCCAAATTTGGACCAGCTTCATTTCAAGCAGCGTACGCGGCGCAACGTATTCTGTTTCGTGATGGCTTGCCTCCGGTGCCGGCAGCGCCTTGCGGTCGATTTTTCCATTCGGCGTTAACGGCATCCGCTCCAGCTGCACAAAGTGCGACGGAATCATGTACCCCGGCAGCTCTTTCCTCATGGCTTCCTTCAATTCAGTCGCCTTCAGCTTCGCCTGCGCCACGAAGTAGGCGCACAGCTGATTTTGTCCGTTTGCGTCTTCACGCGCGATAACGATCGCTTCTTGAACGGACGCGATCTTCAAGAGCTGCTCTTCGACCTCGCCAATCTCGATCCGGTAGCCGCGGATTTTCACTTGATGGTCGATGCGGCCCAAATATTCAATGCTGCCGTCCGGCAGCCATCTTGCCAAGTCGCCGGTCCGGTACATCCGCTCGCCCGGCGCGAACGGGTTGTTCACAAACTTCTCTGCTGTCAGTTCCGGGCGGTTCAAATAGCCGCGGGCCAATCCCACCCCCGCGATGCACAGCTCACCCGGCACACCAACTGGCAGCAACTGTTGATGCGAATCTACGATATGAATCCGGTGATTCTGAATCGGACGGCCGATCGGAATCGACTTCCGGTCGACAACCCCCGCCCTAGCCGCCCAAACCGAAGTTACGATCGAAGCTTCCGTTGGACCGTAGGCGTTAAAATAGTGCACTTTGTCTTTCCACTGCTGAACGAATTCGACCGAAACGGCAGAGCCTCCGGTAATCAGCTTTTGGAGGCTCGGCATCCGATCGGGGTTCAAGTAGGCCGCATACGTCGGCGGCAGGATCGTTGCCGTAATCCCGTTCTCGTTCATGAAGTTCTCGAACAATCGATAGTCCAGAATCGTCTCGGCCGTCGGAATATATAAAGCTGCGCCAAAGAATAGCGCTTTGAAAATTTCCCAGCATGACGCATCGAACGACAAGCTGGCGAATTGGACCACCCTGTCCCGCTCGCTTATTTGCAGCGTTTCCCCAAACATCATTTTCAAGCTGCACAGCCCGCGATGCTCTACCAATACCCCTTTGGGCTTGCCTGTCGTTCCCGACGTGTAGATCACATAAGCCAAATCGTTCGGCCCGGTGACCGGCTCCAGATTCGAGCCATCCTCGCTGTAGGCCGCCTCGTCGTCCAACGCGATCGCTTTCCCGGCAAACGATACGCGCTCCAGCAAGTGCCGCTGCGTCAATAGCAGCCGTGCTCCCGAATCTTCCAGCAAATAGCGGATGCGTTCCTCCGGATATTCCGGATCGATCGGCACATACGCGCCTCCGGCCTTCAAGATTCCCAGAATCCCGACGACGATCTCCAGCGAACGCCCGACCATCAGGCCTACCAGTTGATCCGGCTTCACGCCATCAGCCCGCAGTGTCCGGGCCAGCCGGTTTGCCCGCTCGTTCAGCTCGCGGTAGGTGAGCCGTTCCTGCTCAAAAACAACCGCCACCGCGTCCGGAACCCGTTCCGCCTGCTCCTCGATCAGCTGATGGATCGTTTTATCCCGCGGGTATTCCGTCTCGGTATCGTTGAACCCATACAGCAGCTGATGCTTCTCGGATTCCGACAACATGTCCACGGCGCCGAGCTCAAGCTCCGGTTGAAACAAGACGACGGACAGCAGCCGCACAAGATGATCGACCGCCGCGGCCATGAAATGTTGATCGTATCGATTGCCGTCAAAGCTTACGCTTAACCGGATAACGTCCTGGTCCGCATCAAACTCAAATACGGTATCGGCCGATACAGCTTTTGCAAAATCAGACCCGTGTATTTTTTTAAAGGAAACTATCGTGTTCACGACAGGCACACCATCGGGAGTATATTCGAAATTCATGGAATGAACCATTTTTCTGAACGGAATATGCTGATGTTCCAAAGCTTCGCCGACCGACGTTTTAATTTGGCCCAGCAGCGATTTAAACGTGCTTTCGCGGCGGATGTTATTTTTAATAATCAGTACATCTTGAATCGGCGGATTCTCGTCGTTCAGCGCCGATGCGGGGATGCCTACCAGTACGTTCTCTTGCTTGGTATAGGCATAGAGCAGAGCGCTGACCCCTGCCGATACGATCATAAAAACGGCCATATCCGATCCATTGGCAAGGCGTCCGATTCGATCGGACAGCTCCTTCGGCAGCGTACGCTGAATCACGTCGGGCGCTGTCGAAAGATCCGCACTGCTGATTTTCATGGAGGAGCTGCTGTAGGGCAGGAAGCTCATGCTGTCTTCGGCATCGAACTTTTCGTTCCAATACATTTCTTCCTTTGCAAACAAGGATTTCATTCGTACCCCTCCCCTAAGATGTGATGAGAACATGCCCGGAGTGTATGCCGCGAACGAATTCGGACATACACTCGTTTTTCAGGCATGAACAAGCTGTTCCTTGCAAAGCTTTGTCTAGAATGCAAATTCAATGCTGTCGATCGAGCTCTTGTTCTTATGGCTTGCCGCTTGTTTATTTAATTGGACCCCGCTTAACTGAATTTGGGGATCTTCGCAAATTTGAGCCAGCACCAGCAGTAAATCTTGAGCCATGGTCTGGATCATCGCCGCTTTGAACAATTTGGCGCAATAATGGAAGCCTCCGTTAAGCACTCCGTTGTCTTCGGACATGAACAAGGTGAGATCGAATTTCGCCTCTTCCTCCTCGTCAAGATTGTACGGAGTCAGCTTCAACGCTTCGAAGCCGGCTTCGCTCTCCTCAATATTTTGCAAGTCGAACAATGTGTCGAATATCGGATTGCGGCTTGGGTCCCGCTTGACATTCAACCGTTCTACGAGCTCTTCGAAAGGGTAGTCCTGATGCTCAAACGCCCCCAAAGCCGACTCTTTGACTTCCGCCAGGTAGGAGAGGAACGTTTTGTCTCCTGCCGGATTGTTGCGGATCGCGAGCGTATTGACAAACATCCCGAGGATCGGCTCTAAATCGGCATGCGTTCTTCCCGCAACCGGCGTTCCGACAATGATGTCTTCTTGCCCGCTGTATTTGGAAAGCAGCACGGTATAGGCGGACAACAGAACCATGTACAGCGTGCTGTCGTGCTTGGCCGCCAGCTCGTTCAACTGCTTCGTAAGAGCGGCGTCGACCTCGAACTCGATGTGCGCTCCGTCGAAGCTCCGGGTCGCGGGACGCTCGTAATCGGTAGGCAAATCCACCGTAGGAAGGTCGCCTTTCAGCTTTTGCAGCCAATACGCCTCCTGCCGACTTGTCCGATCCCTGTACGCTTCAGATTGCTGCCATACGGCATAATCTTTGTACTGAATCCGCAGAGGCGGCAGCTCCTCGCCGGCATAGAACCGGGTAAACTCTTCCACCAAAATCGTCATCGAAACGCCGTCGGAGACGATATGATGCATGTCGAACAACAGAATGTGAACGTCTTGCTCCAATTCAACTAATCCTACGCGAAGCAAAGGCGCTGTCTTCAAATCAAACGCGCGGACGAAACGGCGAACGATGTCCGCGGCCTCTTCTTGAGCGGCCTTGCTGTACTCCACAGCAAATTCGACTTCGTCGTGCACCTGCTGGACAGGTTCGCCATGCACCATCGCAAAGCTGGTACGCAGCGTCTCATGACGCGCGATCAGCTTCCGGAAAGCTTCTTGGAAGCGGTCGAGATCCACCGGCCCTTCCAGCCGCATAATTTCCGGCATGTTGTACAGCTGATCCGCCCCTTCCAGCTGATGCTGGATGAAGAGCCGCTTCTGCGCGGAAGATAACGGGTAGTGCCCCCTCTCCTCCGCCACCGGTATCGCTGAAAACGCCCCCTCTTCCATCCGGGCGATCGCCTGGGCCATCTCTTCCACCGTAGCGTAGCGGAACACGTCTCGCAGCGGCAGATCGACGTTCAGCTCCTTGTGTACCTTGCTGACGAGCGTTGTGGCGCGCAGCGAGTGTCCCCCGAGATCGAAGAAGTTGTCCTTCACCCCGACGGTTGTCACTCCCAGCACTTCTTGCCATATACGGACCAGCTTCGCTTCCAGCGGAGTCCGCGGCGCGGTATATTCCGATCCGCTTGCGCCTCCCTCCGGCGCCGGCAGCGCCTTGCGGTCGATCTTCCCGTTCGGCGTCAGCGGCAATCGCTCCAACTGCACAAAGTACGACGGTATCATGTAGCCCGGCAGTTCCTGCCAAATCGCGCTTCGCAGCATGCTCGCTTGCAGCTCCCCGTCCGCCGTGAAGTATGCGCACAGCGCCTTCTGTCCGTTCCCATCCTCCCGGATGACGACGACCGCTTCCTTGACGCCGTCCGCTTTCAGCAGCTGCGTTTCAACCTCGCCGAGCTCGATCCGGTACCCCCGGATTTTCGCCTGATTGTCGATCCGGCCGATGAAGTCCACGTTGCCGTCTTCCATCCAGCGCGCCAGATCGCCCGTGCGGTACAACCGCTCTCCGGGAACGAACGGGCTGTCGACAAACTTCTCTTCGTTCAGCTCCGGACGGTTCAAGTACCCCCGTGCTACGCCTACGCCGCCGATGCACAGTTCGCCCAACACACCTGCCGGTACCGGGTTCAAGTGAGCATCCACAATGTAGAACCGGGCGTTCAGCCATGCCTTGCCGATCGGCACATTCCCCGCCTCCGGCAGCTTGCTCAGCGGCTCGTCATAGAAGCTCGAATCGATCGCCGCTTCCGTGACCCCGTACGCGTTGATGATTCTAAACTGCGAGCCGTAGCGCTCCTGCAGCAGCCGGTAGTCCGTCACGCTGCAGCTGTCCGAGCTTGTGATCAGCAGCTCCATCGAGCTCATATCCAGACCCTGCTCCGCTACATATTCCATGAACGGCACGATCAGCGCAGGCGTCGATTCGAACACCGTAATCTGCCGGTCGCGAATCCAGCCATACAGACGAGCCGGATCGATGCGGTCGTTCTTCGGGCAAATGACCATCGTTCCGCCGTTGTACAGCGTCCGCGCAATATCCCCGACGAACACGTCGAAGGAGAAGCTCGCCAACTGCAGCAGCCGCACCGGGAACTGATCCAGCCGGTATTCCCGGCGGTAGGCCGCTGCCGTATTCACTAGACTGCGATGCTCGATCATGACGCCTTTCGGCCGTCCCGTCGTGCCTGACGTGTAGATCACGTACGCCAGATCGTGCGGCTCGCTCGTGTCAGGTCCGTTCGCTCCGTCTCCGCTGTACGACTTCTCGTCGTCGAGGCACAGGCAGCGCACGCTTTGCAGCGCCGAATCTTCTTCCAGCCACGCTTGGGCGCGATCCTGCAGATGGGTCTGCGTCAGCAGCACCGTAGCCCCGCTGTCCTCCAGCATGAACCGGATGCGGTCGGACGGATATTCCGGATCAAGCGGCACGTACGCGCCTCCCGCTTTCCAGACCGCCATGACGCCGACCAGCAGGTCCACCGAACGGTCGGCCAAAATCCCGACGATCGACTCCTTGCCGATGCCGCCCTCGCGCAGCGTGCAAGCCAGCCGGTTCGCTTGCTCGTTCAGCTCCCCATACGTCAGCTGCTTGTCCTCGTACATCACTGCCGTCGCTTCCGGAGTACGCGTCGCCTGCTCTTCGAACAACCGGTGGAACGTCTTCTCCGGCGGGAGCTCGGACACCGCCGGGTTGAATGCGTGAATTTGCTCCTTTTCTTCCGCAGTCAACAGATCCAGAGCTGAAATTGTCGCCCCCGGATCGTTCACGATCGCTTCGAGCAGTTGTTCGAAGTGCTTCGCCAGCCGTTCCACCGTCTCCCTCTTGTACAAGGCAGTTGCATATTCAAGGCTGTACTCCAGACCGTCGTTTTCTTCGATCACATCCAAGCTCAGATCGAATTTCGCCATTCCATATTCGCTAGGATACGAAGCCAGCCGGAGCCCTTCAAGCTCAAAATCTTTGCTTTCCGTATTTTGCAAGGTAAACATCGTGTCAAAGAGCGGATTGCGGCTTAAATCGCGGGCAACCTGCGCTTTGTCCACCAGCTCTTCAAACGGATAGTTCTGGTGCTCGTAAGCGCCGAACATCGTTTCTTTCACTTCTTCCAGATACGCCAGGAAAGTCTTCTCGCCAGCCGGATAACTGCGGATCGCCAGCGTATTGATGAACATCCCGATCAGCGGCTGCACATCGTTATGGTTCCTTCCCGCAATCGGCGTCCCTACAACCACGTCCTGCTGACCCGTATATTTATGCAGCAGAATCGTATACGCCGCAAGCAGCACCATGTACAGCGTCGCTCCGCTTTCGGCCGCTAGCCGCTTCAGACCTTCGCTCTTCTGCGCATCCATGAAGAAGTGAAGCGTATGTCCTTCATAGCTCTGCACGGCTGGACGGGCATAATCCGTCGGCATTTCCAGCACCGGCAGCTCCCCTTGGAACTGATCCAGCCAATACGCTTCCTGCCGCTTCAGCTGCTCCTGCTGTGCTTCGGACTGCTGCCATGCCGCGTAATCCTTGTACTGAATCCGCAGCGACTCCAGTTCTTCTCCGTCGTACAAGCGGACGAACTCTTCAACCAGAACGTCCATCGAGACGCCGTCGGAGACGATGTGGTGCATGTCGAACATCAGAATATAGCGTTCTTCCGCCAGCTCGACCAGACCTACCCGCAGCAGCGGCGGCTTCGCCAGATCGAACGCGCGGACGAAGTCCTCTACCGCTTTCCCGGCGGCTTCCTCGCTCGCTTGCACATACTCCACGGCAAAATCCACCGACGGGTAAATCCGCTGTACCGCTTCGCCGTTCACCATCTCAAAGCCGGTGCGCAGCGTTTCATGACGCGCGATCAGCCCGCAGAAAGCCTCTTCGAACCGTTCGCGCTCCAACGCCCCTTCGAGCAGCATCGCGCCCGGCATGTTGTAGCTTTGTTCCGCTCCTTCCAGCTGGTGCAGGATGAAGAGCCGCTTCTGTGCGGAAGATAACGGGTAGTGCTCCCTCTCCTCCGCCACCGGTATCGCCGAAAACGCCCCTTCTTCCATCCGAGCAATCGCTTGAGCCATCTCCTCAATCGTAGCGTAACGGAACACGTCCCGCAGCGGCAGATCGACGTTCAGCTCCTTGTGCACCTTGCTGACAAGCGTCGTTGCGCGCAGCGAGTGTCCTCCGAGATCGAAGAAGTTGTCCTTCACCCCAACGGTTGTAACTCCCAGCACTTCCTGCCATATACGGACCAGCTTCGCTTCCAGCGGAGTCCGCGGCGCGGTATATTCCGACCCGCTTGCGCCTCCCTCCGGCGCCGGCAGCGCCTTGCGGTCGATCTTCCCGTTCGGCGTCAGCGGCAATCGCTCCAACTGCACAAAGTACGACGGTATCATGTAGCCCGGCAGTTCCTGCCAAATCGCGCTTCGCAGCACGCTTGCTTGCAGCTCCCCATCCGCCGTGAAGTATGCGCACAGCGCCTTCTGTCCGTTCCCATCCTCCCGGATGACGACA
>JBHJMN010000170.1:0-526 GCA_042219835.1 Paenibacillus elgii
TTCAGCACAGCTTTTCCGCTCGGTGCGACGAACTTCGTCGACGGCTTCGTTTGCAGCCTGAATGACATGGAATTTATCGAAGGTGATCGACGCTTTGGGGAAATTTTCCTTCGCGCCTTTGATGAAGGCCGGCGACATATCCATGCAGACCTCCGTAATGTTTTCTGCTTTGCCGCCATGGGTTTCCAGTTGCTTTTTACACTCATCCCATGTGCCGGAATCTTTACCCTTGGTTACGCAGATGACGTTCTTTTGCTCTGGATCTATAAAAATGGTGATGTAGTTATGCCCGCGTTTAGCGGACGTTTCGTCTGTGTTGATCTTCGTTACATACGAAAGATCCTGCGCCGCAATGGCGTTATCGACGTAGTGATGCAAAATCCGCCATAAGCGAGTGTCGTGCTCACCAACAAATCGGCTAACGGCATTCATCGGCATATCTTTGGCCAGCGCAATAATAAGCGCATCGAAGTGCAGGGTGAAATAGTGCTTCGGTTTGTTCAAGGCCCACGGTACGTTTACTCGG
>JBHJMN010000171.1:0-521 GCA_042219835.1 Paenibacillus elgii
AGCTACGGTGCTGCTGACGCAGACCCATCTGCAGGATCGCGCCCAAGCATGGCTGGAACAAAATTCGGCTTTGCAAAGCGTGCGCTGCCTCTGCCTCGACGACGAGAAGTCGTACAGCGGAGACGGAGCGAACGGGCCCGACGCGAGCGAGCCGCACGATCTGGCGTACGTGATCTACACGTCAGGCACGACGGGACGGCCGAAAGGCGTCATGATCGAGCACCGCAGCCTGGTGAACACGGCAGAGGCTTACCGCCGGGAGTACCGGCTGGATCAGTTCCCGGTGCGGCTGCTGCAATTGGCGAGCTTCTCCTTCGACGTATTCGTCGGGGATATTGCGCGGACGCTGTACAACGGCGGAACGATGGTCATTTGCCCGAAGGACGACCGCATCGACCCGGCTCGTCTGTATGGCTGGATACGCGACCGGCAGATTACGATCTTCGAATCGACGCCTGCGCTGATCGTGCCGTTCATGGAATATGTAGCGGAGCAGGGTCTGGATATGAGCTCGATGGAGA
>JBHJMN010000172.1:0-508 GCA_042219835.1 Paenibacillus elgii
GCGAGTAAACGTACCGTGGGCCTTGAACAAACCGAAGCACTATTTCACCCTGCACTTCGATGCGCTTATTATTGCAATGGCCAAAGATATGCCGATGAATGCCGTTAGCCGATTTGTCGGTGAGCACGACACTCGCTTATGGCGGATTTACACCATTGCGGCGCAGGATCTTTCGTATGTGACGAAGATCAATACAGACGAAACGTCCGCTAAACGCGGGCATAATTACATCACCATTTTTATAGATCCAGAGCAAAAGAACGTCATCTGTGTAACCAAAGGCAAAGATTCCAACACATGGGACGAGTGTAAAAAGCAACTGGAAGCCCACGGTGGCAAAGCAGAACACATTACGGAGGTCTGTATGGACATGTCGCCGGCCTTCATCAAAGGCGAGAAGGAAAATTTCCCCAAATCGTCGATCACCTTCGATAAATTCCATGTCATTCAGGCTGCAAACGAAGCCGTCGACGAAGTTCGTCGCACCGAGCGGAAAAGCTGTGTTGAA
>JBHJMN010000173.1:0-498 GCA_042219835.1 Paenibacillus elgii
CTTGCCGGACGATAGCTTTTCTCCGGCGATGTAATGGCCGCCACTTCGTTGTAAATATCGTAAATTTTCTTCCGATGAAAAGCCGCGGTCAACCACAGAGATGACGCGTCCGAGTTTCCAACCGATCAAATCCTTTTTCACTTCCGGAACCACACTCATATCCGACGTGTTTCCGGGCCATACCCAACATCGGATTGGAATGCCGTCCCGCGTCACGGCAAAGCCGATGACCACTTGTGGCAAGTCGGGGCGATGATCCTTCGAGTAGCCGAGTCTGCGAAATTCATCGTCCTCGTCTTCGGTTTCGAAATAAGTCGACGTCGTATCAAAGAAAAGCAGGTCGACCTCCAACTGAAGGAGATCTGCAACGGCATGAAATACATCGTGCTGGATGCTTTCTTCTGATTCAAGCAGAACATCCATCGCCCGGTACGCTTGTTGAACGTCAAGTTTTGGCAACTCAGGGATGACGACATCGTGTTCCACCCACTCTTCAGC
>JBHJMN010000174.1:0-487 GCA_042219835.1 Paenibacillus elgii
GGAAGCAAAAAAGTCGCTGCTACGCTGAGAAGGGATATCCTTACCATAAGGATGCTGATGCGTAATCGCCCACTTTGAAAAACGAATCAGCGGATTAGGGTCCTCCAAAATCAGAAAATAGGCAATCGACAAAAGTAGCTTGTACTGCTCAGGGAAGCACTGTTTCAAGTCCGCTGTAATGCCCAGTTTCTCACCTATGGCGTTCAACAAATAGGTTGCACCAGCGTATAAGCGCTTCGTTTCCGCCACGGGAACCGGACCTGGCTTCGCCGGACGATGCGATGCAGACAATCGTTTCGATGGAATCAATTCTCCGGTTTGCGAATCCAGCTTTCCAATACAAGTGCGGCGACTGCGAGATTGCTTCTTCGCTTTGTCCCAGTAATTTTCGGACTCATAGACGTATGTAATGCCATTATTCTTGTTTTTTAGATAAATGAGCGGCATATGATCTCTCCATTCCACGTTATAATTATAACGTGGATTT
>JBHJMN010000175.1:0-481 GCA_042219835.1 Paenibacillus elgii
GGACAAGGGAATTGGTTCAGATGCGAGCGATGCGTGGCTCCATACTGTTGCCAATTCTTTTCTTATTTCAAGGCAAAGTTCAATTTGCCTGCCAGGATGTATACCATGGCGATGATGTTCTTGTCAGAGCGGTAACCACGTGCTTTACGTTTGGCCGCTTGGAATAAGCTATTCACTCCTTCAAGCAGACCATTCGTCAGTTTGGAGGAAAACCATCGGACAACGCCATCATAGTGGTTTTGCAGCATTTTCGCCACTTCGATCATCGGCGTGAGTCGACAGCGAAGTCCCCACTGAATCCAGTCTTGCAGTACCATGGGTGCAATAGCAGCCGGGTACCGGTAAATCTCTTGCAGGATCAAACGCATCCGGTATGCTTTGGCGGTATCCAGATCGCAGTCTTTTAGCTTCGCCATCGTTTCTTGTTGAGCGGCCGTCAGGTTTTCTGGATTCTTCAGCCACATATACCGTGTATCTTTCA
>JBHJMN010000176.1:0-476 GCA_042219835.1 Paenibacillus elgii
TCCTCCGTGTGCTCTTTCTAGCTTATCCAGAGTGCTCGGTGTATTTCTTTGCTCGCTCCGCTTGTCTTCGACAAAAGTCGCTCTCAAAGAAACACTCCTCGCTGCTAATTCGCTAAAATTACTAAGGATGATTCAGCTTTACGCTTTGTTTCGTTATCCAGTTTTCAAAGAACAAATCGTCGCAGTCTTTAATAGCGACAAAATTTATCTTACCACATTCGCCTACTCTTTTCAAGAGGAAAGTTTTGGTGGAGCCAAGCGGGATCGAACCGCTGACCTCCTGCTTGCAAGGCAGGCGCTCTCCCAGCTGAGCTATGGCCCCATGTTATATTCATGAAGTTAACTGGTGGGCCCTAGTGGACTCGAACCACCGACCTCACCCTTATCAGGGGTGCGCTCTAACCAGCTGAGCTAAGGGCCCATAATATTTGTATGCATATTTAGTTTCATAAGAAAAGCCCACCCTTGGTGGGCTT
>JBHJMN010000177.1:0-474 GCA_042219835.1 Paenibacillus elgii
GCGATCCGTAAGCAAGAAAATAAAGAACATCGCTACATGAAAGACCAAAACCACAAAATCAGCCGTAAGATCGTGAACATGGCGATTGAAGAACAAGTATCGGTCATCAAGCTGGAGAAGCTGACGAACCTTCGCCAAACGACAAGAACAAGTCGTAAAAACGCCAAAAACCTGCATAACTGGACGTTCTATCAATTGCAAACGTTTATCGCATACAAAGCGGCATTGGCCGGGATTAACATCATCGAAGTCAATCCAGCGTACACCTCCCAAACGTGTCCAAACTGCGAGAAACGGAACAAAGCAATGGACCGAACGTATCAATGTTCATGCGGGTATCGCGCACACCGCGACAGGGTTGGAGCGATCAACATCCTGCGCCAACCTGTGATAGATGGTAACAGTCTATCAGCCTAGATAGCTATACGCTCTGATCTAGGATGAGCTAATGAGCTAGCTCTTAACTTAGCAGTC
>JBHJMN010000178.1:0-463 GCA_042219835.1 Paenibacillus elgii
ATTGTCCAACACGATGACGATTTTGCCCTTTGGATAGTGAGCGACCACCTTTTGAAGAAAGCTTAAGAAGGTCTCCGCTGTGTACTGCACGTCTTCCTGCCAAACAATTTTGCCAGTGGCATAGTCAACTGTTGCCAGTAGTTTGACGCCGCGGTGCTTGCCTGTAGTGCGGATGATTCGTTGCTTGCCGCGCAGAAACCATGTTTTTTGAATGGCTTGGTAATCGCGGATCATCGATTCATCCTCAAATAGTAAATGGTGAATCTCCTCGTCCATCAATTTTTTTTAATTCGGGGAACGTGACTTCTGAAAAACTGGCGCTGCTTTTCTTCATCTGCCGCCGCTAAGGTATACGTGGGTTTTGTATAGCTTAACCCTTGGCGATGCATCATTTTCGAGACACTACGAAGTGAATACGTATAGCCAAATTCACGTTTTAATAAAGGCTGCAATGATTTCTAAC
>JBHJMN010000179.1:0-462 GCA_042219835.1 Paenibacillus elgii
GTTGTCCAACACGATGACGATTTTGCCCTTTGGATAGTGAGCGACCACCTTTTGAAGAAAGCTTAAGAAGGTCTCTGCTGTGTACTGCACGTCTTCCTGCCAAACAATTTCGCCAGTGGCATAGTCAACTGTTGCCAGCAGTTTGACGCCGCGGTGCTTGCCTGTGGTGCGGATGATTCGTTGCTTGCCGCGCAGAAACCATGTTTTTTGAATGGCTTGGTAATCGCGGATCATCGATTCATCCTCAAATAGTAAATGGTCAATCTCCTCGTCCATCAATTTTTTTTTAATTTGGGGAACGTGATTTCTGAAAACTGGCGCTGCTTTTCTTCATCTGCCGCCGCTAAGGTATACGTGGGTTTTGTATAGCTTAACCCTTGGCGATGCATCATTTTCGAGACGCCACGAAGTGAATACGTATAGCCAAATTCACGTTTAATAAAGGCTGCAATGATTTCTAAT
>JBHJMN010000018.1:0-109394 GCA_042219835.1 Paenibacillus elgii
TGGAATGGAACGGAGGTAGAAGCTTGCTTAAATGGAATAGCGATATTTGGGGAAAGCTGACGGGACCGTATGGTACAGGAACAGCTCGTTCAGCTCCGTGAGCGGTACTGTATAGCCCGAAATCCATCTCCATCGGACTGACTCTCCAACCAGAAGGTTTAGTTTTGCTTTCTCAGAGCAATGATTTCAGCCTCAGACAGCCCGGACGCTTTGGATATAATCGATGTATCGACCCCAAGTTTAAGAAGCTCCAAGGTCATCTGAACTGCTTTCTTTTTCTCTCCCTCAGCTAACGCTCCTTCAATCATGGAAGCTTCATCATGCAGATACTTCTGTCTATCTTCATACAATCGGCGGGCCTCGGCATCCTGACTAAGAAATTCCAATGTGTCCATCGCTTTTTTCAACACAGGCTCGTTCATAGTAAGCACCTCCCAATTGGATTTATCGACACCTTTCAAGAACAATAACCAGTTCACCAATCCGCCACTCTCAACAGGAACAGCGTGATCATCAAGCTTGGGCAATTCGAGAAAATGTAGTTCCATGTCATCTACAAGTGGAATGCCGCTCCGGTCTTCACGTAGATGGAACACGTTATGATATTGATTGTTGGGCAAGAAGGAGTAATTCAGAATGTTGATGGTTACGCATTTTTTCAGCATTTTATAAGACTGGCCCTCTTGAAGCTGTCCACTGTATAATTTGCTCCAATAAAAGATCGTCCGCTTCTCGGTATCGTATTTGTTGAACAGTTGCATTTCAACGTTGATGAGTTCTCCGCCTGCTGTTTTGCCGCGAATATCAAGTATAGACTGTTTGTCGCGGGGAGAATCCTTTTCGGTATAAGGATTCAGCAGGATGATTTCAGTTAATGGTGGTCTGCCAGCTTCCATAAAGGTTTTGTTCAAGAACGTAAGCAGGACATCCCGGTTTTCTTCACTGCCGAAGATACGTTTAAATAAGAAATCATTTCGGGGATCAAGCAGTTCGTTCATCTGCAATCAACTCCATTTATTATAAGTATATCATGCTCACAGATTCTTAGACACACGAAGCAGACACGCAAAATGTGGATTCGCGTGCTTGTGCATGAACAGTTGTGTGTTAAAGTAACGGACTATGCGATTCGTCCGAGTTTACCCTAAAAACCGATATGGTGAATCGTACAATAAGTGACAGCGAAAATTGGGTGTTTGGGATAGCCCACCATTTTCCATAGTATGGTATGATGAGGAATGGGTGATTGCTTCCAGACACGATAGAATGGAGTTGAAACAATGGCACAAGAAGTAATCTCCTTGGCGTGCGGGACATGCGGCAGGTATCGGAGCCAGTTAAGATGGAGAGAGATTATATCAGGAAATCTGTGGCATGCTTCCGGTGCGTTTGTTGAAAGTCCATTGAATGAAGGAGATTTGCCCATGCTTTTTACATTTCGTTGCCGAAGCCCCCGCCGCGAGCGCATACAGAGTATGTGCGGAGAATACCGATTTCCGGCTGAAATTGCTGGATAAGCAAGCGAAGGAAGCCTGGCTATAATCATTAAGGGGGTCAATAGGTTGTTTTGGAAGAAAGAAACGCAGCTTGATCGAATAAAAAACAAACTCGAAAAGGCCATGCGCAAAGATACGGATTTACTGGTGTTTGGAGCATCCTCACACAAATACAGGGTTGATGAAAAGCTTACAGCAAAAGAGCTTGCGGACTGGCAAGCAAAAAATCAGGTCACACTCCCGGAGCCTTATACGCAGTTTTTAACGGTAGTCGGAAATGGAGGCGCCGGGCCGTATTACGGGATTTATTCCATTGAAAAGGCCACTTCCTATACCGATAGAAATGCACTCGCTGCAAGATGCGTTCTGCACCCTGGAATGACAAAAGAGGAATGGAACCATCTGACCGAACCTTTGATCAATGATGAGGACATCTCCGACTCAGCATATGAAGACGCCCGTAATATGGTGATGGGCGGTATGTTGTGCATTGGCACACAAGGCTGCGAATACGATATGTATCTCGTACTTGAAGGAGAACATAGGGGGAAAATCGTTTACACTTCAGATTTTTATCCTGATCATCCCTTTTTCTTTGTCTATGAAGACAACTTTCTGGACTGGTATGAGCGCTGGCTGGACGAAATTATTCTGGATTATGATATCGCGTGGTTTGGCAGCAAAATGCCGGGCGATGAAAATGCGTTGATACAGGTTTATCAAAACGCCCCAAACGAAGAAATCAAATCAAAAGCGCTTGATGGCATGTTCAAGTTTAAGAAAATCTCGCAGCCAACCGTTGATTTTTTAAAAAACGTTGCTGATCAAGGACAAAAAGATCGCACCACAGCCATTCAGCTAATCTGCAAAACCTCTGTTGACGCGGGAAGAGGCTATCTTCTGGAGCTGTTGCATTCGGATAGAAATGAGGATTTATTGCACGCTTTACAGATTTTGAACTGGTACGGTAAATCTGTTGATTTATCGGAATTTATAAAAGTGATAGTGCAAAGTCTCGACAGGATACACGACCCGGAAACGTTACGTCATGTGGGGTATGTTTTGGAACCTTCCGGCGCGATTACACTCCAAAACTTTGCCCCCTTTTTATGCCACGCCGACTCGAATATCCAAACCGCCGCAATATATGCCACACGCAGTTGCAACTACAAATCGGACAGTTGGGAGATCATTGAACAGGTGTTAATGGGTGGCGACAAGGAGGTTATGAAAAACTCTATTCTATTTTGGGGCGTTATCCCTCATGAGAAGTTGTTGCCTTATTATAAGGCTGCATGGCCGGAATATAAAAACAATAATAATTTCAGGGAAGAATTTATAGGTTGTTTGAAAGAATTAAATTTGCCAGATGATTATTTTGACAAACAATAATTTCCGCTACTCATATCCAGACAATGCGGATGAATGACTATAAAATCGAGCTTAGATTATCGTGAGCGTAATAATGGAGGGAGAAGCTTGCTTAAATGGAATAGCGATGTATGGGGAAAGATGACAGGACCGTACGGTACTGCAGAGAACGTGCCTGTGTTATTGCAGCAGCTAATGGGGCAATATAGCCAGGAGATTTTTGACGAACTCTTTCAGGAGCATTTGTTCCATCAAAATACGATATATACGGCTACATACGCGGCGATGCCGTTTTTGGCACAAATCGCATGCTCTACATCTGATGCCGAAGTGCGTAAAGAGCTGTTTATCAATTGCGGTATAATCGAAGCAAGCCGTGATGGACGCGATGAGGCGCCATTTCCAGAGGCTTGGGCGGAACTGGCCCAAGATGCGGGCAGCTCCGCTTGTACAGAATTGTATCGCGAATATATAGAGGCCATTGGCAAGCTTAAGGCGCTTACAAAGGAAGTGTTCGCCTATGCAGCCCATCATCCCATCGATGAGACGGAGAAACGTTATATTCTTGTTGCGGACGCTGCTTATCGGGGGGCGTCTATCGTTGCCAACATGCTGATGACGTTTATTCACGGTGATGAGTATGTAGCCGTGTGTCCAGCCTGCGAGGAAGATGTATTTCTATGGCCTAATGAAGAGAATGCAGAAATCCTTCAAGCTTATGAACACGATCCCGTCTCTCACACTGGCCAGGAATCACATGGTATCGTTCCGGCAACGTCATTTGCAGACGAAGAAATACGAACATTAGCGGAGCGGGTAGAAGCGATCGGAGAGCAAACATTGGCCGGGCATCTGCCTTATTTAGCGGGGGAAACCTTATGTCCGTCCTGCCGCGAGAAAATGTCTGTATGGCCGTCTTTACTTAGCACATTTACAATATAGAGCTGCAGGAGCTGTCGCGTCGCGACAAGCTCCTTCTTACTTTTTGCCGATAGCCCCGCGTTAAGCTGAACCGTATCATCAGTAAGGCGAAGTTTAGAAGTTAAGACTTGCTCTTCACCGTGATGTTTAGCGCTTCAGCTCTCTTGAAGTAAGGCAGCAATGAAACCAAGCCCAGTATCGCCAAAATAAAACCTACCCATAACGGAGAACGGAGCCCATATCCAGCGTCGATGGTCAGCCCTCCGATGGACGAGCCTATGACGACGCCAAGGCTAATAACGGATCCATGAACGGTTGTAACCAGTGTGCCGGTCCCTGCAACGCGGGTGATGCGGGTCGACATCGCAGGATTCAGGGTCACTCCCGTTAGTCCAATCATAATGACAGCAATGACAGCGACGTACGGACTGTGGGCATAGATTCCGAACATCATCAACGACGCAGTCAAGAGTACCAATCCTATGGTTAGGATTGGCATCATATACCGATCGGCAAGTCGGCCGGTAACAAGATTTCCTGCGACAGTCGCTATGCCGTAGACCCCTAATAGAAGCGGAACCGTCGCTGTGTCGAAGCCGGAGAGATCGGTCAGGATAGGCACGAAATAACTGAATGCGGCAAACGTTGCGCCGATAATGAGAAGGCTGGTCGCATAAGCGGCCCATAGATTTCGGTTTTTGAAACTCGCCAGTTCACTACGCAAACTAACGGACTCCGACTTGGATGCGGCGGGGATCACTTTCATACCCAATAATCCAGACAGCAAAACGAGTACGACAACCACCCAAAAGCTGGAGCGCCAGCCGAAGTATTGGTTGAGGAGTATCGCCAAAGGCAATCCGAGCGCGGTAGCAACCATTAAACCGCCAAGAACGATGGAAGCGGCACGACCGCGAGCCTGAGGACTGACGAGGTCAAAGCAAATGCCAAGCGAAACGCCGAAGCAAGCGGCGGAGGAAACGCCGGTAATGATTCGAGCCACCATCATCATCTCATAACCGATGGCTAACGCGCCAAGCGTCTGACCGAAGAGGAATACGGCCGAAATCAATAAGAAAGCCCTTTTTTTCGACACGTTGGACAAACCAATCACTAACAAAGGCCCTCCTACAATCATCCCCGCAGCATAAGCGGATATAAGG
Organism: Paenibacillus elgii; assembly: GCA_042219835.1. GTDB lineage: Bacteria > Bacillota > Bacilli > Paenibacillales > NBRC-103111 > Paenibacillus_G > Paenibacillus_G elgii_A. Next base: position 4,952 of record JBHJMN010000018.1, read on the forward strand.
TAGCCGACGGAAGCAATGGATACGTCAAAATCCTTCGATAACGAAGTCATGATTCCGGCCGCCGTGAATTCGGCAGTGGTCATGGAAAAAATCATCATTCCCAGTACATAAATAGCAAACGGCATAGTAATGACCCCCAGATTCGAATAAATTGTAATGAATAGTACAAAATTAGGCGCGACGAGATGGCATGGGGCTCCGTTCAGACGCCCTTACTTTTTTATTAATCAGTACAAAATAAGCCGCAAAAAACGCAACGCTAGAACAAGATCTCCAACGTTGCTTTGGTCATTTGAACGGCCCTTTCACGATTCTGAGCGGCGGCATTGAGCACTCGGAGTCCATAATAATTACTTAGAAAGAGGCGGGCTAAATCGGAAGCCGGATGTGTCCGCGAGATCTCTCCTGACATCTGCCCCGTCTCAATCGCCTGTTGCAGAGCCTGCTCCAGCAAATCCACGTGTTGTTTGAATATGCGTTCGACCGCCGGATCTCTTTGTGCGCGCTCCATTGCAGCATTGATCAACAGGCAACCTCTTCGATTCTTATTTGAAAAGTCCTCTTGTATAGCCCAATCCAGCAAAGCACGAAGTCGGTCTTTTATCGGTCCTTGCCGGTGGAGAATTTCGATCTGGGCTTTGATGCCGGTTTCATGGTAACGTAAGAGGGCTTGTTCAAAAAGCTCGTGCTTACTTCCGTATGCATTGTATAAGCTTCCTCTTCCAAGCCCCGTTTGTTTGCACAGATCCTCCGTCGAGCAAGCTTCGTAGCCATTTTCCCAGAACAATTCCATCGCCGCGTCGATTACTGCGGTATCTTTAAACTCTCGTGGTCTTCCGCTTTTACTCACCTCGTTCAACTCCCTTCCTGCACACTCTAATAAAACCATAGTAATAATTTTGTACTGATCTGTCAAATATAAGCTTAAAGAGGATCGACAGTGTGAAAGTTTAGCTTGACAAGATGAAGGGGTTTATGCAAAGTTACTGGTGTCGAAAAGGCTAAAAGAGCGCGAGAAGCGAGAAAAGGTGAGACACGATGAAAGCAAATCGGATGGAAGCGTTCAGCGATGGCGTGTTGGCGATTATCATTACGATCATGGTGCTGGAATTCAAAGTGCCGGAAGGCCATGACTGGTATGCGCTAATCGAACTTGGCCCGAAAATTGTTAGCTACATCTTCAGTTTCGTATATGTCGGCATTTACTGGAACAATCATCATCATCTGCTGCACATGGTTCGAACGGTGCACGGGCGGTTGATGTGGCTTAACTTGCTGCTTCTCTTTTGGCTATCCCTTATACCGTTCACGACAGCTTGGATGGGAGAGAGCCATTTTGCACCTACTCCAACGGCGCTGTACGGCATTATTCTACTGCTATCTGCGTTCTTGTACCGGATGCTTCAGCGCGCGATTATTAAACAGCATTCCGGCGATTCCTCCTTCGTCGCAGCGATGGGCAAAGACTGGAAGGTAAAATTATCTCCTTTTCTGTACTTGATCGCGGTCTTGACCGCCTATGTCAGTCCTTGGATCTCCTGCTTCTTTTTCGTACTCGTTGCCGTCATCTGGTTCGTGCCGGATAAGCGAATCGAGCAAGCTCTGAAAGGCCGCTAAGAAATGGCTCTTCACATTATGAACAGGTAGAATGACCATGTATGGAGAAGTATTATAGGGCAAATGAAGGTCACACCGAAAGTGTTTGTGAAGTATGGGTCCCCGTTAGAAGAAAGTCATAACTCTAATTGAAACGACAAACCAAAGCCACAACCCCAGCAAGCAGCTGGATCAAGGCCTTGGTTTTTTTGTGTATTAGGGTTTTATGGGGGATCTCTCACTTCTTAACTGCAATCACTGAAATTTTCCGGCTTTTAAATAGCAGACAACTATCATATAATAGTAGATATATGAATCCAGATTTAAGATTGACAAGTTAAAATTGATCCCGACGAAGGGTGTGACTAGCAGGTCGCACCCTGACTTGCTGTGGAGCCCAAAGCAAGAGTGCCCACATCTTTTCTTCAAATAATAGCGCGTAAGGACGGTAAAAATGAGTAACAGACAAACCAAAACAGACGTTATCTTAATTGGTGCCGGAATCATGAGTGCGACTTTGGGAACGCTGCTGAAGGAATTGGTACCGGACTGGAAAATTACAGTCTTTGAGAAGCTCGCAACCGCAGGAGAAGAAAGCTCTAACGAATGGAATAATGCGGGAACGGGGCATGCTGCACTGTGCGAGCTGAACTACACCGTCGAAAAACCGGACGGGTCCATAGATATTAGCAAAGCTATTAAAATTAATGAAGAGTATCAGGTTTCAAGACAGTTTTGGTCTTATCTTGTCAACAGCAATCTGATACGTAATCCGCAGGACTTTATCATGCCATTGCCTCATTTGAGCTTGGTAGAAGGGGAACAAAATGTATCGTTTCTAAAAAAACGTTTTGAAGCGCTGTCTGACAACCCTCTGTTTGAAGGGATGGAATTTTCCGATGACCCGGGGAAACTGATGGAATGGATTCCGCTGATTATGAAAGGCCGGACCTTAAATGGACCTATGGCGGCCACAAGAATCGAATCCGGAACGGATGTTAACTTTGGCGCTTTAACGCGTATATTGTTTGATCACTTAAAGAATAAGAACGTCGATATCAAATTCAAACATAGTGTGGATGATATTAAACGTGCTAGCGACGGCTCGTGGGAATTGAAAGTGCGGAATGTCGATAACGGTACCGTCGAACACCATACGGCAAAATTCGTCTTTATCGGCGGTGGCGGAGGAAGCTTGCCTTTATTGCAAAAATCCGGTATTCCCGAAGGAAAAAATATTGGCGGATTCCCGGTAAGCGGACTATTTATGGTGTGCAACAATCCGGAGGTTGTCGAGCAGCATCATGCCAAAGTATACGGGAAAGCTAAAGTCGGCGCTCCTCCCATGTCGGTTCCGCATCTTGACACAAGATTTATCGACAACAAAAAATCGTTGCTTTTTGGACCGTTTGCCGGCTTCTCGCCCAAGTTTTTAAAAACCGGTTCCATGTTTGATTTGTTAGGTTCCGTAAAACCGAATAATGTCTTAACGATGTTAGCGGCAGGCGCCAAAAATGTTCCATTGACAAAATACCTGATCCAGCAAGTGATGCTATCGAAAGAACAGCGTATGGAAGAGTTGCGCGAGTTTATCCCGAACGCCAAAAGCGAAGATTGGGATATCGTGGTAGCGGGCCAACGTGTGCAAGTGATCAAAGATACGGCTGCCGGCAAAGGAACGCTTCAATTCGGTACGGAAGTCATTAGTGCCGCCGATGGCTCAATCGCCGCATTGCTCGGCGCTTCTCCGGGAGCTTCGACCGCCGTTTCCGTTATGCTTGAGTTAATCAAAAGATGCTTCCCGCAGCAATTAAAAGCGTGGGAGCCGAAATTAAAAGAAATGATCCCTTCTTATGGCGTGTCATTATTGAAAAATCCGGAGCTGGTCCAAGAAATTCATACTTCGACCGCGCGGACGCTTGGTTTAAGCAAAGAACTGCAACCTGCCATATAGACGATACACAAAAAATAAATGAGTTAAGCGGCCTTCGTCCTGAATTCTATGGGACGGGGCCTCTCGGCTTTGCCTGCAATCATATCGTAACTGAATTGCCATGAATAGCAGCAGGTTATTTCGGGAAAACTTGCAGCGGGCTGAAAAAAGTGCTACGCTTGGGTTGGGATGGATGACATTACCAGAGGAATTTGGATTAGCTTCACCATCTTCATCATACCTTCATAATATCCTCATCATAGCTTCATGATCCAAACGCTAGTCTGCCTTATTATTATACATAAGCAAAAACTCAACCCCATATCTAAGGAGGAAATTCAGTATGTCTCTCATCGGAACAGAAGTAAAACCATTTAAAGCATCGGCTTATCACAACGGCAAGTTTATCGATGTTTCGGAAGCTGACTTCAAAGGGAAATGGAGCGTCGTTTGCTTCTACCCGGCGGACTTCACGTTCGTATGCCCGACAGAGCTTGAGGATCTGCAAAATCAATACGAAACGTTGAAAGGCCTCGGCGTTGAAGTGTACTCCGTCTCCACAGATACTCACTTTACGCATAAAGCATGGCACGACAGCTCCGAGACGATCGGCAAAATCACGTATATCATGATCGGCGATCCTTCGCATACGATCTCCCGCAATTTCGACGTATTGATCGAAGCTGACGGTCTGGCGGATCGTGGTACGTTCATTATCGATCCGGACGGCGTGATCCAAGCTGTTGAGATTAATGCAGGCGGTATCGGCCGCGATGCAAGCATTCTGGTGAACAAGATCAAAGCTGCTCAGTATGTTCGGAACAATCCGGGCGAAGTGTGCCCTGCGAAGTGGCAAGAAGGTTCCGCAACGCTGAAGCCGAGCCTCGATCTTGTTGGAAAGATCTAAGGAGTGAAAACTTATGGCACTGGACGCAGATATTAGAGCACAACTAAGTCAATACCTGCAGCTCATGGAAGGCGATGTGCAGATTCAAGTGAGTGCAGGGTCCGATGCCGTATCCCTTGAAATGCTGGAGCTGGTGGATGAAATCACCAGCTTGTCCTCCAAAATTACGGTGGAGAGAACCGAATTGTCCCGAACGCCGAGTTTCAGTGTGAACCGTGCGGGGGAAGATACGGGAGTTGTTTTTGCCGGTATCCCTTTAGGACATGAGTTCACTTCCTTAGTGCTTGCGCTGCTGCAAGCGAGCGGAAGACCACCCAAGGTGGAACAGCATCTCATCGATCAGATCAAGAACATCCGCGGCGAATATCGCTTCGAGACCTACATTAGCTTAAGCTGTCACAATTGTCCCGACGTCGTGCAGGCACTGAATGTCATGAGCGTCCTAAACCCTGGCATCTCACATACGATGATCGACGGTGCGGCATACAAAGCTGAGGTTGAGAGCAAAGACGTCATGGCCGTGCCTTCCGTTTACCTCAATGGCGAATTCTTCGGCGGCGGTCGAATGTCGATTGAAGAGATTCTTGCCAAGCTGGGACCGGCTCCCGACGCATCCGAATTTGCGGACAAGGAGCCGTACGACGTGCTTGTCGTCGGAGGAGGCCCCGCCGGCGCCAGCGCCGCGATCTATGCGGCGCGCAAAGGCATTCGTACCGGGATTGTCGCCGAACGCTTCGGCGGTCAGGTCATGGATACTATGGGCATCGAAAACTTCATCAGCGTCAAATACACCGAAGGCCCCAAGCTTGTGGCGAGCCTTGAGGAGCATGTCAAAGAATACGGCATTGACGTGATGAAGCTCCAGCGCGCCAAGCGCTTGGAAAAGAAAGATCTCGTCGAAGTCGAGCTAGAAAACGGGGCTGTATTACGAAGCAAGACCGTTATTGTCTCCACCGGTGCGCGTTGGCGTAATGTTGGCGTTCCCGGCGAAGCGGAATTCAAGAACAAAGGCGTAGCCTACTGCCCTCACTGTGACGGTCCCTTGTTTACAGGGAAACACGTAGCCGTGATCGGCGGCGGCAATTCCGGCATCGAGGCGGCCATTGATCTTGCAGGCATCGTGAAGCACGTGACGGTCCTGGAGTTCATGCCCGAGCTGAAAGCCGATGCCGTCCTGCAGAAGCGGCTCTACAGTCTCCCGAACGTGACGGTCCTCAAGAACGTTCAGACGAAAGAGATTACCGGCACGGACAAAGTCAATGGGATATCTTACATTGATCGTGATTCGGGAGCGGAGCATCATGTCGAATTGCAGGGCGTGTTTGTTCAGATCGGACTTGTTCCTAATACGGATTGGTTAGCCGACACGGTTGAACGCACACGCTTCGGCGAGATCGTCGTAGACCGTCATGGCGCTACGAACGTCCCTGGTGTGTTTGCTGCAGGCGATTGCACCAATAGTCCCTACAAGCAGATTATTATTTCCATGGGATCAGGTGCAAATGCAGCCTTAGGCGCATTCGATTATCTCATTCGAAATTAACAGATTTTGCGTACCCCGGAAAGGCCCCTATTTTAGGGGCTTTTTGCCGTATAGATTCGGCTATGATGAGAGGAAAGGAAAGAACAATGAAAAGCATATTGTTCAAGTATATGACAAAATTACCACTCTTACCGAGAGGAAAAATACCCGCGGTGAAAGCAGATCGCCGCTCATTGGATCGTTCTTTTACTGAGTAGCCATAAGATAGCCTCCTGGATGAGATGGTTTATTCTCATTTTAATTAGGAGGAGGTGGACTGGTCATTGACTTAAGTTAATCAGGAAATTTTAATGAACGACAAAACAAGGAGAACGATCTAAATGTCGTTCTCCTTTGCGGATTTATGCGCTATAAGGGGCAATTTCCTCTGTATGTTCTAGACAGACTTTTTCTTCCTGCCAGCTTCGCTTATAAATGTCGATCCCAGTAACAGGACAGCGCCCAGCATTTGAAATAAGGTCATCTTTTCACCGATAACAAATGCGGAGATCACCAAGGAAGCAAGAGGATCTATATAGCTTAGTACCGCGATACTTTGGCCTTCCAGCCCTCTCATCCCGGAAAAAAACAGGTAAAATCCTACCCCTGTATGCAGTACCCCCAATATCAAAATGAGGATCATGGAATTCCCCGATATCCGAAATAGGTCGAATCCCTCTGTCATCAGAACGTAAGGGATAAGCAGTACCGACGATAATAAAAGCTGGGAGAGCGTGCTCTCCAGCCCGTCCATATTGCGAATAAATTTGTTGGTCAACGTCAGGATGGCATAGAAAGCAGCCGCAATTAGGCCATAGACGATCCCGAGCAGATGATGCCCGGTTCCTTCATTTCCGCCGCTCCGCACAATGAAGAGCAATCCGAGAAGGGCTGTGCCGACGCATATCATTTTTTTGAGCGAGAGCTTTTCTTTCAGCACAATAGGCGATACGATAATGACCAAGACGGGAGCAAAATAATAGCTTAACGCTGCATTCGCGATGGTGGTTTCCTTATAGGACTGAAAAAGAAAGATCCAATTTCCACTCAAGGCGATGCTTGAGAGCAACAGGACAGGAGCATTCTTTTTCACGTTTTGCCACGAAATGTTCCGCTTGGTAGAGATGCAGATGACGAACAAAAACAAGCTGCCGATCAGGCTCATGAACAAAGCGATTTCGCTTGCAGCCAGATCAATATACTTGGCAAAAACGCCGACAGCACCGAAGATGACCATCGACAAAATGAAATAAATTTTTTCTCTCACTTTCTTTTCCCGCTTTCTACTCATATGATGGGCGACCAAGGTGTTGTTTGCGCATGCATACAGTAGAATCTACGGAAAGGACCACAAACCTCATGGAAGCACCTTGACAGTAAATTCTACTGTTGAGGCACTACTGGCGGGGCAATAAAATGATACATCGTTCTCCCTCCTCTGCAATGTGTAACCAATGCATGTAATAAGCTTATTATATAGCTATAACAGGTACTTTGAAAGTTGCAGGACAATTTTTACAGTGGCAGAAAGACGTTAAGAGTATGTTTATGCTACGATGTGGATATTGAAGTACGATATGGAGGGTACCATGGCTAAATTCATAAAAGTAAAAATGTTGAAGAATGATTCACTTGGGAAAAAGGGTGAAATCATAATGGTTGAAGAAAGATATGCCCAATTATATTTTTTTCCAAGAAATAAAGCGGTTCTTATGGAAGAAAGCGATAAAAATAAATTAGAGGCGGGTTATCCGATTCCAAAACACTTGAAAGACATTCTCATACCGATGGGTACGGAAAATGACGAGAACCGTATAGATGGGGGTGTTCGATGCCTATGCGGATGCGAAACCTTTTCGGTTTCGATTTACGGCGATAAAGAAGGCCAAGACATTTATGTGGGCGAATATAACAATGACTCTGCGTTGATGATTAAAGCGGAATGTACGGAATGCCATAAAACTCATCTTATATTCGATCTGTCAAAGCACGGTTGGAACGGATTTGTCTGTCATGACGGAGTTACCGTGCCCGATGATGAACTTTTTCCTTGGCCCTGCAAAAAATGCAACTCAGATGTTCACCGTATCCAGCTGACTATCATTTCCGAGGGCAAAGAGGATTACATTGACAATCTAGGCGATGATATCGGAGATGGTAAAGCATTCAGTGAAGATGACTGGGTTGAAGCCTTTGGATGGATTACGATAAGTCTCATTTGTTCCCATTGTGGATTTAACGATGATCGCTGGATCGATTATGAGACGATGTGAGTATACGAATTTCGGGGTGCTTCCCATGGGAGAGCATCTTTTTTCTTTTTCTAAGATCGAGCTTTATTAAAAATAATTCATCTAAATTAACTATATTTTAACTATTGAATTAAAATAAGTATAAAATTACACAAAACGACATAAATCAACTGTATTTGCTATATACACCTTCTGTTGCTAAAGATATAATGCAAATAGGAAAAAATTGGAGGTGTGTTCTAGGGATGGAAAAGGTGTGGAATGTCGTATGGAAGAAAGATAGCTATGCGTTGGAGAAAGTACGGAATAACAAAGCGCTGAAAAAATTTAATATATACGAGAGCTTGGGAGTCAACTTTCATAAATATAAAAAAGTCGGAGATTTTGGGGCGGGCGGGGGTTATATGACGCTAGAGTTAATCCACCGGTACCCCAGTGTTGAAAGCGTAAAATTATACGATTATTCGGAGGATGCGCTGCTCAAGTCCAAAGAAAATCTGGCGAATTACAGCCATGTCAGCTTTAAGCAGCACGACTTGAACGTTCCAATGACAGATCATGCCGAGCAACATGATTTTATTATGGCGTTTAGCGTGCTGGAGCATGTTCGAGATTATGAGACAGGTTTACAGACGTTGTTCGACCGTTTGGAGAGCTCCGGGGAAGCCATCATGGTGTGGTCTCATGCGAATTCCATTTTTAAATGTCAGCGTCAATTGTATGAGAGGCTAAACCTCTGGAACTATGGCTTTCAGAAAGAAATGTCTGTAAAAGAAATCTACGAATTTCTGGATGGTAAATTTGATGTGCTATGCTGCAAAGTTGTCCCATGCGTCGGAGATAAGGGCGTCTGGACCTTGCTGGATAATGTGATTCACAAATTCAATAAACAGAGCGGCAGATATCTGTTTCTTCACCTGAAGAAAAAGCAATAGGGAATGGCTATCGCGCGCTTAAAAACAATAAGAAGGTGAAGGTCATGATGATCGGCGACATGGAGATCCATTACAATCAATGCCCCGAGAGCTACCAGTATGTTTTGGTCGTTTTATATTATCAAGATCAATTTGTCTTCGTGAAAAATAAAAAAAGAAAGTGGGAATTTACAGGGGGGAAAAAGGAGGATGGCGAAACGATTCTGGAGGTTGCCAAGAGAGAAGCTTGGGAAGAAGCCGGAGCCGTCATCGAAAATATACAGGTTGTAGGCTATTATACATTAGCCAATCGTGAGAATGTGATTATTTCCGCCGCGGAAGTCTTGTATTTTGAGGATATTCCCGCATTCTCCGAAACGACGGAGGTCAGATTGTCGACAACGCTGCCAAGCGAAGAGGAATTATCGTTTACAGATGGAATTTATAAATCGATCTTTAGCCATATCAAGGGACATGGCTATGAAAGCTAAAGGCGTTCTGCTCAGCGTTGCTTCCGTTCTGGTGATGAGCCTCTCGCCGCTGACCAATATGTTCTCCCTATCCACGATCGATCCGATGGTGGCCAGCTTTTACAGCAGTTTATTTTCGGCTGTATTCTGCTTGTTGTTTTTAGGGGTCAGGAAAAAAAGCTTGGTGTTCGTCAATGACAAAAGCATCTATCTGCTGGGGGTTACCAATTCCATTGGCGTGGTGTGCCAATATTTCAGCTTATTTATGCTGGGACCGATCGCGTTTGGCTTAATCGGCCGGTTTTATATTATTTTTTCGCTGGCCCTGGCCGTTTTCATCCTCCGTGAAAAAATTAAATCGTCGAGTTATGTTCCGATCGTCATTTGTATCTTAGGTTCCATTCTGGTCGTGAACACGGGATCGTCGAACAATAATATGATGGGGATTATGTTGGGGCTGCTGTATACCTTTTTGTTTGCGTTAACCAATTTGCTGGCGAAGAAACTGGTGGATCGGATCGATTCCTCCATTATTTTGTTTTACAACCAGATTATTTCTACCGTATTGATCGGTGCGTTTATTTGGGTCACTCGGGGAGATTACAAAGTTTTTTTCGCCGGAGAAAGCTTGCTTTTTATTGTGATTGCGGCATTTTGCAGCGGCTTTCTAGGCATTATTCTGTTCTACGAAAGCATTAAGTACATCAAATTCTCAGTAGCCAATCTGATCCGGTCGTTGAATCCCGTCATTGTTTTTGTATACTCCTATCCCTTTTTCCCGATTGAGATTACGGCCAAATTTATCGCAGGCAGCGTGATGATTGTCGTTTCGGTCATCTGGTTGAACCTGAAGCAAGAGTAGCTAATGGGTTTCCATAATGTGTTATGATAGGGGAGGGCTCATTGGGACTTCCCTTGTTTGTATTACAACGAGAAATTCATTTGGAGAAAAAACGTGGATAAAATAGCGAAAAAAATACTCATGAGCACATTCTGGTCATCCAGTGGTTGGAAGGGTAGACCATATACCTTTGCCGGCGAGGATTTCCTTTATGCCAAAAGTAAAGGGCTGATGTTTGATCCTATCACGATTACGCACGATGAACTGGTCGAACGGCTGCATCAATTGCATCAGACGGTAACCAAAGAACGGGTAGCCGCTGCGTTCCTGCATAGTCTGTCTACGAAAAAAGTTCATCTGCGGAGCGCCCTTTCGAGCTGGGCCCTGACTTCCCAATTGCCTCTGCATACCTACGGACAGCGGAGTGTCGTGCGGCCGAATTACAGCAGCTGCGGGGATTGCAATTTCCTTGGTCTAATGTCGAACCGGGATTATGTCAATGAGGATTTGAACGTGCTGAATTTCGAGCGGGTCAAATGGGGAGGCGTTCGCTTGAACTGGCTTCTTTACTGCTGGCTGGATCTCGAATTGTTCAGCAAGGAAGAGGAAGAATTCGAGGTTACCGGTGAGGATGCTGCCATGCTCAACCAGATGACCGAAGCGATTCAGGACTGTGCCGAACATGAAAGCGCCCGGCAGTTGGAAAAGCGCTGGAAGGACGCGTTTCCTTCAAGCAAGCAGGAGCGGGACGTGACGATGGAAATATGGGGATATGCCGGATTGCTGACCCAGCAGGATACGCCCCGCAAGCTCCGGGGAGGGTATAATGATTTTGAATCCGTAGCCGGTTGGCAGGGAAGTGACGGGTATTCTCGGGAAGCGCTGGAATTTTACTTTAGTGCTTATCTGTGAGTTTGTTCTAACCGGCGCAAGTGGAGCATGTACCACTTTACTACTAAAGAAAAGAGGAAAAGTATGGATAAAAACCTATTGGAGCAGCTAAACCTCTGGCATGAAAAAGATGAATTTCAACAAATCGTCGATCGGATTTTGGAAATTCCCGAACAGGATCGAGATTATGATGTAATCAGTCATTTGGCGAGAGCCATGAACAATCTGGAACGATATGAGGAAGCGCTGCAGCAGCTTTTGACCATTGAGAAGCAAGGCGAGAACGACCCTCGGTGGCATTTCCGCGCGGGCTATGCCTACTACTATCTGGAACAATACGAGGACGCCGTAAGAGAATTCGAAACTGCGGATCAACTGGCCCCTAAGGACCGGGCCACGCTGTTGTTTTTAGTAGAGAGCCGTCATGGTCTCGCCGTAATGAACCGCAAACGAAAGCAGTTGCTGGCCCTACAGGCGCGGAATGAGCAGAGCAGCAAGAACGGAGCGGGAAAAGTCCCCTTTGAAGGGTTTGACTTGACGAACTTTTGGGAAGATAGCGACTATGCTTTAAAAGAATACGTCAGCGAGCCGCCTACGGACGAGCTTATTGCTTCGATCGAACAGGAACTGGGTTATACATTGCCGGCCTCTTATATTGCGATGATGAAGTTACATAACGGCGGTTTGCCGATCAACACTCGCTTCCCTACAGGGGAAGCAACGTCTTGGGCGGGAGACCATATTGCGATTGAGGGGATCATGGGGATCGGGCGTAAAAAGCCTTATTCGCTCTGTGGAGAAGATGGCAGCCGATTTATGATTGAAGAATGGGGGTATCCCGACATTGGCGTGGTCATTTGCGATTGCCCTTCGGCAGGTCATGATGTCGTGATGCTGGATTATCGGAAATGCGGCAAGCATGGAGAGCCTGAGGTGGTCCACGTCGATCAGGAATGCGATTACGAAATTACGTTTTTGGCTGAGAACTTCGAGGTCTTTGTCCGGAGCTTGGTGCATCACGATGTCTATGATACCTCGGAGGAAAGGAAGTATGAGGACTTGCGGAAAGTAGCCTATGAGGAATTTTCCCCGCTGCTTTCGGAGCTGTGTGCCCGCGTCACCGAGGTCGATAACATGGAGGAGATCATCCGTTCGATTTGTACCCGAATTGTAGAGGACAAGGGGTACTTTTCTTTTCATGAGGACGAACTTTCGACGTTGATGTATGACCTGCAATTTTGGCTGTACACCAAGTCTTACCCCGATACAAGCCGTCAACAATATCTGAAGGCTTATGAGAACATCATTGCTTTTGGCGGGCCGTTTAGAACGGGTGGGTATGCTCCCGGCTTTATCTCGGACTGGATGGACGATCGAATACGGCAAGGCATGATTGTCGGAACCAACGATGCCCTTGCATTCACAGATACGGCAATAGAGCAATTGCTGGAAAAGCTGGGGGCATTCGCTCCCGCGACTTAAAATTCAAAGCCCCCGAAACCTGCGCGGTCCCGGGGGCTTTCTTACGAACTTCGAAGTGGCTGATTTAGGAACTAAGGCTTAAGCACTTCCAACGTGCATACCAATCCGTAATGTCAGGGCTAATCGGCGTCTCCAAATCCCGTTCCATTTTCGTTCTCAAGAGTAAGTATTGTTCTTCCACACCGATCCTGTCACCAATCGCATCGTAGAGCTTCATCAGCGAGAAATAGCTTTCCTCCCCGTCCGGAAGCAATTGTTGAATACGGAGATGGACTTGAATGACTTTTTTCGGGTTTTCTTGCTGCTCGTAGAATTCACATAATTTGCGCATATGGTACAACCACAACAATCGAAACCGTTCCCGTTCATGTTCGGCCCATAGGTAATCGTATTTTCCCAGATAGTCCCCCTTGTACAAATTCAACACATGCTCATAGGCGTCAACTGTACCTGCATCCAAGACATCCAATTGCCTCATGGCGTATTCCCATTCCACGGTGTCTACCCGAGCCTCCCCGATGTCAAGCTTGTACCCCGCCCCCAAATCGCCGCTATTTATGCGAATTGTGTCCATTCCGGAGTTTTTCAAGGTTCGACGTATATAATAAATCGTTGTATAGAGATGCTGCACTGCCTTAGCCTCTTCCAGCTCCGGCCATAGCAGTTCAAGCAAAACGCTTCGATTGACGGTCCGGTCCCGATGATAGAGCAAATAGGCAAATAACTCTTGCGCTTTGCTTGTACGCCATTTCACGTTCTGGGCGTCCATGCCGGGCAGCTTAAACTGAATCTGATTAAAACAGCAGATCATGGGGAAGTTCGCGTCTTGTGTTTCCTTGGTGCCTCTGATCGCCAATTTCTCTTTTAACCGTGGAATCGTTTGGCGCAGACGCCCCTTTTGCAGCGGCTTCACAATATAATCCAAGGCGTAAAGCTCGAAAGCTTGCACAGCATATTTGTCGTAACTGGTCACAAATACAAGTTCGGTACCAGGAACGACCGTCTTGATCTGCTTCCCAAGATTTAGACCGTTAATATCCGGCATATGGATTTCAAGGAACACCACATCGGGGCGATGAGCCAATACGCCTGCCAGTACCTCGGTCGAATCGGAATATGCAGCAACGATCTCGACTTCGCTTGCTTCACGCTCAATCGCTTTTTTAAGTCTTATTAATGCCAAATGTTCATCGTCAACCAATATGGCTTTCACAGGAGCATCCTCCTTGATAGTCGTTTCTTGTGAAGTAAATTAACTGCATTATTATACCATTTGCATTCTCAATACTTAATATCGGCTTTTATATGAATATATTTGAACATCTCATTGGGTTGTCTAGGTTTTGTTTAGGTTGGGTTGGTAGACTAGTAGCATAAGGGGGACTGCAAGAGTTAACGTTCAGTCATTTCTCTGTAAATTCCAGATCGTGGAGAATAAAAAGGAGAGGAGAGGTTTTGTTTGCACGAAAGAGTAGGTTTTATGGGAAGAAGCCGCTGACCCTTCTGCTGGTGTTCGTTATAGCGGTCGGTTATTCCGCTGCATTTGTACCACAAGCGGCGAAGGCGGCTACCTCTGCAGCAGCAATAGCTGCATCCGGGGGAAAGACGGTTTATGTCGTTGATGGAGGGGCTAGATGCTGATTTTGGGGTGCGAGTAGTCAGAGTAGAGCGAGAGCCCCGAGATACTTAAATTCTAAACTTCCGGTAAATGCCGGGAGGTACGAAAGAACAGGAGGATGAGAGATCGTGTTTACACGCAGCAACAAGTTATATTGGAAGAAACAGCTTATGGTTATGCTCGGGTTCGCCGTCGTGGTCAGCGGTTTACCCGCTGTGTTTGCACCGCAGACTGTGAATGCTGTAGGAGTAGTTCCTGCTCCCGGTGGAGTGGATGTCGGGTTGATTTCATGGGTTGACGGCGAAAAGAGTATAAATATAACGGATAGAACCGAAAATATGATAGTCACTTCATTGGCTGATCTAAGAGAGGGTAGAACGTGGAATGGAGGTGGTAAGTATTTAACCAATGCGGTTAACTTTAACGGAGGGCTCCAATTTCCTGGTCCTGGACTCTATCAGATCACACATTTTGAAACTACTGATTCTGCGAGAGAAATATATTCAGTTCAGGTGAATGAGGCAAGCCCGTCGGTCACGGATAAAAGTTTTCCGTGGGAGTTTGGTTCAGGGATAAGTACGCAACCAAGTACTTTTTATGGACCTACGATTCGGACTGTTTTTGGCAGAGAATCTAGATTGGATATCAATGTCGATAACGATTTGAAAAATGCCACAATGATGAATATCTGGAGTGCACCCAACGATTGGCGTCTTTCATTGAATGGCGTAAAAAAACACAGCGAATCTTCCAATACTCCTAACTTTACCTCTCGTACTTCTCCGAAACCGTATTATTACATTGGTGCGGGACATAATAGTGTATTTAATGGGAGAATTTCCGAAGTCATTCTCTACAACAGGAAATTGGAGTCTGTAGAACGTCAAAAGGTTAATAGCTACCTTGCGTTGAAGTATGGCTTGACGCTGAAGGATGAAGACGGTCAGCCGACGGATTATGTTGATAGTATCGGGAATTCAATGTGGTCGAAACAGGATATCGGAGACTACACTTATCGTATTACTGGAATTGGTAAAGACACAGCCAGCGGTTTGGAACAGAGACAGTCCAAATCCGTGGATAGCGGCGCATTAGTGACGATCGCTTTGGGTAACGAACTGGCTCCGTCCAATGCGAAAGCGACTCCTTTTCCTGCGGATGTTGACAAAACCTTTTTAACGTTTAGCGATAATAATAATAGTACGGATTATCAACTAAGCAATAATGAGGAACCCAGAACCGGACATAAGCTAAAAAAAATGGATCGTGTTTTCAAAACTCAAAAAAGCGGCAATTGGCCAGGAGGAAATGTAACGTTAAAATTAGAGGTTACTCCGGATACAGACGCGCCAGTTTATAACTATTACCTGCTGACAAGTTCTGATGGAGTAACATTCAATAATCCATCTGTAGATTTAAAGCTAAATGACAAGAATGAAGTTACGCTTAACAGTGAAAATCTGCAGTATTTTACATTTGCCAAAGTGTACAAAGAAGATTTAAAAACGTTAGTGGAAGGTCTTCTGCCTTATGAGGCAGAACATTACACAGCAGATAGCTGGAATGCATTCGATACGTCAAAGACAAAGGCCGAGGAAATATTAGCAAAGGGCGATGCTTCACAAGAAGAAGTTGACAACGCTCACGATGCATTGCAAACGGGAATTAAAGGCTTAACGTTAAAAACGCCGAAGACTGCAATTTTGGATGTTGCGGCAAAAACGATCACAATTCCTTTTAATTATGATGCAACGTTAAGTGCGTCAAAAGACGGCTTTATTCTAAAAATCGACGGTCAAGAGCCAGCTGTAGATATTAGCAATATTACATTCGATCCAGCTTCAAAAAGTCTTACAATTGCGTTGCCGGCCAACATTTCTTTAAATGAAGACAGTAAAGTAACGGTAGACTACCAGGCGACAAATGAAAATGTAAAAGGCCCGTATGATAAAGCAGTAAAAGATTTTACATTGGTTGCCGAAACCCCGTTTGCTGCGGCTCTGACCATCGCACAGCCTGCCGGTTCGATTGTATCCGCACCGCAGCCGCTAATTTCGGGTAAGGTAGAACCCAACTCAACAGTTAACATCGTTATTAAGGGTAAAGACGGCAATCCAGTCGCAGGTGCGGGGGGCACGGCTACCGTTGATGCGCAAGGCAACTGGACGTATACACCTGGTGTCGTTCTCCCTAATGGTGTGTACAAAATTGAAGCGACAGCAACGAAACCCGGCCAAACCGTCACCAAAACAAAAGACCTGGGGATTGTTGACAAATCCACGCTTCAAGCGAAAGTTACTGACGCGGGTAGTTTACATGAAGTAGATTACATACCGGATAGCTGGGCGGCATTGCAGACTCAACTGACGGCAGCGCAAGCGGTATTGAATAACACGAATGCAATGCCGGATGACGTTGCCAATGCACTCGATGCATTAACTACCGCGATAAACAATCTGGTGAAAAAATCGTCTAAGCTCGTCACCGCTGCGTTGAGTGGCAAAGAAGTGACGTTAACGTTCGACCGTGACGTGACGGTGAACAATCTGAATGGGCTGACCGTGACTGTTGGCGGTCAGGCCGTAACATTAACACCTGCGAATGTACAAGCAGATCCAGCCGATCCGACAAAAGTCATCGTGACGCTGCCGCAAAATCCAAACGGCAGTCAGGTGCTCGTGTCCTATCAGCCTGCCGATCCTGCGACGGGCGGATTGCAAGGGACGAACGGGAAACCGGTTGAATCCTTCGCTAGCGTAGAAGCAATCGATCCATTCACGGCGGCCTTCATCATTAAACAGCCTGCCGGCACGGTCGTGCCTGTATCACAGCTCACAATTTCGGGTAAGGTAGAATCCGGCTCTTCGGTTGACATCGTCATTAATGACAAGAATGGCAATCCGGTTGCAAATGCAGGCGGTTCTGCAATAGTGGACGGCAGCGGCAACTGGAGCTTTGCGACGCCGATTGTTTTAGCCAATGGCGACTATACAATTGTAGCAACGGCAACGAAGTCTGGAGGCAAGTCGGCTGTAAGAACGAAAGCGATCACGGTAAACGAGGGGGCACCTGCTGTGTCCATCACGGAACCAAGCAGCAGCCGGGTTTCTGTAGCGAAGCCGGAGTTCAAAGGAACGGCGGATGCAGGCTCGACCGTTACCGTTGCGATTAAGGACAAGCACGGCAACGTGGTGGGTACGCCAACGGTCACAGTGAATGCATACGGCGCATGGAATTTCACGCCGGATTCCGATTTGGTTGATGGTAATTATACGTTTGAAGTAACCGCAACAAAAGACGGCAAGTCTACGCAAGTGGCGAAGACGGTCGCCGTAGACACTTCACTGCCTGCTTTAACGATCACCGAACCAAGCGGCAATACCGTTTCCGTGTCCAAGCCGGAATTCAAAGGAACGGCGGATGCAGGCTCGACCGTTACCGTTACAATTAAGGACAAAGACGGTAACATAGTAGGCACGCCAACGGTCACAGTGAATGTATACGGCGCATGGAGCTTTACGCCGGATCATGAGTTGGCCGATGGTAACTATACGATTGAAGTAACTTCAACCAAAGACGGCAAGTCCACTCAAGTGACGAAGACCGTAACCGTGGCAGCTACCACGAACGAGTCCAAGTTGACGGGACTGCAGCTCAAAAGCTGGTACGGAACGCCGATCGTAGTATCGCCGGCATTCAATGGAAGCACGACCAAGTATGCGGCTTCCGTAACGAATAACGTCTACAGCATGACGGTAAGCCCGACGGCGCTTGAGCCGGGCGCCAAGATTGAAGTCTCGGTCAATAATGGCCCTTGGCAGCAAGTTGCTAACGGGGCGGCAAGCGGTAATCTGCCTTTGAATGTAGGAATGAACACGATTGTTGTAAAGGTTACGGACGCCAAAGGCCATGTAACGGAATATACGTTGACGATTACAAGGGAATCTAGCGACAGCGGAGACTCGGATAGCAGCAGCGGCGGAAGCACCACGACGCCTTCAACCTCTACAGGTTCGTCTTCGTCCGGAGCTTCGACAACACCGAATGGCTCGGGAATCGAAACCTCGGTGAACGGCAAAGACGATACGTTTGCAACGGGGAAAGAATCCACCTCGGGAGATCGCAAGGTGACTTCGGTTCAAGTGGATTTGGACAAGCTGAACAAAGCTTTGTCGCAAGGGAACGGACAGAAGCTTGCGATTCGTTCTTCGAAAGACGGAGATATGAAGGTAAACGGATTGACGGCAGGAGCTGTGAAGCAGCTTGCTGACAAAGGAACCAGCCTCGAAATCAGCAACCCGCTGGCCATCTATCCGGTTCCGGGCGGAAAAATGGATTTGAGCGCGGTGTCCAAGCAGTTGGGCAACGCGGCGCTCGGCGATATTGCCGTTCATATCGATATCGCCCGTGCTTCGGATACGTTGATTAATAACGCCAAGAACAAAGCGACAGCGGAAGGCTACGAACTGTTGGTAACTCCGGTCGATCTGGATATGACCTTCTCGCATGACGGCAAGATGGTAAGAGTGGGGCAATTGAACGGATACGCGGAGAAATACATCGCGCTGCCGGAAGGCATCGATCCGAACCGCATTACGACAGGCGTCATCATCAATCCGGACGGCAGCGTGTTCCATGTGCCGACGGTAGTAACGAAGATCAACAGCCGTTATTATGCATTGATTAAAGACTTGCGCAGCCAAGGCTCCTATTCGGTCATCTGGAATCCGCAGGATTTCGATGACGTGAAGAGCCATTGGGGCAAAACGGACGTGAACAATATTGCGGCCCGACTCGACCTTGCCGGAACCGGGAACAATACGTTTACGCCGGATCGCAACGTAACGCGCTCCGAGTTCTCGGAGATTGTCGTGGCCGGTCTCGGTTTGAAACGTCAAAATGCACCGCAAAACAAGTTCCCTGACGTTTCGGATTCCGCTTGGTACCGCAGCTCTGTAGCGATTGCAAACGAATTCGATATCGTCCGCGGCTATGAGGACGGTAGCTTCTACGGCGACCGACAAATCACGAGAGAACAGGGCATGGCGATGATTGCCCGGGCTTACAAACTGATCGAGACGAAAGCCGCGCTGAGTCAGGAGCAGACCGATTCTCTGCTGGCGAAGTATGAAGATGCGAAAAAGGTATCTGCTTGGGCGAGAGAGGATATCGCTCTGATGATTGAGGCGGGAATCGTGCAAGGCAACGGGCCGCAGCTTCTGAGCCCGCAGTCGAATATGACACGCGCTGAAGTGACGGCATTAATCGCAAGATTGCTCAAGACCACCAATCTGATCGACAAGTAAACATGACGGTAGAGCGGACGAATAACGAAAAAGCAGGGGACACAAGCTCCCCTGCTTTTTCGCTGTCTTATTCTTTATAAAAGCCGACTTTAAACATTTGATACCAATCTTCCAGTTTGTTTTCTGGCATGACCTGAAAATATTTCAAAATTTCTTTAGCAAATTCAACCGCTGATGTGCCGTTAGCAGTAATCAATCCGTCTTTTGAAACAACTTGCTTTTCAATAAAATGCTTCGAGCCTTTATAGCTTGGTGCATACTTCTCTAAATAGGCTACTGAATTGCCTGTATGCTCTTTATCATCCAAATATCCTTTATCTGCCAAAAAAGTACACGCATCACATATCGCCGCAATCGGAATACCTTTTTTAATGCATAAATCGACTACTTGCTTAACATCATCATTCTCATTTTTCTGCCATGAAGTTCCGCCCACCAAGATAAGCATATAAAAATGTTTGGGAACTTCTGCAATTGAATAGTCTGGAACAACCGTGAAACCACCCATTGATTTTATTGGATTTTTATTGACTGCCAATGTTTTAATGATGAATCCGGTTTCTGGTTTATTCAGCTCTGAACAAACGAAAGCACTTTCCCAGTCTGCATAGTTTTCCGAAATAAACACAAGTATTTCTTTTTTCATGTGCTTTTTAGACTCCTTCATTGTTTTTTTATTTCCAGATATAATTTTACAGGTTAATAGCTGACAGCTATATGTCAGCGTTATAGAAAGAGAACATTGTTTCAAGTTTCAAACACTTAAAAGAGTCTATGGCGCATGCTTATGCTTTAATAACATGGATATGTAGAAGGTATCTTTTTCTACAATCAGCTCGGTATGGACCACAGCGTAATTAATTCCTTCCATGGTGATTCCGTTTACCAGTTTTGTCAGACGAAGAAATTCTCCAATGTCGGTCACGTAAATATCTGCCGCTGTGTCGTCGGGGTATATGCATAATACTCTAATGGTGTTCAGTCCTTTCTTTTTAACCTAAACAAACCATAGACCAGAAAGTCGATTATTCCAAGAGACGATAGAGCTTGTTTTATTGAATATAAGCCCTAAAGGGATATATTTTGATGTTATGGGTAAAATTATAAATTCGCTAGACCTCTCGATGATTGAGTTCTTTAGTTATATCCAGCCTAGCGAGTGGAAAGGGAAGTGAATCTAACACTCGAAGAAATTGTGAACAAGCTCCGAAGCAGAAGTGTGAACGAACAAAAGAGGGTACTGAAGGTCATAAGTGCTATGCTGGATGACCTATTGGATTGAGCAATTGGAAATATTTTGGTTTCAAGACCGAGAAAGTTATTCTTCGGCTTAGTAATGTTGCATAACAAGGGTGAAATCTTGACTTTTTTATAACATATATGTTATATTAATAACGTAAACGTTATCGCGAGGTAACGTGAAAAATAAGGGGCGATCCTATGTACAAGATTCATTTCTACGAGGATGCCCGCGAAAACTGCCCATTCGGAAACTTCATTGCTGAGCTGGACCAACGAGCCGAGACGGACAAACGAGCAGCACAACTGCTTAAAAAAGTCTACTATTGTCTTGAAATCCTCAAGGAAGGTGGAACCCGAGCTGGTGAAAAATTCACTAAGCACATTGACGGGAAACTCTGGGAGCTCCGTCCAGGGGATCACCGTGTGTTTTTCTTTTTGTGGAACGGCAATTATTTTGTACTCTTACATACTTTCCGCAAAGAGACGAAAAAAACACCACCGGAGGAAATCGAAAAAGCAAAGCGTGAAATGGAAGATTGGGTTAGTAGAAACGGGCATTGAGGGGTTTGATCCCCTCCCTCTTCTCCGGAGGTTACGTAAAATGAATCGAGAAAGGACAGAATAGAGAGGAAGGTGATACCTGTGGCCTAATGGAATGTAAAAATTAAAAATCGACGTAGAACCGATCATGATGCAGAATAGCTTCACTCAGAATTAAACTTTTTAATCAACCATTTCGAAACACCAACAATTATTAGCCAAAAGCAGGTGAAAACTTTATGAAAAGTTGGGACGATGTGAAACAAACGCTCTCGTCGATCCCGGAGGAAGAACAGCACGCAATTGATTTCACCGCAAAAATCGTGGCAAAAATCATCATTCGGCGCAAGGATCTGGGCTGGACTCAAGCCCAACTCGCCGAAGCTGCAGGACTTAAACAATCTGCAGTCGCACGGATCGAGAGCGCGAATTCTATTCCGAGAATTGATACATTACAAAAACTTGCGAAAGCTGTAGGCATGAAAATTGATGTGGTCATAGATGAACAAGCCGCCGCACTGGCCTACGCTTAATGACAAATCCTCCGTTTAGTAAACGGAGGATTTTCGTTTCTGCAGCCGGGGCTGCTTCTTTGCTAATCATCCTCTTTTGTATGATACAATAATAAGTTGATAGTCCTTTTTATTAAAAATTCAAACTAGGATGATGATCCATTGAACATTTTACTTGTGGAAGATGATAAAACTATCGCGTCCGGCCTTGAGTATTCTCTACAGCAAGACCAGTTTTCTACGGTTCTGTGCCATGATGTCGCATCTGCGAAAAAGGTCATAGCCGAGCAGTTGGATCAGTTCGCTTTATGTCTGTTCGATTTGACGCTGCCGGATGGAAGCGGGTACGAATTGTGTAAAATGGTGAAGGAGCAAAGCGATATTCCTGTTATTTTCCTGACAGCCGTTGATGATGAAGTCAATGTCGTGATGGGGCTTGATATGGGAGCCGATGATTATATTACGAAGCCTTTTCGAATTCGCGAGCTGCTCTCACGGATAAAATCGGTTCTGCGAAGATATCAGAAGCAGCCGCAGGCCAAAGCCATCATCGAAGTAGATGCTATCCAGATCAATACACTTGAAGGTAAGGTATATAAACATGGCGATGAAATTCCACTGACGGCTTTGGAGTACCGCTTATTGCTGATTTTCGCGAACCATATCGGGCAGATCCTCTCCAGAAATCAGCTTTTGGAACAAATTTGGGATGTGGCCGGGGATTTCGTCAACGACAATACGCTAACGGTGTACATTAAAAGGCTGAGGGAAAAACTAGAGGATGATCCGAAAGATCCAACGTTCATTAAAACCGTACGCGGTTTAGGATATAAGGTCGGTGAGTAGCATGCTGCGTAATCGTGAGATCCGCCTCGTCCTTTTGTTGATGTGCACGATAAGTCTGGTTATGCTTGCAGCCGCGGCTTTTTTTTCGCTCGCTGCCGTGGTCCTCGTTCTAATGACTTCCATTTTGCTCATTGGCTGCAGCCTCCTGTTTACGAGATTGAGATATCAAGAGATTGAGAAGTTGTCCGGCTATTTGCGGCGTATTAGCGGCGGCGACTATTCCCTTGACGTCCGGGATAATCGGGAAGGGGAATTCAGCATTCTGAAAAATACGATGTATAAAGTAACCGTCACGCTGTCGGAGCAGAGCGCCCTTTTGCATAAAGACAAAATCCATCTTACCGACGCAATTTCGGATATATCCCATCAGCTTAAAGCGCCTCTAACCTCCATGATGGTCATGGCCGACTTATTGGACGACGCCAAGCTCCCTGAAGCGAAAAGAACGGAATTTACGCGTAATATTCGTATTCAGCTCGAACGGCTGGATTGGCTTGTTTCTTCGTTATTGAAGCTTTCGAAAATCGACGCAGGCGCCGTACAGTTCAAGAAAGATCATGTCAGGGTGACCAAGCTTATTGAAAAAGCGTTACAGCCCGTTCTCATTCCGATAGACATCAAAGAACAGACGATTTCGGTAACGGGCGATGACAGCGTCTCATTTCTAGGCGATCTGAATTGGACAACCGAAGCGGTAATCAATATTTTAAAAAACGGTGTGGAGCATACGCAAGCAGGCGGAACCATCGCGATTTCCTTTTCGGAGAACCCGCTATTTACGGAGATTAGGATTGAAGATAATGGCAAAGGCATCTCCAAGGAAGAGATCCCTCATATTTTCAAACGTTTTTATAAAGGAAAGAGTGCCGGCGAGGGCAGCAGCGGCATCGGTCTCTCGCTGGCTCACAGCATTATAACGAAGCAGAATGGAGACATAGAGGTCCAGAGTGAACCCCATAAGGGAACCCAATTTCGGATTCGCTTCTACAAGCAAGTCGTTTAACCAGGGCTAAGTGACTAGACTGTCACTTTCAAGTCACTGTAAAGTCACTTCGGGGAGATATACTAAATCCATCGACAAACGGTTGGAGGGTTCAGCATGGAAATTCTGAGGATTGAACATCTGTCTAAAGTGTATGGAAAAGGCGACACGGCGGTAAAAGCGCTTGATGACGTCTCCTTCTCGGTAGACAAAGGGGAGTTCGTCGCCATCATCGGTCCGTCCGGATCGGGGAAGTCGACGCTTTTGCATATGCTAGGCGGTGTAGATAAACCGACAAGCGGAAAAGTATTTGTGGACCGTACGGACATGTACAGTCTGGACGAAACGCAGCTGGCGGTTTTTAGACGTAGACAGATCGGTTTGATTTATCAGTTCTACAATCTTATTCCGATTTTAACAGTTGAAGAAAATATCCAGCTGCCGCTCTTGCTCGATCAGCATAAGGTGGACCGGAAACAGTTTGAGGATATTGTGAAGACGCTGAATTTGCAAAACCGCTTGAATCATCTGCCCAATCAGCTTTCCGGCGGCCAACAGCAGCGGGTCTCGATCGGCAGAGCGTTGATGAATCAGCCCGCGATCATCCTGGCAGACGAACCGACCGGGAATCTGGACAGTAAAAACGGCAGCGAAATCATTGACTTATTGAAAATGTTCAACAAAAGCTTGCATCAGACGCTGATCATGATCACCCATGACGAACGAATTGCTTTGCAAGCCGACAGAATTATCGCCATTGAAGATGGGAAGATTGCCAAAGACGAGGTCATTCGGCCATGAACATTATCCATAAGCTAACGCTCCGACATTTAATGAAAAATAAGAAGCAAACGCTGGTGACCGTGATCGGAGTTATGATTTCCGTGGCCATGGTGACGGCGGTTATCACGCTTGGCTCCTCTTTTCTGGTGTTAATGCAAAAGCAAACGATTCAAGAGTATGGAGAATGGCATGTCCTGTACAAAAACGTCAACAAAGATCAGCTCGAAGCGATCAAACAGGATACGGCAACCCAACAATTAATAACTTCCAAGGAACGCGGCTATGCCCTGTTGTCAGGAAGCCAAAATATCAACAAGCCTTATTTGTTCATTAAAGCGTTTAATGCCCAAGGCTTTAAAAACTTCCCTATTGCATTGAGTGAAGGGCGTCTGCCTCAACAAGCGAATGAGATCGTCCTTTCGGAAGCTATCGCCACGAACGCCAAAGTCACCTACCGGATCGGCGATCGTTTAAACCTTAATGTCGGGCAGCGTTCGAATCCTGCCATTCCCGGCGATACGGACTTTAATCAAAATAAACCATTACTAATCTTCAACGGGACTAGCGCGGAAACCTTAATTCATACAACAACCGAAACGTATACCGTTGTAGGCTTTATTAAACGTCCTTCGTGGGAGCAGACGTGGGCGCCGGGGTATACCGCCCTTACCTATGTAGACGAGAACATGCTGGACACCAACAAAACCGTTGATGCGAGCGTGGTCCTCAAGAAGGTTGATGGGACTGTATTTGCTCATGCCGATGACTTGTCCACTAAAAACAACATCAGCTCGTTTAAAACGAATGAGTCTCTATTGCGTTATTATGGCGTCATGGGTGGCGGGTTAGGCGAAACCTATAATGCGCTATTCGTCATTGTGGTGCTTGTTATTGGCATTGGCTCCATTTCCTTAATCTACAATGCTTTTGCAATTTCCGTCTCGGAACGGTCGCGTTATCTAGGGATGCTGTCGAGTGTTGGCGCAACGAGAAGGCAGAAGAGAAATTCGGTATTTTTTGAGGGAGCGGTGATTGGCGTCATTAGTATTCCCTTAGGCGTCATCTGCGGATTGATTGGGATCGGCATTACCTTTCGCTTCATTAACTCGATGCTCGAAGCTGCAATCGGCGTTACGGAAAAGCTGACGTTGGTCGTTACGCCTTCATCGCTCGCCATGACGTGTCTGATCTCGATCGTCACGATATTCATTTCAACGTATCTCCCGGCGCAGAAAGCATCTAAAATTTCTGCTATCGACGCGATTCGGCAAACCATGGATATTAAGCTGACGGGGAAAACAGTGAAAACCTCGAAGCTGGTCCAACGGTTATTCGGCATTGAAGCGGAATTCGGATTAAAAAATTTAAAAAGAAACAAACGCAGGTATTACGCTACGGTCTTTTCACTTGTCATTAGTATCGTGCTGTTTCTATCCGTGTCCTTCTTCACTTCCAACCTGCAGAAATCGCTTGGCGTCTCCCAAAAAGGCTATAACTATGATATCGGGGTATACAAGAACGGTGAAGTGTCGACGCTCGATGAGCGTTTGGTGAAATCGATTGTGTCGTTGGAGGGCATTACGGACTACAGCCTGATTCAACAGTGGTCCGGCGTCTTCACTAGGGTTGCAGAGAAGTCCATTCCTGAAGGGGCGAAACCCCCTTGGGATCTTGATCAGGGGTGGTATAAATACCATCTACAAGTAAATGCTTTAAGTGAAGACAAGCTGAAAGCCTATGCCCAAAAGGTCGGCACCGAGTACGCCAAGCTAACGAATCCCGCTCACCCAACCGCCATATTGATTGATGTCATGTCATATAGAGATAAAAAGGACAAAATTATCGAAACGAGAGGTATTCATGGCCGGGCAGGGGAAATGCTTGATCTCGTCTCCGCGGATTCTAATGAGGAATCGGTCAGTAAAGTGGAGCTTGCCGCGGTAACCGATCAATTCCCGATGGGACTTGTTCGAAGCAGCTTTGAAGTTCATCTTGTTGTATCTGAACCGGTCTTCGACCAGTTAATGAAAAAAAGTAAGGACAAAGCGAATTCGGGACTTTACCTGAACAGTAAAGATCCTTTGAAAACACAGCAAGACATCGAAGAAATGAAGGAAGAGCTAGCTGTCAGGAACTTATTTCAAGAAAGACAGCGCTCTGAACAAAAGATCTTGTTAATGTCCGTATTTGTTTATGGTTTTGTGGCATTAATTACGGCGGTTTCGATGGCGAATATTCTCAACACGATTTCGACGAGCGTTGCCCTTCGCAAACGGGAATTTGCGATGTTGAGATCAGTGGGGATGACGCCGAAAAGCTTTAATAAAATGATGAACTATGAAAGCATCTTTTATGGAATCAAGGCCCTAACTTATGGGCTTCCGATCAGCGCAGTGATTATGGTATTGATCTACCGAGCCTTCAGCTACAGTTTTTCGTACGGTTTCAACGTGCCATGGACCAGTATTCTGTATGTGATTGCGGCCGTATTTGTTATCGTGAGCTTGTCCATGTATTACGCCAGCATAAAAGTAAAAAAGGCAAACATTATTGATGCTTTGAAGCAGGAGAATCTATAGAATACGGCCAAGCGCGGAGGGAAGGAAGAATATGAAACACCAGGTTGCGGGCCCGCATGCTAGGTGTTTATACTTTAATGTTCCTTATTTTCGTAAATTCATCATCAATTAAATTCGTTAATTCGATGAATTTAATCTGTTCATCGATTTGCGCTAATACTGCTGAAGCTTCCTCCAGCTGTTGGACAAGGTTATTATATACGTTAATTTGAAGCCTGCTCTCTGTAACTTCAATATTGTCCAATTGTTTTTCCAAAGATAAGGGAATCATGGCTGCGGAATCTATGTTTTGACTTAAAACTGGCTGATACGGCTGTTCATAAGCAATAAACGAAGCCGGAATATTGCTAGGAACCTGAATATAAGAAAAAGGCTGCACCGTGCTTTTGTTTTTGGTATCGACTTTAGGCGTAACAGCTTGCACGGTGGTTTTAACTTTGGCATCGGCCTTAGGCGTAACAGGCTGTACGGTAGTTTTAGCTTTAACATCGGCCTTAGGGGTAACAGGTTGCACGGTAGTTTTAGCTTTGGTATTGGCTTTAGGCGTAACAGGTTGCACGGTGGTTTTAGCTTTAGCAT
The DNA here is from genome assembly GCA_042219835.1 of Paenibacillus elgii. Taxonomy (GTDB): domain Bacteria; phylum Bacillota; class Bacilli; order Paenibacillales; family NBRC-103111; genus Paenibacillus_G; species Paenibacillus_G elgii_A. Next base: position 32,747 of record JBHJMN010000018.1, read on the forward strand.
CGACCTTAGGCGTAACAGGCTGTACGGTAGTTTTAGCTTTAGCATCGACCTTGGGCGTAACAGGCTGTACGGTGGTTTTAGCTTTAGCATCGACCTTAGGCGTAACAGGCTGTATGGTAATTTTAGCTTTGGCATCGGCCTTAGGCGTAACAGGCTGTACGGTAGTTTTAGCTTTGGTATCGACCATAGGCGTAACAGGCTGCACGGTAGTTTTAGCTTTGGCATCGGCTTTAGGCGTTACTGCCTGCACGTTGCTTTTTGCCTTATCTTCCCGTATATCGGGAACAACTTGAAGGTGGCTTCTTTTTTTATCCGGCTCAGTATTACTACGAGCAATACTTTTTGTTTCTTCGAAAGGGTAAAGCTCCTGAGCCGCTTCTATACTCGCCGCTTCCTTCAAGTGATGAGGATGCTCCCCATGAGAATGGTCCTCGTGATCGGCTAATTGCTTGGCGAAGCCTCTCAAGAAAATAATGCCTATGACAACAGCAATCATGATAAAGATAAAAGCTGTAATTAACATCCCATTCATTTCCCCTTCGTATTCGACGTTCTCTTAAAAAGAGGGTTACGCCGCAACGCAACCCGCATAAGTGCAGAAGGAATGATTAGTGAGTTTGGTTCATATTGAAGCTGCTTTGGTTGAAGCTTTGTTGATTCATTTGATTCTGTTGATTCTGTTGATTTTGTTGGTTCTGCTGATTCATTTGATTCGCTTGCTGTTGAGATTGTTGGATCAGCTGCTGCATTTGGCTCAGCATTTGGAACGATTGAACGGTTTGATTCGCTTGGTTCAACGTTTGGTTGGCTTGCTGAATGGATTGTTGAAGCTGTTGAATGGCTTGCTTTTGCTGGCTTTGCACTTGTTGGTTGAATTGGTTCATTTGGTTGACAAGCTGACCAAGCTGCTGCTGATTTTGATTGGAGCTCGTCGAAGCGGAGCTTTGGGAAGAAGGATTTTGAACTTGGGTTAAAATCTTTTGGATCTGGTTAAGCTGGTTTTCCAACGGGGTCAACTCACTAGCAACTTCAGCCTTCACCTTATCCGCGATTTGTTCTTGAGTTACGGCTTCTTTTTTGGTAGTCATTGTAATTAGGCCTCCCTAGGAATGAGTGTTGTTCAAAGAACACAACCGTATTGTGCCTTTGTCCTGAACTCTCTATCCCCCGGGAGACTTTGTTTATAATGGGAAACGTCGCACCTTCCTCATTCTCGCAGTGAACCAAAAACGGCAAATCAAAAGGGCCTGTCCGAGGGTCTAAGAAGACCTTTCGGACAGCGCCCTTTGCGCGTTTACTTAATCTGTATCGTTCGACCACTTCAGAACATCGAACAACTTGAACATCAAGCTGAGCAAAATCGCCACGACCGTGGCAAGGGCCATGCCCTTCAGCTCGACATGTCCCCATTTGAATGCCGCCCCGCTTAGACCGACGACCAGCACAACCGTAGTCAGAATCAGGTTCGCAGGCTTCGAATAATCGACATTCGTCTCAACCAGCATGCGGATACCGGATGCGGCAATGACGCCGAACAGCAGCAGCGAAACGCCTCCCATCACCGCGGTGGGGATGGTTTGGATCAGCGCCGATAGCTTACCGACGAAGGAAAGGACGACAGCCATGATCGCCGCCAGACCGACGATCCAGACGGAATAGACGCGGCTGATCGCCATGACGCCGATATTTTCTCCATACGTCGTATTGGGGGTAGAGCCTACCGCTGCGGAGATCACGGTGGAGACGCCGTTGCCGAGCAAAGAACGGCTGAGTCCCGGGTCCTTGGACAGATCCTTGCCGACAATATTGCCGGTGACAATCAGGTGGCCGATATGCTCTGCGATGACCACCAGCGCGGCAGGGGCGATAATGGCGATGCTTGTCCAATCCCAAGCCGGCGTATAGAAGGTAGGTAGCGTCAGCCAATTGGCTGCGCCGACCGCCTCTTGTACATGCACCAGCCCAAGCACGCTGGACAGCACATAGCCGACGACGATGGCGATCAGGATCGGTATGATTTTAAAAATTCCGCGGAACAGCACCGATCCAAGCACGCCGACCAGCATCGTGACCACGGAGACCGTAAGGGTCGTGGCATCGGGGGACCAACCGGCGGGCGCTCCGTCCGGAGCGATAAAGCCGGCCATCTTAGCGGCCGTCGGAACGAGCTCAAGCCCGATCACCGCGACGATCGCCCCCATGGAAGCCGGGGGGAATACGACGTCGATCCAGGCGGTTCCCGCATAGCGGATCAGCACGGCGACGATGGTAAAGATGACGCCGACCACCAGGAAGCCTCCGAGCGCGGCGTTATACCCTTTTTCCGCCAGAACGACGAAAACGGGCGAAAGAAAGGCGAAGCTGGAGCCGAGGTAAGCGGGAATTTTCCCCTTAGTAATGAACAGGTACAGCAAGGTCCCGATGCCGTTCATTAACAGGATCGTGGCCGGGTCGACCTTGAAGAGGATTGGTACAAGAACCGTGGACCCGAACATGGCAAACAGATGCTGCAGCCCGAGCGGCAAGCTCTTCCAGAAGGGCGGTTTCTCATGAACTTGGATGATTCGCGACATTGAAGTTCCCCTTTTGATCGTTTGAATTATTGTTATCTACCGTATTATAGTGCATGCAAAGAGGCATGAAAAGCTGAATTTGCATGATCGCGGAGCAGACATATTGATCAACTGGTCAGCATACAATGTAATGTTACTAACCAATTGGTCAGCAACGTGAAAGGGAAGTGAGGCATCTGCCCATACAGCTGTATGAACGGGAAAACATTCTGAAAGCTTGTTTATCTGTCTTTGCGCGCCACGGGTACAAGAATACTTCGACGGAGATGCTGGCGGAGGCGGCCGGTATTTCCAAGGCTTTGATCTTTCATCATTTCACCAGCAAAAAAAAGCTGTATTTCAGCCTGTTGGAGCATTGCTTTGAGAAGGTCAGGACGGTGATGCGATTTGACGCGGTTTCGGAGTATGATGATTTTTTTGAAGCTATAGACAGACTTTGCCGCATCAAGCTCGACTACTTTCGCAAGCATCCCGATGAATTGAAATTGGTGTACGGAACCTTATATTCTCCACCGATTGAACTGAAACTGGATATTGAGGTAAAATATGGTCAAGTGATTGCGGAGAGGAATCGAGTGCTAGAGAGGCTGTTTGAAGCGGTTCCCCTTTGGGAAGGGGTGGACCGGAAACAGGCATTCGAGCTGATTATGGTCACAACGAAGCATTTCGAAAATAAGTTTTCTGTGGCGTTCTCGGAAATCGATGCCATGAATGACGAGGATGCGAACCGCCTGTTCGATGAAATGAACCGGTTTTATAGCATGATCCGATATGGAATTGCGGAGTAAAGGAAAGGGGTAAGTGATATGGAAAAAATCACTAGCGGCGATTTTGCCTCACCGGAAACGATGCGTGATTTCATGACGTTCTATAAGCGGCTCGCCGGGCAGCAAGAGCCTCTGTACCGCCTTGATGACTTTTTCGGGATGGGAGGAGCATGGGTCGCTTTCTGTCATGACGATGTCGCTACAATTCTGAAGGACCCTCGTTTTGTCAAAGATATGCGGAAGTTCGCACCGTCGCAGGTTCAACGGGAATCGGGCCAGGAGCTCGCGTCCGTTAGCAAGTTCATGGAATGGATGAAACGGATGCCGAATATGCTGACGACCGATCCGCCGGACCATACCCGCTTGCGCAGGCTGGCCTCCAAAGCCTTCACTCCTCGCATGATCGAGGGCCTGCGTCCACGAATTCAGCAGATTGCCGACGAGCTGCTGGATGCGGTGCAGGAGCGGGGAAGGATGGACCTGATTGCGGATTTTGCCTCTCCGCTCCCCATCACAGTCATTTCCGAGATGCTGGGAATTCCTGCTGCCGATCGGGACCAATTCCGCAAATGGACACGTAAGCTCTTGAATGCTTCCTTGGAGCCGGATCAAGCGAATATCGTTGGTGAACTTCTCGATGAGTTTATTGAGTATATCAAAGCATTGTTAGCCGAAAAGCGCGCACATCCAGGGAATGACGTAACAAGCGGCCTGGTCCAAGCTCATGATGAGGGAGATCAATTAAGCGAGAGCGAGCTTCTATCGACCATATGGCTGCTCATTCTCGCCGGGCATGAAACGACGGTAAATCTGGTCGGCAATGGCACATTGGCTCTGCTGAAGCATCCCGAACAAATGCGCTTGCTCCGCAGCGATCCTTCCCTGCTCCCTTCCGCCGTCGAGGAGCTGCTGCGCTATGCGGGCCCCGTCATGATTGCCAGCCGCTTTGCAAGCGAGGACATCACCATGCACGGCAAGGAAATCCGCAAAGGGGAGATGGTTCTGGTCTCGCTGGCGGCCGCCAATCTGGACCCGCATCAGTTTTCCAATCCCGAGGCATTGGATATCACGCGGGAAGAGAATGAGCATATTGCCTTCGGCAAGGGCATCCATTTGTGCTTGGGAGCACCGCTGGCGCGTCTGGAAGGGCAGGTCGCTTTCGGCACGCTGCTGCAGCGGCTACCTCATCTGCGCCTGGCGGTTGCACCGGAGCAATTGACATATAATCGCAGCACAATGCGCTCTCTTGCGAGCCTGCCGGTGTTCTACTGACCAATTAGCATACACGGCCGGAAAATCGTGATACCGTCGCACCTTTCTTTGTGCATAATAAAGAGCACCTGTTAAGGTGCTTTTTATTAACACTATTTAAACAATTGATCAAGAAACGATTCTTCTTCGTCAGAATCATCAGAGTCAGTAGACTTGGCAGCAACAGGATCAAGGACCTCTACTCTAATAAAGGGTGTCGCTTCGCAAAGGTCAAGCTGTGCCTCAGCGATCGTCAGAGATTTGGGAGTCGAGCCAGGACCAACTGGCAATCTCACTGCTTCGAGCTCCAAAAGAATCTCAATTTCTTCCGGTTCTAGTTCCCTCTGAACCGTCTCCCCGTTTTTGTCCAAAAGGACGAATTCAACCTTCATTTTCAATGTATTTACCTCCCGGTTATTATAGATTCAAGAGATGGCGGATTAGGATCGCATCGCTACATCTCTTACTTACCTAACGGTAAGTCAATAATATCACAAAAACTAGCATTTGCAAAAGCGAAAAATATTAAGAAAATCTTTATCTTTACCTGACTTCTTGTTAAACGTTACTCCTTATCCTTACAGGATGAAAGCGTAAGGAGGAAGCGGAGATGAAGAAATGGTTTTTATTGCTTGTCATTCTTTTGCCGTTGGGGTGCGAAGCCGTTCAACAGGAACCGCAAGTGGCAAACGGGGAGTATAGCAATGCGGGCGACCAAGCGCAAGAGGCGGTTTCTCAAACGAAGCATCAAACGAAGGCCCGAACGATAAAAGTAACCAAAAGCCAGATTTACCAAGGGAATCTGCTGTTGGTCAACAAGCAGTATCCGGTGCATGAAGAGGGCGTTACGGCCGATGTGGTCAACCTGTTTCGGGATAAGGAGCTGTCCCAGGGATACGTGGTGCTCGATAAGACGATCCGGCTGTCGCAAGGCGTGGCGCAAAAATTTCAAACGATGGTCAATGCCGCCTCCAAAGAAGGGGTGAGCAGTTTTATGATCAGCAGCGGCTACCGGGACAACAAAGAACAAAGCCAGCTGTATAAAAGTATGGGCGCCGATTATGCGCTGCCTGCGGGCCACAGCGAGCATAACTTAGGTTTATCCCTTGATATCGGATCGACGCAAACGGAGATGAACCGCGCTCCGGAAGGAAAATGGCTGCAAAAAAACGCTTGGGCTTACGGATTTATTTTGCGCTATCCCAAGGACAAGACGGAGATCACGGGCATTCAATACGAGCCGTGGCATTTTCGCTATGTCGGCTTGCCGCATAGTGCGATCATGCAGGAGAAAAACTTTACATTGGAGCAATATTTGGATTACCTGAAGGAACAAGAGACGGTTTCGACGACGGTAGAGGGCAAATCCTACGAAGTCTCGTATTATCCCGTGTCTGGCAATACGTCGATTCCGGTACCGGCCGGTCGCCGCTATGAACTATCGGGAAACAATATGGACGGCGTTATTGTGACCTTGCTTCCTTGATCCGGAAGTTCTGGTAGAATGAAATTGTTAACTCTATGCTGAGGGTGAATGCCATGAAGCGGATCACGATTTTGATCGCGGACGACGAGACGGCGATTGCCGATTTGATTGGACTGCATTTGGCCAAAGAAGGCTACCATGTAATTAAAGCAGCGGATGGGCAGGAAGCGATGCAGGCCGTTCAGACGCAATCGATTGATCTGGCGATTTTGGATATTATGATGCCTAAAATGGACGGCTACGAAGTGACCCGGCAAATCCGGGAAACGAATCATATGCCGATCATTTTCTTGAGCGCCAAGACATCCGATCTGGATAAGATCGCAGGCTTGGTGAGGGGGGCGGATGATTATATGACCAAACCGTTCAACCCGATGGAACTGATCGCCCGCGTGAACGCCCAACTGCGGCGTTCCAGACTGCTCAGCCAATCGTCGGCGGAGAACAAGCCCGTGCTGGAAGCGGGAGGCTTGGCCATCTATCCCGATCAGCGCACGGTCACCTTATATGGTGAACCGGTCGAGCTGACGCCGAAAGAATTCGATATCCTGTATCTACTCGCCAGCTATCCGAAGAAAGTGTTCAGCGCAGAAAATATTTTTCAGCAGGTGTGGGGCGAAGATTACTATGAAGGCGGCAATACGGTGATGGTGCATATCCGGAAGCTGAGGAAAAAACTGCAAGAGGATGAACGCAAACATAAGCTGATCAAAACGGTTTGGGGGGTGGGATATACATTCAATGGCTAGCATGGCGCGCACCTTCCGGTCCAAAATGATTCTGCTGCTCGGTTTAAGCATGCTTTTCGCGGGCAGTATTACGTATTTGTTCTATAAAATCCTTCAGTTTTATTACCGAACGTTCGTGAAGTTTGAAGATCCGCTGGCTTACGTTCGCCTGTTCATCAACACTGTCGGAGATATTAACTTCTTTTTGCTGTTTTTCATCCCGCTCGCGACGTTGTTTTTCTTTATCCTCACCAAGCCCTACGCCACGTATTTCAATAAAATTTCCAAGGGGATTCATCATCTGGCGAGCGGTGATTTTAAGCATCGCGTCGATATTTCCTCCCGCGACGAGTTCGAGGACATTGCGACGGACATCAATCTGGCGAGCGAAAAGCTGCAGCAGGCCGTCGAAAGAGGAGACTTTGCGGAGAACAGCAAGGATCAGCTCGTCCTGAATTTGGCGCACGATTTGCGCACGCCGCTGACTTCGGTGATCGGCTATTTGGATTTTATTCTGAAGGACGAGCAGTTGACCAAGGAGCAGGTCAGACAGTATGCCGATATTGCATTTCAAAAATCGCAGCGTTTGGAGAAGCTTGTCGACGAGCTGTTCGAAATTACAAGAATGAATTACGGCATGTTGGCCTTCGAGAAACAACCCATCGATCTCAGCGAGCTGCTGGTCCAGTTGCACGAGGAACTGTATCCTGCCTTCGAGAAGCATCAATTGACGGCCCGGCTGCAGGTAGCTCTTGGTTTATCGGTATTGGGCGATGGAGACCTGCTGGCGCGGGTCTTCGAGAATCTGCTGACCAATGCCATCCGTTACGGAAAAGACGGCCGGTTCGTGGACATGAACGCTTATTCCGAAGCGGAAGCGGTCGTGGTTCAAGTGATTAATTACGGCGTCCCGATCCAGCCCGATGAGCTACCGCACATCTTCGATATGTTCTATACCGGCGACAAGGCGCGCACGTACCAAGAGGGAAGCACAGGCCTCGGCCTTTATATTACAAAGAACATTGTGATGCAGCATGACGGAACGGTGACCGCCCATAGCAGCGCGAGCCGCACCATTTTTGAAGTACGTCTGCCGCAAACAAATTAAGAAAAATTTTAAGATTACCCTACTTCTTTTTAAACAGTTTTTCCTATCCTAGGAGTGAAGGACAGGACAGCGCTGGGGATGAAGAAGCAGGTTTTTTTTGCTATCACGCACAGAAAGCGGGAGTGATCCGATGAACAATAGGAAAGCTGCCATGCGGCTTGGCTATGACGGTCAGACGGCAATTGCCGATTCATGCTGAAGCCAGGGATGAAACGATGGACCCGGAGTGATGCGGCGGCGGCCCTGCTGTTTCTCGCGCCGAGCGTCGCAGGATTCGCACTGTTCTACCTGATTCCGTTTGCTGCGGGGGTGTACGACTCCTTCCTGGATCGCCCGGTCGGGGGTCGGTTCGTGGGGCTGGCGAATTACGGCGAGCTGCTTGCGGGCGGTTCGTTTCGGAAAGCGGCGTCCAATACGTTCTATTTTACCGCGGTCAGTGTACCGCTCATCGTGGGGCTGTCTTTAGGACTGGCGCTGCTGCTGAATCGGAAGATGTACATGCGCAATATGCTGAGAACGGCTTACGTGCTGCCGCTTGTCGTCCCCGTAGCCTCGGTTGTTCTCATCTGGCAGATGCTGTTCGACTGGAACGGTTCGCTGAACGCGTGGCTCGGTTATTTCGGGCTCGAACGTGTGGATTGGATGAAGACGGAGGCGGCCCGGCATGTGGTCATGGTCATTTATTTATGGAAAAACGTCGGCTACAACATGATTTTATTTCTGGCCGGGCTTCAGCAGATTCCAAGCGATTACTACGAAACCGCCCGGCTGGAAGGCGCCGGACGACTCCGACAGTTCGTCGGCATTACGCTCGTTTATTTAACGCCGACGATGTTTTTCATCGTCATCATGTCCATCACCGGCTCGTTTAAAATATTCCGGGAGACGTACTTGATCGCGGGCGATTATCCGCACGACAGCATCTATACGCTGCAGCACTATATGAACAATATGTTCATGACGCTCGAGATGCAGAAATTGACTGCGGCGGCGACATTGATGGCGGGCTGCATTCTGCTTGTAGTTTTCGCGTTGTTTGCGCTGGAACGCCGTTTCCGGCAGTTTATGGAATAGCGGGAGGAGAGTCGGCTGCGAGGTTCAAGAGCTTGGCAAAAAGGAGCGTTAACGGCCGTCATGGCCGTCATCGCGGCGGTGCTGCTATTGCCCATCGTGATTACTTTCACAAATTCGCTGATGACCGAATGGGAAATCGGCAGCAATTACGGACTGATCGGGAAAATGAACGACGCTGCCGCAGGGAACGCGAACCGGTTTGTGAATTTAAAGCTGCTGCCGAATCTGGCGTCGCTGGAGCAGTATGCGAGCGTGCTGGTCCTCGATTCAAGCTTTCTGAGGATGTTCTGGAATTCGGTCTTCCTGGTGGTGCCGATCATTGCGGGACAGACCGTCGTCGGCGCGCTGGCGGCCTATGCCTTTGCCAAGCTGCGTTTTCGGGGCCGGGATGCGCTGTTTCTCGTCTATGTCATGACGATGCTTATGCCGTTCCAAGTGACGCTGGTGCCCAACTATATGATGGCCGATAAGCTGGGGCTGCTGAACAGTCCGTCTGCGATCATATGGCCCGGGGTGTTCGCGGCATTCGGCGTATTCATGCTCAGGCAGTTCGCGCTGCATATTCCGTTTTCCTATATCGAGGCGGCCAAGATGGACGGGGCCGGGCATGTGCGGATTTTCAGCGAGATCATTGTCCCGATGCTCAAGCCAGGGCTGGGGGCGCTTGTTGTTCTGCTGTTCGCGGATTATTGGAATATGGTGGAGCAGCCGCTTGTTTTTCTGGATGATTCGCTCAAGCAGCCGCTGTCGGTTTATTTATCGAAAGTGCACGAAGGCGAACGGGGGATTGCTTTCGCCGCGTCCATGCTTTATATGACGCCGATGGTGCTGCTGTTTTTGTATGCGGAAACTTACTTCATCGAAGGCATCGAGCTGTCCGGCATCAAGGGGTAGCTTGTACGGTTAGGAGGCGGGGGACGCGGAAATGGGACCGAACGAAGAGCCCGTAGAACGTAGTCGCAAAAGAAAGCTTCGCGCGGTGTTCGGCAGCTTTATCGCGCTGCTCGTGGTGTTCACCTTATTCGGCAATACGCTGCAGTCGTTGACCTTGCCGAAGGTCAGAACGGAGAAGCCGACGCGCGAGGGCTTGGTCTATACGCTTGAAGGAAGCGGGAACCTGAAGCCGATCGCGGAGGCCAAGCTAACGAATCCCGGCGGCTGGAAGGTCAAAGCGGTTCACGTGAAGGAAGGGGACCGGGTGGCGAAGGGGCAGGCGCTTGTCACCTATGACAGCTCGTCCGCTGAGCGGGAACTGCAGGATGAAAAGGCGAATCTGGAAAAGCAAAAAATCGAGCTGCAAAATACCCAGGACCGCTTCATCGTATCGGCACAGGAAGCGGACGAGATGAAGAAGCGGAGCGTTAGCCGCGATCTGGAGAAGCAAAAAATCGATCTTGGCATCCAGGAACGCAAAATCAAGCAATTGGAGTCCCGTCTGGTCAGCCAAAAAGAAATTCCCGCCCCGTTCGACGGGATGGTTACGAGATTGAATGCCGTCGTGGGCTTGGCTTCCGCGGGAGAGCCAGATGTTGTGATTACGAACGAAAGCCGGGGCTACCGGTTCGAATTTATCGCCGATGCGCCGCTGTTGACCAATCTGGGGATTTCCCTGGAGGACAAGGTGCAGGTCGAAGTTCAGGCCATAGGGGATCAGCAGCCGACCATGCTGGAAGGTGCCATTCTGGAGTTGGCGGATGCCGAGCCGCGCATGGCGAGCTCGTCCGATAAAAAGGCTAATCAGACAGCTACGATCGCCCGGAAAGCGGTGCGCGTGAAAGTGGCAGCTTCAGAACTGAAAGGAGGTGAGCAGGCATGGGTCAAACTCACGAAGCGCTCGCAGCAAGAGGGGCTGTTGATTTCGAACGAGGCCATACATGAGGATCGCGCAGGCAAGTTCATCTATAAAGTGGAAGAACGGAAAGGCGCTTTGGGTGATGTGTTTATTGTGCGCAAGGTCCAAATTCGTGCCACGGAAACGAATGACAAAGTAACGAAGGTTCCGGAGGATGGCAGCGTGTACGAGGGCGATCCGATCATTCTGGAAAGCAGCGAGCCCTTGCAAGATGGCAATCGGGTGCGTTTGCAGTAGCCGCGCACGAATATAAATCATTGGATGGAAAAGAGGAATCTACGATGAAAAAACGATTAGGGCTTGGATTCGCCTGCGCGATTCTTGCCACGACAACCGCATGCGGAAACGGCAATGAGACGACGGCAAGCAAGGAGCAGCCGAACTCGAAAGAGGGAAAGAAGGTCGTGACCTTATCTCTAAAAGAGTCGAACCCGTACTACGAGGCGGCTGCGAAGAAATTCAAGGAGAAATATCCCGACATCGACGTGCAAATCCAGAGCTTCAAGCAGCCGGGCGATGAGCGTGTCGATAACGAGAAATATATAAAAACGACGAACACGGCGCTGTTATCGGGAAAAGGCGCGGATATTATCGACGCGAGCGGCTTGCCCGTCAACAAATATGTGAATCAAAAGCTTCTCCTGAACATGAGCGATATGCTGGACCAGGACAAAACGGTAAATAAAAGCAACTTGCAGATGAACGTTTTGGACGCGATGAAATTGAACGGCGGCTTGTATACGATTCCTGCCAGTTTCTTCTTGATGGCATTCGTAGGGGACGGGGACGTTCTGGAGAAGGCGAACGTAAAGATCGACGACAAAAGCTGGAATTGGAAGCAATTCGAAGAGATAGGCCGAAAGCTGGTGCAGCAGACAGCGAGCGGCAAGGACCGCCGTAGCTTCTTGGAGAGTAATCCGCCGGATTTCATCCTGCAGGAAAGGGTGACGGACAGCTACGGACAATTGATCGACCGCGCGACCCGGAAAGCCAAATTCGACTCCCCGGCGTTCACGGACATGCTGCGGCAAGTTAAAAAGCTGTATGACGACAAAATCATGATGGCCCAAGCAACGGATAAAGAAAATCCGCTGTTCTACACTGAGCGGATCTTCTCGCCAGCCGATTTTATCAAGGGCCCCTATGCGAAATTCTCCAATCCGAAGCTGCTGCAAAAGCCGCACCCGGAAGGAAAAACCGGCGGAATCAAGATCGTTACCACCTCGGAGCTTGCGATACAAGCCAAATCCGAGGTCAAAGAGGAAGCATGGAAGTTTATGGCCTTCTTGCTATCCGAAGAAGTACAGTCGTCTCCCTATCAGGACAGATTTTCCCTCCTGAAATCGGTGAACGAGAAGAAGCTGGACGAGCTTCAGAAGCAAACGAAAGGCGGAGCGTATAAGCTTGAGGATGGAAAAACGGCGAAGGTGTCGGAGGAGGATTTTGCCCGATTCAAGCAGTTCCTTCATACGGCCGATCGTTATGCTGACGAGGATGTTAAAGTGTATAAAATCATCTTTGAAGAGTCCGAAGCGTTCTTCGGCGGCCAGAAGTCCGCGGAGGAAGTCGCGAAGCTGATCCAGAACAAGACGACAACTTACTTGAACGAATAAGGAAACATCACGGCGGGAAGAGCCGACGTATGCCGCAACCGTAACGATTGCAGTCGCAGCAGCGGCAAAAAGCCGCTCCGCGTAATATAATGGATCAAGATGCGGAAAAGGAAGGACGGTATCTTTTGAGAAAATATATTATAGCTTCAATCGTCTGCGTATTCGTAGTGATTACCGTTGCGGCTTACAGGGCAAGCTCCTCTCTGGACTTTCTAACGTCCGAGAAATTCGTCATCAACGGGGCAGACAAAAGGTTGTCCGTGATCAACTATAACGGACACGCCTATGTCCCGCTGCGCTTCGTGGCGGAACAGATGGCTGCGGACATTGATTACCGAGAGGACAAGCGGACAACGTATATTCAGCAACACAGCGTCAAATTTGACGGACGGATCTTAACGCCCGTTCCCTACGTTGCCTATGAGAAGAAAACCGAGAGCGGATTTGTCTGGATGCAGGAGATTCCGCTGCTTGATGGCAACGCATGTTGGACGGATTGCTTCAAACCCTACTCGTGGCCCAGCCCGGCATCCGATATTATCAAGCAAGCCGAATACCCTCCGGTGGCCGTGAAGCCGGAATCGGACATTGTCATTACCTGCCCGAAGGGCATGGTGCCCAAGATGCTGGAGGTTGTCATGGAATCCGAATCGGGCACCGACAAAAAAGAGGGTAAGGCTGTGCCCTTGGACGGGAGTCGGCTGCACTTACCCAAAAAGCCCGGACGCTACAATATCTTGATATCCTCCGCTTGGGAGCAAGGCCAAACGTTATACATTTTTGCAATCGATGTGAAATAGAGCGCCGGTTCCGATACAGGCCGGCCTTATCGCGCTATGGCTCAGCTTTAATATACTTCGTAGCACTGGCCGGTCTGTTTGCCTTCGATGCTCTTCTGATACGCGGTGGCCGCTTTGCTGGCGGGAACGGGTACGAACCCGGCAAAATAACCGGCATAAGCGTTCCACGATTCTTCCAGCACATTCGGACTGACGGTATTGATCCGGATGCCCCGCGGCATTTCAATCGCAGCCGACTTGACGAACGCCCGGATGGCGCCGTTGGCCATCGCGGAAGAGGTCCCTTGCGCGATAGGATCGTCCATCAAAATGCCCGACACCAGCGTAAAGCTGCCGTCGTCATGGACATAATCCAATCCGAGCAGAACGATGTTGACCTGGCCTTTGAGCTTGCTATCAATGGCAACCTGATTATCCTCCGGGGTCATGTCGGTCAAAGGAAGAAACTTGGCGCTTCCCGCCGTGACAACGACCGCATCGACTTTTCCTACTGCTTCGTACATCGCCGCGATGCTCTCCGTTGATGTCATATCCACGGTCACATCGCCACCGCTCCGCGCCGCTTTGATAATCTCGTGATTGTCCTTCAATCTGTCGACGACAGCTTTGCCAAGCGTTCCCGTAGCGCCAACAACTAATATTTTCATCGGTTAACCGCCTTTCCTGTCATATCTGTACAAATTTTACCATGTCCTTGTTTCCCGTTCAATTACACGCTTTCGGATGATCACAAAAGCAGCCGCCCCCGATGCCGGGAAACGGCTGCTTTCTATAGTTGCTGCGGCGAAACGAATTTCGCTCCGATCTGTCTCAATACAATCGCCACATCTTCACGGGTAAACTGACCGTCTCCGTTCAAGTCATTATGCCCGTACGGCGAGTTCAAATACGCCAATACTTCATGGATGCCAATCCCGTCGCGGTCGGTATCGAGATCGGCCAGTCTGCGCTGCATTTGCTGAATAGGGTCTCCGTAGACTACCTTGAGGCTTACGGCCGCGTTCGTCTCCCCGCTAAGGCCGCTTACCGCGCCGGCTTGGATACGGAATTCCAGATCATCCCCCGGCTGCAGCAGGCCGTTCGCGGTGAAGCCTGCTTCAGCGGCTCCCGGCGTGTAGACGACATCGGTTACCGACAACGCGGCGTTGCTGCTCATATTGGTGACGCTGAAGTAGGTCGCATCCGCAACGGACCGCAGCGGCTCGGAAAAGGTCAGCCGCACCTTCGTGCCGTCCATGACCAGGTTCGTCAGCACCGGCGTTCCGGCTTGAGTCACGCGAATGGTGTACATTCGGGTCGTCCCGTCCTGTGCTGTAACCAGCACTTCGATGACATTCGGTACGCCGGAAATCAAAGGCAGAGCCGGGCTGTCCATGCCGCTCTGAACGGGAACGTAGCTGCCGCCGTTGATGCGGACCTGAATCGTAGCGACCGGGTTGCCATCCGGCAGGACGGGCTTCACCGTGAGCGATGGGACAGAGCGGCTCACTGTCACGGAATAGTCTGTTACCTGGCTGGAAAAGTCAAGGTGTCCGGGCGAAACGGATAAGCCGGACAAGCTCGCGTCGCTATTTTTTAGTCTCGTTACGCTGAGCGTGTATATTTTTTCCACGGACGGGTCCTCGGCCAATACCTTGATCTCCAGCTTATTGTCGCCTAGCGTCAGAGGCAGGGTAGCCGGAGAGCCGCTTACCGCCTGTATGTAGCTTCCTCCGTTGGCGCGAACGTAGACGGAGGCGTTCGCGTCGGATAACACGGGCGTGACCGCCAAGCTGGACATGGAGTACGGGACATCCGCCAGAACATATCCCATATGAAGCGGTTGAAAAGGCGGACTTAACGTGCTCCCGGATACGGTTAAGGCGCTCAGCTGCGCATTCGTGCCGGGCGCAGCCCGCACGACCGATATCATATACGTTTTATTGGCCGTTTTATCGTACGATGTAGTCTGCACGGTGATCGTATTGCCTCCGATGTTCAAAGGAATGGGGCCGAATGTGGCTTTGTCGGACGCCGCCGTTCCGTTGATCCGGAAGGTGGCGGCGGGGTCGTTCAACACCCCGGTGAGCGACAGGCTGCTCGTCGCGTAAGGCACGCTTGCCGTGTAATTCGTTGCCGTAGACTGGAAAGGCGGGATTAACGCCGCTCCGTTTACACGCAAATCGCTCAAATCCGCATCGTTCGTCGCCGGAAAATACACATTGATCTTATACGTATTGATCGTGGATGAATCGGCCGAGGTGACTTTGATATAAAACGTGTTCTCTCCCCGGTTCGTCGCGATATAGCCGGTCGACGTATTTGGGGGCAGCGCGATCCAAGCGCTTCCGTTCATCGAGTACGCCATCGTGGCCTTGGAATTCGCAGGGATGGCGGCCGTATAGAAGCCTTGTTCGGAGCTGCGCATCTTCACCCAATATTCCGTCACGGACGGGGAAAAATCGGGCGAGAGCGCCCCTGCACCCTGATGGATGCTCGTCAGATCGGCATCTGCATCGCTATCCGCCGCCTGCGTCTGCCAAGGGAAAACAACAATAAACATCATGGCCGTAAAAACGAACACCAAAAGCTTTGCGATTCGCACAAAACATCCTCCTTCATGATGATAACCATCATTGTAAAAAAATGTATGGCATTCTCGTTGCCACGTTTCGAATGCTTGGGAAAGCAGGAGGTTGCCATGCTATGGCCGGATCAGCCTTCCCGGTAGTCCTCGACAATGACCTCGACCGCCCCGGTCTCGGGGTCCATCACGAAGCCGTGAACAGGGATGGCTTGGGGGAAAAGCGGATGTCTGCGGATCATTTTGACGCTATGCATCACGCCCTCCTCCGCACAGCTAAAGCCGCGCAAAAACTTTTCCATGCGAATGCCCGAATTTTCAAGCGTCTCGATCACGAGCGGATTGATGCCATGCTCCGCGAATTTGTTCACCATGCGCGCCGGATCAATCTCCGTCATGCCGCAGCCGTGATGTCCGATCACGATCACCTCGCGCGCGCCCAGCTCGTAGACGGCGACCAGAAGGCTGCGCATAGCGCTGCCGAACGGCTGGGTCAAAATCGCGCCCGCATTTTTGATAAACTTCGCATCTCCGTTCTTGAAGCCCAGCGCCTTCGGGAGCAGCTCGCTAAGCCGCGTGTCCATGCAGGTCAGCACGGCGACTTTTTTATCGGGGTATTTGTCCGTTAGATAATCTTCATACCGTTTCTCGGCAACGAATTTTTTATTGAACTCCAGTAAGCTCGGGACAATTGACACTGTGTGTGACCTCCTTGCTACACTCTAGATTCTTATGTTTTAGTCTAGCATCAAATGCAGGAGAATGAATAGTAAAAATCTGTTTAACATTGCTATGCAAGTCATATATTTTTCATTTGATTATTTTGAGCCTCCGACACGGCTGAAGCCGTGGGATTCTTAGCTAGTTAACGCACGCAGGCCATTTCTGTTTTGTGCCGACTGCTAAGTTAAGAGCTAGCTCATTAGCTCATCCTTGATCAGAGCGTATAGCTATCTAGGCTGATAGACTGTTACCATCTATCACAGGTTGGCGCAGGATGTTGATGGCTCCAACCCTGTCGCGGTGTGCACGATACCCGCATGAACACTCATACGTTCGGTCCTTTGCCTTGTTCCGTTTCTCGCAGTTTGGACACGTTTGGGAGGTGTACGCAGGATTGACTTCGATGATGATCCCGGCCAATGCCGCTTTGTATGCGATAAACGTTTGCAATTGCCTTCGGTATCGCGGGCAAAACACAAAATGATAGTTGATGAGTGATACGGTTGTGGTCGTTCTTCTATATTCTTGTCCCATATACCAATTGTATCAATTTTAATATTCAACTGCAACAACAATGAAGGAATGTAGGACAATTAAGCTGTCCAAAGACAGCCCTTGTCCTAAGCCGATTCATCCCATGCCTAAAGGCAAGGGCTTTCTCGGCTAAAATCTGTAATAATATGAGCAGTAGAGTAATAATAGCTTTCGATAGCATTCGATCCTATAAGAGAGGACGCGGCCGAGATGAATAAGACGGATCGTTTGTTAGCCATCGTCATCGAATTGCAGCGCAAAGGGGTGCTGCGGGCGGAGGATTTGGCGGCACGCTTCGAGACGAGCACGCGGACCATCTACCGGGACATTCAAGCGCTTAGCGAGGCGGGGGTTCCGGTTGTGGGCGCTCCGGGGCAGGGCTACTCCTTGATGGAGGGGTATTTTCTGCCTCCGGTGAGCTTTACGGTGGAAGAAGCGGTGGCGCTGCTGATCGGATCAGACTTTGTCGAACAAAAGTTCGATACCGGATACGGCGCGAAGGCGCAGAGCGCCCGGGGCAAGATCGAAGCCGTCTTGCCGGAGAGCATTAGCAATGAGGCGTCCCGAATTCGTGCGACTATGCGGCTGCTGGCTGCGGGTGACGCGCCGATTAGTGGACAGGAGAAACAATATTTGGAAGCTCTGCGGCAGGCGATATTGGAGCGGAAGAAGGTCAGATTCCATTACTCCAAAAACAGGCCGGAGGTGGACGGGAACCGTCATAGCGACCGTACGGCCGCCCCTTACGGGCTTATCCTTGTTCGCGGCACATGGATCTTGCTGGCACATTGCGAGCTGCGTCAGGAGCTGCGTCATTTCCGGTTGTCCCGAATGAGCGGCCTGACCGCTCTGGAGGACCCGTTCTCGTTTCCTCCGGATTTTCAATTGCAGGATTATTTGCCTGTGGATGACCGGAACGTCCGGGTGCGTATTCTGGCAAGTCCGGCGATCGCGGATCGGGTGAAGGAAACGTGCAGCTTTTACCTGGAAGCCTTCGAGGATCGGGAGGAAGGCTTGGTCATCACGTTTCGCGTCCGGCAGCCCGAGGAGCTGCTGCATTGGGTGCTTGGCTGGGGAGCGAATGCCGTGGTGCTGGAGCCGGAGGCGCTGAAGATCCGGGTCCGGGAAGAAGCCGAGAAGATGTTGAAGCGCTACTGACATACTGTTGTCAGTAGCGTTTTTGTATAGTAAGAGCAGATGATGAAAAGGAGCTGGGATAAACCATGAGTACAACGGAAATTTTGCGGAATTTTGAGGAAATTACGGAGCATTACATTCAGGAGCTGGAAGGCTTCAGTATGGAACAGTTGAAGCGGCAGCCGGGAGAGAACGAATGGTCGCTCGGACAAATGTACCGGCATTTGATCGGCGCCGCATTGTACATGCAGCTTGCCAACGTGGAGCGCTGCCTGACGTCAGGTGGGGACGATGCCGTATCCGCGGGCGAAAAGACGGAGGTGGGCGCGGCTATATTCGAGCAAGGAAGCTTGCCGCCGGTGCGCATTCAGGTCCCGCCTTCACCGCAATATACGCCTCAGCAGCCCGAAAGCAAAGAGGAGCTTGTCGAAGGATTGAAATCCGTCGTGCGCCGAATGAACGAAATCGCACCAAAGCTGGAAAATGCGCCGCTGCACCATACCGTCGCCCATCCCAGCTTTGGGGGACTGACCGCAGAAGAATGGTTCAGGCTCGTCGAAATGCATTACCGCCATCATCTTATGCAGAAGGACCGTTTGAAACAAGCTCTCGCCTAACGCTTAAAGCGTCGAGAGTGAACAGGAGGGATCATCAGATGCCGGACCAATCGGCACCCGGGCAAGAGCGCTACTGGATCGGCGTCGTTTTTGCTTCCCATGTAAGCCGGGGCGTGCAGGGCGGGTTAGCCCAACTGTGCCACGGCAAGTCTGCGCCGCTCCGGAGGATGTGCCCCGGCGACTGGCTCATTTATTATTCTCCGCGTACGGACATGGTGGAAGGGGAACCGCTGCAAGCTTTTACCGCTATTGGACAGGTGGCGGACGAACGGGTTTACGAATACCGGATGTCCGATTCCTTCGTCCCGTTCCGCCGGGATATCCGCTATATGCCCTGCAGCGAAGTGAAAATTGCGCCGCTGCTGGATCGGCTCAGCTTTACGCGCGGCAACCGGCATTGGGGCTATAAGCTCCGCTCGGGCCATTTTGAGATTGCGCAGGAGGATTTTCTGACGATTGCCGGAGCGATGCTGGGCGAGGCGGGAACTCTCAAATAGAGACCGGAAAAACACCTATATCTTGAGGCTGGACTCGCCCAAGCGACGAGCTTGGGACGGTCCGGCTTTTTTTAAAAAAATAGACGAGCCGCATGGCAGGCCCAGCAAGGGATTGCTGGGCCTATGTATAACGTGGGAACCACCCGTCAAGGCTATATGAACGCTTCGCGCCAGACTCCCACTACAGCGTCTGTCCGCTGTCCACCGTAATGATCTGGCCGGTCATGGCCTCCTGCTCCAAGGCGGCGCAGATCATGCGGGCAATATCCTCGGGCGTGGAAATGCGCTGCAGCAATAGCTGCGGGGCCAGCCGCTTCATTTGCTCTTCCTTACCTTCCCACCACCGGGTCGCGACGGCTCCGGGAACGATGCAGGAGACGCGGATATACGGCGCCAGGGCGCGTGCCAACGATTTCGTCAGGCCGTGAACGGCTGCTTTGGACACGGCATACGGAAGCGAAGAGCCTAATCCGGTTATCCCGGCGATGCTGCCTATATTCACGATGGCCCCCTGCTTGTTGCTTTTCATGAAAGGAGCCACGGCTCTCGCGCAGAAAAACATCCCCTTAACGTTAACATCGTAGAGCTCGTCCCACACTTCGTCCGTTGCCGCTTCCAGGTCCTCCATCGGAATATGGCGGGTCATCCCGGCATTATTCACGAGCACATCCACCGTCCCGAATTGCTGATTCGCCTGATCGACCATATGCCGCACTTCCCGGTCTTGGGAGATGTCGGCTCGTATAGCCACGGCTTGCCCGCCCTTGTCCCTGATGCTCTGAGCCGTTGCTTCCGCGTCGGCAGCGGACCGGGAATAATTCACGATGACACTCGCCCCCCGCTCCGCCAAAGCAAAACAAGCCGCTCTGCCGATCCCCGTACCTCCGCCCGTCACCAGCGCTACTTTATCACGCAAATTCATCGAAAATGCCCTCCTTATTTTTCGCTGCTTGCTATAAGCTCATTGTACATCGGGAACCTCGTTCTGTATAATTGAATGAAGTGAACATTAAATTCATAAAAAGTGAATTCGATAACCGAGGGATGAATATGGACCTAAAAATGCTAAAAACCTTTCAGGCGATCGTGCATCATGGCAGCTTCATCCGTGCCGCGGAAGAAATGAATTATGCCCAGTCTACCGTCACAATGCAGATGCAAAAGCTGGAAGCCGACTTAGGCGTTCAACTGATCGAACGCGGGAAGAAAATCCGGTTAACCGAGGCGGGCCGGCTGCTCTATGAACAAAGCCTGCCTATCGTCAGAGATATGGAGCGGGTACAGCAAAATATGTCCGAGCTGCAGTGGGGGATGGCGGGAAGCCTTCGTTTGGGCGTGACGGAACCGACGGCAAGCTACCGGCTGCCGGCCGTTTTGAAGAAGTTTCTAACCCTCTATCCGAAGGTTCGCATTGCGGTGGAGTTCGCGGGTACGCCGGCGCTAAGCGAGCGGCTTCTTCAAGGCGACATCGACTTGGCCCTTTGCTCCGCACCGGATCTGGGAGCCGAGCTCTACTTCGAACCTTTGTTCAAAGAGCCGTTTCTCGTTTTGATGCCTGAAGATCACCCGCTGGCGAAGCAGGAGATCGTCGAGCCGAATCAGGTCCGGGAGTATCCGCTGCTCCTCACTTCAACCACCTGTCCGTATCGGCGGAAGCTGGAGATGGTCATGCAGGATGCCGGGGGCATGCCCTTGAACACGATGGAAATCGGCAGCATGACGGCTTTGAAATTTTATGTAGCTAGCGGATTAGGCATTGCGCTTGTGCCGAAAATTACGATCGATTCACTGCCGGGAGGAACGATGGCCCGGGCCATAAGCGGCGATCTCATCGAGATGACCTTCGGCTTGCTCTGCAAAACGTCGGAGTATCCTTTGAAGCTGGCGGGGGCGAAGCTGTATCAATTTCTCAAGCAAGAACTCCGGTAAACAAAAATCAAGCTCCCGCCGCAAAAAGGCAGGAGCCTTCCCGACTCATCCGGTAAACATTAATAAGGGAACTGCGAGGAATACCCGCTAAACTGCTGCTGCGCTTGCTGAAGCTTCTGCTGCTCCTCGGCCTCCAGCTTGTACCATCCGTTCTGAAACATCAAGTTAAACAGATCGCGGGCGCTTTGATGCGTTTCCGTCAAAATCTGGAGCATATCGGCATGAAGCTGCTCGTGGCTGGCCTCGCGGACGGCCACGTTGAAGTTGTCGGTCAACAATTTGCATGTGACCAGTCCGTCGTTAAGGAAGTCGCGGTCGTTCATCTCCGGTCCTTTGACCTGCGGCAGCTGTCCGGTTTGCGGGTTGGCGATTTCGTTAGGGTTCTGGGCTTGCTGGCCTGGCATCGGCTGTATCCTCCTTACTTGGAATTATTGGGACGCCTGCTATGACTGCTGTGGGCGGGGCAGATTGGCCATCGCGGCGGTGTTGTCCACCTGCAGATGGGTAAGCAGCTTTTCATAATGACGCTGGTGCATTTGTCCGGCTTTGTCGAGCGTTTGCTTGATTTGCGGGTTGGTCGCCTGCTGGGCAAAAAAGTGAAATTTCTTAAAAGCTGAGAGCTCCCAAGACAGCGCATCCTTCAGGTAGAGCAAATCTTTCGTTGTAATCACGCGCGGCGGGATGGGAATCGGCGGCTGCGTTTGTTGAGCGGGAGGGGTCATCGTTGCTGGCATAAGATCACTCCTTTTCGGGTCAATTGGCGTACATGGTATAGAATGAGCTATTCAGGGCCAAATATGCTTGGCGGAAAATGGAGGTTTTTCGCGACGAACTTGCTTCAAGGAGGCATTTCCATTAACATTTGACTTTAAGGAGAAATCGGCCGGTTGATTCCATGATGTGAGGTGCATGTTATGTCATTGAAGCCTGTCGCCGCTTCATTTTTTCAGCAGCCGACGCTGGAGCTGGCCCGTTCCTTGCTCGGCATGCTGCTTGTGAAGGAAACCGAAGCCGGTACGGCATCGGGCTGGATTGTAGAGACCGAGGCCTACAAAGGCCCAGGAGATCGAGCGGCGCACAGCTTCGGCAACCGAAGGACGCCTCGAACGGAAGTGATGTTCGGTCCGCCCGGCCACGCCTATACCTATGTGATGCATACGCATTGTCTCATCAATGTGGTCAGCGGGCCGGTGGACCATCCGGAGGTGGTATTGATTCGGGCGGTCGAGCCATACACGGGAACGGAGCTCATGTACGAACGCCGCGGCCGGGATAAGAAGGAGCGGGAGCTGACCAGTGGCCCAGGGAAGCTGACGAAGGCGCTCGGCATTGCGATGGACGATTACGGAAGGCCGCTCTTCGAATCGCCGCTCTATATCGCCGAAGGAAAAGAATTCGGGCCGGTGGAGACCGGTACCCGGATCGGGATCGAGAACAGCGGCGAGGCCCGCGATTATCCATGGCGCTTTTGGATCGGCGGCAACCGGTTTGTCTCGAAGTAGAGGAGGTAGCGGATGAACCCTTTTACGCAGCGGGTCCTTGAGATCATTCGAGAGATTCCGGAAGGACAGGTGATGACTTACGGTCAAATCGCCGGGCTGGCCGGCAGTCCAAGAGGCGCCAGACAAGTCGTGCGCATTCTTCATTCATCAAGCGGCAAATACGGGCTGCCCTGGCACCGGGTGGTCAATGCCCGAGGAGAAATTGCGATCCGGCAGGAGGAAAGCCGCATGCTCCAAATGCTATACCTGCGGGACGAAGGCGTCGAGGTCGAAGATAACGGACAACTGGACTTGGACCGGTGGCGCTTTATTCCGCACGGCGAATGACGGCTTTAACGGCACAGATCATCGTCATGCCATTCACGGGAGAAGGTTCATGTTCAAAAAAATAAGCTTAGCTCTCCTCTACGCCGTCGCGGCTTATCTTATTTACAGGTACGGCGAAGGGATCGTGGCGTGGTTTCAAGCCCCCAACCATATCGCTCTGGTCATCGTTGCGGCAACGGCTATGGCCTTGTTTCCGGTCATCCCCTATCCGGTTGTCGGCGGGGTCATCGGCGCGGCATTCGGGCCGATGCTCGGTGCGGCGATCACATGGACGGGTTCGACGGCGGCTTCGATCCTCATGTTTTTATTTGTCCGTTACGGGTATCAGGAATGGGGCGAGCGAATGCTGTACCGCTACAAGCGTCTTAGCAAGCTCACCGTTCTGTTCGAGCGAAACGCCTTTCTGACCATCCTTTTCGCAAGGCTCGTTCCTTTCATTCCGTCCATTATCATCAATGCGTATTCCGCTTTGAGCCGCGTTTCCTTTGGGGCTTATGCTGCGGCATCCGCGCTGGGCAAAATCCCGGCCATGCTCTTGTTCGCATTCGTGGGCAATACTTTGATGTCGGAGCCGGGAACGGTAGCGCTCACCATTGCCATTTACGGGGGCTTCCTCGCGATTACGCTATTGGTCTATCGGAAGCGAAGCAAAGAGCCGGTTCAGAGCAACCGGGAGGCATGAAAAAGAGAGGCGCCGCTTGCGCCGCGGCCCTCTCTTTGTGGTCTATAAACGAAACTTACCGCTGAGCGGCAGGCCGGCGGGTAAGCTCAGCCAGCGCTTCCGACTGCATAATTCTTTCTTCGATCCGCTCGAAGCCGCGAACGGCTGCGCCGCCCTCGAAGCTGTACAGGAAGCGGGGCGCCGAAGACTTGATTGGGGCTTCCACTTTCTGTGCGCGGGCAACAAGCTCCGTACGCTTCTCCTGCATGGCCGCATAGGTCGCTTTCGTTTCCTCCAGCTGCTGCGAGAGCTCTTCCAAGCGCTGCTTGGTGGCTTCGTACCACTCCGAGCATTCCAACGACTTGTCCAGATAATGCAGCTTCGCTTCGACCGCTTGGCGGGCTTCCGCTTCGCGACCGGCGGCCATCGCTTCAGCCGCATTTTTCTCGCATTGGGCGGCCAGCCGGTTATAGGCCTCGATTTGCATTTTCAGCGACCGTTCCGCGCCGGACTGCTTGTTCAGCATCCGCTGGACCGCGTCGATTTCTTCTTTCATGGTACGCAGGTAATGATTCAACATCATCACCGGGTCCTCCAGCTTGCTCAGTGCCTCATGTGCGGCGGCTCTCGATAGATCGGACAGTCGGGTTAAAATTCCCATGGTTGTTCATGCTCCTTTTGTTGTATTTTATCGTTTGGCGTAGATTAGTAGTTAGGATAAGAGTTGACAGCGTAGTCGTCATAAGGCGCTTTCGGGACAAGCAGGCTGAGGACAAAATAGATCAGCGTGACGGTTCCAAGGCTGCAGAAGGCGGCGATGACGACCAGCAGGCGAACGAGCGTCGCGTCCAGACCGAAATATTGCGCAAGGCCTCCGCAAAGACCGGTCAGTCTGCTGTTGCTGCGAGAGCGGAATAATTTTTTGTTCATAAAACATGCTCCTTTCGAATATATATCTTTTTTTCGTTTTCATTCGTTGTTTGGTTTGCGCTTGCTTCATGTCTTTATTGTAGTCCGCTCGCGTTCTTGCGAAAACCGACCTGTGGCGGTTTTTAAACTGGACCTAAGTAGGGGAAGCTATTCTACCTAAGTCGAAATGGTTGTAAAATTTTTCCTTTAGACAATGGGCATAATTTGTTTATACTAATGCTATCCTATAAAAGTTGGGGAGAAAGAATATGAGAAATGATCAAGGTTCTAAAAATGTTCCTAAAGCCAAGGGGGAAAGGTTTACGTCAAGCGGCTTCATTCTGGCCGCGATCGGGAGCTCGGTGGGGCTCGGCAACCTGTGGAAGTTTCCTTACATTACGGGAAAGCATGGGGGAGCCGCATTTTTTCTATTATTTATTGTTTGTTTGATCATCGTAGGACTGCCGGTGCTGCTCGCCGAGATGACGATCGGCCGGGGCGGCCGGGCAAACGCTTCGCTGGCATTCTACAAGCTGACCAACAAAAAGATATGGAGCTACTTCGGATTTCTATCTGTCATTACCGCTTTTTTGGTTATGTCCTACTACGCTGTCGTTGCCGGGTGGACGCTGCATTATACCGTGGAATCGTTTACAGGGTTGTTATTCCAGCAAGGTGCGGACTATAAGGAAAAGTTTGTCACGTTTGCGGGCGGGTACTGGCCAGTGTTCTGGCAAGCGGCCGTTATGATCCTCAGCGGCTGGGTTATTGCGAGGGGGGTCTCCGGGGGGATCGAGAAGTTCAATAAAATTTTGGTCCCGGGCTTCCTGATCATTTTGCTGGTGCTGATGTTCCGTTCGCTCACGCTTCCCGGCGCCGGCGAAGGGGTCGAGTTTTTCTTGAAGCCGGATTTCTCCAAATTGGATGCGGAGTCCGCCCTCATTGCATTAGGGCATGCCTTCTTCTCCTTATCACTCGGGATGGGCATCATGATCACGTACGGATCGTATGTCGATAAGAGACAATCCCTCGGCAGCGCAACGCTGGCGATCGGGTTCGGGGATCTGGTTTACGCGTTTATTGCCGGGATCATTATTTTTCCGACCGTCTTCTCTTATGGTTTGAAGCCTAGCGAAGGGGTGGGACTGGCGTTCATGGCGCTTCCTGCCGCGTTCGCCCAGATGCCGATGGGCGCCATCTTCGGAGGGTTGTTCTTCCTGCTGCTCGCCATCGCCGCGCTGACCTCCGCCATCTCCATCTTGGAGGTTCCGGTTGCGTATGCGATGAACCGTTGGGGCTGGACCCGGAAGAAAGCGGCCGTGATCGTGTCCGTCGCATGCTTTGTGGTCGGCATTCCGTCCGCTCTCTCGGTCGGCGGCGTGCTCGGGTCCTTCACTCCTGGCGGAAAATCGATCTTCGATTGGGTCGATTTTGTGACGGCTTACGTGTTTATGCCGATCGGCGGCTTGGTCGTTACGCTGTTTACTGGTTACGCGTGGAAATTGGCTGGAGAGGAAGCGGGTCTAAACGGCTTCTGGTACCGCGCTTGGATGTTCCTGTTAAAGGTCGTATCGCCGATTATGATCATTCTGGTGTTCCTGTATTCCGTCGGCCTGCTGTCCTTTTAGGACGGGAAGGGCGTTATACAAACAAAGAAGAGGAGGGCGTCTGCTCTCCTCAGGCTGTCGAGAAATTTAGAGTAACAAATTAGAGGGAGTACTATGGACAAGGAAATGATGAAAGGCAGTATTGATATTTTACTGCTAGCAGAACTTAACAGAGGCGATTCTTATGGATACGAATCGTTATGTAGACGTTGGTGCGGGTGAATAAACGATAACTCCTGAGCTCTGTTTCTTAACAAAGTAGAAGGACACCCGCATAAAGGTGCCCTCTAAAGATTTCAACGTCTTGTAGTTTTCGGCGGGCTACTCTTTATCAAGGAAGCCTTTCTTGAAAATACCCAGCAAATGCTCAAGTGTTATCGGATCACTATAGGTAGAGGCTTTAGTGTCGATCTCAATGATACGGTTGTTCTTGACGGCCGGGATACTCCTCCATAGTTCCGAATCCATGAACGATTTATCACCCTCCAGGTCTCTGCTAATAACAATGTAATCGCCTGCATATTCCGGCAGAACTTCTTGAGATAGCATATGGTAGCCGGGCCCAAGCGCACCTTTCTTGACACTCTCTGGCATACGCAACCCCATCGCTTGATACAGGATTTCTGTGCCGCGCGCCCACTTATCCCCAAATACATAAAAGGTTTTCGTATCCGTCTCAAGCACCGATACGGTGATGTTATCGCCGAGCCTGGATTTGATTTCCTTGCCTGCCGCTTCCGCACGCTGCTTGAAATCGTCGATCCACGCTTGCGCTTCCTTTTCTTTGTTAAGCAGCTTTCCGATCTCTAGTTGTTGTTCCAAATAATCCCTCTTGCCCCACGTATAAGCAACGGTAGGCGCAATTTTACTTAGCTCAGCGTTATTTTTCATTTGTGTGCCCATAATGATCAGATCCGGGTTCAGCGCTGTGATTTTCTCCAAATTCTCGTCCGATACGTCCTCAATACCCCCCAGCTTCTTCGTAAACAAAGGATTCTTTTGCGTCCATTGATCCACTCCGACCAGTGCTCCGCCGAGCGCGAGCACATTCGGCGCATTCGTCAAGGCTACAATCCGCTGCGGATTCGCCGGAACCTCCACAGGACCCAATTCGGACTGATACGTTACCTTTCCAGACTCCTTGGAGTCTGCCGCCGGTGCAGCGGCATTTTTAGTATATGCGCTCTCCTTATTATTGGCTTGGCTGCCGCATGCGCTGGATATGACCATCAACAGCAGGATGATGGGGATTAACAGCTTCTTATTCATGTTCAGTTCTCCTTGTGTTGGATTGCAGAAAACAAGCATTGATAATGGGTATCTATTGAATTGGTACAGTTCATTACAAATGCCGGTACCTTTATTATAGAAGCCGGATTTCTGCATCGTAGAAATCCGGCTTGAAATTTTCTGGTACAAATTTTTATCGTTAAGGCTGAGAAGACTCCCTCTTCGATAAGGGGGAGATGAATCAGCATCTCTTGTATACGAATGCGAACATATGTTCTATAATTGTCATGAAATCACCAAAGGAGATAAGTCTCGCATGTTGCATCATAAAGCTTTTCGCTTTCGCATCTACCCTACGTTATGGCAGCGACGTTTGTCTCGTCGACTGAAAGGTGGATCGGGCTATCTAAAAGCGAAGCAAAAAGTCGCTCGCTCCAAGCAGTCAACTTTGTCATGTATGCCAATCGCGCAACCCCGAAGTGAAAAATCTAAACTTGCGAGCGTGGACGTGTTCAGGATGCGGGACGCACCATGACCGTGACCACAATGCTAGCATGAACATCTTGCAAGAAGGACTGCGTTTGTTGGCGAAGATGGGCTGAACTGCGGGAACCGCAGGGATCGCTTGCTTAAGAAGAGAAGGATGCTTCTCTGTTCGCAAGAACCCCCCCTCAGCGCCATTAGCTCAGGTGGTGGGAGTGTTCAACAATTGCTTAATCAGCTCACGGTTTCTGCTCTGAAAAATTTCATTGTGGGAAGAAACCATTCCGCTTGCCTTCGCTTCCGGCTGAATGTACAGCTTGGCCTGGTTGATTGCATTTGCCGCGTCATGAAACGCTCCGGCAATCAAATGCACTTTCCCTTCGTACGAAATAATATCTCCCGCCGCAAAAATCCCCGGCTCGGTTGTAGCGCTGGTTGTCTGACCGGCAAGGAAGTATTCATTCGCCATCTCAAGCTTCACCTGGCTATTTTCCAGCAACGATTTGTCCCGTTCATAGCCGTGATTGATAATCACTTCGTCAATGTTCAGTTCCTGTACTTCGCCCGTCTCTTGGTTGGTCAGTTGTACCCGTTCAATCTTCTCTTGGTTGGAGGCCGCAATCAGCTTTGTTATCGTCGTGTTAAAGAAGCATTTGGCCGAGCTGTTCAGCAGCTGCTTCACCTGTGCCTCATGCCCGGAGAGCGTATCTTTACGATAAGTCAAATACACCTGCTTGGCGATCGGTTCCAGCTCGTTTGCCCAGTCGACGGCCGAGTTTCCTCCGCCAGAAATGATTACGGTTTTATCCTTAAACCGTCTCAGTGATTTGACGGTATAGCTCAGGTTGGATACCTCGAATTTCTTGGCGCCCTCCAAATCAATTCTTTGCGGCTCCAAAATTCCCCCGCCGATGGCAAGAATGACGGTTTTCGTGTAATGCTGCTCGCCAGCAGAAGTATGCAGGACGAATACGCCGTTTTCGCCACGCTCAATCCGCTCTACTTTTTGATTCAACACGACGGCAGGATCGAAGGTTAACCCTTGCTGGACAAGCTGCTCGATCAGCTTCTCACCGAGCGTTGGCGTCAGACCGCCGACATCCCAAATCATTTTTTCCGGATAGACATGGACTTTCCCGCCCAGTCTTGGCTGATATTCGATCAGCTTGGTCTTCATTTCTCTTAGGCCGCTGTAAAAAGATGCGAAAAGCCCAGCCGGTCCTCCACCGATAATCGTGACGTCAAACAGTTCCTCTTTTTTCATCCGTGATCCTCTCCTTTTTGCTTCACGATTTTGCCAAAATATTTTTCACGATCGTTTTGACCCCCAGCTCTATTCCCAACGGCCCGCCCGCCGCAATCGAACTGTCCAAGGCGTACATATGTCCGTTCTTCATGGCATGAAGAGAGTTCCAGGCAGAATCGCTTTCCAGGTTTTTCAGATAGCCTCGCAATTTTTTCGACGAACCTCCGATGTCAGCAACAAACAGATAATCGGGGTTCATCGCTGCCAGCCCTTCCAGGGAGATCTGTTCCCCTTTTGTCGACATGTTTACGTATTTGCTTGGCGGGTTTAAAGCAAGACCGCTTTTCTTGTTGAAAACAAACTGTGTGGTAAAGCCCCAGAATTGCTTGTCACCAAGCATAATCACACCAAAGGTTTTGTCGCTGAATGTTTTCAACTGTTCTTTCGAATCGGCAATCAATGTTTCAATCCGCGTAATTTCAGCCTCAGCCTTTTGCTCTTTGCCAAAGATTTTTCCGTATTCCCGCAGCGCGCCTTGCCAATTGTTTTCATTGCTGTCCACCGTTACAACCGGGGCTATTTTCTCCAGCTTGTCGCCGTAGCTCCCGTACCGACCCGAGACCATGATGATGAGATCGGGGCCGGTTTCCGCCAGCTTTTCCAAATTGGGGCTCGTCATGGATCCGATATCGATAATCGGTTTGTCCTTGTATGGAGCGAGGGATTCCCATTCCTTCAGAACATTCAGGTCTGTCGCCACTACGGGAGATTCATCGAGCAAAAACAAATGCTCAAAATTGCGGAAGAACAAAAGCGCTACTTTCTCAGGCTTTTTTTCCAGTATGATCTCGCGTCCAAGAGCATCTACATACGTTCTCGGCCATTTTCCCGTTTCCTGATCGGCTTTTTTGGGAGCGGCAGTTCCCTCTTTTGCTGGGGCTGTGCTGTTTGCCGCTGAACTGTTGTTAGGCTCCGGCGTTCCGGCACAACCGGTCAAAATACCCGCCAAAAGTGCGATAGAGACGAACAGTCTCATGAGTGTTTTCATTCTGACTCCTCCGTTATGACTTGAGTTTTGCTTGACCAACTAAGCTACGGTCAGTTTAGCAAAACGCATTTTAGAGAGGAATGGAGCCATCCTGAAATCCATATGGATTATTCCTGAATCGCCCCCGGAACTCGGCCGGAGAGACGCCCACCTGTTTTTTAAAGATACGGCTGAAATATAATGCGTCTGCATAGCCGACGCTTGTCGACACCTCGCCGATCGGCGCGTCGTTAGCCAGCAGACATTCCTTCGCCCGATTCAGACGATAGGCCATCAAATACTTACCGGGGCCCATGCCCGCGTACTTTTTGAAGACATAGAACAAGCGATTTTCATTGATGTCATTTTGTTCAGCCAAAGCACGCACGCTAAGCCCGTCCATATAATGCTCGTGTATGTAGCTGGATACTTGCTCGAATAACGCTTGCTCGCCATCGTTGCTTTGGTTGCGTACACAGACAAACAGTTCCTCCAAAACGCAGCGAAACAACGTTTCTGTCTGAAAGGCGGAAATCCCGCCCGGCTCACCTGAAGAGCGCCACAAAAGCTCAAGCAGCTCCGTCAAACGGGGGCTTTGTCCCGGGGTAAGCTGAAAATGCGCTTTGGACAAGGAAAATCCGGACGGCTCGGGCGCGCATACCCGGTATAAAACAAGCAAGTACTCCCATCCGGTGTTGCCGAGAACACTCCGATTCAGTGGCATACGGGCGCCGCCGTGCACTACATGGCCCGGAGCAAGCGTATAGGACGTTCCGCTGAAATCAAACTCGGCCTTTCCTCTTAATGGGAAAACAAAGCCTGGGAAAGGCTCCGAATAGTCATCGCAGCTCATGCCCGGATCACGCACATAGCGACAGACTTGTTCCACTTGAAAAGAGGTACGCGCAAAATGCTCGGCAAGCTTATTGATGTCCATCTTCATTTCACACACCTCCCGCAATCAAGTGCCACTGCTCCATGTGCTCATCTGCTCCACTCCGCTGGGACGGGTGATCGCGTTCCTCCTGCTAAAGTCGCACAACTTCATTATACTTATGTTGATATTGATAATCAATCTCATTGAAAGTTTTCAACGAAACAAGCCCAAAGAGAACAAAAAGCCAAAAAACGCGGTGAGACGTATTATACGTCTCACCGCGTTCGTAAAATGCAATATGCCCAGTGAATAGCGACACATAGATCCAAGGCCGAATCCCGTTGGTGAGCCGTATTTCCCGCCGGTTCGAACGGGCCGGGCAAATCGTACGTCCATGTCGCTCCCTCTGGTTTCAGTTGAGGGATTATCCTTGATTGTAAGCACGGGCTCAACCTCGGCAACGACGGTAGCCATGCCATGCTCTTCGTGTGTCTCGATAATCGGATTGATGTCCTTATAAGCATAGGGTGCTTCCTTCTTGAGTTCATCTTCCCATTTCTTGAGAATGTCCTGACGCGACTTGATATCATTACGGTTAGGATCAATGGGTGTTATCACATGGAAATTATCCAGGAAGTCGCGAAACGCTGCGTCGTCCACTTTGAGCGAGTTGCCGCGCGATAGTTTTCGACCGGCGCCGTGGCTTGCGCTAAACAGGCTATCCCGATTGCCCATTCCTGACAGAATGTAGCTCTTAGCGCCCATGGAGCCGGGAATGAATACAGGCTCTCCGGTATAATAAAAAGGCGTATTCGCCATCTGCTCGGCAGACTTTGCCGTGCATGAGCCTTTGCGATGAATGAACCCTTCGACCCCATCTACATTTTCTTGCCAAACAAAGTTATGAGGCGCGTCGTAGAGTAGCTTGAAATCGAAGTCGCCGACCACCCCTCGAAGCGCTTTGTTAAGCATAAGACCCAAAAAAAGCCGATTGGCGAAAGCGAAGTTGGCGGCGTTGTGCAAAAGTGACCAGGCTGTGCTCCATTCCGTCATTAAACGCTCCGAATGAGGCAGCACATAAATGCCGTTATCGGGATGCTTCAATGAATTAGGGTAGATGCTCTTCAGAATTTCCCGAATGTTCAAGCCTGCATGATGTCCGATCGAGACGGAACCCGTATGAATCATGACGACAATCTGGTCTCTCTTCAATCCCCAAGCGCTAGCGATTGCATGGTTGCGAATGTTGACGACCTTCTGAACCTCGACGAAATGATTGCCTCCGCCGATCGATCCAATTTGACTATCATAGGAGACATCGTCGCTGCCCAAGTAGCTTTCCAAGCCAACGACCTCTTCCGTAATAAACGAACCTAACCGATTAACTTTGTGAAGATCCTCTTCCTGCTGTCTCGCATCGTAGAAAGCCCAAAGACCGTTGTCTCCCAGCGACTTATGCGTATCGAGAATGCCGATAAGCCCTTCCTTCAAAATGGACTCGCGATGCTTCTTGGTCATCGGAATATGGCGTCCGCCTTCGAAAAAAACATGGCGAATTTCTTTCTCGATCTGCTTCCTCTGACATCTGATGTCGTCCTCGTTCAACGAAGTGGTATACAGCCGCATGCCGCAGTTAATATCGTTGCCAACGGCTTGCGGGATGATGAACCCTTTCGTAAACATCGTCGTGCCTATCGGAATTCCGCTGCCTTTGTGGAAGTCGGGCGTAATGGCTACTTCTCGCATGGCGGCTGCATCGTCGCTAAAGTAGTCAGGGACGAACGCTTTAAGCGTCTCGACCGATTCATTAACCTTGAGCAATTGATCAAGCTGCTCGATCGCGTTTTTTTCAAGCTTCATTTCATCGCTAACGAAAAACTTGACGTTCATATTGTTGCTATTGTGAGTTTTCAAATGTCCCATCCTTTGTCCAAGATTTTGTGATGTGGGGTACTTCGTTAATATGCATATTCATAGGGCATCATCCTTTTTCTTGTAATGGTTAGAGTATAACATCCAACAGCGATTCTTGGGAAACCTGTTACGGTTGACATTGCCGCCGATTACGGCAGAAAGTTTACTTGTTTCCTTGTAAGTATTAAAGTAAAAAGAAGAAAGACCGAACGTTTTCGGAAAACAATTGCCCGCTGGAAAAGGGTGCTGTGAAGGAGAAGGTAACGATGGGTCATGAAATCAACGCCAGCCGGGAACAGACGGGGCTGCGCGTATTAGTGATAACGGCCGTTCCGGCCGAGAGGGATGCCGTGCTGCGCGGGCTGCGGGGCGACGCAAGGTTCGACGTCGTGGCCGGAGGCGTCGGCCCGGCCGCGGCGGCGGCAAGCGCCGCGAAGGCTTTGGCCGCGGCCGAGTACGGCTTGGTCGTCAGCGCCGGGATCGGCGGCGGCTTTCCCGGCCGGGCGGAGATCGGCTCGCTGGTGGTGGCCGACGCGATCATTGCCGCGGATCTGGGCGCCGAGACGCCCGAAGGCTTCCGCAGTGTGGACGAGCTGGGCTTCGGCTCCAGCCGGATCGCGGTCGACGCCTCTCTCGCTGCGCGGTTGACGGAGGCGCTGCAAAGAGCCGGGCTGCCGGCGCATACGGGCCCGGTGCTCACGGTGTCCACCGTGACCGGCACGGCGGCGACCGCCTCGGAGCTGGCGGCCCGGGTGCCGGGGGCGGCGGCCGAGGCCATGGAGGGCTTCGGCGTGGCGGTCGCCGCCCGCGATCGCGGGATACCGGCGCTTGAGCTCCGCGCCATCTCGAATGCGGTTGGCCCGCGCGACCGCGAAGCTTGGCGGATCAAAGAGGCGCTGGACGCGTTGGAAGCGGCGGGCGCAATTTTACTGGAGGTGCTACGATGAAGATCGCTTTTTCCCCTTGCCCGAATGATACGTTTGTGTTTCACGCTTGGGTTCACGGGCTGGTGCCCGGTGCGCCGAAGCTTGACGTGACGTATGCGGATATCGATATTACCAATCGGCTCGCGGCGGAGCCGGGAGGGCCGGACGTGCTCAAAATATCGTTCGCGGCGCTGCCATGGGTATTGTCCGAGTACGCGCTGTTACCTTGCGGGGGTGCGCTTGGACGAGGCTGCGGGCCGCTGGTGCTCACGAACAATCCGGCGGTCAGCGCCGAAGGCCCGGACGCTTTGACCGGCCGGCGGGTCGCGGTGCCGAGCGATCGCTCGACTGCGTACTTGCTGTTTCGCTTGTGGGCGGCGCAGCAGGTTCCGGGCGGGGTGGGCGAAATCGTCGTGATGCCCTTTCACGAGATCATGCCTGCGGTGCGGGACGGTCAAGTGGATGCCGGGCTGGTCATCCATGAAGCCCGGTTCACGTACCCTTCATACGGCTTGACCCTGCTATCCGATCTGGGCAACTGGTGGGAGGCGGATACGGGCCTGCCTATTCCGCTAGGGGCGATCATCGCCCGCCGGTCGCTGGATCGCACGGCAATCGCCGAATGGACCCGCGCCTCGGTCAAGTATGCGTGGGCGCATCCCCAAGTCTCCCAAGATTACGTGATGAGCCATGCGCAGGAGCTGTCCCCGGAAGTGGCCCGCGCGCATATCGACCTGTACGTGAACGAGTATACGGCGATTCTGGGCGAGAGCGGCTACGGCGCGGTGGAGGCCCTGCTTGGCCGGGCGGCCAAGGAAGGGTTGGTTCCGTCCTTCGACTTGTCCCTGCTGCGCTAAGGCGCGGGCGCGGGGCGAACGAACCGACGGATACATTACATGGCCCGGGAGGCGAAAGACGTAATGTCCAAGAAAGAGAGCGAGCTGCCGATCTTATTATTTGCAGACCAGCCGTCTTGGGAAGCTTGGCTGGCGCAGAATCATGCCGCATCGGCCGGAGTGAGGCTGCGTCTGGCGAAGAAGCAAGCGGATGTCGTGACGTTAACGTATCAGGAGGCGCTGGAAAGCTCCTTGTGCTACGGCTGGATCGACAGCCGGAAGGAAGCTTACGACGAGAGTACTTGGCTCCAACGGTTTACGCCGCGCGGGGCGAAGAGCATCTGGTCCAAGGTCAATAAGGACAAAGCGGAATTGCTGATCGCAAGCGGCCGGATGCAGCCCCCGGGCCTCCGGGCCATTGAAGCCGCGAAGCAGAACGGGCAGTGGGACAAGGCGTACGAGTCGCAAAGCCGCGCCACGGTGCCCGACGATTTGCAAAGCGAATTGGACCGCAATCCGCAAGCCAAAGCTTTCTTCGAATCGCTCGACAAGCAGAATCGGTTCGCCGTGCTGTTCCGAATCCACAGCGCGAAAAAGGCGGAGACTCGGGCGAAACGAATTCAGCAATTCGTGGACATGCTGGAGCGCGGTGAGAAGATTTATCCGTAGAAGCGAATAAGCGAGGCCTTCATTTCCCGGGGGTCTCGCAAAATTTTTAATCTTATTTTAATCTTCGTTTCAGTTAAAATTAAGGCAGGGCGGTTACGATGGGCCTCAAGAACGGAGAAAGTGTACTATTCGCGCTCCATTACACTACATTATGTAGTGTAATCAGCGCTAATGATGCCACACTGGTGAAGCGGGACTCGAAGTCTTTTGGCATCAGGTGTACGGGGATTTTTATTGCCAATAACACTACACGATGTAGTGTTACCGTGGGGACAAGCGAATCTGCCCATGAAAAAAACAGGCTGCATCGCAGCGAATATGACGGAGGAGGAAAAATCATTATGAAACTGAAGTTGGTCGCTTTTGCCGTAGGTGCTGTCGTCATCGTCGGAGGAGGTTATGCCGCTTACGATTATTATGCCGGGAACCATGTGGCGGTACAGAACGTGATTCCTGCGAATGCTTCGGCGCAGGCCGCCGGGGGAGCCGTTGAAGCAATCAAGCTGGACGGGCAATGGAACATTAGCCCGGATTCCAAAGTATACTTCTCGGTCACGACCTCCAAGGAAACCGTCAACTTCGAAGGCAGCGCAGTGAAGGGGAGCTGGGCGCTCCATTCGTCCGATCCATCCAAGATGAAAGCTGAAGCGGCACTCGACCTCCAATCGATCTCGTCCGGCAACTCGCAGAGGGACGAGCATGTCCGAGGGGAGAAGTTCCTGAACGCCTCTGCGAACCCCGAAGCCAAATTTACATTAAAGTCAATCGAGAACTTCCCTAAGACGTGGAAAGAGGGAGAGAAGGTTTCCTTCGGCATGACCGGCACGCTTACCGTGAATGGCAAACCCAAGGACGTCACGTTCAAGAGCGACGCGGTTTACAGCCAAGACGCTATTCGCATGGAAGGCAGCGCGGTCGTTACCTTCGAAGATTTCGGCTTGAAAAATCCTCACGCGGTTGTCGTATCCACCGAGAACAACGTGACCGTGCAATTAAGGCTCATTCTGAAAAAGTAGCGTGAGACGTTGTCGGAGCCAATCCCTTCGGAGACTCCTGATGAAGCTTGCTAACTGCCCGTCTGTTATGTTAAAGTTGTAAATAACTAGAACAAGGGGGTGAAGGTAAGATGAATCACGAAATGGTGAACAACCGTATTTGCCAGCTGATGGTAGTTTTGGCTGGCCTAGTGCATGCTTTTTCCGTCAACGGGAGAGGTCTGTCCAAAAATGCATATACGGTTTCACCATTCGCGAAAATAATCCTACCTTAACCGCAAACGGATGCTAGTCCGAAGAGCCGTAGGGATTTTTCCTGCGGCTCTTTTTGTTGTTTGCAGGTAGGATCATACAAGGAGGATTTTTAGGATGATCGTTAACTGTCAAAATATAAAAGCGTACCATGGCGCACAGCTTGTTCTTGAAGACGTAAACTTAGACATTCGGCAAGGCGAGCGCATCGGACTGATCGGCCGCAACGGCAGCGGCAAATCGACTTTGTTGCAATTGATCGCCGGGCGGCTTCGTCCCGACGCCGGCCAGCTTGCCATCCGGAAAGGAACCGGCATCGGCTATTTGACGCAAATTCCGGCAGAGTTCGAAGACCAGACGGTGTATGACGTACTGGCTCTCGGCCATCAGGCGCTGCTGGAGTGCCGCTTGAAGATGACGGAGCTGGAGAAGCTCATGTCGGAGCCGGATGCCGCCGACGGCCCGGACCGGTTGGCCGGTTGGCTGCAGCAGTACGCAGCGCTGCAGGAGAAGTTCGAGCGCGAGGGCGGCTACGAGCTGGATGCCGCTATCGAGCGGATCGCTGACGGCCTGCGGATTGACCGCGGCAGCTACACCCAGACGTACGCCACGCTGTCGGGAGGCGAGAAGACCCGCATCAATCTGGCCTCGCAGCTGATTCGCAAGCCCGAGCTGCTGCTGCTGGACGAACCGACGAATCACCTTGATTTGCACGGGGTCGAATGGCTGGAGGACTATTTAACCCAGTACGACGGTTCGTGTCTGATCGTCTCGCACGACCGGTATTTTCTGGACCGGGTCGTTACGAAGATCGTCGAGCTGGAGGACGGCGAATCGCAGTCATATCTCACCAACTATACCGACTATATGAAGGAAAAGGAGGCGCGGCTGCTTCAGCAATTCGCCGACTATCAGGAGCAGCAGAAGAAGATCAAGAAGATGACGGAGACGATCAAGCAGCTGGAAACGTGGGGGCGGATCGGCGACAACGGGAAGTTTTTCCGGCGGGCCGCTTCGATGCAAAAGGCGTTGGACCGCATGGAGAAGCTGAAACGGCCGGTGCTGGAGGCGAAAAGCGCCGATTTCGGGCTCACGCAGGCGGACCGCTCGGGCCGCAAGGTCGTGACGCTGGAGGGCATCGGCAAAAGCTACGGGAGCCGGAAGCTGCTGGACGCGGTCGACGGAGCGCTGGCTTACGGAGACAAGGTTATGCTTATAGGGAAGAACGGGGCCGGGAAATCGACCTTGTTCAAGCTGATCCTCGGCGAGGAAACCGCCGACGAGGGGCGGTTCGAATGGGGAGCGCGCGTGGACATCGGCTATTTGGCCCAGCAGGAGTACCCGGATGCGCCGAAGAAATCGGTGCTGGACTATTTTCGCAGCGAAGCGAGTCTGGAGGAAGGAGAGGCCCGGGGGGTTCTGGCCAAGTATTTGTTTTACGGCCCGGATGTGTTCAAATCAGTCAATCTGCTGTCGGGAGGGGAGTGGACGCGGCTGAGGCTGGCGCTGCTGGTGCTTCGCAAGCCGAATCTGCTGCTGCTCGATGAGCCGACGAACCATCTGGACATCGCCTCACGGGAAGCGCTGGAGGAAGCGCTGGAGACGTTCCCAGGCACTGTGCTCGCCATCTCCCATGACCGTTATTTCATCAACCGGATGGCCGGGCGCATCTGGGAGTTGGACAATGGCAGAATCACCGTCTATCTGGGCAACTTCGACGAGTATCAGGAGAAGCGGAAGCAGCGTGAGAATATGAGCGAAAATGCTGCAGTTCAGGGCGTGTCCGCCCCCTCTCCTGCGGCCGTGAAGGCAAAATCTGCGGCGCAGAGGAGGCCGAGCGGAAGCGGGAAACCGGCGGACCGCAGGCAGGAGCGCGACACGCTGGAGCGGTCCATTGCCCAGGCGGAGGAGCGGCTTGCCGCCTTGGATGCCGCTATGCAGGAGCAGGAGGCAGGTACCGATGCCCGTTCGCTTAGCGAGCAATGGGCGGAGCGGGAAGCCCTGCAGGAAGAGCTTGACCGCCTCTATGAGCAGTGGCTGGCAGCGGGAGAGGAACAGGGGTAAGCAGGGCCAAGACAAAGGACCGTTCCACGTCGGTGAAGGAGGCGTGGAACGGTCCTTTTTTGGGTAAACTGAATTCAGACGCTGTCGGTCAGTAGGGCGAGTGTCTCCCGGTTTAAGGCAATGCATTCGCCGGAGAGGCGTTTCAGCGAGAATAGCGGGATCAGCTCGGCCGCTTTTGCCGGTTCAGGGCGGTCAAGCAGGCCGGCCACATAAGCCAGGCAGCCGATCAAACGTTCAGGCGGAACACCGGCGGCGCGGAGAGCGGCAACCGAGAGGCTGCGGTTCCGCTTGGACAGCCGGTCGCCCTCCGGCGCACAGAGCAGCGGGACATGGCAGAAGCTCGGCGGGTCCGCCTCCAACAGCTCGTATAAGACGAGCTGCCTATGGGTCGAATCGAGAAGATCCGCTCCCCGCAGCACATCGGTGATCCCCATGGCGGTATCGTCGACGACGACCGCCAGCTGGTAGCTGAATTGGCCATCCGCGCGTTTGACGACGAAATCGCCGAGTGCGCCGCATGGCACGTGCTGTACGCCCGCAAAACCGTCCTCGAAGGAGAAGGAACGCTCCGGAACGGCCACACGCAAGGAGGGGGGCTTAAACTGAGCCTTGCGCTCGCGCTCCTCCTCGCTAAGCGCCTTGCACAGCCCGGGATAAGCCGCGCCTTCCGAGGCAAGGCCGTGCGGGGCGCTGGCAATAGCGGCCAGCTCCGCCCGGCTGCAGTAGCAAGGATAGAGCCGTTCGCTGCGCTGCAAGCGCCGGGTGGCCTGCTCGTACAGCTCCAGCCGCTGGCTTTGCAGATAAGGGCCATAAGGGCCGTCGGTGGCCGGACCTTCGTCCCAGTCCAGCCCCATCCAGGTTAAATCTTCTACGATGAGCTGAGTATATTCCGGGCGGGAACGAGGCCCGTCGATATCCTCGATACGCAGCACGAACGTACCGGAGGCGTGCCGCATTTGCAGCCAGGCGAGCAGCGCCGTGAAGGCGTTGCCGATATGCATCGGCCCCGAAGGCGTCGGGGCGAACCGTCCGCGTCTCATCGAATCACCTCGCAGGTATACAAAAAAGAGCAGGATCTCCCCTGCCCGGTTGGTTGTTTATGTATGATGAATGTGTTCCCTTGTATATCAAGGGCGGAGCCGGCGGGATACTCTCCGTTTCACTCCGAGACTGCGAAGTAACGCTAACGAAGTGAACGCTCCGACAAACCCTGTGGGTTCTCATCCCTTGCAATGAAGTAAAACCATGGCGGAGCCGACGGGATTCGAACCCGCGGTCTCCTGCGTGACAGGCAGGCATGTTAGGCCTCTACACCACGGCTCCGCGTTAGGGACAAATATGATAATATCACGACCACCCGATTTTGGCAAGCAGCTCGGGGAGAAGAATAGGCTGAATGAAGGAGGCCGTTACTGGTCCCGGAAAGTAATCCGCGGCCGCTCGTTTCCCAGTTCTATCGGTTCCTGACTACAAATGGACACATTCCAGAAATTGAACGTTAGATAGTCACAAAATATTCACAAATGTCGAAATTTGTTTTTCCACGGCTCCCACTTCGGAGGTATAATCTATAAGTATATAGGGTTCCGTTTCGACCTGATCATGCTTTCGAAAATGTGAAAATTGTAACAAGCGTGAGGGGAGGCCTCCGAACGGGCTTCTCCTCGTTCCTATATTTTCGAGAAAAACATGATGTTTGCATTGCCTGACCAGGTATCGACACAATTAACGGACTTCTATTCCAAAGTAAAGGAGGACGTTCTCTAATGTCAGTAGCATCCACTCAACAAGCGGTAGTTGCAGCCGAACCCACCCGGGAATCCTTGGATGTGCTTGATCAGTTGATGAAGCCCGAGGTGCAGGAATCTTTGACGGTGTTGGTCGAAAATTTGCCGAAGCTGGCGGAAATGGTGACCATCCTCACCAAAACGTACGATTTGGTGCAAAATGTGGCCACAGACCAGGTATTTATCGATGACATCAAAGGCGGCGTTGAAGAATTCGTGAAGCCGATTCAGGATAAAGCCAAAAATTTGGCATCCGCGGCGATCGAAGCGAACGACCGTGCGCAAGACGAATCTACAACGATCGGTTTGTTTGGGTTGCTCAAAATGTTGAAAGACCCGCAAGTACAGAAGATGTTCCGTTTTTCTCAGGCATTCTTGGAAGTCTTGGCTGAGCGCCAGAAGCAGCGTCAATAATATAGGAAAGCTGAATCAAGGAGCGGATGAACAGGATGGCTAAGCAAATTTTGATACTAGGCGGCGGCTACGGCGGATTGCTGAGCGCCCTGACGGCCCGGAAGTACATGACGGCGGAAGAAGCGACGATTACGGTCGTGAACCGTTTTCCGACGCATCAGATTATTACGGAACTGCACCGACTGGCTGCGGGCAACGTGGCGGAGAAAGCGGTAGCGTTGCCGCTGGAAAAGCTGTTGCGCGGCAAAAACGTCAATCTTCAGATCGATACGGTCGAAGAGATTCGCCCGGACCAGAAAGAAGTTCTGATGGCCAGCGGTAAAACATACGATTACGATGTGCTCGTTATTGCTCTCGGCAGCGAAACGGCGTTCTTCGGCATTCCGGGTCTGCAGGAGCACAGCTTCGTTCTGAAATCCGTGAACGACGCCAACCGCCTTCGCGCGCACGTGGAAGCTCGCATCGACGAGTACAGCCGTACGAAAAACAAAGCTGACGCAACATTCGTTGTCGGTGGCGGCGGCTTGACCGGCATCGAGCTTGTCGGCGAATTTGCGGACATGCTACCTAAGCTTTGCCGCAGCAAAGGCGTCGACTTTAACGATATTTCTCTTTATACCGTGGAAGCGGGTCCGTCGATTTTGGCTGGCTTCGCACCGGAGCTCGTCGAGCGTGCGCAAACAAGCTTGGAAAAGCGCGGCGTGAAGTTCTTGACCGGCGTTGCGATTACGGAAATGCAGGAGACAACGGTATTCCTGAAGGACGGCAGCTCCATCGAGACGAATACGCTCGTATGGACCGGTGGCGTACAAGGCAACTCCGTTGTGGCCAACTGCGGTATCGAAGTCAACCGCGGCCGCGCCACGGTAACGGAAGGCTTGCAATCCACGTCCCACAAAGACATCTTCCTTGCAGGCGACAGCGCGGTCGTTATGGGCAACGAAGGTCGTCCTTATCCGCCGACGGCGCAATTGGCTTGGCAAATGGGTGAGACGGTCGGACATAACATTTTCGCTTACTTCAACGGTGCGCCGATGGATACGTTCACGCCGGTATTCTCCGGTACGCTGGCGAGCCTTGGCCGCAAAGACGCGATCGGCACGGTCGGCGGAAACCAAACGCGCCTCAAAGGCCTTCCGGCTTCGCTGATGAAAGAAGGCAGCAACATTCGCTATTTGACTCATATCAACGGCCTGTTTACTTTGGCTTATTAAGACAATCCATAGCATATATGCCAAAAGGCACCCGCCGGGTGCCTTTTTGGTTTGTTTGAGTCAGGAAAACGGGACTCGATCCTTATTGTCCCAACAGCTTTTGGGCGACGAACGATAAGTCGTTTTGGTCGACGACGCCGTCTTTATTGACGTCGGCGGCTACTTTGCCGTCGCCGTTTACATCCGCGTTGGACGTGTTCTTATTCACGGTCACTATCTTGACGACTGGGCGCGGGTGGCTGGGTCCAGCAGCGCATGCGGGTCGCTGAAGTGGACGCCTTGCGGGACGGCGGCTTGACCGCTCCCCGTAAAGGCATCCGTCAGCTTCCGGGCAGCGTCGGAATCATGATCGACCGGAACGGCATCTTCTCCAGGGATGACCTCCCGGTTACCCTCGATCGGTTGCGTCCTTGATGGTGCTGCCGGAGCTTCCGACGTGCCTCAGCGCTACAATTGAAAGAATTGTCAGGATCGAGATAGCCCTCAGTCGACAGGCCGAGCGAGCCGGCAACCACGAAACCTGGCCGGACATACCGAGCAATGAGTGGGTGCTGCTTTACGCCACCAACGATCATGGCAAGCGCCGCCAGTCCCATCCATAAACCGGCGACGGAGGGGGAGTATCCGGCCACTAGTTGCAAATATTGCACGACGAGCAGCATGGTGCCGCCAACTGTCACCAGCCCAAACAGCAGCACGAGCAGGGCCACGGAGAAGGTCCGGTTGGCAAAGAGCGTCATGTCGAGCAAAGGATCGGCAAGCCGGCGCTGCCGCTGCACGAACAAAATGCCGAAGATCAGCCCCACTACTGTTCCCCCACATCCTTCATTTTGAAGCTGTTTATAATAGTGCTTCACTTCATTGTAATTGAATGTAGGTATATAGTAATATGATTAGAATTAATAATTATATCATTATTATTGATATCTAGTGAGTTGATAAAAGCGCCTTTATCACGAGTCAAGCGCCGTCTTCTTTGATGCGGAAGCTGCGGGCGATGTAGAGGACCGGCGTCGAAGCGACGGAGATGACGAACTTGAATAAGTAGGTCGTCAGCAAAATTTGAAGCCAGACATCTAGCGTATACACCCCGGCAAAAGCGATGGTGCAGAAGACCAGCGAGTCCACAAGCTGGCTGAGCCCCGTGCTGCCGTTCGTCCGAATCCAGAACTGGTTGTACACGGGAAACCGTTTCTTCAGATAGCTGTATACCCGTACGTCGAGGAACTGGCTGATAAAATAGGCGCATAAGCTGCCGGCAGCCAGCCGCGGCATTAAGCCGAAAATCTTCTCCAGCGAGCTCTGCGCGATGTCGCTTTCCTGCGGCGTAAACACGAGCGCCATCTGCATGATGACCGTTGAAGCAACCAAGCTAAAAAAGCCAAACCACACCGCCTGCTTGGCTTCCTTCGTCCCGTACTTCTCGTTGAGCAGGTCCGTCGACATGTAGATCGATGTGTAGGCGGTGTTGCCGAGGGTCATCACGATGCCGAGCAGCTCGATCGTTTTGACAACTTGGATGTTGGCCAGCACGGTGGCGAAGCCGATCCAGGCGTACAGTCCTTTCTTTCCGAAAAAACGATAGCAGAGCAGAAACAAAGCAAAATTCACGACGACAAACAAAATTCCCCATGCCAAATTAAACACTTAACGTTTCCTCCCCTTAGTTTTGATAACGCGGGATGGTCTCGAACCGCGGATGGGCCGGAAGCCCGATCGAATAACAGAATAGCAGAAACGTTCGGGAAAAGGAATGGAACGATTTTACATAAAAATCCCCCGAAGAAGCCGCAGTATCGTTCAGGACGGCCGGTTCAGGGGATTTTCCATAGACAAAGCATTCCCCGGTTCCGTAGAGGGGGCCTTTTACTTCTTAGCGGCGAGCCAATCGCTGATGGCGCCGGTATCGGCATCGGACAGCTTGCCTTTGAACGCAGGCATTCCTCCGCGGCCATTGGCAACAATCGCAGCGATCTGGTCCTTGGAGTACTTGCCGCCTACCTTCGTCAGGTTAGGGCCGACCCCGCCTTCAAAATTCGCGCCGTGACAGCTGATGCAATTTTGCTTATAGATCGCTTGCGCATCCACGGTAGCGGTTCCGCCTCCCGGGGCGGGGGTTGCGGCTCCTTGATCCGCAGGCGGCGGGGTTTTGGCAGGCTGATTACAAGCAGATAGTGAAACGGCAAGGAGAAGGGCGACACATACGAATGTTTTGTTCATCTGGTGAGCTCCTTTAGAAGAATGCTGGAACTTGTCGGCCAG
Organism: Paenibacillus elgii; assembly: GCA_042219835.1. Taxonomy (GTDB): domain Bacteria; phylum Bacillota; class Bacilli; order Paenibacillales; family NBRC-103111; genus Paenibacillus_G; species Paenibacillus_G elgii_A. The sequence goes on from JBHJMN010000018.1 coordinate 77,201, forward strand.
GGACCCTGGCCATAATCAAACTCCCATCCCTGTGCGTTCAGGGATGTCGAACCTAGGTTTTCCTGCGCTGTTTTTTTTCATGCACAGGCCGCGGCGGACAAGACGCTCGATCCCGGCTGCGGCCCTTGCTATAATAGAGCTGGAACGGGGAACTGTCCGTTCGAACAGGAGAAGGGGGAGAAGCCCATGCTTTTCATTGACAATAACGGCATTACCGATCCCGCATTGAACCTGGCGCTGGAGGAATATGCCTTGAAGCAGCTTCCGGCGGACCATGATTATTTGTTGTTTTATATCAACGAGCCGTCAATCATTATCGGGAAAAACCAGAACACGGCCGAGGAAATCAACCGGGAGTACGTCGAGCCCCGCGGCATTCATGTCGTGCGGCGTCTGTCCGGCGGCGGGGCGGTATACCACGATCTCGGAAATCTTAATTTCAGCTTCATTACGAAGGATGACGGCAAGTCCTTCCACAACTACCGCAAGTTTACCGAGCCGGTGATCCGGGCGCTGCATCGGCTTGGCGTCGAGGCGGAGCTGACGGGGCGCAACGACATTCAAGTGGGGGAGCGGAAAATATCCGGCAATGCGCAGTTTGCCACCAAAGGGCGGATGTTTACCCACGGTACGCTGTTGTTCGATTCGCAGATGGACCATGTCGCCTCCGCGCTGAACGTCAATCCGGAGAAGTTCAAGTCGAAGGGCGTGAAGTCGGTCCGCAGCCGGGTGGCGAACATCACGGAATTTTTGAGCGGGCCGATGACGATTGAGGCGTTCAAGCAGCATTTGCTGGACTCGATCTTCGAAGGATCGGAGGTTCAGCGGTATGAGCTGAACGCAGCCGATTGGGATGCGGTGCGGCAGCTTGCAGACGAACGGTACCGGAGCTGGGATTGGAACTACGGCAAGTCCCCGGCGTTCAACGTTCACCGCGCGAAGCGTCTGTCTGCCGGTACGTTCGACGTCCGGCTGTATGTGGAAGCGGGAGTAATCCGCGATGCCGCAGTATACGGCGATTTCTTCGGCCAAGGGGATGCGGCCGAGTTTGCCGCCAAGCTGCAGGGCGTCCGTTACGTTACGGCTGCGCTGGCCGGGGTGCTGGACGATGTGAATCTACAGCACTACTTCGGACAAGTGACCAAGGACGAGTGGCTGGAGCTGCTGTTATAAGCGCATGTTGGCTCGGGTGCTTCGGGAAAAAACGATTGTAAACCAATCCTTATCCGCCGTAACCTACTCCGTGATTGTATACTAAGAACTAACATATGATAACGAAGTGGAGGACAGCAGATGAAATTGATCGAGAAACAAGGACTCTCGGAGCAAGAGTTGCGCGATATTCGGGCGCTCGCAGACCTGTGCAACGCGGAGGACGGCATTACGCTAAAGCTGAACTGGGAAATGATTTCCGAACGGCCGGCCGGGGTGACGAACGACTTTTTGATATATGAAGGGGAAGAGCTTATCGGGTTTCTGGGGATCTACTCCTTCCGGTCGACGGAAGCGGAGATCAGCGGCATGGTGCATCCGCAGCACCGGCGGAAGGGCGTGTTCACCCAACTGGCCGATGCGGCGACCGAAGAATGCAGGCGCCGCGGGATTCCGAAGCTGATCTTTATATGTCAGGAGCGTTCGGCTTCAGGCAAAGCGTTTCTACAGGCCCGGGGAGCGGTCTATTCGTTCTCCGAGCATTGGATGGAGATGCGGGTACCGGACGGGCAGCCGCCGCAAGTTCCGGATACGCGGCAAGCGGAAGCGCTGGAGCTCCGATTGGCGACGGCGGACGATATCGAAGTGCTGACGGAGCTCAACCGGCAGGGGTTCGATATGACGTATGAGGATGCCAGAGTATTCGTAGAGACGACTGTAGCTGATGAGAAAGAGAAAACGTATATTGCGGAGCTGGGCGGTAAGCCGATCGGTAAGCTAACTGTACGTGTGGATGAAGGCGTCGCCTTTATTTTCGGGTTCTGTGTACTAAAGGAGTACCGGGGACGCGGATGCGGGCGGGAAATTTTGGCCCGGACGATAGAGCGCGTACACCGGGAAGACGGGACGGTCCGCTTCGAGCTGGAGGTTGCGGCGGACAATCCCCGGGCGCTCGGGCTGTACGAGTCGTGCGGCTTCCGGGCGCTGAACGCGAACGATTATTATACGATGGAACTCGGCGGATAAAGCGATACTTGATGATGCAAAGGAAGCAGGGACCTTGGAACGGAAAGGGACCTGCTTCCTTGCGCTTGAAGACGTTATTGGCATTTTTAACCCTTGTATTTTCATAGAAAAAATAGGAATATAGACTATAGTGTGACCAAAGTTTGGCGGTGATTACATCGGTATGCCGTATCAATTTTAGGTAAACTTCCGGATGAAAGCCGACTTAGTGTTTACTCCCGTCTTATCATAGACGGTCTTCAAGACGGTTCGTACGGTGTGTACTGATATATGAAGAGACTGTGCAATTTGGGTATAAGTATACCCTTGAAACCAAGCATAAGCTACTTCTTTCTGGCGTTCGGTTAGTTGATAGTTTCAAATGTCTTATATACGTTTTCATGCCCCGTATTTATTCCGCCTGTCTGAAGCCGTTTTTCTGTTATTCTTGCGATATGCTGCAGTAAAGGGATTGCAAACGTCGGGTCGATCTCGACTGGAAAAGTTAAATTCACGTAGACTTGAATCGTACCTTTCACCCTTACCGGAGCACAAATGCAATTCCAAGCGTGAAATAGGTTAAGTGTATGTTCATTGCCCTGAACCAGAGCGATCATTTCTGTCTCCATAGCTACTTGCAATGGCATTATACCCTGAATGTTCAACCGTAACCGGCGTCCCGGGTCCGACGTTCAGCATGTCTATCCTCTGAAGAATATCGTCATTCCCTTGAAGCTTTAGGATAATCCCCGAGGTATCGGCAATAATGAAAAAATGTGCGGCTTGCAAGGTCTCTTCGATGGCTTTGATTTCGCTTGACAACACTTGAATCAGCGTCGATTGCTGCGCAATCTTTTCTTGCAATCTTGTAGAAGAGATGCGAGGGAAAATCTGCATATCGCGACATAAACCAACGGACCTCATCCGCTCATCCCATTGCCTTAAGACATCATACTCCAAACTGGCTATACCTGCGACTGCTCCGTTTCTCTTCTGCTGTACTTTTGGAAAGATTACCACGAATTCATCTCCTTCCTCATGCCAAGAAAACTAACCCACTCCCACAAAGATAAATATACTAGATTTTTAATTAAAATAAAATATACCCCATTTGTGGTATTAATTACCATTTATGAATGGTGTACTATAAATCTAACTACAGGTCTTAACTGAAATCAGTAGAGTCGTTACCTAAGATAAACGGAGGTGCTGTATATGATTGCCTGAAAATAACGCTGTTCTGATGAAGCTGTTGTCATCGATGGGAGTTTTTTGTAATATTATAAACATGGGGAGTGAATGTCATGTTTTCCAATAAATTCAAAAAAGTTGTGTTAGCGACGGTAGCAACAGCAACCTTTGTCGTTCCGACAACATCCGCATTTGCCTCAACCGCATCCCAAGCACCCGTATCCGTCGTAGTAGAAAGCAGCAATGCTGTCCTGGCGAAACAGTTGATTGAGGTCCAAGCAAGACAGACGTTCAAAACCCAAAATGTAACCACGGAAATCAAGCTGAAAACCATCGCGGCTACCATTCGCGCAGGCGGTTGGGCGCTGGAGGCGTTGCTCAAACCATTTAGCAAAAAAGCGGCCGATGCCGTGCTGAAATACCGCACCCAAATTGCGAACGCTCTGGATGCTTTAGAGAGTTGGGGGAAATCCAAATTAGTGAATCTTTTGGTCAAATTCGGCGTGCCGAAAGATGTAGCTGAATCGATTGCCGAAGTAATCGCATTTTTGGTCCTTTAGCAGCAAAACCGTCAAGAGCGTTAAAGCTTTTGACGGTTTTTATTGTACGCCCCGCGTTCTGAGAGGCCAGGGTAGTCCCTCTTGCTGAATCTGGCTTAGGAGGTCATCACTGTTGGGAAAAGAAAAACGCAAAGATTATTTTTTTATGGCATTGACACTTATAGGCATTTTATTGGTGCTAGCCGTTTTTTTTGTGCTCTTATTCTATGTTGTGAAAACAATCCATTTTATCGATATTAAAATTTATTCCTTTCTCTCCGCATTAGGCTTTATTGCAGGTCTTATGGTTGGAATAACTTTTTTAGGCATCGTAGGAACGCTTTTTAATACCTTTTGGAAACATCTATTTAAAGAACACTTCACCCTTGCTCTGGTTTTTGTTAGGAATGCGATTCAGATTTCGCTATTGGGCTTCATTGTTCATCTATTAGATCAAATCATCACCGGAGTTGAAATTCGGAATTTTTATTCGGAATTGTTTGTAACGATCGTCATGTATGCCGCGGTTCATTTGCTTGCCCGTTTCGGAGCTTATCTCAAGGAACAAGAATCGCGCCAGAAGGAGAAGTAGCCGTTATGAAAAGAATAAAGTACATGCTCCTTTTTTGGGGACTTACGCTGTTTTTATCAGGAGGGGCTTTTTTATCATTCGTAAAGGCGGAAGAAACGGCCTTGCCTGCGTTCAATGAAACATTTGCGGCGCCGGTACAACCCTTTTCCGACGAACATACCGTTCAGGGAGAATGGCTTGTCCGCTTGCGGGAACCGACAAAGCGGAGCGGGCTTCTTCCTGATAACAACCATTTTGTGCCGGACATGATTCAGATGGATACAGATGAAAAAACGATGCTTTGGAAAGTGCCGCCAGAGAAGGTCAAAGCGGCCGTGGAACAATTGCGGAATGATCCGAACGTCGAATTCATCGAGCCGAATTATATTTACAAAGTAACGCAGGCCGTGACAGAAAGCGTATATTTTAACGATCCCTTATATCCGAATCAATGGGGACTGCGGTCCATTCAAGCGCCACAAGCGTGGGATAAGCTGATGAATTGGCAACAGCGTAAAAAAGGGGAGGTGCTCATTGCCGTTATTGATACCGGCATAGATGCCAGCCATCCTGAATTTGTGGGCCGTTTCGTAAGTGGGACAAATACGATTGAAGATTCGCCGGATACAACGGATTACAACGGACATGGGACCCAAGTCTCGGGAATCATTAGTGCAGCAGCGAATAATTCTATTGGTTTGGCAGGCGCTGCAGGTTTGGAAAATATCAAAATCATTCCTATCAAAGCGATCAATAGTGCGGGAAAAGGAACGACGCATTCGATTGTTAAAGCTATCGATACCGCCGTTCAGATGGGGGCGGATATCATTAATTTAAGCCTTAGCGGAAACGGGAACAGCAGAATTATGCGGGAATCGATTGTCAGAGCGGTGAACAAGGGAATTCTGGTCGTGGCGGCTGCCGGCAATCATGAAGATCATACGGACGGTTATTATCCGGCCATGTATCCCGAGACGCTGACGGTTTCTTCTATTAACGAAAAGTACGAGACCTCGGCTTTCAGCAATTACGGGGGCTCCATTGATCTGGCCGCTCCTGGCGAGCATATCGTCACTACTTTTTTAGGTGACACATACATCTACTCGGAAGGCACCTCGCTATCCGCTCCATTGGTATCCGCAGCAGCGGCTTTGTTGAAAGCGGGACATCCGGAATGGGGCGCGGCGGAGCTTAGGGCGGCCCTGGAGCAAACCGCCAAAGACATAGGTCCTTCGGGCCAAGATTCATATACGGGACATGGCCTTATCCAGGTGTCCGATGCACTTTCCCACACACCTCGGCTTGGTCTTCGGGTATCCAAACCGAATTTGTTCGAGCAAGTGAAAGGTCGGGTCGAGTTTCAGGTTGAAGTGCCGCCATTGGCCGCGCAATTAAAACTAATAAAAGCATCAGGGGAAGTACTGACCGTTTGGAAGGTTCGCGAAGGAAAAAATACACTGGAGTGGGACTCGCATCAAACCGGGGATGGAGATGTTTCATTATTTCTGCAAGCCTATGATCCATCAGGGCTAAAAGCAGGCGATCCTGCACCTGTTCAACTGTATGTTAAAAATCAGCCTGCATCCGGTATGGTAATCCGGGTGAGGGATGAAAAAGGGGAGCCGATCCATGGCGCCATTATTAAGGTGCTGCGATTGAACGAAGATAGAGATGAAGCGGGAGTGCCTTTTTCGACGATCGCCAAAAGCTATACGAACGATCAAGGTTTATGTTTTTTCCCTAGGCCGATGTTTCTACGCAACGAAAAATACATTATCTCGGCTGCATTCATAGACGATAGATTAGAAGAAACCTATACCGAAACCAAGGAACTTGCCCCGGATATGGAAGAGATTGTGTTTGATTTTAGCCAGATGCGGTCCATCCAGGTTGGCACCTCTCTTCAAGGAAGATGGCAGCCCCATGTTTCATATACCTTTATCCCGCAGTTTTTCGGAGTCTCGGCGACGGAATTGGCGGTGAATGTTGCACAAACCGATGCGGATAGACGATCTGTAAAATTGTCTGAGGGCATTTATAGCGGTTATGCTGTCCGTAATGAGCCGGACGGGGCTAATTTTATTTTGCGGCATGCCTATACAATTGATCGAGACATGGAAGATCTTTGGTTTCAGGCGGATGACGCTAGAAAAATCAGCACCCGCCTTCCCTCGTGGGCTTTATCGGCCAGTTGGGAACTTGGAGAAAGCTTAACCGGCTTGGAATCGCCTGTCGAATTATCCAATGGGGGCACGCTTCGATTGGGTGATTTTACTCCTGTCAACGATTCGATCACGCTTGTGCAACAAAGGGAAAACGAGCTTTGGAGCTACACGCTTTCCCCACGAAGAAATGCGGAACCGAACGATTCCTTTGTTATCGAAATACCGGAGCAAGCGGTTCTTCAATCAGGTAACCGCTCCGGGGCTCAAAGCGCCACTGTCGTTCAACCCGGCGAATTGGTTGACTTGGCGTACACGGTTCGTTTGGGAAAAGATTATACGATGATGGGAGTAAAGCGGGCCGGAGAGGAAGTACATCCTGAAATCGTATTTAAGAACAAGCAGGGAGAAGAAGTATGGAGGGGGACAAGCAACGGAAAGTTCTATAAGATCCCAGACGAATCGATAGTTCCTCCGGGACAATATTCGGTATACTTGGATGTATCTCATTGGCCCATTCCATTTGCCTCCGATTCGTTTGTTCAAGCTGGAGATATCACCATAACAAGCGTACAGAAAGTACATGTTTCCATTCTTCCTCATGATGGCATGCCTTATCGAATGACGGAACTGACGGTCTTGGACGGAAAAACGGGCAAGGAGATCTTCACGGACTCCCTTTTTCATGATCCGGAAGATGGGAGCCGAAACCGGGGATTCCATGTTTCCGGACTGAAAATCGGAAAGCTTTACCGCTTTATCGTTCGCGCATTTACATACGAGGCTTTATCGGTATATGCTGACCGACAGCTCACTGTCGGATCGAACCTTGTAACGCTAAATATGAATGGAGACCCAACAAAAGTGGTTCCTCTGCACTTGAACGTGGAAAATAAGGTATTGTTCGATTTGTCTAAGGAGGGAAGATCGGTCACTACTTTCGAAGGGGATAACGGGGGGAGGGTCGTTTGGCTCGACGAAGGAACATATATCATGACGATAGTTAAAAATTTCGGTGATCGACAGTATTACGACCAGAGAAGCATAAAGATTACGGCTGAGATGAAGGAATACAGCCCAGCGCCTGATTTTGGATCTATGAAAAAAGTAGAAATCAAAAGTCGACAAGGGAGCGGCAACTATAAGATCGGTATCAAGCAAAAGAAGGGGGGGATATTCAACGATTATTTTTTATTTTCATACCAAAGTGGGCAGGAGCTTTATTTCGGTAAAGGAAACTATAACTTCGAAATCGCTGTAGACGAAAAAAAGGGTTCGATTCATAATCTATACGTTTTCGAGCCAAAGCCACGAGAAAACAGTACATCGTATATATTTAAAATGAATGATCGGTTTAACACCCGCCTCTCGTTGCGAAAAGCCGGATATATGCCGGGAGAAGGGGTTGAGGGAAAAGTAAGCATAACGGATGGCTTCAACAATCGGTTGAAAGGCATTCTCCAAACCGTCCATCCTGACTGGGGAAATACCGAAGGCTATTTTCTGCTGTCCTCTGGTGTAGGGAAAAGACAAATTCTAAAAATGGAGGGTCCACCCCTTCGGACTTATAAACCAATTGGTGAACAGAGCTACCATTCTTCTCTAAAGCTAATGCCCAATGAAAATGTCTTACTAGAGCAAAAATTGTCGGACGGATGGACAGCATTCTCCTTTCCACTTCCACGAGATCTTAATGAAGGGAAGTACGACCTTGTCTGGACCTTGGAAGAGCCGGTTTTTCTGATGAAAAAAGCTAGAATCAGGCTATTCAATCCCGGTGGCCCAAATGACTGATGCCTATACATAGGTCCACGGGGTTGCTGTTGAGCTATCTTTTCGTTGACTTTCATTTCAACTTGTAACTATAATTGTTACAGGATAGGGGGAATGGGCAATGAAAGATATCTGGCGGTTTAGAACCATGAGCCGGATCGAAGCTTCGGCGCAAGGCTCCGTGCCGTCGCGCCGGATATGGATGGTGTTCATCTTAGGCTCGTTGTCCGCTTTCGGGCCGCTCTCGCTCGATATGTATTTGCCAGCACTGCCGAAGCTGGCGGGCGATCTGAACAGCAGCACGTCGATGGCTCAGCTTAGCCTGACGGCTTGTCTGCTCGGGCTGGCGCTCGGCCAGCTGTATGCCGGACCGGTCAGCGACGTGCGCGGCCGGCGGCTGCCGCTGCTGATCGGCCTGATCCTCTACGGCGTGTCCTCGGTGCTTTGCGCTATCGCTCCGTCCGCCGAGCTGCTGGTGCTGCTGCGCTTTATCCAAGGGATGGCAGGCTCAGCGGGAATCGTCATTTCGCGGGCGATCGTGCGGGATATGTACTCAGGGACGGAGCTGACGAAGTTTTTCTCGCTGCTGATGCTGGTGAACGGGGCAGCGCCGATTCTCGCGCCCATCGTAGGCGGGCAGCTGCTGGAAGTCACCTCGTGGCGCGGCGTGTTTGTCGTGCTCAGCCTGATCGGCGTGCTGATGCTAATCGCAGTCGTGCTGGCGCTGCCGGAGACGCTGCCGCGGGAGCGGCGGTCCAAGGGAGGCCTGGGAAATACGCTCACGACGTTCCGCCGCCTTCTGAGCGACCGGACGTTCATGGGCTGCGCTCTGGCGCAGGGCTTCGTTGTTGCCGCCATGTTCGCCTACATTTCGGGCTCGCCCTTCGTGCTTCAGGATATTTTCGGCGTGTCGCCGCAAATGTTCAGCGTCTGCTTCGCGATTAACGGCCTCGGCATCATTCTCGCAGGGCAGATCGCGGGGCGGCTGGCCGGGCGGGTTAGCGACAAGCGGCTGCTGGTTAGCGGGCTGGCGCTCGCTTCCGTCGCCGGTGTGGCGCTGCTGCTTGCGATCGTGTCGGGAGCCGGGCTGTATGCGATTCTGGTGCCTCTATTCTTCGTCGTATCCAGCGTCGGAATCGTGTCCACGGCCGGCTTCTCGCTGGCGATGCGCAACCAGAGCGAGTCGGCGGGAAGCGCCTCGGCTCTGCTCGGCGTGCTGTCGTTCATCTTCGGCGGGATCGTGGCGCCGCTGGTCGGCATCGCTGGCAATCAGACCGCTGTGCCGATGGGGATTGTGATCGCCGCGGCCGATGTCAGCTCTGTGCTATGCTATTGGCTGCTCGTACGGCGGTATGAAAAAAAGGCTTGATCGTTTGCGGTCTTACAGGTAAAACAGCTAAAAAAGCCCTGTTGAGGGTTTCTCAACAGGGCTGAAGATTTCGTTTAAAATAGTGACTCCCCTCTTTTATGAGTACATTAATAGTGAAGTCAGCACAATACTTGAAAGGTATGAAGTGCCCGGGCCATCGCATCCATATAGCTCTAAACGGCGCGCTGACTCACTTCCGCTTCTGGAACGAAATTTTCAAAAAGGTGAAAGCATCCGGGATAGAGATGAAATTCGACATCTACCCCTGCTTGTGCAAGTCGTGTCACATATTCGATCGTCTCATCTCGGAACAGATCGAGCTGACCTACACATGTATAGGTTGGTGGCAGCCCTGCCAAATTCTCCGCTCTCGATGGTACCGCATAGGGAGATATCCCGCTGACATCGTTCTCCTCGCCCAGGTACATGTTCCAAGCCGCCAAGTTGTTCGTTCGGTTCCAGATTGCGCGATCTTCCGTAATCTCATGGCTTGCTGGCGTGATGTTACGGTTGTCGAGCATCGGGTACAACGGCATTTGAAAAATAATGGCGGGTCCGCCTTTATCACGTGCCATTAGCGCGAGCGCTGCTGTCAGCCCGCCGCCAGCGCTTGTCGCAACCCGGTTCACATCAATTCCTAGCGATTCCGCCGCCTCTGTCATCCAGACCAGACCAGCATAACAATCTTCGATAGCTGCCGGGTAAGGGTTCTCGGGAGCAAGCCTGTAATCCACCGATACGACAACACATCTGGCCGTCTGAACGAAGCGTTCGCACAACTCGTCGTCCATATCAGGATGTCCCATCACATATCCGCCTCCGTGAATCCATAGCATGGCTGGAAGCTTGTCACCCTTTCGCCCGGCAGGTTCGTAAATTTTGGCCAGCATCTCACCTGCAGCACCCGGAATCGTTCGACTGGTTGTGTGTACATGCTCAGACTTCTTCATAGGCGGAGCCGACACCAGACTTCTGCTCCACTCCAAATTCTCTTCTAATTGAAACCCTGGAAATTGTGCAAAGGCCTGTCTTAATTCTGGCAGTATACGTTTATCCATACTCATGTAAATCCCTCCAGTCACGCCTGTTGATTAACCAACTTTTGGGATGTCAAGACGTGAGAAATAGACGTATTTATCCAGAATCTTAGTAACAGCAATGAGCTATTCCGCCTGGAATTGATTCTCTTGCATGAGTTCCTTAAATCGGATGAGTGGCATGGACTTGCAAGCAAACCGGTTTGTATCTTAGTGAGAATCTGGCCTCCGGCCGACAGGATTATATTCGGATTTCTTCCAACCTGGTCCAGCCTGTATGGGTACAAGGGCAGCTTTTCGGGAAAATTTATGGGACGTTATTCGCGATTCATGCGGGAACTCCCCAAACCGCTGCGCCGATTTGGCCAGCTGAAAGCCGACTGGACACTGCGGAAGTGACGTCCAAAAGCGTGCGTCTGTCTTGGAGCCCTGCGCAGGACGACATAGCGGTGACAGGATATAAGGTGCATCAAGGCTCGGAGCCCGTCGCAACCGTCAAGGGAACGACGTACACCATCACCGGATTGAAGCCGGGAGTAACGTATCGCTTCAAAGTAGAAGCGGGGAATGCAGCGGGCCATTGGAGCGCGACTGGTCCGTCTGTGGAGGTGACGACAAAATCGGCCCCTGTGACCGATCAGACGCCGCCGGTCATTAGCCATGTGCAGCCGGCTAACGGTCAGACTATATCCGACTCGAACCTGGACATTACGGCGGTCATTACCGATAATGCAACGGGTGTCGATCCGGCCTCGGTCACGGTAAAGGTAGATAACAATAGCTTGCAGGCCAGCTACGATGAGGCGACCCATACCGTGACGGCGGCGGCTTACGGATTGGCGCCCGGCAAGCATAGCTTGTCGATCTCGGCACGGGACAAAGCGGGCAATAGAGCGGACTCGGAGACGAGTTTCACGGTCACCCCCGCATCGAAGGCGCCGACATGGCCCGAGGGAAACAAGCTCAGCGCGTCGAAGATAGCAGCGACATCGCTGTCGTTAAATTGGACTCCGGCCGAAGGAGCGGCGGGTTACCGTATTTACCAGGAGGGCAGCGTAGTCGGTACGGTCTATGGCCAAGTGTATGCGTATGACGTCGCCGGACTCCGGCCAAGCACAACCTATACGTTCTCCGTCGAGGCGTGGGATGCGGCAGGGCGCGTCAGCAAGAATAACCCGACCGTATCCGTAACGACGGCGGCGTACGGCACGACGGAGCTTGTGCGCTTGCAAGCCCGGCCCGGCTTCCTGAACGTCGGCTCGGTGCTGGAGCTGCAGGTGCGGGCTGACCAGACGGCGGACGTCTATGCGTTCCTGGCGAAGCTCCAGTACGACCCGGCGAAGTTCAAGCTGCTGCAGGCCTCGCTGCACCCGGAATTCGGCGCAGAGGGGACCGCCGCGGTGAGAGGCTATTATGCCCCGTCGCCGGACCGGGTTCACGTGAGCGGGTCTCTGCTCGGGAAGACGCCCGGGCGGAGCGGTAACGTGGGCCTCGCGACCTTGAGGTTCTCCGTGCTTCAGCAGGGCAGCGGCACGTTCACGCTGCAGCCGGATTCGCAGCTTGCCGACAGCCGGAGAGGGGTGCGAACGATGCCGGGGACGATGAGCTTGACCGTGCACGTCGGATCGGCGGATTTCGACGGGGACGGCCGGACGGGCTTGAGCGATCTCGTGCTCATCTCGCAGCATAGCGGTACGCGCGTTGGACAAGCGGGGTATGACAGCATGTACGACCTGAACAACGACGGCGTCATCGATAACACGGACGTGCAGTATGTGGCGAATAAAGTTGCAAGTTGACCGCTTGATTGTTGAAGGAGAATAGTATGCGTGGGGATGTGAGCATAAACGATAAATCATCGCGCAGCTTCGCTTCTTTTCGACATTGAAAAAGCGTTTCACGGGGAACATTGTACAAAAAAGTCCTTTCCGGTCGAACGAAAGGTGGCGGGCCGGTAATAGTGCCAGCCGGTTCGTCCGCTTAGGACAAACAACCCCTTCTTCCGCTGCGGACGAAGGGGTTGTCTATGGGGCAAGCCGATTACCCGCGAGAAGACAGGCTCGGAATCAGTTCACCCACTGCACGACTTGCTCAAGCGATTGTCTTGTTTTGGGGCGGGGTTCGGTCACGCGGTGGCCGAAAGCGGCCATGCAGGAAATGCCGAAGTTGCCTTGAAGAATCCCTTCTTCTCGAAGCACCTGCTCTGCTTTGGCCTTGTCGAACCCTTCGATCGGGCAAGAGTCGATGCCGATTTGCGCGGCTGCCGTCATCATGTTGCCCAAAGCAATATAGGTCTGCCGGGATGCCCATTCGAACATCACGCGTTCGTTGTCGAGCAGCTGGAAGTCCGTTTCCAGAAAATTGTGGTAGACATTGGTAAAATGGGCGCGGATCTCTTCCGGGAACTGCTTGACGTTCGTCAGCATGTTTTGAATATAGTCGGAATCGGCGACCATATCGGCTTTCGTGCGGGAGAGGATGACGACAAAATGGCTGGAGGTCGGCAGCTGCTTGGATGCTCCCCAAGTGACTGGCAGTAGCTTTTCGCGAATTTCGGGATTCTGCACTACAACAAATTTCCACGGCTCGAAGCCGAAGGAGCTTGGCGACAGCCGTCCCGTCTCCAGAATGAACTGGAAATCGGCGTCGCTGATCTTTTTGCTGCTGTCGAATTCCTTGCACGCATGCCTGAATTGAAATGCCTCCAAAATTTGCTGTTTTCTTGCTTCCATTGATAACGCCTCGCTTTCAATGATTTCGATGAGTTCCTGTTCAACATTATACCCTTCCGCATCCAAATGCGTAAGTACGCACATTTTTGTTATATAGTTCTCATTTGTATACTGTAATGGCAAAGAGGCCGCGGGAGCTGTCTCCCGGACCTCTTCTTTCCACAAGCCCTTCTGCGCGGGGCAGCGGGCAACATAAGGGTTTAAGATGCGGCGGCCTTTGCTTCCCGGGCGAACTCGACGCGCACCTTGAAATAGTCTCCGTCGATGTCGATGCGAAGCTGTCCGCCTTGCAGCTCGACGATGCTTTTCGCAATAGCAAGCCCGAGGCCCGAGCCTTCAGTATTCCGCGACGGGTCCCCCCGCTTGAACCGCTCGAAAATTTCGTCCACATCGAAGTTAAGCTCGTAAGCGGCCACGTTGCTGATCGTGAAGACGACTTTGTCCGCTTCTTCGGTTAACGTGAGGTAAACCCGGGTATGCGGCATCGCGTATTTGAGCGCATTGCTGATCAGGTTCTCGAAGACGCGCCATGTCTTGCGCCCGTCCAGCGGAACGGTTACCTTCGGGTTGTCCGCCCGGACGCGAAAGGTGAGCGTGGAAGCCTCGATTTTATCACTGAATTCGGCCAGTGCCTGCTGCAGCAGGTCGGCGACGTTGACGTTCTCCACCGCCAGCTCCACGGACCCGCTCGCTCTTTGTCTCGCGTTCGACGGAAGTCTTAATGCTCTGCTTGATGTTGTTCAACAGGTGCGCCAGCCGGGCCAGATTGCCGCGGCCCTTCTCCTCGATCGTATAGTCGAACCGGCTGGAGGCGATGGCTTCAGCGCCGGTCAGGACGCGGACCAGCTGCCGGATTCGGCGCAGGAGGTAGGGGACGATGACAAATGAGTAAAACAGCACATACCCTGCCGATAAAATGAGCTCTCCATAATTATAACGGTATCTCTTCTTAATCATATAATCACCAAAGTTGATTAGGAAAACACCGAACAGCAAGGTCAGGACACAGATCAAGCCGGCCTTGAGCAAGATGTTTCTTTGGGCCAGAATGTCCCCCAAATATCTCTCCAGCTTGCGGACCAGCCCGGCGTTCCACTGTTCGCGGAGCGCCTGCGGATTGCGCAGCAGCAATGTGTCGCCAAGCAGGAGGCCCAGACAGCCAATCAGCAGCGCCAGCAGCGTCCATTGTGCGAAATGGCTCGGACTGACAGGCAGCCGGAATATGTCAACGGAGCTTCCATAGCTAAACGCAAACATCGTGAGAAGATAGAGGAACAGCCAACGGAGCTCCAGCGGAATCCGGCGAATGACGGCTGTATCGTTCTGCTGTACAATGCCGATCCCATAACGAGTTCGGCGTAAGTAAAAGATCAGCGCGGCAACAGCCGCCACGACGGCCCCCAGCAGGTACAGCTCATAAATTAACCGCTCCCGCAGATTATTGAAGTAGGCGTGGTCGGCAATCATTTGACTGAAGCCACGGGGCTCCTTCGGAAACAGAAAAATGCCTTCGAGCCGATATTGTTGGAAAGCACGGTTGATCGATTGCAGAGCGCCGCCTTCCAAAGTCGTTTGCGGTAAGCGGATGGCATAAAACGCTTCCTGCATGGCCGCCTGACCTGGATACCCGCTCTTATTGGAATACTTCTCGCCGGTTTCGAGGTCGTTGACATAATATTCAAAGGAGCCGCTGCGGGCCGACAAGCTGTGTTTAACGGCGGCGTATTGTTTGTTATGGAAATCAAGATAGGTCTTAATTTCTTTGTCGATCTGTTTCATTTTCTCCTGTTCTGCGGTCGGCAAAATGCTGCCCTCCGTGTCTTGCAGCAAAGCAATTTCTTTTTTTATACGCGCAATCTCAGCTTGCATTCCAGAGTCCGGCCGGTTCTGCGGGTCCTGCATGTTCGCCGCCTGCGACGGCCCCGATCCTGCCTCTTCCGCAGAATTGGCGAGATTCTCCCGCTTTGCCTTTGCTGCCGCAGCTTCATTGTCCAACGCTTGTTGAAGGCTCCGGATTTGCTCCTGCACCTCTGCCTGTCTTTGCTTTACCTCGATAGTTTTCATGCTTTCGTAATGCTGGGTCCACTTCTCCATTCGGTCCTGCCCGATCTTCTCGGCATCGGTCTTCTTCTCGTAACGGTTATAGACCACATGGACATTCCTGAACAGATTGAAGTGCTGCTCAAGCTGCTCGTAGAAGGTGGGGGAACGAAAGTAGTAATCGCGTTGAAGATAATCCTGCTTTTTTAGCACGTCCGAAGCGATGAGCAACCCAAGCGCAATAAGGTAAGAGAGCAATCCCCAAGCGAGCCAAGGGATGAGCTTACTTCTCGATTTTGTAGCCAATGCCCCACACCACCTTCAAATATTTGGGCTCCCGCGGGTTGATCTCGATTTTCTCGCGGATTCGCCGCACGTGCACCGCTACCGTATTCTCGCCGTTGAAATACGGCTCTTTCCATACCTTTTCATAAATCTCCTCAATCGAAAACACACGCCCCCGATGCTCGATCAAGAGCTCAAGGATTCGATATTCCGTCGCCGTCAGCCGGATTTCCTCCTGATCCACGAAGACGGTTTTACTGCGTTTGTTCAGCACGAGGCCCCGGACTTCGATCTCGTCCTCGTTTGTTTTGTAAGGGCCCAGATGCGTATAGCGTCTAAGCTGGGACTTGGCCCGGGCCGTCAGCTCCAGCGGGTTAAAGGGCTTGCACAGATAATCGTCCGCGCCGACGGTCAGCCCTAAGATTTTGTCAGTATCCTCGGATTTGGCGGACAGCATCAGGATCGGTATATTGCGGCTTTCGCGGATTTTGAACGTCGTTTGAATGCCGTCCAGGCCGGGCATCATGACGTCCAGAATGATCAGATGGATATCTTCCTTCTCTAGAATCTCCAAAGCTCCCAAGCCGTGGCTCGCTTTGAACACGTTCATGTTCTCGTTCTTCAAATAGATTTCGATGGCGTCACGAATCTCGGGTTCGTCGTCGGCCACCAGCACATTGTACTTCTGCATAATGGTTCCCCTTGAATGCGGCATTCGGATTTACGGCTGCTTGCAAGCGGATATGTCTATATTAAAGGAGACTTTTGTCAAAAAAGCTACCCGATTTCTTACAAATTTCTTACGAAGGGAAATAGGAGAACCACGCATTGCCTCCTCGCTATTGACCTTTACCTCGATTAAATTTATACTAAGTCTAAATACTATTAAAGGGGTGAGCCTGATGAGCAGATTGAATTTAACCACGCAGCGGAAAACGATTCTCGATCTGATCCAAAGCTGCGAGGATCATCCGACGGCCGCCGAGATTATGGAGCGGCTGCGTACGAACGGCCACCAATTTGCATATGGCACGGTGTACAACTCGCTTCGGTACTTGACGGACGCGGGGCTGATTCGAGAACTTAAGCTAGGGGAGAGCGCCTGCCGTTACGATGGACGAACGGAAGACCATTACCATATCGTGTGTAAAAAGTGCGGACGGGTCGATGAAGTGCTGTCCGCGCCGCCTGTCGAATGGATTCGGGAGGTTGCGGCGAAAACGAACTACGACGTGCATCACAGCCAAGTCGTCTTCGAGGGGGTATGCAGCTCATGCAAGCATCCGATCGCGTAATGAAGCCGCTCATGCGGGTGGGCTATTCGCAAACGGAGGGCGCCGGAACGGCCGATGCAGATCGGCTTGCCGAACGCCCGGCGGCGCCTATGGCTTCAAGCGCAGGAGAAACGGGCGGCACGAGGCCTTTCCTGTGCATACAAACGAAGCGCGTAGCCGTCATCAGTCCGTTCCCGGGCTCGCTGCATCCGCTGATCAACGGACTGGCGGGCGAGTGCTATGACGTTCTCGTGTTTCACCGGTTCGAAGCCCAGATCATGAATGCGTTGGCTGTTGATCTGTTCGTGTTCGACGTGACAACGGCGGACTGGGAAGGCGTGGCCGGCATTCGGGAGGAGCTGGCTTCCGATCCGAAGAAGCAAGACCGTTCGGTGCTGCTGGTCGGCGAGCGGGAGATGACGGATAAAAGCTTTGTCGGACTCGGGGAGCTCATGCCGTGGCCGACGGGTCTGCAGGAGGCGATGTACCGTATTGAGTGCAAGCTCAGCGGTTTGGCCGATGCGGAAGAAGGGAACAGCGTCGGCAGCTTCAAGGATTTGCAGATCGACATCAAGAAAATGACGGTCCAGCGCGGCGGCAGCCGTATCGAATGCACGAAGACGGAATACGAGATTTTGCTGATGCTGCTCGAAGCGCAAGGGGCCGTGATGTCGCGCGACGAGATCATGGACCGCATCTGGGGCAGTTCGTTTGCAGGCGGCAGCAACGTCGTCGACGTTCATGTGAAAAGCTTGCGCAAAAAGCTGGGCGACAATCCCGCCGCACCGAAGTACATCGCAACGGTGCGCGGGGTCGGATACAGGCTGGCCGACTAAAAAGTCGGCCGCCCGCTTCATCTGATCTTCATGAAAAACTCACGGAATACTCATGATTCCGTCATGCAGCGATGGTACAATGAGGTCACAACTTAGATCGAGTCTAAATATAAATGAAAGGTGAGATCAAGATATGAACCATCGTTTGACAACCAATCAAGGCGCTCCCGTAGGAGATAACCAGAATTCGCGTACGGCCGGCCGCCGCGGACCGACATTGCTGGAGGATTACCATCTGCTGGAGAAGCTGGCCCATTTTGACCGGGAGCGCATCCCGGAGCGGGTCGTGCATGCTCGCGGCGCAGGAGCGCACGGAGTATTCCGCATCGAGCGGAGCATGAAGCCTTACACGAAGGCGCATTTTCTGCAAGAGACCGGGCAGGAGACGCCCGTATTCGTTCGGTTCTCCACCGTAATCCACGGCACCGGCTCGCCGGAGACGGCCCGCGATCCGCGCGGATTCGCCGTGAAGCTGTACACGGAAGAAGGCAATTATGACATTGTCGGCAACCACTTGCCGGTATTCTTTATCCGCGACGCGCTCAAATTCCCGGATATGGTCCATTCGCTCAAGCCGGCACCGGACACCAATATTCAGGACCCTGCAAGGTACTGGGACTTCATGACGCTGTCGCCGGAATCGACGCATATGCTGACCTGGTTGTTTTCAGATCACGGCACCCCCGCCAATTACCGGCAAATGGACGGCTTCAGCGTGCACGCGTTCAAATGGGTAAATGCGGAAGGGAAAGTAACGTACGTCAAATACCACTGGAAATCGCTGCAAGGCGTTGTGAATTTGTCGGCTGACGAGGCCCGGGACGTGCAGGGCAGGGACTTCAACCACGCGACGAGGGATTTGTTCGACCGGATAAGGGAAGGGGACTTCCCGCAGTGGGCGCTGCATGTGCAGCTGATGCCGCCGGAAGACTTGGACCGGTGGGGCTTCGACCCGCTCGACGCGACGAAAGTATGGCCCGAGGATGTGTACCCGCTGCACCGGATCGGCACCATGACGCTGAAGCGGAACCCGGACAATTTCTTCGCCGAGGTCGAGCAGTCCGCCTTCTCGCCGAGCGCCTTGGTGCCGGGGATCGAGCCTTCCGAGGATAAGCTGCTGCAGGGTCGTCTGTTCTCCTACCCCGATACGCAGCGGTACCGGCTTGGCGCGAACTACCTGCAGATTCCAATCAACTGCCCGTATGCGCCGGTTCGCAACTATCAGCGGGACGGAGCGATGAACGTGAAGCAGGATACGTCCACGGTCAACTACGAGCCGAGCAGGGCTCCCGGCAGTCCGCAGGAAGACCCGGCCTATGCGGAAAGCGAAGCGCCGCTGACCGGTCCCGCAGTCCGGCAAAAAATCGAGAAAACCGACGATTTCTCGCAGGCCGGGGAGCGGTACCGGAGCTATACGAAGCAGGAACAGGACAACCTGATCCGCAATCTGGTCAACGATCTGAAGCAGACGAGCCAGGACATCCAGCTGCGCGCGATCTGCAACTTTTACCGGACGGATGCCGAGTACGGGATGCGGCTGGCGCAAGGGCTCGGTATCGATATCGAAAGCTTCCTTCCGCGCTCGAACTAACGGGTAGAAACACGACCCCTTTTGCCGCAGGCAGATGCCTGTCAGGCCAAGGGGTTTTTGTGTGTTCAGCCGGACAAGGCGGCAAGCCGCTGCGTATGTTATGCACATAATTTTCGGCAGACGAGGGATAATGACTCCTAGCTGACAAAAACAAGAAGGAGTGAGCCCAACCCTTGAAACGTTTCGCAATCGCCACCATCCTGCTGGCCGGTCTGCTGGCAGCTGTCCCGGTCCAAGCGGCTGCCGCAGGGGACGGCGCCTATCATTTCGGGTTCAAGAAGAGCAAAAACGGCAGCCGTCCCTCCATCGACGAAGAAGGCTTCAAACCTATTGTGGAGAAGCACGGGGCTATTTTTCTTGGGGATACGACGCAGAAGGAGCTGTATCTCACCTTTGATAACGGCTACGAGAACGGGTATACCGCCCGCGTGCTCGACGTGCTGAAGGAAAAGAAGGTCCCCGCGATTTTCTTCGTCACCGGGCATTACATCAAGGATCAGCCGGAGCTGCTGCGGCGCATGGCGGCCGAAGGCCACCTGATCGGCAACCATTCCTGGAGTCATCCCGACATGACCCAGATTTCGAGCGACAAAATCAAGGACGAGCTGGAGAAAGTAAAAGCGGACGCGACCCAAATTACCGGACGACAAACGATGACATATCTGCGCCCGCCGCGGGGTATTTTCAACGACCGCAGCCTCGCCGTAAGCAAAGAGCTCGGGTATACGAACGTGTTCTGGTCGGTCGCATACAAGGACTGGGATACGAGGGCGCAAAAAGGGGCCGACTACGCCTACAACCAAGTCATAGCCCAGCTTCACCCCGGGGCCGTTATCCTGCTGCACACGGTATCTAAGGACAACGCGGACGCGCTGGGGAGAATCATCGACGGGGCCCGGCAGCAGGGCTATGAATTCAAAAGCCTGGATCAGCTGACGGTCAAGTCTTACTAGCGGAGAGAGGCCGGAACGTCCCATGCCGTGCAGGGAGCCGCTCCCGCCGCTGCAGCAAGCGTCACGGAGCGCGAGTTTTGGCGGGATGACGGCTTATTTGCCGTTTCGACCAACCTCTTATTCGGGAAATGACTATTTTCTGCTAATTAAAGGCATTTCAAATCGATTTTTTCGCAAAAAATCCGAACAATCGCTTGCAGTATCGTAAATTCTTATGTATTATTAAACTACGTCGCATCACAAAAAGCCGGTTGCTCTTGAAGGTGAACGAATGCCCCTGATCGACACGAATGAAAATAAAAAGAAGCTGAGCCACCTGTACAACGAAATCTCGAAGAGCTTGTTCGGCTTCGGGACGACATTGCTGCGGGTTACGATCGACGACCGGATCATCACGTATTATGCCAAGCATCGTCGTTCGCCGCGCTCGGATGCGCTTGAAGGCGAAGCGCCTACGCTGAAGCACGAGGTCGACTTTTACATGTCTTCGATCTACAAGAAGAAGCTTCGGGAGAAGCTGGAGCAGGAGTTCGGGCTGGAGATCGAAGCGCTGCTGAGGGATTACGACCCGGCGACGCAATGGGCGATTACGAACGTAATACTGAACGAACCGAAATAACGGGCCGGAGCCGCGGCGTTGATCTATCATCGAGCGGACCGCATGCATTGCCATAGATGCCGCTTATCTTTGTTTACGAAGAAAAAGCGCTCTTACGTAGAAGACTTATTTCTATTTAAGGGCGTTTTTTCTTTTTTAAAATAAAATACAAGAAGAACCGATGCCGATGAGAGTATACTGCTAAACGTTTCTACAAATCTTAAATCATGGATACAGGGATGTTTCCTACTGGAGGATGAACACGATGATGAAAAAACGAATGATTCGCAGCTTGCTTTCCGTTTCGCTGGTTGGATTGGCTTTGACCGGATGCGGCCAAGCAGGAGGAAACAAAGAGCAGGGCGCAGCGCCGGGAGCGGGCGGCGGGGAGCCGGCCAAGCTGGTCATTTCCACCTGGGGCTTCTCCGAGGACTTCTTCAAGAAAGAAGTATATGCGCCATTCGAGAAAGAGCATAACGTGAAGATCGTGCTGGAAATCGGCAACAACGCCGAGCGCCTGAATAAAGTGAAGCAGGGCAGCTCGAACGTCGATCTGATCTACCTCTCGGACTATTACGCGCAGCAGGGCATCGAAGCGGGGCTGTTCGAGAAGATCGACCGCAGCCGCATCACGAACTTGAAGGATATTTACGACATCGCCAAAGCGCCGCTCGGCGAGGACTACGGTCCGGCCTACACGATCGGCCAATTCGGCATCGCCTATAACCCGAAAGCGGCGGGCAAGGAAATCAAATCGTGGAGCGATCTATGGAGCCCCGAGCTGGCGAAGAAGCTGACGATTCCGAACATTACGTCGACAAGCGGCCCGATGATTCTGGATGCGGCTTCGACCGTAGCCGGCAGCTCGACGTTCAACGTGGATCAAGCGTTCGAGAAGCTGAAGACGCTGAATAAAAGCGTCGTGAAATACTACGGCCAAACGTCGGAGTTCGTGAACATGTTCGCCCAAGGCGAAATCGCCGCCGGACCGATTATGGAAATGTACGTGAAGGATTTGAAGGCCGCCGTGCCGGATACGAAGTTCGTTACGCCGCAGGAAGGCGCATACGCGATCATGAACACGGTAAACGTCGTGAAGGGCAGCAAAAACAAGCAGCTGGCGGAAGACTTCATCAACTGGCACCTGAGCAAGGAAGTACAGGAGAAATCGGCCAAGTCCAAAATCGATTCGCCGGTCAACACGACGCTGCAGCTTAAGCCGGAAGAAGCGCAAGGCATTACGTACGGCGCGGACGTGGTGAACAAGCTGCGTAAGCTGGATATGAAGTTCGTCAACCAGAACCTCAAGGGCTGGATCGATCGCTGGAACCGCGAAGTTACACAATAAGTTACGCAATAAGCAACGCGATATAGCATGACCATAATCGAAACGCTGACAAGGGTATATGATCCGACATGTACCCTTGTTTTCTTATCGGGAGTATGGAAAGGAGCTAACGGAGCGTATGAAACGAAAAGTAATCCTCGATGTCGATACGGGAGTGGACGACGCGTTAGGCATTCTGCTCGCGGTCAAGAGCGGGCAGTTCGACGTACTTGGCATCACGACGGTCAACGGCAACGTATCGCTGGATCAAGCGACGGCCAACACCTGCAAAATTCTGCAGCTGCTGGGCGCGGAAGCGGCCATCCCGGTCATCCGGGGGGCCGACCGGCCCTTGCTGCGTCCCCATTATTTCGAGCACCGGATTCACGGAGCGGACGGCCTCGGCGGGGCGCTGCGGGACATGGAGGTCCGCCAAGGCGCGGCCGAGGGGTTCGGGCCGGACTACATCATAGACCGCGTGCGTGAAAACCCAGGCGAAGTGACGCTGATTATGACGGCCCCGCTGACCAATCTGGCGCTCGCGTTGACGAAATACCCCGGCCTTGTAAACGACGTGAAAGAGGTCGTCGTCATGGGCGGCGTCGTTGCGGGCTTCGGGAACGTGACTCCGACGGCGGAGTACAACATGTATGTCGACCCGGAAGCGGCTAAGCTCGTGCTGCGTGCCGGCTTCCCATCCCTGACGCTTGTCGGGCTGGATGTGACCCGGCGCGCGCTGCTGAAGGATGAGCATATCGCCGCGCTTGGCGATACGCCGATCGGCCGCTACGTAAAGGAGAGCACGGCCGATTACATGCAGCGCTATTCCGAGCGCAACGGCGTCCGCGCCTGCGCGCTGCACGATCCGCTGGCCGTCGGGGTGGCGTTGACCCGCGAGGTGGTCACGACGAAGCCCTATTACGTCGACGTGGAAACCCGCAGCGAGCTGTGCGACGGCCAGACGGTCTGCGACTTTCAGAACCGGCTCGGACAGCAGCCGAACGTTCAGGTCTGCACCGACGTGGACGCGGACGCCTTTCTCCGGCTGTTCGTGCAGACGCTGAGCCGGTAGCCCCCAATCCAGGAACAGGAGAACCGTTCGATGAAGAAATCGTATCTGTATTTGCTATTGCTGCCGGGACTGTTGTTCCTGACGGTATTTATGGCGGCTCCGATCCTCATTACGATCGGGTCCACCTTTTTCCAGAAAGGGACGGTGACGTTCGACGGGTACCTGCACTTTTTCAAGGACCCGTATTTTATCAAAATTTTGCTGACAACGCTGCAGGTCAGTCTGGTGACGACGGCAATCTGCATTCTGCTCGGCTTTCCGGTCGCCTATTATATTTCCCGGCAGAGCCTGAAGAAAAAGAGCGTGCTGCTCGCGCTCGCGATCTTCCCGCTGCTCACCAGCTCGGTCGTCCGCTCGTTTAGCTGGATGATCGTGCTCGGCAAGAAGGGGCTGCTCAACACGGCGCTGCTTGCGCTGGGGATCGTACAGGACCCGCTGGATATTTTGTATACGCCCACCGCAATGATGATCGGTCTGATCCATCTGTTTCTGCCGCTGATCATCATCACGCTCGTCGGGGTGATGGAGAACATCGACGCCGATCTGATCAAAGCGGCGGAGAGCCTCGGGGCGTCCCGGTTCACTGCGTTCCGTAAGGTCGTGATCCCGCTTAGCGTGCCGGGTCTCATTATCGGAAGTATTCTCGTCTTCGTCGGCAGCTTGACCGCGTACACGACACCGGCGCTGCTCGGCGGGAAACAGCGCGTCATCTCGACGTTCCTGTACCAGAACGCGATCACGCTGAACGACTGGTATTCGGCTTCCGTCATCGCGACGATCATGATGGCGATTACGTTCGTGGTCATCAGCCTGATGAACAAACTGGCCAACACTTTAAATCCGAAGGGGTAGAAGGGATGAAGGAGAACAACAGGGGCCTCGGCCTGTTTACGCTGCTTGTCTATATCTTTTTGCTCGGTCCGCTGGTCATTATCGCCTTCGCTTCGTTCGAGCCGGGAACGGTGCTGAAATTTCCGCCGCAGGGCTTTTCGCTCAAGTGGTACGAGAAAATCTTCGAAGTGGAAATGTTCATGAGTACGTTCAAAACGTCGATCGTCGTCTCGATACTGGGCAACCTGTTCGCGCTCTTGCTCGGCGTGCCTGCGGCCTATGCGCTTAGCCGCTTCGATTTCAAGGGAAAAGACGCCCTGAACAGCTTCTTTATTTCCCCTATACTCATCCCGGGCATCGTGCTCGGGTTTACGATGTTGAAGTATCTGATCGTCACGTACCACCTGCCAATCTACACGGCGCTGCTCATCGGTCATACGGTCATCATGCTTCCGTTCATTATTCGCGTCATCGCCTCCAGCTTGTCGAACTTCGACTTCGCCATCGAAGAGGCTGCGCTCAGTCTCGGCGCCGGACGGCTCGGGACGTTCTTCAAGGTCGTCCTCCCGAACATCAAGTCGGGGATTATCGCGGCGATTCTGATCGCTTTTCTGGAGTCGTTCAACAATGTGGACATTTCCGTCTTTATGACGGGCCCGGGCATCAGCACGCTGCCGATTCAGATGCTGACCTACGTGGAAAATTATTTCGATCCGACCATCGCCGCCATTTCCGTGCTGCTCATGCTGTTCACGGCGGTGTTCATGTTCCTGATCGAGAGGCTGATGGGCCTTTCTTACTTTACCAAACGATAACGGAGGCTCGTACCCATGGCATTGCTATCCTTGGAAAATGTGTCGGTCGCCTATGATCACCAATATATTTTGCAAAACTTCAATCTGACGGTCGAGAAGGGTCAGCTCATTTCCCTGCTCGGCCCAAGCGGCTGCGGCAAAACGACGACGCTGCGGCTCATCGTCGGCTTCCTCGAAGCCAAAGACGGCAAGTTCATGCTGAACGGCAAAGATTACACGCGGGTGCCGGTCAACAAGCGGAACTTCGGATTCGTGTTCCAGAGCTACGCGCTGTTCCCGCATCTGTCCGTCTACGATAACGTCGCCTTCGGCCTCCGCCTGCGGAAGGTGACGGAAGCCGAGATCAAGCAGCGCGTGCTTCGTATCCTGGAGGTCGTGAGCCTGACGGGCTTTGAGCATCGCTTCCCCAAAGCGCTGTCCGGCGGGCAGAAGCAGCGGGTGGCCATCGCCCGCGCGCTCGTCATCGAGCCGGACCTGCTGTTGTTCGACGAGCCGCTCAGCAACCTGGACGCGAACCTGCGCGTGAATATGCGCGTCGAAATTCGCCGCATTCAGCAGGAGCTTGGCATTACGACCGTCTATGTCTCGCACGATCAGGAGGAATGCTTCTCGATCTCCGACCGCGTCGCGATCATGAACAAAGGCATTATCGAGCAGTTGGACCGGCCTTCCACGATCTACAAATACCCGAAAACCGAATTCGTCGCCCGGTTTATCGGCTTCAATAACTTCATCGCGTTCGAGGAACGCCGCGAAGCCGGCGATGGCATCGAGCTCAAGGTGAAGGGCTATACGTTCCATGCCGCCCGACAGCCCGGTGCGGAAGGCACCGCAAGCCGGAAGGGCGCGATTCGCCCGGACGATATGCAGCTCGGCACCGCAGAGGAGATTGGACACGGGCCGAACCGGGTGAAGGGCAGCGTCAAAGTAAGCACGTTTTTGGGCAGAAGCTACCAGTATGTCGTGGAGACGGAGCTGGGGGATTTTACGGTCAACAAGGAAATGGAAGTCCCTTACAACAGCGGGCAAGAGGTGCATTTGCTGTTCCCTGCAGACAGATTGGTTCTGGTAGACTAACGACTTGGAGGTACCGGCATCATGCGAGTGGATTTACTGATCGAGAAGGTACACGTATATAACAGCTATTTTAAAAGGTTCGTTCAAGGCAACGTCGCCGTCTTGGACGGTGCGTTCCTCTATATCGGCGGGCGCGGGACGGAGACGTTCGAAGCGGGCGAGATCGTGGACGGCCAAGGCCGCTATATGATCCCCGGTCTGGTCGACATTCATCTGCATATCGAGAGCACGATGGTCACGCCGGAGACGTTCTCATATGGGTTAATCCGCAGCGGCGTGACGACCATCGTGCCCGAGCCGCATGAGATAGCGAACGTCTTCGGCCTGAACGGCGTGAAGCAGATGATTGAGGCGAGCCGCGACTGCGTGGCGGACATGTTCTACGCGATTCCGAGCTCGGTCCCGGCCACGTCGATGGAATCGACCGGCGGTACGATCGAGATCGAGGATATGGACGAGCTGCTGCGGACGGAAGACATCATTTGTCTCGGCGAAATTATGAACTACGTCGACGTTATCACGGACCCGGATTGCAAAACGAACCGGATTCTGGCGCATATCCGCAAGCATTATCCGAAGCTCGTCATTGAGGGGCATGTTCCGAAGCTGCTCGATCTGGATCTGCACCGGGTCATCTATGCCGGGGTCGACTCGGACCATACGCATCAGACGATCGAAGGGATGGAAGCGCGCATCGGCGCAGGCATGTTCATCGAGATCCAAGAAAAGTCGATGACGGAAGACGTCATGAACTATTTGATTCAAAATGACGTCTC
Source organism: Paenibacillus elgii (assembly GCA_042219835.1). Taxonomy (GTDB): domain Bacteria; phylum Bacillota; class Bacilli; order Paenibacillales; family NBRC-103111; genus Paenibacillus_G; species Paenibacillus_G elgii_A. The sequence goes on from JBHJMN010000018.1 coordinate 104,207, forward strand.
CGAGCACTTCTGCTTCGTCACCGACGACGTCATGGCCGATTCGTTCCAGCGGCGCGGCCATCTGGACCATATCGTCCGCAAAGCGATCCGCATGGGCATGACGCCGGAGAAGGCGATCTACGCCGCGACGTTTACTCCGGCGCGCCGGATGCGGATGCATGACCGTGGCGCTATCGCCCCCGGCAAAATCGGCGACTTCGTGCTGCTGTCGGACCTTCGGGAGCTGACGATCGATCAAGTCTACAAGCAGGGCCGCAAGGTGTACGACGTGCGTGAAGCGTATGTTCCGAAAGAACACGGCCACGCGTTCCCGGCGCACTACTACCATAGCGTGCAATTGCCTCTGCTGACGGAAGCGGACTTTGTCGTGCGCCCGGTCGGCGCGACGGACGGCCGCCATTCATGCCGCGTGATGCAGGTCAAGGATGGCTCCACCTTCACGGAGGATATGCGGGGCGAGGTCGAAGTCCGGAACGGCGAGCTGTGCTGGCAGGAAAGCCCGTATGCGCTCATCGCGACGTTCGAGCGGTACGGCAAGAACGGGAACCGGGCGTACGGCTTGATCGGCGGTGATACGATTCAGCGCGGCGCGGTGGCGACGACATATTCGCACGATAACCACAACCTGCTCGTGGTCGGGCACAATCCGGCCGATATGGCGCTTGCGGCTAACGAAGTGATCCGCGGCCAAGGCGGCTTCTGCGTCGTGGAAGCGGGCCGGGTGCTGGCACACTTGCCGCTGCCGGTCGGCGGCATCCTGACCGAAGCGCCGCTCGACGAGACGGCGAAGGAAGTGGAGAAGCTGCGTAAAGCGATGGAGTCGCTCGGGTACAAGCATTACAACCCGATCATGTCGATCAGCACGCACACGCTCCCGGTTAGCCCGGCGCTCAAAATTACCGACCTGGGCCTGATCGACGTGAACGCGGGCAAGGTCGTGCCGCTGCTGGTCGAGGCGTAGCTACTCGCATATTGAAACCGTCTTGCATGAAGAACAAACGGCTCTTGCCGCCAAGCTGCGGTCAAGGGCCGTTATGTTTGTACTGACGAAACAAGCGGTTAAAGACTGGTATCGGGCAGAGTTTTCTCTAACTCAGCATGTAATCTAGCATTCTCTTTTAACAAACTTGCATTCTCTTCCAACAACTTTTGTACATCGGGTATGTCCTTGCCGGAAACCCAGCCACCCAAATCGTCTCTTCCTCTATACTCCTTCAATTTTTCATGAAGTACCCATCTAATGTGCCATTCTTCTGCAATATGAAATATGGCCACATCTTCCATTACGGATTGCTTAAACTCTTGGAACTTCTGATAGCTTGACACGCCGACAAAGTCGTATGGCTGTCGTCTTAATGCTTCATCGGTTAAAACAAGAGCGAATCTTGGCTTACCTAGTTCTCCGGCATAATCATATTCCCAATGCGGATAACTCTTCGATTCATCGGGAAGCATGTTTCCATAGAGTCCTCCGAGAATGAGGATATATACATCGGATTCATCGATCCATCTCTTAATTGTGTCCATTGGGCTTTCCAAAAAGAATGGGTCGATTCCAATTCCAGCAGGAATGTGACCAGCTTTAAGAATAGCTTCTACAGCGGCTTGGCGTTCTGCAACCAGATCGGCAAAAGTAGACGATATGAAGATTTGTAATTTTTTTCTCATGGGCCACCTATATTCAATGAAATTATATAAATCATACCGTCGGCTCACTTTATTTGTCAATTTTGGCCCTAGGTCTTTTTTATGATTTCGTCTTGGCGTCCTTTATTTTTTTATTTTCGACAAAGTTCCTATTTTATTCACAATTTATACCATTAATCGACGGCGGTGACGATTGTGTTGTTTGAATGCCTCAAGGGAAGCTAGGTACAATGAAAGAGGTTTATAGTTTGATGTTTTTCAAAAAAAGGGAGGCTTGATTACATTGAAACCATCTAACCCATTGCATCCGAACACGCCAACCGAGGCCAATCCGTCACGCTTCGACCCGGTCAAACTGCAAACGATGCTGCACGAAGATCATATCGCCTGGAGCTTCCGCCACATGGATCATATTTTGCCGAAGCGCGATATCCTCGCACCGTCCGATCCGGCGGACAAGTTCCGCTTCTCTGAGCGCACTCAGCCGCTTGACGATATAAGCTACGAATTCAACGGACAGTCCGCTACGATCGGGCAGTATATGGACAAAGTGCGGGCGACCGGCTTGCTCGTCATCAAGGACGATACGATTGTATTCGAGCGCTACTATCAAGGGTACACACGGGAATCGATCGCGACGTCGATGTCCGTCGCCAAGTCAATCGTTTCGCTCCTGCTTGGCATCGCCTTCGATGAAGGCGCGCTGCAGGACGTTCACGATCCGGTAACGCGCTATTTGCCTGAGCTTGCCGGCAGCGGATATGACGGCGCCAGCGTCAAGGATGTGCTGCAAATGTCCTCCGGCGTACGCTTCAACGAGGATTACCACGATCCTAATGCGGATATCCATGCTTTCCTGCAAGATGTGTTCGGGGAGACGCCGATGCCGATTACGCAGTTCATCGGCAAGCTGCCCCGCTTGCAGCCGCCGGGGCATTATCAATATAAGAGCGCCGATACGCAAGTGCTGAGCATGCTATTGGAGCGGACGACCGGGAAGAAGACAGCGGCTTACTTGGAAGAAAAGCTGTGGCTGCCGCTCGGCATGGAATATGATGCGTACTGGAACACGGACCTGCACGGCAATGAAATTACCTTCGCCTTCGTCAATGCCGCCTTGCGGGACTATGCTAAGATCGGCCGTCTCGTGCTGCATCAGGGCGCCTGGAACGGGCGGCAAGTGGTGTCGGAGCGGTGGATACGCGAATCGATCATTCCGGATCGGGACGAATTGCGTGCGGTAAATGACGATGGTTACTTCGGCTACCAGTATCAGTGGTGGACGCCGGGCGGCAGCGGCGAGTCGGAAATGATGGCGCGCGGCATTTACGGCCAGCAGATTTATATTAACCGGGAGCATCAGGCAATCATCGTCAAGACCGGCGTCGATCCGAACATCTACAATGTGTACGACAACGAAGCGATACCAGCCTACCGCACCTTGCTTGCGCATCTCTCGTAACGCGGCGCTAACGGATCGCCGGCCGGCGATCCGTTAGCTAAGCCGGTGACTCCGGCCGCTCAGCCGGAGTTCACTTTAGATTTTCGTCTATGGCGGCATTATTAATCAGCGTATATTTTTGGAACAGGTAGATTTTCTAGTGTGGAAAATGCCGCTAACCTGCTCTCTCAAGAGGGTGAGCCACCTAAGAGCAAGATCATTGCTCCGGTGGCCTCGCGCTTACACAAGTGTAGAACCACCATCCACGATGATGGTCTGTCCGGTAGAGTATTTTTCACGCATTAAAAAAAGAAACGCCTCAGCCGCGTCTTCCGGTTCTCCAATTCGGCCGACCGGGAGGGCTTTCCCGGTATTTTCATACATCGCGTTTCGCTGTTCCTCAGGAATGCTGTTCCACAGCTCAGTACGCATTAGCCCGAAAGTAACGGCATTGACACGAAGCGGACTGAGTTCGACGGCCAACGCCCTGGTCAATGTCTCAATAGCGCCGCAGATGCTAGCTACGACTGTCCAACCTTTTTGCGGCCGAACGCTGGCAACGCCGGAAGTTAAAATGATGGAACCGCCCTGTCTGATGTTCTTGCTCCCATATTTAGCGGCCATAACCGCCCCCCAGTACCGTACGTTGAAGAGTCTGCGTGCTGTCTCCATGTCGATAGAGTTGAGATTTTCGATGTGTAAGGACTCGCCAGCCGTGAAAACCAAATGATCAAATTCACCGATTTGACTAAAGAATACACGAACCTGCTCCTCATTCGATAGATCAACCACATGTCCTTCCGCACCTTGTGGTAGACGTGAGATCGCATCGTCAACTCTCTCTCTTCGACTGGATACGACTACTACGGATGCCCCTTCCAACGCAACGGCTGCGGCAGCCGCAAATCCAACTCCGGACGTCCCTCCGAGGAGGATTACACGTTTTCCCCTCAAACTACTGCTACGTTCGCTCTGTTCTGTTTTTAACATAAGATCTCCTTCGTTATTGATTTTTTGTAGTACTGCAAGTGACAATTCGATTATAATCAGTTTTATAAACCCACAAAAAGGTCCGTAATTGTAGTACTATTCTAAATGCTAATTGTACTGATACTGATATAAATTATATCAGGATATGGAGGTGTATCTTTGTTATGAATTCTGAAAGAAGGCGAAAAGAACTGGCTGATTTTCTCCGGACCCGCCGGTCGCGTCTAACCCCGCAGGAAGCGGGATTACGGAGTGAGACCTCACGGCGTCGTACGCCTGGTCTTAGGCGGGAAGAGGTGGCAAGTCTATCAGGCATTTCCTTACCGTGGTACACTGCACTGGAGCAGGGACGGGATATTCAAGTATCGGAACAAGTACTGGAGAGTTTGGCACGAACACTTCAACTCAGCAATGATGAACGCAATCATCTGTTCGTACTAGCTAATCGTTCTGTACTTCCAAATGCAAATGCGGATGCAACCATTTCTCCAGCCATTCAACAGATTCTCGACAGGATGGGGACTTACCCAGCTTATGTCATCGATAAGCGTTGGAACGTTAAAGCATGGAACAAAATGTCGGGTACACTATGTGGTGACTTTAATCAAGCGCCGGAGATCGAGAAAAATATTCTATGGCGCATCTTCATGATGAAGGATCACCATACTTGCATTGTTAATTGGGAAAACGTTGCCACTACACTGCTTGCCCATTTCAGAAGCCGGTACGCCTTGTACATGAATGATTCGTGGTATCAGGAGATAGTTTATATGTTATATGACAGGAGTGAGGAGTTCAGGGAGAGGTGGGGACGATATGATGTATCTGGAAATTCGGAAGGGGAAAAAGTGATACATCATCCTCAAGTAGGCCTGTTGACATTTCGCTACAACAATTTTACAGTCTCTGAAAACGGTGATTTCGTGATGAGGGTATTTACGCCGATCGAAAACACTGGAACTGATAGAAAGTTAGAAGATTTATTGAACGAGTCTCGTTCGGGTAGTTAAGCTATCTGGAAGTTTTCATGACTTATTGATCAGTTCTGGCCCAGTGCGCTTGAGAAATGCTTGGTCAACAGGAAAAGAATAGTATGTATTGGTGAAAAAG
>JBHJMN010000180.1:0-435 GCA_042219835.1 Paenibacillus elgii
GCTTCCGGTCCGGCGGTTTCCGCATGGGCGCCGAACACGGCTTACACGGTAGGCACGTTGGTAACGCACGACGGCAAAACGTACGAGTGCCGGCAGGCCCACACCTCGCTGGGTGGCTGGGAGCCGTCTGACGCATCTTCGTTGTGGTTGTTGAAGTAATCGGGCAATATTTCTTGAAAGGATAGTTTGTCAGAGCCAACTTCTGACGAGCTATCCTTTTTCAATTTGGAGGCGAACGTGAATGGAAAGATACATTGGCCAGGTCATTGACGTGATTTATTTGGATGTCGACAATAAGACCAAGCAGCGGAAAATTGAGGTCTTGGCGATTGAGAATGGTCCTCGATTGCAACTGCGCAGAAGAGCTGCCTTTATGGAAATAAGGGCTCTCTTTGTTTTTCTACTATATTGTAATTTTTTGAGCAATATATTATT
>JBHJMN010000181.1:0-432 GCA_042219835.1 Paenibacillus elgii
CCGGACCGGATCGTCGGCATCGCGGTTCATCGGTCGCTGGAGATGATCGTCGGCCTGCTGGCGATCCTGAAAGCAGGTGGCGCGTATTTGCCGCTTCGCCCGGAGGACCCCGCGGAGCGGCTCGCGTTCATGCTGGAGGACAGCGGCGCGTCCATCGTCTTGACCCAGCGGGAACTGGTGGCGAGCCTCCAGCTGTTGGGAACGGAGCGCGAGCTGATGGTGATCGAGGAGCAGCTTGCGGCGTGCGAAGGCGACGGGGATGCCGTGGCAAACGCCGGGAATCTGGAGCCTGTGAACCGCTCCGCCGATCTGATGTACGTGATCTATACTTCAGGCTCCACGGGCCGGCCCAAAGGGGTCATGGTCGAGCACGCGTCGTTAATCAACCGCTTGCACTGGATGCAGAATCGTCTGCCGTTCGGGGCGGAGGAC
>JBHJMN010000182.1:0-427 GCA_042219835.1 Paenibacillus elgii
CCATGGTTGAAGTTGCAAAGATGCTCAAAAAACACTATGATGGCGTCGTTCGTTGGTTCACTTCCAAACTCAACAACGGATTGTTGGAGGGCATCAACAGTCTGTTTCAAGCCGCCAAACGTAAGGCCCGCGGCTACCGTTCTTATGAAAACATGATCGCGATCGTATACTTGCTAGCGGGTAAACTGGATCTTTCTCTGAAACGTTAAAAAGAATGAGTAGCAGTCTGGAGCCACGTATCGCTCGCAACCGAACCCATTCCCTTGTCCAGTTACCAGTCTGTCCACTTTCCACCTCTCCTATTCTTAGCAGGAGGTGAGACGGGGAAGCGAAGCATCCGAATCCCTTTCCCTTGTCCGATTTTCAAAGAATTATTGGAAATTCATAGAGCATTTTTGTCTCACTTTATTGTTACTGTCGAAGAGCC
>JBHJMN010000183.1:0-418 GCA_042219835.1 Paenibacillus elgii
CCGATTCCAATTCCTCTTGTACGTATTTAAGTGTGACTTTCACGCCAATCAGAAACTTCAGATGATGCTGGTACATCGCATTGATGTTCGCTTCACTATAAAAACCGCGGTCCATGACCAGTTTGATCTTCTTGTAGGTGAAGAAGTCCATGTCCGCGAGCAACTTCTTCACCGTTTGCACATCCGAAATGTTACCAGGGAGCTTGCGGTAGTAAAACGGCAAATTCGACTGCTCGCCGAACAGCAGCGCCAGATTTATTTGCGGGAGCGGATCGTGTTCTTTGTTCATTCCGTACTTGACTTGTTTTAAGCATTCCGAGTAACTCGAAAGGGTTGTCGTATCGTAGGCCCAGTACTCCTTTTCCGCCCGTCGTCTGCCCTGCAGACGAAAAAAGCGTTCCCGGGCTTCTTCTGTAAT
>JBHJMN010000184.1:0-411 GCA_042219835.1 Paenibacillus elgii
ACGATGTTTTTGCCGGAGGCTTGGGTCGCCTGCAGTGCACCCAGCGCCATCTCGTCGTTGTGGGCAAATACGGCTGCAATATCCTTATTCCCCTGCAGGATGTTTTCCATAACGGACAGCCCTTTGGCGCGGTCGAAGTCGGCCGGCTGGGAAGCGACCATTTTCACGCCGTCTTTGCCGTCTACGGCATTGTGGAAGCCTTTGCCGCGGTCGCGGGCTGCCGAGGTTCCGGCGATGCCTTGCAGCTCGACGATGTTTCCTGTGCCGCCGATCGCTTTGAGAATGAAGTCGCCGGCCATCTGTCCGCCCTTGACGTTGTCGGATACGATATGTGAGACGACTTGACCGCCGTTCGCTGCGCGGTCGATGGTGATTACCGGAATGTTGGCTTTGTTCGCCGCCTCCACCGCC
>JBHJMN010000185.1:0-409 GCA_042219835.1 Paenibacillus elgii
GTACTCTTACATAGAGCAGATAAGGATGATTTTTGGGCGTTTCCAGGCGGTAGAGTATCTATGATGGAAAACTCCGAAGCAGCGTTGAAAAGAGAAATGCTTGAGGAATTAGAGTTAGAAGTACGAACGGAAAGACTACTTTGGGTTGCAGAAACCTTTTTTGAACATGAAAATCAAAAATATCACGAAATGGGTTTTTACTTCTTGATTCATTTATGTGCGGACAAGAATAGCAGTGTATTTGAGAAAGAGAAGATGATCTTCGGCAAAGAGGTTGGGCAACCATACAAATTGATCTATCAATGGTTTGCGCTAGAGGATCTTGAGAACGTTCTCTTATATCCCACTTTTACAAGGGCAGAACTACAGAATTTGAGCACGAATATTAAACATGTTATAGTTCATGAAA
>JBHJMN010000186.1:0-407 GCA_042219835.1 Paenibacillus elgii
AGCGGTGGAGGCGGCGAACAAAGCCAACATTCCGGTAATCACCCATCGACCGCGCAACGAACGGCGGTCAAGCCGTCTCACATATCGTATCCGACAACGTCAAGGGCGGACAGATGGCCGGCAACTTCATTCTCAAAGCGATCGGCGGCAAAGGAAATATCGTCGAGTGCAAGGCATCGCCGGAACCTCGGCAGCCCGCGACCGCGGCAAAGGCTTCCACAATGCCGTAGACGGCAAAGACGGCGTGAAAATGGTTGCTTCCCAGCCGGCCGACTTCGACCGCGCCAAAGGTCTGTCCGTTATGGAAAACATCCTGCAGGGGAATAAGGATATTGCAGCCGTATTTGCCCACAACGATGAGATGGCGCTGGGCGCTTGCAGGCGATCCAAGCCTCCGGCAAAAACAC